>JAFYMC010000002.1 GCA_017556805.1 Lachnospiraceae bacterium | reverse complement strand
ACCGCTAAAATTCACCATATTCTACGTTCCGTGGGTGTAAAAACAAAATGGAAATCCATACAATAAATCCGGAAAGGAGGACACGAACCTATGGATCAAATTAAGATCGGTAAATTTATTGCTGAAGAAAGAAAAGCAAAAAATTATACGCAAAGGGAATTGGCAGATAAGCTTAGTATCAGCGATAAAACAATCTCAAAATGGGAAAGAGGTAATGGCTTCCCGGAAGTATCATTGTTACTTCCACTTTGCAATGAATTAGAAGTTACGGTAAATGAACTTTTATCAGGTGAACGATTGCAAGAAGCGGATTATAAAAAGAAAGCGGAGGAAAATATGGTGAATTTAGTAAAAGAGGCTCAGGAAAGTAAAAAGAAAATCATAATGTCGGTAATGGTTGCGGTATTAGTGATTATTGCAGCAATGCCTTTGTTTATGATGGCAGGATTATTGGAAATGCAGGTGTGGACCAGAATACTTTTGCTGGGAATTGGATTTGTAGTGATGGCAATGGGAATTGCTATTGCATGCGTATTAGATAGAGATGCAGGAGCCTTTGAATGTCCTGAATGCAAGGAGCGTTTTGTTCCGAATATGAAATCCTATGTTATGGGGCCTCATACAATTACCAAAAGAAAGTTAACTTGTCCTAAATGCGGATGTACAAAATATTGCAAACATGTTTTAACCAGATAATATGAAACTTTCAGTTTGTCGATGTTAGAAATTAGTAAAAGATTTTAGCCTTACGGCTATTTGAAGCCAACAAAAATCACCCGCCCTTTTGGGGACGGGTGATTTTTTGTATCTATGTATCTATTCTATTTCCGCATTTCTTTTGCCTGTTCCAGCTTATGTTTTCTACGATTCAATACATGCTCCGGAATCGGATAAATTTCGCCGGCAGTCATAAGTGCCTGTCTGGTGAGTAACGGTCCGAAGAGCTCGTAAATGAGAACTGCGAATAAGGTGATGTTGCGAATCAGGTGTCCGTCTTCACCAAGCTGCATGGCGGTAGCACACATACCGAGAGCGACACCGGCCTGCGGGAAGAGGGTAATACCCAAATACTTGCAAATGTTCGGTTCGCACTTCACTGCCTTTGCGGAAAGGAAAGTACCGATATACTTTCCGAGGCAACGGAATAAAATGTAAATCGCACCGATAAATACGATAGCGAAATCCGTAAATACGCTAAGTTCCAGCTCCGCACCGCTGATGACAAAGAACAGCGCAAACAGAGGAGAGGTCCATTTGTCGGAGGCGCCCATCAAATCGTGGGACAGCGGACAAAGGTTGCAGAATACGGTACCGAGCATCATACATACCAAAAGAGAGGAAAAGCTGATATGTACCGGACCTGCATGGAAGTCCAACATAGACAGGGAAACCGTCAGGAATACGAACGCAATGGTCAGATTCAAACGGTTGGTATTGGAGTTAAACATCTTCTCCAACTGAGTCAGTAACCAGCCCATGATGGCGCCCAGAAGCAGAGAAGCTACAATCTCTACCAACGGATTCACAATAATGGAAACGAGATCCACGGAACCGCTGACTAAGGTCTTGGAAATACCGAAGCATACCGCAAACACAATCAGGCCCACCGCATCGTCCAATGCAACAATCGGGAGAAGTAAGCTTGTTAACGGACCCTTTGCTTTGTACTGGCGAACTACCATAAGGGTAGCTGCCGGTGCGGTAGCGGTCGCAATGGCACCTAAGGTAAGCAACTGCGGTACGGACAGCTTATCCGGCATAAGTAAGTGAATGCCGAGTAAAGCCAAATCTACACATAAGGTAGCGGCCAAAGCCTGAAAAATACCGATGGTAAATGCTGCCTTACCGGTTTTCTTTAAATCCTCCAGACGGAACTCGTTACCGATGGAAAATGCGATAAAGCCTAAAGCAACCTCGGAAATCAGTGCCAGATTGGTTACATTTTCCATGGAAGAAAAGCCAAGCCCGTCGATGTCTAAGGCACCGAGGCAGTACGGTCCGATTAATACACCGGAGATTAAGTATGCCGTAACAGACGGCAATTTTAACGGCTTAAACAAACGTGTCATAAGTAATCCGGCCAAAAGTGCAACGGATACTGACAATAATACACTACTCAAAGTGACGCCTTCTTTCTATATTTTTTAGCCAAATGCAAGTATACAACTCCTATTACGGAAAATCAAGAGGAATTGTACACAAACTTGACAAAAGTTGGAGAAAGATTTATATATAATTTGTAGGAAAATAGTTCATTTGAACGTTATAAGATATTTCGCATGAATTTACACGGAATGACAAAGAGAGGATTGCCATGAAAGTTGTTTTGCAGAATGTAACAAAGAAATTCCCGAATCGGAATAAAAGAATCAAAGAAGAGGTCATCGCGGTTAATAAGTTTAACGTGGAGATTCCGGACGGGAAGCTCATCGGTCTTTTAGGACCGTCCGGCTGTGGAAAGAGTACGGCGTTGAACCTGCTTTCCGGACTTTTAAAACCGACGGAGGGACGTATCTTCTTCGGAGAAGATGATGTGACAAATTTACCGGCGGAAAACCGGGGCGTAGGCCTGGTGTTTCAGAATTATGCGTTGTATCCGCATTTGACGGTATTGCAAAATATTATGTTCCCGCTCCAGAATTTTAAGGGCGATAAGAAGCTGACCAAAGAGGTTATGAAAGAAAAGGCTTACGAGGCCGCAAAGCTGGTTCAGATTGATACGCTTATGGACCGGAAACCGTCGGAGCTGTCCGGAGGTCAGCAGCAGCGTGTGGCCATAGCCAGAGCGCTTGTTAAGATGCCGCGGATTCTGCTACTTGATGAGCCGCTTTCCAATCTGGATGCCAGACTCCGTCTCCAGACGAGAGAAGAGATTCGCAGAATCCAGCGGGAGACAAAGATTACTACGATTTTTGTCACTCATGATCAGGAAGAGGCCATGAGTATTTCCGATTTGATTATTGTCATGAAGGACGGTAGTATTCACCAGATAGGTGCTCCTCAGGAGGTGTACGACAATCCGGTGGACGGGTTTGTGGCAAAGTTCCTTGGTACGCCGCCGATTAATATGTTCCGTGGCAGAGTAGAAGCCGGGAAGCTTTGGATTGGGGACGAAGCGGTATTGTCTGTTACAGGAGCACCGGAAGGCCCTGTGGCGGCAGGTATCCGTCCGGAGGGTTTCGTTCTGGATGAAAAGGGACCGCTTTCCTGTAAGCTTGCGGAGATTGAAGTAATGGGGCGGGACGTGACGGTGGTATCCACCCACGAGGAGTCCGAGAATGTGGAGATTCGCTCCATTATCAGTGCGGAAAATAAGGTGGATTTGGCGGCGGAAAAAGTACGTTTTTCTTTGAAGCCTAATAAGGTGTTGCTGTTTGATGTAACCACCGATGCACGAATCTATTTTAACGCGAACTAATACGGGAGACGCTTATGGAGAATAATAATAAAAAGGGTTGGTTGTATCTGATACCGGCGATTCTCTTTCTGGGTGTGTTTATGGTATACCCGTTAATCGATGTGCTGATCTACTCTGTGGAGGAGGGGTTTAATTTCGCATCGGGAGAATCCTTCGGCGTAGGATTTTACAACTATTCCTATGTATTACACGATACATATTTTTTACAGGCCGTAAAGAATACCTTTATTCTGGTATTGATTACAGTGCCGGTGTCTACAGGACTGGCACTTCTAATATCAGCGGGACTGGCCTCGATAACGAAGTTAAAGGAATTGTTCCAGACGGTTTACTTTTTACCGTATGTGACCAATACCTTAGCGGTTGGTTTGGTTTTTATGATTTTGTTTAAAAAGACGCCGTATTCCGACGGAATGATTAATGTGCTGATTCAGGCCTTCGGCGGTAGTACGGTGGATTTTCTGGACGGAACTTATGCGGCAAAGATGTTTGTACTGTGTGCCTATACCGTATGGGTAGTGCTGCCGTTTAAAGTGCTGATTCTGACCAGTGCACTGGCTTCCGTGAAGCAGGATTACTATAACGCGGCAAAGGTAGACGGAACGTCAAAAGCCCGTATCTTTTTCCGCATTACCCTGCCGATGATTTCACCGACGGTGTTCTATCTTGTGATAACCGGATTTATCGGTGCATTTAAAGCCTACAGTGATGCGGTGGCATTGTTCGGTACGGACTTAAACGCAGCCGGCATGAATACCATGGTGGGTTACATTTACGATATGCTGTACGGCGACTCCGGCGGA
Source organism: Lachnospiraceae bacterium (assembly GCA_017556805.1). Taxonomy (GTDB): domain Bacteria; phylum Bacillota; class Clostridia; order Lachnospirales; family Lachnospiraceae; genus SIG307. Next base: position 79,824 of record JAFYMC010000002.1, on the reverse strand, counting down.
TACCCATCCTTTGCCTCGGCGGCGGCTATTGTACTGTTTTCGATTATACTGACCATTACGTGTATTAACCTGCTTGTCAGCAAAAAGCACGTTCACTATTAAGAGGGATGCCTATGGAAAAGAAGCCTACATATAAAACAATTGAACAAAGGGCCAAGGTGCGGAATGCCCTCGGGAAAACGGTAATTTATACGCTGCTTGCGGTATGGGCGGTCATCGTATTATTTCCGTTTTATTGGATGGTGCTGACCTCGGTGAAAAGCTACGGCGCCTACAACTCCGAGTATATCCCGAAGTTTTTTACCCTGTCGCCGACGATGCAAAATTATATCGATGCTTTTACGGAGGTGCCGCTGGCAAAGTACTTTTTCAACACAGTCGTCTTTACGGTGGCGACCACGGCATTGATGCTTCTGGTGATTGTGTTTGCGGCCTTTGCCTTTGCCAGACTGCAGTTTCGAGGAAAGGACCTGGTATTTACACTGTTTCTTGCATTGATGATGGTTCCGAATGAGTTGGTGGTGATTACCAACTTTGTCACGATTACGAATATGGACCTGCGGAATACCTTTTTGGGACTGATTTTGCCGTCGGTAACGTCGGTATTCTATATCTATCTGCTAAAAGAAAATTTTGCCCAGGTACCGGACGAGCTGTACTACGCGGCAAAGGTGGATGCTACCTCGGATTTAAAATACCTGTTTAAGGTGTTACTTCCGATTTGTAAGCCGACGGTGGTAACTATTGTGATACTGAAGGTCATCGAGTGCTGGAACTCTTATGTGTGGCCGCGGTTGATTACGGATGATAAAAACTATTTTCTTGTATCCAACGGTATCCAGGAAATCAGGGAAAACGGTTTCGGGCGTGAGAATATTCCGGCTATGATGGCGGCGGTGGTAGTCATTTCCCTGCCTCTGATTATCCTGTTTCTGGTATTCCGAAAGAAAATTATGGCGGGTGTGTCCAGAGGAGGTACCAAGGGATGAGAAGACGGAAAAAACGTTATTTATGCGGTTTTCTTGCGACTTTGCTTTGCCTGACGGTACTGGGGGGATGCCATGGTTCCATGGGCCGGAACGAGTTTGCGGTGCCGGAAAGCTTTGATGAGACGATGCAGCACGAAATTACTTTTTGGGCGAAAAACGATACCAACAAAACCCAGACGGAGATTTATGAGAAGGCCATCAAGGGTTTTGAAGCTTTGTATCCGAATGTAAAGGTGAATTTGCGTCTGTATACGGATTACGGGCGGATTTATAACGATGTGATTACCAATATTTCCACAGGAACGACGCCGAATGTATGTATTACCTACCCGGACCATATTGCCACTTATTTGACGGGAGATAACTGTGTGGTGCCGTTAGACAGTCTAATGGAGGATGATCGGTTCGGTCTGGCGGGCAGTGAGGTGAGGTTTGATTCTCCGGCGAAGGAGGAGATGATTCCGCAATTTCTTACCGAATGTGCCTTTGATAACAATTATTACGCGGTACCGTTTATGCGCTCTACGGAGGCTTGCTATATTAATAAGACTTACGTAGAAAAGCTGGGCTATGAGGTGCCGGAGGAGCTGACCTGGGACTTTATCTGGGAGGTGTCCGAGGCGGCGACGGCGAAAGATGCGGAAGGAAATTATCTTGTAAACGGTCAGAAGGTATTGATTCCGTTCATTTATAAGTCTACGGACAATATGATGATTCAGCTGCTTGCTCAGTCCGATGGGGGATATTCCGATGAGAACGGCAAGGTATTGATTTTTAATGAGACTACCAAGGATATTTTATTTGACGTGGCCGAGCATGCGAAGACCGGCGCCTTTTCTACCTTTAAGATTGTGGGGTATCCGGCCAACTTCTTAAATGCGGGGCAGTGCATCTTTGCTATCGATTCCACCGCGGGAGCTACCTGGATGGGAAGCGATGCGCCGCTGTGCGACATCAGTGAGGATAAGCTGGTAAGGTTTGAAACAGAGGTACGGATGCTGCCACAGCTTGACCCGGACAATCCGCAAATGATTTCCCAGGGCCCGTCGGTGTGTATTTTTAATAAAGAGAATCCCCAGGAGGTACTGGCGTCCTGGCTGTTTGTGCAGTATCTTCTGACGAATGAGGTACAGATTGCCTATGCCCGGACGGAAGGGTATGTGCCGGTAACTTCTAAGGCACAGACGGCAGAGACCTATGTGGACTATTTGTCCCGGAGCGGTGAAGATAACGCCCTGTATTACGATATCAAGATTCAGGCTTCGAAACTTTTGCTTGAGAATGTGGAGCATACCTTTGTAACGCCGGTGTTTAACGGTTCTACGTCTCTTCGTAATGCTGCAGGTCAGATGATTGAAGAGGTGACAAAGGCTATTCGCAGAAAAAAGGAGGTAAACGAGGCTTTCATAGAGGACTTGTTTGCGGACATGACCTCCCTGTATCGGCTGGACCAGAGAAGCGATGCCGGAACAGGAAAAGAGGAGTTGGGGGCTTTACCGAGTACGGCGGTGGCATTGTTGGTTACTTTGGCGGTAGCCTGGGCCGGTATGGGGCTTTATGTGGGCTTATCTTATCTGAAAAAAAAGAAGAGAAAATCCAAAGACAGTCATTGACTTATTTAAAAATGTGTGTATAATCTATGGTGTTTATCTAACTTTGCACGAAAAGGAGAAAGAAAATGAGAAAGATATTAGTGTTAGCAGCATGCACGTTACTTGCGGTTGCATGTATCGGTTGCGGTAAGAAGGAGAAAGAAGAGAATAATGTAACTCCGGAACCGACCGCAACGGCAGCAGTAGAGAACAATAATGATGCAAACAACGGCGACAAGGCAGACGTAGACGCAGAGTCCGAAGGTGTTATGACCTACGCTGAGTACATGGCAGCAGCAATGGATTCCGAAGTGGTAATCGAGACCTACGTACAGGCAAAGCAGTCCTGGTGGGAAGACAAGGCTACCGTTTACACTCAGGATAAGGACGGCGCATATTTCCTGTACAACATGGCATGTTCCGCAGAAGATTATGAGAAGCTGGTTCCGGGCACCAAGATTAAGGTAACCGGTTACAAGGGCGAGTGGTCCGGCGAAATCGAAGTAATGGATGCTACCTTTGAGTTTGTTGAAGGCGGCGATACCTACATCGCTCCGGTAAAGGATGTAACCGCTCTGCTCGGCACCGATGAGTTAATCAAGCATCAGAACGAGTTCGTAGCTTTTAAGGGTATGACCGTAGAAGCAGCAGGTCAGGATGCGGAAGGCAACAATGTAGCATTCCTGTACAACTGGGACGGTTCCGGTCAGGACGGTAACGACCTGTACTTTAACGTATCCTTAAACGGTGCTACCTACTCCTTCACCGTAGAGTCTTATTTGTGCGACAATACCACCGACGTATACGCAGCGGTTAAGAACTTAAAAGTGGGTGATACGGTAGATATGGAAGGTTTCCTGTACTGGTATGAGGGTGTAAACCCGCACATCACTTCCGTGACGGTAAAGTAATAACAGAAAAACGAAGTGGGGCTGACGTAAGTCGCCCCACTTTTTTTTATTATTTATCGGTTTTTTATTTCTCGTCCTTTGCTTCCGGTTTTAACTTTCCGTAGTAGAGTAATCCCAATGCTCCCGGACCTGCATGGGTGCCGATGCTCGGGCTGATATCGTTGATGATAATGTTGGTAAATCCGGTTTCGGACTTTATCAGCTCAGCGATGGTGTTAGCGTCTTCGATGCAGTTGCCGTGTACGATGCCCACCGGGATGGAAGTGTCCGGAGTGTCCTCCAGGGTATCCTTCATACGGTCTACCAGGGTACGCATGGATTTCTTTCTGCCCCGTGCGGTACCGTCGGAGATGAGGGTGCCGGCGTCGGTGATGGTAAGGAACGGCTTTAAGTTCAGTGCGCTTCCTACAAGTGCGGTAGTCTTGCTGACACGGCCGCCTCTCTGTAAGTGGAACAAGTCGTCTACGGTAAACTGTACGTTAATGTGCTGTTTATATTGTTCCAAATCGGTTACAATCTCATCATAGGAGCATCCCTTTGCCTTTAAGTCCGTAGCATGCAATAACAGGATGGTTTCGCCAAGGGATACATTTAAGGAGTCGATGACCGTGATTCTTGCTTCCGGATAGTCCTCCTCCAGTTCTCTTGCTACCATACATACGTTGTTGTAGCTGCCGCTTAATGCGGAGGAGAATGCGATATGGATAATGTCAAGGCCACGGTCCAAAACTGCGCGGAATTTATCCTCAATGACAGCCGGATTGTTTGCCTGGGACTGAGGAAGCTCGCCGCTCTTCATGCGCTCGTAGAACTCGGCCGGCGGCATATTCAGTTCGTCACCGTATACGGTATCTCCGAAGGAGTAATACTGCGGAATAATAACGGTGCCAAGCTTGTCGATGTATTCCTTCGGTAAATCGGAATTGGAATCAGTGGTGATGATAAAGTCTCTCATATAGGAGGTCCCCTTTCTTTTATCTGCTTGTATATTAGGTTAGTATAGGATATCGGAAAAAAGTTACAAAGAAATTGTCAAAATGAGTATTTTTTGCGGTTGCCGGTGGAAAGGAAAAGAAATTTTGTAAAAACTGTAAAAAATTTACAATTTTTGCTTGCAAATTTTAAAAATGCTGTTATAATATGGTTTGTAAATAATTTACAAAAAATGGTAAATTCGGGAGAAAGGCAGAGAAGAAAAGAAGATGGAAAAGATTCGTGTTCTTACGGTAGATGACAATGTTCGCATTTTGGAACTTTATGAGGAACTGTTAAAGAAGGATTCGGCAGTGGAGCATGTCGGAAGAGCGGAGGACGGCGTAGAAGCTGTCAAAAAAATCAAAGAGCTGCAGCCGGATGTCGTTTTGCTTGACATCATTATGCCGAAGCTTGACGGAATCGGAGTGCTGGAGCAGATTCGTAAGGATACGGAGATTGTAAAACAGCCTCATGTGATTGTGGTAACCGCCATCGGGCAGGAACGTGTGACGGAGAGTGTGTTTGCACTGGGAGCCAGCTACTACATCATGAAGCCTTTTGACAGTGCGGTGATTATGCAACGGATTCACCAGGTGATGGGACTGGGAACTATTTGCGGTGTGGAGCACAATCGTCTGGTCAGTCAGGAGGTTAAGCCAGCGGGGACGAATCATCTGGAGATGGATGTGACGGATATTATTCATGAAATCGGAGTGCCGGCCCATATTAAGGGATACCAGTATTTGAGAGATGCGATTATGTTGTCGGTGGATAATACGGAGATGCTAAACTCTATTACAAAGATGTTGTATCCGACCATTGCAAAGCGTCACAAGACAACACCCAGCCGTGTGGAACGTGCCATTCGTCATGCCATTGAGGTGGCCTGGAGCAGAGGGAAAACCGATACCATTGATTCGTTGTTCGGGTATACGGTATCCGGCGGAAAGGGCAAGCCGACCAATTCGGAGTTTGTTGCACTCATTGCCGATAAAATCCGTTTGGAATATAAATTGCGTGCTTCGTAAAAGCAATAGAAAAAGAATACAAACAAAAGGTTGAATTTGCAGAAAAATGCTTTTCAAAACGGCAGATTTGTGGTATACTGAATTTATATAATGATATCAGTTTACACAAGGAGGAGAACCGTGAAAAATATTCTTTTTGTTGCTTCTGAGTGTGTGCCTTTTATTAAGACCGGAGGTCTGGCGGATGTGGTAGGAGCCCTTCCGAAGTATCTGGATAAGGAGCGTTATGATGTACGCGTAATGCTTCCGAATTATATGTCCATTCCGGCGAAATATAAGGAGAAGATGCAGTACAAGACCCATTTCTATATGGACCTTGCATGGCGTAGTCAGTATGTGGGTGTGTTGGAGACCGTCATTGACGGAGTTACCTTTTATTTGATTGACAATGAATATTATTTTGCGGGGGATAAGCCTTACGGCAATATCCATGAGGATATCGAGAAGTTTGCGTTCTTTTCCCGTGCCGTATTATCGGCGCTTCCGCAAATCGGCTTCCGTCCGGATTTGATTCATTGTAACGACTGGCAGACCGGACTTATTCCGGTGTATTTGCATGACAGTTTCGAGCAGGGCGACTTTTATCGCGGGATCAAGTCTGTTATGACGATTCATAATTTAAAGTTCCAGGGCGTTTGGGACAAGAAGACGGTAGCGGATATTACCGGACTTGATATGTATTACTTTACGCCGGACAAGCTGGAGGCGTACGGCGATGCCAACTACTTAAAGGGCGGTATTGTGTATGCGGACTATGTGACTACGGTAAGTGATACCTATGCGGAGGAGATTAAGACAGCGTTTTACGGCGAGGGACTGGACGGTCTGATGCGTGCCCGCTCCAACAATCTCTGGGGGATTGTAAACGGTATCGATTACGAGGAATATGACCCGGAGACGGATCCGTTTATCGTACAGAATTTTAATGCCGCGAACTTCCGCAAGGAAAAGGTAAAGAATAAGCTTGCTTTGCAGGAGGAACTTGACTTAGAGCGTGACGGCAAGAAGTTTATGATCGGCGTGGTATCCAGATTGACCGACCAGAAGGGCTTTGACCTGGTGGAGTGTGTCATGGAAGAGCTTTGCGATACCGATGTACAGCTTGTTATTTTAGGTACCGGCGATCCGAAATACGAGAATCTGTTCCGTTATTACGAATGGAAGTATCACGGAAGAGTGTCCTCGAATATTTACTATAACAATGAGCGTGCCCATAAGATTTATGCGGCTTGTGATGCATTTTTGATGCCGTCTCTGTTTGAACCGTGCGGTCTGAGCCAGCTCATCAGTTTACGGTACGGTACCGTGCCGATTGTACGAGAGACCGGCGGCCTTAAGGATACGGTAGTTCCGTACAATGAGTACGAAGGTACCGGAACCGGCTTCAGTTTTGCAAATTACAATGCCCATGAGATGCTTTCCATTGTACGTTATGCAAAGCATATTTACTACAATAAAAAGAGAGAGTGGAATAAGCTCGTGGACCGCGGAATGGCTACGGATTTTTCCTGGAAGGCTTCTGCTAAGAAGTACGAGGATTTATATCGGACCATGCTTGGAGAATAATGCTGACAGCCCATTTTGGACCTTTGTGCCCAAAATGGGCTTTTGTCGGGAGAAGGGTGTGAAGAGTGGAACTCTTTTGTAACCGGCATACACTGAGAAAAACGGGTTCGAAAGGAGAGAAAGATGAAGTTAGATGAATTGCTTGTGCAATTGCTTTCCGAAAATTCAGTCGTAGAAATACGAGGAAATAAAGAAGCAGAGGTAACGGAGATTGTTTACGATACCAGAAAAACCATAGGAAAAGGGAGCTTGTTTGTTTGTATCACGGGTGCGGTATTCGACGGACATGAGTATGCGGAAACCGCAGTGGCGGCGGGTGCCTCCGTGATTGTTGCAGAAAAGGAGCTTACGCTTTCCGGAGATGCTACCTTAGTGTTGGTTAAGGATACAAGAAAGGCGTTGGCATATATCTCTGCCGCATGGTTCGGATATCCGGCAAAGAAGCTGGTTACTATCGGCATTACCGGTACAAAGGGAAAGACAACCACGGCATATATGGTACATCACATTTTGGAGAAGGTGGGTATAAAGTCCGGTTTGGTGGGGACGGTAGAGGTAAGAAACGGTGCGGAGACGATTCCGGCCAGCCATACCACGCCGGAATCCTTCCTGTTACAGAAGTATTTTCGTGAAATGGTAGACAACGGTTGTAAGGCGGTGGTGATGGAGGTGTCCTCCCAGGCACTGAAGTTGCACAGAGTCGGAGGCGTGATATTTGATTATGCGGTATTTACCAATCTGGAACCGGACCATATCGGACCGAACGAGCATGCCGATTTTGAAGATTATGCGGAATGTAAGTCACGGCTGTTTTGTCAGTGCCGGTTCGGTATCTTAAACGGGGATGACCCGATGATGAACCGGATGCTGATGGGAAGTACCTGTGACTATATGACCTATGGTTGCGGGGACGGAGCGGATTTACAGGCTACCGGTATTGATTTACATCGTACCGACGGGAAGCTGATGGTTTCCTATGCGACAAAGGGAATTTTGGAGACGGAGATTGCCGTACCGGTACCGGGAATGTTTACGGTATACAATTCCCTGACGGCGGCGGCTATCTGTATGCAGTTTAAAGTGCCGACCGAGGTTATGAAGAAGGCATTTACGGAGGTCCAGGTAAAGGGAAGACTGGAAAGTATTCACCTTTCCCCGAGATTTTCTTTGATGATTGATTATGCGCACAATGCCATGAGTTTAAAGAGTCTGCTGACGGCTTTAAAGGAGTATCGGCCGAAGCGTCTGGTATGCCTGTTCGGCTGCGGTGGCAATCGTTCCCGTGACCGGCGGTTTGAGATGGGAGAGATTTCTTCCCGGTACGCGGACTTGACCATTGTAACTTCGGATAATCCGCGGTTTGAAGAACCGGAGGCGATTATCGAGGATATTCTGACCGGAGTGAAGAAGGCGGACGGTGCCTACGTGACGGTACCGGACCGTAAGGAGGCTATCCGGTATGCGATTTTGAACGCACAGGACGAAGATGTGATTGTTTTGGCCGGTAAAGGGCATGAGGATTACCAGGAAATCAAGGGTGTGAAATACCCGATGGATGAGAGGGTGTTGATTCGGGAGATTCTTTCCGAGATGACACCGGAAGAAAAGGAACGTCTGAAGATTATTTTATAAGCCGGATAGAAATCTACGGAAGGAGGGCGGAGTCGATGCGGTATGCCGATGTCATTATAGATATTTCGTTGGAAAAACTGGATAAGACATACCAATATGCGATTCCGGAGCATCTTTCGGAGACGGCGGTAGTGGGTGCTAAGGTAGAGGTACCTTTCGGTGGTGGGAACCGTAAGCTGGAAGGTTTTATTATGGATACCTCCGATACACCGGTGTTTGACCCGGCACGGACGAAGGAAATCCTTTGTGTAGTGCAGGGAGCAGTATCGTTGGAACGTCGCTCCATTGCATTGGCGTACTGGATGAAGGAGCATTTCGGCGGTACGATGAATGAGGCGTTAAAGACGGTGCTTCCGGTAAAGCAGGAGGTGCGGAATCTGAAAAAACGCACCATCGTGCGGATTGCGGCCCCGGAGGCCTTTGAAGCCTATTATGCACTTGCCGTGAAGCGGAAATACGAAGCCAGACTTCGTCTGTTGGATGCCTTAAAGGAAAAAACGGAACTTGATTATACCGAGGCGGAACAGAAGCTTAAACTGACGACAAGCACGGTTGATGCGGTATGCCGGGACGGGATTGTTTGTGTCAGAGAAGAAACGGTGTACCGGAATCCCGCAAAGGGACTGCAAGCCACAGAGAAACCGAGGTTAAACGAGGAACAGAAAACGGCGGTAGAAACGGTTTGGTCGGACTATGCGGCCGGAAAACGCGGAACCTATTTGTTATTCGGAGTCACCGGAAGCGGAAAGACCGAGGTGTATCTGGAATTAATTGAACGGGTCATCCGTGAGGGAAAGCAGGCAATTATGTTGATTCCGGAGATTTCCCTAACCTTTCAGACCGTACGTCGTTTTTATGAACGGTTCGGAGAGCGGGTATCGGTACTGCATTCCAGACTTTCCGCCGGGGAGCGGTATGACCAGTATGTACGGGCAAGAAACGGAGAAATTGATGTGATGATCGGCCCTCGTTCGGCGTTATTTACGCCTTTTGAACGACTGGGACTGATTTTGATGGATGAAGAGCAGGAGGGAGCATATAAAAGCGAAGGAACGCCAAAATATCACGCCAGAGAGACGGCGCAATATTTGGCGGAGCTGACAGGTGCCTCTCTGATACTCGGCTCGGCAACTCCGTCTTTGGAAGCTTATACAAGAGCAAAGAACGGAGAGTATCGATTGCTGACCCTGACCAGGCGGGCCAAGGAAGCGGTGATGCCGAAGGTAGAGATTGTGGATTTACGGCAGGAATTGGCGGAAGGGAACCGTTCCATGTTCAGCCGGAAGTTAAAGGAATTGATGGGAGAACGTCTTGCCCGAGGCGAACAGGTGATGCTGTTTTTGAATCGCCGGGGGTATGCGGGGACCGTTTCCTGTCGTTCCTGCGGAGAGGGCTTAAAATGTCCCCACTGTGATATTTCCCTGACCTTCCATAAAGGCGGAAAGCTGCTATGCCACTATTGCGGTTATGAGACGACACAACCGAAGACTTGCCCGTCCTGCGGTTCCAAGTACATCGGATTGTTCGGTACGGGAACCCAAAAGGTGGAAGAAGCGGTGCTCCGGGAGTTTCCGGGAACATCGGTGCTCCGGATGGATGCGGATACTACAAAAAACAAAGGCGGTCACGAAAGGATTGCGGAGGCCTTTTCCAAAGGAGAGGCGCAGGTATTAATCGGGACCCAGATGATTGTAAAAGGACATGATTTCCCGAGAGTAACTTTAGTCGGGATTATCGCGGCGGATTTGTCCTTATATGCGGGAGATTATCGGGCGGCGGAACGGACCTTTTGTCTGCTGGCCCAGGCAGCCGGCAGAGCGGGCCGGGATAAATTACCGGGAGAAGTGGTGATACAGACCTATCAGCCGGAGCACTACAGTATTGTGACGGCGGCCACAGAAGATTACGAAGGGTTTTATACGCAGGAAATGGCGTATCGCCGGTTACTGCGGTACCCGCCGACCACGCATGTACTGGCTGTTCTGATACAGGGAGAAGAAGAATCGACAGCAAAAAAGGCGGCGGTGGAACTTGCGGGAATTCTGCAGGCGGCAAGGAAACCGGAGGAGGGGTTCGGTACCATATCCGGGCCGGTTCCGGCGGGATTGGCTAAGGCCAATGATATGTATCGTTTTCTTATCTATATTAAATCTGCAAAGTATGAGCGTTTGATGGAGTTCCACCGGCTTGCGGCGCAACAGAAACTATTGACAGAATCGTCAATGAAGTGTAACATACAGTTTGACTTCAATCCGTTTAACGGTTATTGATAACAGGAGGAAAAAAGATGGCATTAAGAAAAATCAGAACCTTGGGAGACCCGGTATTGCAAAAGGTATCAAAGCCGATTGCCGAGGTAAATGAAAAGATTAAAGAATTGGCATATGATATGTTGGATACCATGTATACTGCGAACGGCGTAGGTCTTGCGGCACCGCAGGTGGGTGTACTAAAGAGAATTATCGTAATCGATGTGTCACCGGAAGGAAATAAGCCGATTGTACTCATTAATCCGGAAATTATCGCAATGTCCGGTACCCAGAGCGGGGAAGAAGGCTGTTTAAGCGTACCGGGAAAGTCCGGTTGTGTGACCAGACCGAACGAGGTAACGGTTCGTGGTTATAATTTAAAGATGCAGCCGATTGAACTGACAGGAAACGAACTTTTGGCCCGTGCGCTTTGTCACGAAATCGATCATCTGGACGGTGTAGTGTATGTGCAGAAGGTAGAAGGCGATTTGCACGACGTAGCGGTACAGGAGGACTAACATGAGAGCGGTTTTTATGGGAACTCCGGATATTGCGGCAGAGGTATTAAAGTGCCTGCTTACTTCCGAACATGAAATCGTTGCTGTGGTAACACAGCCGGACCGTCCGAAGGGACGGGGAAAAGAACTGGCAAAGTCTCCGGTGAAGCTGGTAGCGGAAGAACATGGCATTCCGGTGTTTCAGCCGGAGAAGGTAAAGGCTCCGGAGGCAGTGGCACAGTTAAAAGAATACAGGGCGGACATCTTTTTGGTGGCGGCCTTCGGTCAGATTGTTTCTAAAGAAATTTTGGATATTCCGAAGTACGGCTGTATCAATGTACATGCATCGTTACTTCCGGAGTACCGTGGTGCGGCACCGATTCAATGGGCAATTTTAGACGGTAAGGAAGTGACCGGTATTACGATTATGCGAATGGATGAGGGCATTGATACCGGTGATATGATTTGCAGGGTAGAGATTCCGATTACTGCAGAGGAAACCGGCGGCAGTCTTCACGATAAGCTGGCGGCAGCAGGCGGACCGCTTTTGTTAGAGGCAATCCGGCAGATTGAAGACGGTACGGTAGTATATACTCCGCAGAACCATGAGGAACATACCTATGCCAAAATGCTTCGCAAGGAGCTGGGTAAGCTTGATTTTACGGAGTCGGCTAAAAAGCTGGAGCGTTATATTCGCGGTTTAAATCCTTGGCCGAGTGCATATACTTACAAGGACGGAAAGACTATAAAGTTCTGGAACGCATCTGTTTCTTATGAAAAGTTTGATGCTTGTCCGTGCGGAACCTTGGTGTCCGTACGGAACGGAATGCTTTGGATTATGACCGGAGACGGCATTTTACAGGTAAAGGAGCTTCAGCCGGAGGGAAAACGCCGGATGACCACGGAAGAATATCTTCGGGGCTATCCGCTTGTACCGGGAGTGGTGTTCGGGAGCTGATAGAGGCAAGAATGGTGTATAGTCGGGTGTATGGAAGGGAGGCATTGTCATGTTATACGATTGGACGTATTTTTTGGTAATTATCGGTGCGGTATTGTCCTTATGGGCATCCGCAGGGGTGAAAAACAGTTTTTCTAAGTTTTCGAAGGTGCTTACATCCCGCGGAGTGACGGCCTATGAGGCGGCAGAACGGATTTTACACGGCGCCGGCATTTATGATGTAAAGATAGAACGGGTGTCCGGAAATCTGACGGATCATTACGATTCTTCCGCGAAGATTTTACGGCTGTCCGATTCGGTATACCATAGTACTTCCGTGGCGGCAGTAGGAGTAGCGGCACATGAATGCGGACATGCCATCCAGGATCACGAGGAGTATGGGCCGTTACGTTTGCGTCATTATCTTGTGCCGGTAGTGAATTTCGGAAATCGTCTATCTATGCCGTTGTTTGTGATCGGTTTGCTGCTTGGTGCATACAATACACTGGTTCCGATTGGAATTTTCCTTTTTTCTTTTGCTGTGGTGTTCCAGTTTGTGACCCTGCCGGTGGAGTTTAATGCTTCTTCCAGAGCAGTGGCAATTTTGGGAGAAAGCGGAATGGTGACTACCGAGGAATTACCGAAGGTAAAGAAGGTTTTAAAGGCGGCGGCCTATACCTACCTTGCGGCGGCAGCGTCCTCCGCATTACAGTTGCTGCGTTTGATTTTGATTTCACGCAGAAGGAGAAACTAAACTATGACGACGGAAGAAAAACGTTCCCTTACCGCCAGAGAGGCTGCGGTAAAAATGTTACTTGCGGTATGTAAGGACAAGCAGTTTTCCCATGTGGTAAAGGGGAAGTATTTGGATAAAATCGAAGAAAAGCGGGAACGCGCGCTTGCAACCCGGTTGTTTGAGGGAAGCCTGGAACGGATGATTGAGTTGGATTATATCATTGACCGCTTTTCTAAAACGCCGGTACGGAAGATGAAGCCGGCTATTGCCGCAATTTTGCGGATGACGGTATATCAGCTCCGTTTTATGGATAAGATTCCGGCGGGAGCAGCATGTAACGAAGCGGTAAAACTGGCAAAAAAGTACGGATTTTCCGGATTATCCGGCTTTGTAAACGGAGTGGCACGTTCCGTTGCAAGAGCGGAGGAGATACCGTACCCGGATGCGGAAAAAGACAGGGTGGCATATCTTTCGGTTAAGTATTCCGTGACGTCTACGATTGTAGAACAGATGCTTGCACAGTATGGAGCGGAAATTTCCGAGAGGATATTTGCTTCGTTTTTACAACAAGAGGAGTCGATTTCAATTCGTTGTATGACGCATGTGATTCCTACGAATGAAGTAAAGAAAAGACTGTCGGAAGCCGATGTAACAATAGAAAGCGGATATTATTCGGCGGATGCGTTACGTCTTACGCGGATAGACTCTCCAGAGCGGTTGCCGGGATTTTCCGAAGGTGCATTTTATATTCAGGATGAGAGTTCCATGCAGGCGGTTCTCGCGGCGGGACTTACCGGAGATGAACGGGTGCTGGACTTGTGTGCGGCGCCGGGAGGGAAGTCTTTGATGGCGGCGGATATTCTGACGGTATCGGGAAACGGAACCGTGGAAGCCAGAGATTTGACCGATGCAAAGGTTGCTTTACTAAACGAAAATAAAGCACGTTGTCACATAAATAATGTAACGGTTCGCCGGGCGGATGCCACTGTGTTCCGAAAGGAAGATGAGGAGGCATATGATGTAGTGCTGGCGGATGTGCCGTGTTCCGGTCTGGGAATCATCGGAAAGAAGCCAGATATTAAAATGTTTATGACGACGGATCAGGAGGCGGAGCTTTGTGTTCTCCAAAAGAAAATTTTGGGCAATGCGGTACGGTATGTGAAGCCGGGCGGTGTGCTTGTATTTTCTACCTGTACATTGAATAAAGACGAAAATATGGGGGGATATGAGTTCTTAAAGAAGGAGTGCGGATTGCAGCCGGAGAGTCTGGAGCAGTTTCTTTCAAAGGAACTTTGGACGGACAGTACAAAAGACGGCTATTTGCAACTGATTCCGGGGGTACATAAAACGGACGGATTCTTTGTGGCAAGATTTCGAAAAGGTAAGAGGTAAGATAATATGCTGGAAGGAAAAAAGGACCTGAGGTCTTTTTCGCTTGAGGAGCTGACGGAGGAGTTTTTAGCACTGGGGGAAAAGAAATTTCGTGCGACCCAGGTGTTTGATTGGCTGCATAAGCGCGGAGCTACCGAGTTTTCGCAGATGACCAATTTGTCTGCGGGACTGAGGGAAAAGCTGGCGGATGTCTATAGAATTGTATCCCTGCGTGAGGTGACGCGTCTGGCCTCGTCCCAGGACGAAACGGTAAAGTTTTTATTTGCGTTACCGGATGATAAGGTCATTGAGAGCGTATTTATGAAATACAAGCACGGCAACTCCGTTTGTATTTCTTCCCAGGCGGGGTGCCGGATGGGATGTCGCTTTTGTGCGTCTACCCTCGGCGGCTTGGAACGGAATCTTTTGCCTTCCGAGATGCTGGAGCAGATTTACCGGATTCAGGAACTGACCGGGGAACGGGTGTCCAATGTGGTTGTGATGGGTACCGGAGAGCCGATGGACAATTACGACAATTTGGTGAAGTTTTTGCGCCTGATTTCCGCCCCGGAGGGGCAGAATATGAGCATCCGTAACATTACGGTATCTACTTGCGGAATTGTGGAAAATATGCGCCGGTTTGCGGAGGAGGGACTCCCTGTGACGTTAGCATTGTCTCTGCATGCACCGAACGATGAGGCGAGACGTCGTTTGATGCCGGTGGCAAACAAATATGCCTTAAAGGATGTACTGGCGGCCTGTGATTACTATTTTGAGAAAACCGGGCGCAGAATCAGTTATGAGTACAGTCTGGTGGCGGGGGAAAACGATACCGAAACGGAAGCGGATGCGTTAGGACGTCTTTTAAAAGGGAAAAACTGCCATGTGAATCTGATTCCTGTGAATCCCATTAAAGAAAGGGAATACAGGCAATCAAGTTTTAAAAATGTTTTAAATTTTAGAAAAAGGCTTGAAAAATATAATATAAATGTTACTATAAGAAGAGAATTAGGTGCGGATATCGGAGCTGCCTGCGGACAGCTTCGTAAGAGTCATTTGGATTCTATGGCCGCGCAGGGGGATGCTGTGTAATCGGGTGTTGAACAACGGAGGAGGTGAATTGCCTTGAAAGGATATTCTACGACAGATAAAGGCAAAACAAGAGAGATTAATCAGGATTACATATATTGCAGCGACGAGCCTGTGGGACTGTTGCCTAATTTATATATTGTAGCGGACGGTATGGGAGGCTATAATGCGGGAGACTTTGCGTCTCATTGCAGCGTGGATGCCTTTGTGGATGAAGTGCGGAAGAATAAGCAACCGACGGTCATCAGTACGATGACAGAGGCGTTGCGAACCGCCAATGCAACGGTACTTCGCCATGCCAGAGAGAATGAAGAGATGAACGGCATGGGAACGACTTTTGTGGCGGCAACCGTGTTTCCGGACCGGACCTATGTGATGAATGTGGGAGACAGCAGATTATATTTGCTGGGCGATGAAATGAAGCAGGTTACGGTGGATCATTCTTATGTGGAAGAAATGGTGCGTAAGGGCGAGATTCAGCGTAAGGATGCCCGGATTCATCCGAAGAAAAATGTGATTACCCGTGCGGTAGGCGTAGAAGAGAATGTGGAAGCGGATTTCTATGAGATTGAGACCGGGGACGATTCCGATTTTCTTTTGTTGTGTACCGACGGTTTAACCAATATGGTGGAGGATGACGAAATCCGCCATATGGTAATGAAATATGCAAATGCACCGCAGGACGCGGTTCAAAAATTAGTAAAAAAAGCAAATGAGTATGGTGGGAAAGACAATATCTCCATTATTATTATCAGCTTGAAACAGGAATAGAAAGGTGAGATACTATGGTAAAACCGGGAATGTTTATCAGTGAACGATATGAGATTATCGAGAAGGTCGGTTCGGGCGGCATGGCAGATGTATATCGTGCCAAATGTCATCGTTTAAACCGTTATGTCGGAATCAAAATTTTAAAGCCGGAGTTTTCTGCGGATAAAAATTTGGTGACAAAGTTCCGTGCGGAAGCGCAGTCTGCGGCGGGGCTTTCGCATCCGAATATCGTAAGTGTATATGATGTCGGCGACGACGGCGATTTACATTACATTGTAATGGAGCTGGTGGAAGGCATTACCTTAAAGAAGTTTATCGAGAAAAAGGGAAGGCTCGAAATTAAGGAAGCTATCGGTATTGCGATTCAGATTTCCCAGGGGCTTGAAGCGGCTCATGATAATCACATCGTACATCGCGATATTAAGCCGCAGAATATCATTATTTCCCGTGAGGGTAAGGTAAAGGTGGCGGATTTCGGTATTGCGAAGGCTGCTACCACCAATACAGTGACCCAGAATGCGGTGGGTTCTGTACATTATCTGTCTCCGGAGCAGGCCAGAGGCGGCTACAGCGATGAGAAGAGTGACATCTATTCTCTCGGTGTTACCATGTATGAGATGTTATGCGGTAAAGTCCCGTTTGCGGGAGATAACACGGTTTCCGTAGCATTATCCCATATTCAGTATGAACCGGTACCGGTAAAGGAAGTGAATCCGGCGGTACCGTACAGTGTTGATATGATTGTCCAGAAGTGTATGCAGAAACGTCCGGAGAATCGTTATTTGTCCGCATCCGAGCTGATTGTGGATTTAAAGCGTTCCGTGATGAATCCGGAAGGGGATTTTGTACGGATTACTGCAGGGGTGGTATCGGATTCCCCGACCAAGAGCATGACGCAGGACGAGCTTGCGGTAATTAAAAGTGCGGCGAAGTCTCCGGTGACGAGATTTGAGCCGACTCCTCAGAACGCCCAGATTCTCCGTGAGGAAGAAGAAGAACTGGATTCTTCGGATTCCAAATGGGATAAGACGATTGTCATTGCCAGCATTATAGTTATTTTGCTCGGTATGGCGGCAATATTGTTTGCGGTGGTTAAGTTTGTGGATATTTTCGGCACCGGCAGGGTGACACCTACGCCGGGGGATTTAACGACCCCGACCGGCTTCCACGGAACTGCGACACCGGAACCGACAAAGCGTGTCGATCTTGATACCTTCCCGTTACAAAATGTGGTGGGACGTATGGTGGATGATGCAAAGGAATTGTTATATAAGCAGTCCGATCGCTTTACCATTTTGGACGGTGATACGGATTACAGCGATAAGCCGGCGGGAATGGTTATTTCCCAGTATCCGGAGGGTGGCGTAGATGTTGCGGCGGACGAGGAAATCCGTCTTGTAGTCAGCGCCGGTCCGGAAATGTTACAGGTGCCGGATTATACTCTTTGGAATTTTAATGATGCGAAGATTCAGGCTGAAAATGATTTCAAGGTACGTATTGAGTTTGAGCCGAGTGAATTGGAGGCAAACATTGTGATTCGTACCGTGCCGGAGAGAGAGCAGCTCTTGGCAAAGGGCGGTGAGCTTGTGATTGTGGTAAGCCGCGGAGAACAGGTAGAGCTGATGCCGAGTGTTCTGGGAATGACCTTGGATGGTGCAAAGCTTACGTTGGAAGAAAAAGGCTTTGTAGTAGGTGAGGTAACCTATGAAGGATCAGCGGTTTATGCGGAAGGACAGGTTTGTTACCAGAGTCAGTCCGGAAATACCATGCTTCCGTACGGTACAACAATTTATTTGACGGTTAGTAACGGTATTGTAGTGCCGACACCGACCCCGACTCCGATGCCGGGACCGTTCGATAATCCGGATCCGACTCCGACGCCGATACCGACCTCTACGCCGGTACCGAAAAAGGAGATGTGGGAGATTACGGTAGATATTCAAAGAAACCCGTTAAATCAAGGCGATGTGACCTGGGTAATGTTTGAACTTGTCACTTCTAACGGTGAAGAGTATATCATTCATGATAACGATGCCATGAGCTATGATGATTTGGATGTGGACACGCTGTCATTTATGGTAGAGAAGAGAAAGATTGCGAGCATTTCCAATAACGGAAACGCAACGGTTCGTGTTTATGTAAACGGAACACCGGCGATGATTTGTAGTGCAACCGTAGCGGAAAAAGAGGTATAATGTTAGGAAAAATCACAAAAGGAATTGCGGGTTTTTACTATGTACACGGGGAAGACGGCTGTTTGTACGAATGCAAGGCAAAAGGTGTATTTCGTAAAGACGGTATTAAGCCTCTTGTAGGAGATAATGTAAATATTTCAGTGCTGGACAGGGAGAAGAAGCTTGGAAATCTGGATGAGATTTTAGAAAGAAGAAGCGAGCTTCTTCGTCCGGCTGCGGCGAATATCGATCAGGTTTTGGTCGTGTTTGCGGCAGCAAAGCCCGCACCGAACTTTAATTTATTGGACCGTTTTCTGATTCGTATGGGATTGGAAACGGTGCCGGTATTTATCGGTTTCAATAAGTGTGAGCTGGTGCCGGAGGCTCAGATTGAACAAATGAGGGAGATTTATACCCTGGCGGGATACCGGGTGCATTTCTTTTCCGTGAAGGAACGTACGGGACTGGAGGCGTTATACGAAGCGCTTTCGGGGAAAACAACGGCACTTGCGGGCCCGTCGGGTGTCGGGAAGTCCAGTCTTATGAATTATCTTTGTCCGCAGGCAGAGATGGAGACGGGAGATGTCAGTCGTAAAATTGAAAGAGGCAGACACACCACCCGTCATTCGGAGATTTTTGTGTTACGGCAGGATACCTATGTCATGGACACACCGGGATTTTCTTCGTTGTATGTTAATGAGATACCGGCACAGGAGTTATGGGAGTATTTCCCGGAAATGAAGGA
The DNA here is from genome assembly GCA_017556805.1 of Lachnospiraceae bacterium. Classification (GTDB taxonomy): domain Bacteria; phylum Bacillota; class Clostridia; order Lachnospirales; family Lachnospiraceae; genus SIG307. The sequence continues at coordinate 60,562 of JAFYMC010000002.1, read as the reverse complement.
CGCGGAAAAAGAATGCCGCTTTACGGGGTGCTGCCATATGGAAGAACCGGACTGCGGAGTAAAAAGCAGAGTTGCTTCCGGAATAATTGCGAAACAGCGTTATGAAAGCTACCGTCAGTTATATACGGAACTTAGCAATATCAAAAGATATTAGTCGGTTGTAAATATCGGAAAGTGAGTGAGTATGTTTAAATTGGCACCGTCGATTCTTGCGGCGGATTTTACAAAATTAGGGGAACAGATTGCAGCGGTGGAACAGGCCGGTGCGGATGAACTGCATATTGATGTGATGGACGGAGTGTTTGTTCCGAGTATATCCTTCGGTATGCCGGTCATACAGTCCATCCGGAAGGCCAGCAAGATATTTTTTGATGTACACCTGATGATTACGGAACCGATGCGTTATCTGGAGGAGTTCGTATCCTGCGGAGCGGACGGAATTACCGTACATGCCGAGGCATGTAGTGATTTAAAGGCAACAGTGTTAAGGGTAAAGGAATTGGGCGTTCGTGTAGGTGTATCCATTAAGCCTGACACACCGATTTCGATACTTGAGGATGTAGAGCAATATTTGGACCGTGTATTGGTAATGACGGTAGAGCCGGGCTTCGGCGGTCAGAAACTGATTCCGGCATGTGTGGAAAAGGTGAGGTCATTGGCAAAGCATCGGGAGGAGATATCCGCCACCTTTGATATTCAGGTGGACGGAGGAATCGGTCTTTCCAATGTAAAGTCGGTATGGGAAGCAGGAGCGGAGGTATTTGTGGCAGGAACGGCAGTCTTCCGCGGAGACATTGTACAGAACGTGAAAGCGTTTAAGGAGGAAATCGGGGTTGCTGATTAAAGAAATGGTGCTTGGCAGGAAACTGGAAGTGCTGGTTGACAGAGAGGGGTATAATTATCGTCTGGTAAGTAAAATTGAGGGGACAACAGACGGTATGGTAGCGGTATCTCCAATTGTGGCAAAAGGCCGGATGTTTCATTTTGAAGAAGGCGATGATGTTACGATTGTATATCGTGGCGAAGAACGCATGTGGAAATGGGAGCATGTGAAGCCGGGCTTGGCGAGAATGGAAGGGGAGCCGGTTCATACGTTTTTCTCCAAAGCGCAGGGAATCGTATACAATCGACGGGATTCTTTCCGTGTACCGATCGGAGAGAGCCTTTTGATGTATCGGATTTTTTCTAAGAAAACCGAAGATGGCGAGACGGAAGAAAAATTAAAGCCGTTTGAAGGCTTGTTGATGGATTTAAGTGTCAGCGGTGCAGGTCTTTATACCAATGAAGAGATGGAAATCGATGCGATGATGGGCTTTGATATGCCAACGAATATGGGAATTATGACCTGTCGCGGAAAGATTGTGCGTAGAGCGGATGTACACGATAAACCGTTTCGTAACTTCTACGGCTGTGAATTCACAAAGGTAAGAAAGGAATTGGAGCGGTATCTGTTCGAACGTCAGCGATTAATGCTCCAGAAGGAACGCGGCGGAGAAAATATTCGCCCGAGATAGGCAGAGAATCCGGAGGAAGTATGACGGCATTATTAATTTGTGGCGGAAGTTTATCTGCCTGTTTTTTGAAAGAGGTTAAGGAAGAGTATCCGGATGCGGTTGTATATGCGGTAGACGGAGGGCTTACTGTCGCGGATGCGGCGGGGATTGTTCCGGATTATCTTGTGGGAGATTTTGATACGGCAAATGCGTCTTTGGTGGAACAGTACGAAGGACGTTGCGTGACGATACGACATAAGCCGGAGAAGGATGCCACAGATACGGAATTGGCGATAGACGAAGCGTTGGAGCGAGGGGCTGATTGCATTCTTTTGCTGGGAGCCACCGGAAGCCGGATGGACCATACCATGGCTAATTTCCATATGCTTTACCGGGTGTTGCAGATGGGGAAAAAGGCCCGGATTTTGAATGAAAATAACCGGATTTCCTTGCATAAGGAATCGTTTTTTTTGAAAAAGGACGAGTTGTTCGGTAACTATATTTCTTTTTTGCCGTTTTTCGGAGAGGTAACCGGAGTGACGTTAAAAGGCTTTAAGTATCCGCTTTCGGGGAAAACGTTGACGGCAGGAATCAGTTTGGGAATCAGTAACGAAGGAAAGGAAGAAATTATGGAGGTTTCTTTTTTGTCCGGATATTTATTGATGATAGAAGCAAGAGATTAGTGCATAAATTGCGCAATAGGAATAAGAGAAAGGCGGGAATGCTTGAAAATAAGGCATTTTCGAATAGGTGATAAGTAAAATGAAGTTAGGTATTGTAGGTCTCCCGAATGTAGGAAAGAGTACGTTGTTCAATTCTTTGACCAAGGCAGGTGCAGAGTCGGCCAATTATCCGTTCTGTACCATCGACCCGAATGTGGGCATTGTACCGGTACCGGACGAGCGTCTGGATGTACTGGGAAAGATGTATGATTCGGAACGTGTAGTTCCTGCGGTGGTGGAGTTTGTTGATATTGCAGGTCTTGTAAAAGGTGCATCCAAAGGAGAAGGTCTCGGTAACCAGTTCCTTGCAAATATTCGTGAGGTAGATGCCATTGTACATGTGGTTCGTTGTTTTGAGGATACCAACATTATTCATGTAGACGGTTCTGTAAATCCGCTTCGTGATATCGAAACCATTAATCTTGAGTTGGTATTCTCCGATTTGGAGGTACTGGAACGTCGTTTGTCCAGAGTAATCCGCGGTGCAAGAAACGATAAGGCACTGGCAAAGGAAGAAGATATGATTAAACGTCTCATGGCTCATCTGGAAGCCGGTAACATGGCAAAAACCTTTGCTTGCGGCGATGATGAGGAGACGGAGCTTTTGGCAAGCTATAATCTTTTAACCGCAAAGTCTGTGATTTATGCGGCAAACGTAAAGGAAGACGATTTGGCGGACGATGGTGCATCCAATGAATATGTACAGGCAGTACGTGAGTTTTCCAAGGAAGAAAATTCCGAGGTGTTTGTGATTTGTGCACAGATTGAACAGGAGATTGCGGAACTGGATGACGAAGAGAAAAAGATGTTTTTAGAGGATTTGGGACTGACCGAATCCGGTCTGGAGAAGTTGATTCGTGCAAGTTACAATATCTTAGGCTTAATCAGTTACTTGACCGCAGGCCCGATGGAGTCCAAAGCATGGACCATTACCAGAGGAACCAAGGCACCGCAGGCAGCAGGTAAGATCCATTCCGATTTTGAGCGTGGTTTTATTCGTGCCGAGGTTGTCAGCTATCAGAACCTGATTGATTGCGGAAGCATGAACGCAGCAAAGGAAAAGGGCTTGGTTCGTTCCGAAGGTAAGGAATATGTAGTACAGGACGGCGACGTGGTATTGTTCCGTTTTAACGTGTAAGTGATGCGTTGACCGGTGAGTCTGAAGAAAGGCAGGTGATTCCGAAATGACACTGAGGTCGGGAGAAGTATTCTTTTCCGAACAAAGCGAGAGTTTTTTAATTCCGGAATCCGTTTCCTTATTCGGATTTACAATATCATTTTACGGTGTGTGTCTTGTGCTTGCTGCTCTTGTGGGAATTCTTGCGGTTACCGAGATAACCCGTCGGAAGCAGTATAACACGGAACTTCATTTAACTTTGCTTACATTGACCATTGTGGCGGCGTTATTAGGCGGTCGGTTGTTCTATCTTTTGTTTGAGTGGCACGCTTTTGCGCAACATCCGTTGGCTGTATTTAATCTCAGAAGCGGTGGTCTTACTTACTTCGGAGCTTTGTTCGGCGCGTGGTTTGCCATAAGAGGATATTGTCGCAAAAAAGATGCGGAGTTTTTGTTGAGTGCGGATGTACTGAGCCTTGGTGTCGGGGCGGCGTCTCCCTTTGTATGGGCCGGATGTGCTTTTATGCGGGAACCTTTGGGAAAGGCCTATGATGGGATTTTTGCTGTACGAATCAGCGGTGAGTACGGAACGACAGGAGAAAACGCAGCCTATGTATCTGTGCATCCTGTGGCAATCTACGGTATTGTAGGCAGTGTGTTGATATTTACAGTACTTTGCATAATATCCCGAAAATCAAAACAGACAGGCAACGTGTTTTACGGGTATCTTGTGTTGCAGGCGGCAGAAATGTTTGTATTGGAATGCTTCCGTGCAGATTCATATTGTATTTGGGGAACCGATATTCCGGTAAATTTTGTGGTGGCCGGCGTTATTCTTCTGACGATTGTTGTAGGGTGGTTGCGGCATACTTCCTTGCAAAGCAAGTTAAAAAAGATTCGTTTTAACGGAAATTAAAATTAGAAAAATATTTTTTAGAGCATTTAGGCGGACTAAATGCTCTTTTTTGCGTGCAAGCAAAGTGAGCATACCCAGAAATTTTGGGAGCTTGCTCCCGAAAATTTTTGGGTATGCGAACGCGCTCACGACCGAGCGACCAAGTCGCGAGGTGGGGAGAGGTGCGAAGCAGTGCTTGCACGCAATTTTTTTTCAATATTTTCATTTAGGGGTTGAAAATTTAAAAAAAGTGGAGTAAAATGAGGGTAGAAGTGGAGGGAAGTGGAGAGAAGTGGAATAAAGTGGAGCGAAAGGCGGTGAGTTTCATGTTCATGGGAGAGTATGATCATACCTTAGACCCGAAGGGGCGTATGATTGTTCCGGCCAAGTTTCGTGAGGAACTGGGAGAACGTTTTATTCTTACCTTGGGCTTGGACGGCTGCCTGTTCGCTTATCCCATGGGGGAATGGGAACAGTTTGCGGACAAGCTGAGAAGTTTGCCGGGTACCAAAGAAGGACGTCAGTTACAGCGTCACTTTATGGCAGGAGCCGCAGAGGTAGACGTGGACAAGCAGGGAAGATTCCTGATTCCGGGAAAACTCAGGGAACAGGCGGGATTGACAAAGGATGTGGTACTTGTGGGCGTGCTTTCCAAAATCGAGCTTTGGAGTAAAGAGCGTTGGGAAGAGGTCGAAGGTGACGGCAACATGGAGGATGTGGCAGAGAACATGGCACAGTACGGAATTAACTTTTAGGAAAGGACAGGTGATACCGCATGGGAAACGAACAGGAAATTGTATTCCGGCACAAGTCGGTATTACTGGAGGAAGTACTGGAACAGTTAAATATACGGGAGGACGGAATTTACGTAGACGGTACCCTGGGTGGTGCGGGACATGCCGGTGAGGTATGTAAGCGTTTAAAAGGCGGTTCCTTTGTGGGAATCGACCAGGATGCGGATGCCATTGCCGTGGCAAGCGAACGTCTTGCAAAGTATCCGTTTGCTAAGGTGGTGCGTAGTAATTACAGTGAGATGAAGACGGTATTACAGGATCTGGGCATCGAAAAGGTCAGTGGTATTTTGCTTGATCTGGGAGTGTCCTCGTATCAGTTGGATACCGCAGAACGTGGATTTTCCTATCGGGAAGAGGATGCACCGCTTGATATGCGGATGGACAACCGTATGGAAATGACCGCAAGGGATATTGTAAACGGCTACAGTGAGAAGGAACTTTTCCGGATTATCAAAGATTACGGTGAAGATCCTTTTGCAAAAAATATAGCAAAGCACATTGTAATGCGCAGGGAGAAGAAGGAGCTTGTTACCTGCGGTGATTTAAACGAGGCGATTCGGGCAGCGATTCCGATGAAGATTCAAAAGAATCTGGGACATCCGTCGAAGCGTACTTTTCAAGCAATTCGTATTGAACTGAACGGAGAACTGAGAGTGCTTCAGAACACATTGGATGACATGATTGATCTGCTGGAAGAAAACGGAAGATTATGTATTATTACATTCCATTCTCTGGAGGACCGGATTGTAAAATCCGGCTTTAAAAAGAGAGAGAATCCGTGCGAGTGTCCGCCGAGCTTCCCGGTATGTGTATGCGGGAAAAAGTCGGCAGGAACGGTAATTACACGGAAACCGATTTTACCGAGTGAAACAGAATGTGAAGAGAACAAAAGAGCAAAGAGCGCAAAGTTGCGGGTGTTTGAACGCAATTAGTGAAGGAGGAGTCTGCATGGATGCAAGAGACAAGTATTCAAACAAAGGATATATGGTAGACGGTACGGCTGCAAGACAATTGCAGGTGGTGCCGGATTATGAAAGAGAGCAGGTATCGCGTCCGCGTGTGGCGGAGCAACCGAAGCATGCACCGAAGGTAAGTCACGGAATTGATTTTCTTTCTATGACTCTTTTGGTTGCAGCTATGGCAATTACGCTTTACTTGTGTTATAATTACCTTCAGGTGCAGGGTAACATTGTACAGCTGGAACGGGATATTATGGTGCTGGATCAGCAGCTTACTACCGTTAAGGCCGAGAATGCCGCACTGGAAGATAGTTTAAACGGACAGGTCAACTGGGAAGCGGTTTACATGACTGCGGTTGGCGAGCTTGGTATGGTATATCCGAATCAGAACGAAGTGATTACATATAAGTCTACGGAACAGGGGCATGTAATACAGTATCAGGATATTCCGGAGTAGGAGTAGTGCATGGAACAGGGTGAAAAGAGGAAGAAAAAACGTAAGAGAATGACAGGCAAAATGCAGGCGACATTGTGGGTTGTGTTTTGCCTGTTTCTTGTGGGTATTTTAGTAATTATGATACGCGTGGTTCTGGTGGGAAGCAATACGAGCTATGCAAAGGCATCCTTATCCCAGAAGACCGGTACCGATACGGTGTTACAGTATAAACGGGGCGATATTCTTGATCGGAACGGCACCGTACTGGCAAAGAGTGAAAAAGTCTATCATCTGATTCTGGATTCCCGGTTGATTTTAAACAACGAGGACAGTATCGAGCCTACCATTCGTGCGTTGTGCAGCGTGTACGGCTACGAAGAGGCAGAACTGCGCGCGGTGCTTGAGGAACGGAAAAACAGTGCGTATTACAGGCTTCGTAAGTATATGACTTACGAGGAAAAGATGCTGTTTGAAGAATATGAAAAGAATCTGCCGAAGGAGGCGGACGGTTCCGAAAACAAAGATAAAGGAAAGATTCTCGGTGTGACCTTTGAGGAAGAGTATTTGCGGACGTATCCTTTCGGTACCTTGGCGTCTCATGTGCTTGGTTTTGCAAAAGCGGACGGAGACGGCACTTACGGAATCGAACAGCAGTATAACGAGGAATTGTCCGGTATTAACGGCAGAGTGTACGACTATTACGATGCGGATTTGAATGTACAACAGGAGACGGTTCCGGCACAGGACGGACAAATTATTGTTTCCACCATAGATGCCAATCTGCAACGAATCGTACAGAAGCACACGGAGGCGTTTTTAGATGAAATCGGAGCTAAAAACGTCGGAGTCATTATGATGGAAGTAAATACCGGAGAAGTACTGGCAATGCAGTCCAACTACAGCTATGATTTAAATGATCCGCGTAGTCTTTCCAAATGGTATTCCGAGGAAGAAATTGCAGCCATGGATGATACTGCATATCTGGAGGCTTTGTATAAGGTATGGAGAAACTTCTGTATCAGTGACTCTTATGAGCCGGGCTCTACCTTTAAGCCGTTCACCATTGCGGCTGCGTTAGAGGAGACGATTATTGACACGACAGAGACCTTTTTGTGTAACGGAGGGGAACAGGTAGCCAACTATTTTATTTCCTGTCATAACAAATGGGGACACGGTATGATTAATGCTGCCCAGAGTATTATGCACTCCTGTAACGATGTATTGATGGAGGTGGCAAAGCAGGAAGGCAGGGAGGTTTTTGCGGAGTATCAGCGCAGATTTTTATTCGGACAGCTGACCGGTGTGGATTTGCCGGGGGAGGTTCCGGGTATTTTAATGGATGAGGAGCAGTTAAACGAAACGGAGCTTGCAACCGCCAGCTTCGGTATGTCCTTTAATACTACTATGATTCAGTTGGGTTCTGCTTTTTCCTCTATGGTAAACGGCGGTATTTATTATGAGCCGCATGTAATAAAGGAAATCCGGAATGCGGATGGTGTGGTAATCGAAAAAATTGAGCCGAGAGTGGTATGCAATACGATTTCGAAAGAAACCTCGGAGTTTTTACGGGATGCGTTTTATTTGACCGTACAGGAGGGAACGGCGACCGCAGCCCAGGTAGAGGGATATTTGATCGGAGGAAAGACCGGTACGGCCCAGAAGCTTCCGAGAAGTGAAGGAAAGTACCTGGTATCCTTTATCGGATGTGCACCGGCAGACAATCCGCAGGTCATGATTTATGTGGTAGTTGACGAGGCGGATGACGAGGAACTGCAGAGCAGAGCATCTATTGCGTCCGGCTTGGCGGCGGATATTTTAGAAGAGTCGTTACCGTATTTGAAAATATATCCGGATACGGAAATTAAGTATCCGAGCTTTGTTGTTGACGAAGAAGATGTAGAGATGCAAATCGGTGAGATCGGAGATACCGGCGTGGTATACGATCCGGATATGAATGAGGGAAATATGGCAGCCATTCCGGATGACATGGAATAGGTAACTTTCGCATAAGATTATAAAAACATTTTGCGGAACGGTATGAGGCAGATTACATCCAAACAAAGGAAAACGGCTTTATTGGTGATTTGCATGTTATTTGCGGCGACGCTTGGACTGATAGGCAGACTGGTGTATCTGATGATTCTTCATTCGGAGGATTACGCCGTGCAGGCGCAGGAATTGCACGAACGGGAACGAAGCATTAAGGCGGCCCGCGGAATTATTTTTGACAGAAACGGTGTTGTTTTGGCGGACAATAAGCCGGTATGTACCGTATCGGTTATTCACAGCCAGATTACGGACCCGGAACGGGTGATTTCCGTATTGTGTGAGGTTCTGGAGCTTCCGGAGGAAACCGTACGCAAACGGGTGGAAAAGGTATCCTCCATTGAGCGGATTAAGGCCAATGTAGACAAAGAGACAGCGGATTATTTGCGGAGCTTTGAACTGGATGGCGTTATGGTGGACGAGGATTATAAACGGTATTATCCCTTCGGCACCATGGCGTCCAGAGTGATCGGTTTTACCGGAGGGGATAATCAGGGGATTATCGGACTGGAGGTAAAGTATGACTCCTTACTGTCCGGAATACCGGGCAAGATTCTGACGCTGACAACGGCCCACGGCACCGAGATACCCAATGCGGCGGAAAACAGACAGGAACCGGTGGCAGGCAATTCCCTGACCGTCAGTCTGGATGTGAATATCCAGCGCTATGCGGAGCAGGCGGCCATGAAGGTACTGGAAGCGAAAAACGCAAACCATGTCAGTATGATTTTGATGAATCCGCAAAACGGAGAAATTTACGCTATGGCCAATGTGCCGGAGTTTGATTTGAATGCCCCGTATACGTTAAATGAGGAATACGCCGCAAAGGCAACTTCTTCGGAAGTGTCCCCGGAAGAAAAGAATACGTTACTGAATCAAATGTGGAGAAATCCCTGTATCAGTGATACTTATGAGCCGGGGTCCACGTTTAAGATTATAACGGCTACTGCGGCCTTTGAATTTGCCAAGGTGTCGGTGACGGACCGGTTTTATTGTCCGGGCTATAAGATTGTAGAAGACAGAACCATTCACTGTCATAAGGTGGGGGGACACGGAAGTGAGACATTTGTGGATGGGATTAAGAATTCCTGCAATCCGGTTTTTATGGAAATCGGAGCTAGAGTGGGAATCGACGGCTTGTATGAGACTTTTGAAAAACTGGGCCTGATGAGAAAGACCGGTATTGATTTACCGGGAGAAGCGTCCTCTATCATGCATAAAACCGAAAATGTAAAGGCAGTGGAGCTGGCCACCATATCCTTCGGCCAGTCCTTTCAGATTACGCCGATGCAGCTTCTTTCGGCGGTGAGCACTGTAATCAACGGAGGAAACGAAATTACACCTCATTTTGCTATGTATGCAAAGAATACGGAAGAAAATACGGTAAAGACCTATAAGTACAGCGGAGAAACCGGGATTGTTTCCGAAAAGACCAGTGAAACCATGAAGACTCTTTTAGAGGCGGTGGTACACGACGGAACCGGAAAGAGGGCATACCTGCCGGGATTCCGGATTGGTGGGAAGACTGCTACCTCCGAAAAACTGCCCCGTAGCTCCAATCAGTATATTTCCTCTTTCTTAGGCTTTGCACCGGCAGAGAATCCGCAGGTGATTGCGTTGGTGTTGATTGACGAGCCGGAAGGGATTTATTACGGAGGAACCATTGCGGCACCGGTCATTGCGGAGGTGTTTGACGAGGTGCTTCCATATCTGGGGATTGAGCCGGTATATTCCGAGGATGAGTTGAAGCTGGACGGTGTGGGAACCTTTCCGATGCCGGCATTGGTAGGACTGACAAAGGGTGAAGCGCAAAAGTTGTTAAAGGCTTATGAAATCGGAGAGCTCTACATTTCCGGAGACGGGGAAACGGTGGCGGAACAGTTTCCGGAAGCGGGAGAAGAGGTAAAGAAAAACACTGCCTTGATTCTCCATATGAAATAGAATATAATGAGTGGCAGGAGGGTGAAACTATGGAGAAGCCTACGGTGCGAAAAACTGAATATAAACCGCAGACCTATTATGACTACAGCCTGCTTTTCATAACGCTTATTTTAGTATGTATCGGTTTGGTTATGGTCTACAGTACCAGCTCCTATTATGCGGTAAAGCAAAAATTCGGAGATGCGGCCTACTTTTTTAAACGGCAGCTTATATCCGCGGTCATCGGTGCTGTGGTTATGATTGTTATATCTAAAATCGACTACTTCTTTTATATCAAAGGAATCGGAAAGAAGTATAAGATTAGATTGTTGTTTCTGGCGTATGCGTTGTGTATCGGCCTGCAGATTTATGTATTGTTCTTCGGAGAAGAGGTAAAAGGTGCAAAGCGTTGGATTAAAATCCCGCTTTTAGGTACCTTCCAGCCTTCGGAGCTTACCAAAATCTGCGTCATATTGCTGGTGGCCTATATTGTGTATGCGGCACCGAAACGACTGGATACGGTATACGGATTTATCCGGGTATGTATTTATGTGGCACCGCTTCTGGCACTGGTAGCGGCGGAGAACTTAAGTACTGCGATTATTATTGCGGGAATTACCTTTCTGGTATGCTTTGTGGTGGCCAGAAGAAAGGGATATTTCTTTGTAGCGGGATTGCTTGCGGCGGGGCTGGTGGCCGGGTACATCTTCCTGGGAGAGGCCTTCCGAGGAGAGCGTATCGACGCGTGGCTGAATGTAGAAACCCATCCGAAGGGCTATCAGATTTTGCAGGGCTTGTACGCCATTGCCTCCGGCGGTTTGTGGGGTAAGGGTCTGGGACAAAGTATGCAGAAGCTGGGCTTTATTCCGGAGTCCCATAACGATATGATTTTCTCGGTGATTTGCGAGGAATTGGGTATTGTGGGTGCCTTGGCGATTATTTTGCTTTATGTATTGCTTCTGTGGCGTTTGTTTGTGGTAGCGGTAAATGCAAGAGATTTGTTCGGTTCCCTCATCTGTGTGGGAATTATGATACATATAGCGATGCAGGTACTGATTAATATTGCGGTAGTTACCAATACGATGCCGTCTACCGGTATTCCGCTTCCGTTTATCAGTTATGGAGGTACATCCCTGGTAGTACTGATGGCGGAGATGGGAATTGCTCTCAGCGTTTCCAACCGGATTGAATACGAAAGGTAACATTTTTGTGTTGGCAGCATAGTATGACATAGAATAACACCCGGAGAGATGCTATGTCGTATGTGAAGATAGAAGGCGGAAATAAACTGGAGGGAGAGCTTTTTCTGCAGGGGTCAAAGAATGCGGTATTACCGATTCTGGCAGCAAGTATCCTTTGCAGAGGAAAGGTAATGCTGCATCATTGTCCGGATATTTCCGATGTAAGGAATCTCCTTTATACGCTTTCCTTTTCCGGAGTGAAAAGTACCTTCAAAGAGGGACTTTTGGAACTGGATACGACAGATGCAAAACCGTATCGGTTCGGACCGGAGCTTGCGGGAAAGACGAGAGGCGGTGTTTTGCTTCTCGGTGCATGCTGGGGACGCTTTCACGAAGCGGGAATGGCCTATCCGGGAGGTTGCGTCATCGGAGCACGTCCCATAGATTTACATTGCCGGGTATTCCGACAGTTGGGAGCAATCCTAACGGAGGAGTCGGAGGGAGTAATGCTTCGCGGCTGTCCTGCGGGAGGCAGAGTGATGCTGTCTTATCCCAGTGTGGGAGCAACGGAAAATGCTGTACTGGCTGCGGTGTGCGCAACAGGAACTACGGTAATTTGCGGAGCGGCAAGAGAACCGGAGATTACGGAGCTTTGTCGTTTCTTAAATTCGGCCGGAGGAAGAATCCGTGGCATGGGTACCTCACGGATTGTAATAGAAGGAGTGAACGGACTTTACGGAACGGAGTATACCGTATCGGGAGACCGGATTGTGGCCGGGACGTATTTGGCTGCTGCGGCTGTAACTGCCGGAGAGGTTTGTCTTTGCGGGACCGGGCAGGTTTGTTTGAACGGAATTCTGGAATGTTTCCGCAAAATGGGAAACCGGGTATACCGGGAAGGTGATTCGGTCATTTTGAGAGCTCCGAAACGGCTGAGGGCGGTGCCGGGGATTGTGACGGCTCCCTATCCGGCGTTTCCTACGGATATGCAGTCCCAGACCGTGGCAATGCTTGCGATGGCAGAGGGAGAAAGTTGTGTAACAGAAACGGTGTTTGAATCCCGGTTCGGCGTTGTGCCGGAATTACAACGGATGGGAGCGGATATAAAGAGAATCGGCCGTTCCGTTTTTATCCGGGGGACAGAACATTTACACGGAGCGACAGTTACGGCAACGGATTTGCGGAGCGGAGCGGCACTTGTTCTGGCGGGACTTGCGGCAGAGGGAGAAACCTGTGTGGCCGGGTACGAGTACATTGCCAGAGGATACGAGGATATCTGCGGGACACTGGGGCGTTTAGGAGCAATGACAGTGGTTGCGGAGTAGAAATAAATGAAGATGGAGAGTAACTATGAGTAATCATACGGAAGAACAGCGCGGAGGAATCCGTGGACTGATTCGGTTTATCGCAGTGGCGGTGATTCTCGGAGCTTTGGTGCTGTTGTTTTACGGGGTGTTCCGGACAGAGGAAATAACGGTCGAAGGGCTGACCTATTATACGAAGGAGGAGTTTCTTACAAAAATCTCCGATGAGACTGCCAGAAAAAATACCCTGTTGTTCCGGTTGGAACAGTTCCGGAACGGAGAACAGAGAGTTCCCTATATCGAACGCTATGATATTACGGTGGAAGGAAAAAATGTCATTCACATCCGGGTGTACGAGAAAATTCTGGTAGGCTCCGTGAAGGTAATGGGGCAGTACCTGTATTTTGATAAGGACGGCTATGTTACGGAGACCTCCGTGGAGCAGTTGCCGGGCGTTCCGCTTGTAAAGGGACTGGAGTTTGACCGGATTGTTTTGTACGAAAAGTTGAAGATCCAGAAGGACGAGTTATATGATATTATTTTAAATATAACAAAGCTGGTCCGGGAATACGAAATTCCCGCAGAGAGCATTACCTTTAACGGAAAAGGTGAGGTGGAGCTGGAGGTTGGGACCTGTAGTGTGGCTATGGGACGCCGTACGGCCTATGATTTGCCGATACAAAAACTGGCGGATTTGCTCCCGTCTGTTACGGACCGGAATCTGTATATCGACTTGTCCGGATACAGCGGCGGAACGGAGGATATTATAGCAAAACCGAAGGAAGAGTAAAAAAAAGAATAAAATGTGAAAAAAATGCTTGCTAAATTTTCTATTTCAATATATGATATAGTATAGAGGATGGGGCAATAGAGGAAAATATACACAACATCTTGTTGTTTTGAGGGTTGTGAGAGAATAAAAGGAGGAGTCACCGTGCTTGAAATTATGAACAATACCACAGACGTAGCCGCTAAGATTTTGGTAATCGGCGTCGGCGGTGCGGGTAATAATGCGGTAAACAGAATGATTGAGGAAGGGATCGGCGGTGTTGAGTTTGTTTGTGTCAATACGGACAAGCAGCACTTAAAGAATTGTAAGGCATCCCAGTGTATTCAGATCGGAGAAAAGCTGACCAAGGGTCTCGGTGCAGGTGCAAAGCCTGAAATCGGTGAAAAGGCCGCTGAAGAGAACATAGAGGAATTGACCCAGATTATTAAGGGAGCGGATATGGTGTTCGTTACCTGTGGTATGGGTGGCGGTACCGGTACCGGTGCGGCTCCGGTGGTTGCGGGCATCGCAAAGGGGATGGGTATCCTGACGGTTGGTATTGTGACCAAGCCGTTTACCTTTGAGCATAAGGTACGTATGGCAAATGCGGTTTCCGGTATTGAGAAATTAAAGCAGAACGTGGACTCTTTGATTGTAGTTCCGAATGACAAGCTTCTTGAAATTGTAGATCGTCGTACTTCCATGCCGGAGGCATTAAAGAAGGCAGACGAAGTATTACAGCAGGGTGTACAGGGTATTACCGACCTCATTAATCTCCCGGCTCTTATTAACCTTGACTTTGCGGACGTACAGACGGTTATGCAGGACAAGGGTGTGGCACATATCGGTATCGGTATGGGTACCGGCGAGCAGAAGTGTTTAGATGCGGTACATAAGGCAGTATCCAGTCCGCTTCTCGAAACGAAGATTCAGGGCGCAAGTCATGTTATCTTAAATGTATCCGGTGATGTCAGCCTGATTGAGGTAAATGAGGCAGCCACCGAGGTACAGTTACTTGCAGGTGAGAATGCAAATATTATTTTTGGTGCAATGTACGACGAGACCATGCAGGATCAGGCGGTGATTACCGTTATCGCTACCGGTCTTCAGGAGAACGGTGCACAGGCACAGCGTATGAATAGTCAGTTCGGTATAAAGACACCGGCACCGGGAGTATCCCTTCCGGGCTTCTTAAGCCGTGGCAATTACTCTGCTACCAATAACGTGGCACCGGCAGACCGTGGCACCATGGAGCAGTTCGATTACAAGTTTGACCCGAATGCGGTACGCCCGAAGCCGACGACCACCGAGTATAAGCCGGCAGGTGCGGCTCCGTTTGCGGCACGTTCCACCAATCCGATGTTCGGAAAGCAGGATACGGCTGCAGCAGACGGCGGCGAAGAGAAGATTAAGATACCGCCGTTTATCCAGAACTATTCTTCCAAGAAGAAGTAATGTAGATGAGAGACAGTATAGAAGGCTACGCGAAAGCGTAGCCTTTTTTGCGTGCAGGCAAAGTGAGCATGCGAGCAAACTGCATGAGCTTGCTCACTTGCAGTTGCGCAGTCATGCGAACGCGCCCACGACTGAGCGACGGAGTCGCGAAGTGCGTGGGTGACGCGCAAGCGGGTGGCCTGCACGCAAAGAGATGAATAGTCATGCGAACGCGTCCACGACTGAGCGACGGAGTCGCGAAGTGCGTGGGTGACGCGCATGCGAGTGGCCTGCACGCAAAGAGATGAATAGTCATGCGAACGCGCCCACGACTGAACGACGGAGTCGCGAAGTGCGTAGGTGGCGCGAATTATGTCGAATACTGTCTTTATTTGCGACTATAACTGGGAAAAATTTACAAAAATTTACAGAAAATGTAAATTATATAGTGTATAATGGAGGAGCAAAGACAAGGGAGGTGGCGCAAGGTAAGAATTTATCTGGACAGTTACATGGCGGCAAGCTTTTGGCTGCACCTGTTGTGTTTTTGTCTTGCGGGAGTGATGTTGCAAGGCCGGTGTGACAAAACAAAAAAGGGGAGATGGGTTCTTGCAGCGTTATGCTGTGCGTTGTTTGATACCGTTACGATGTTTTTCTTCTGTGTGTCGGGAATCGGAGAACACATTACCCTGAACTTTATAGCAGCAGGTCTCGGACTTTTTCTGGGAGCGTGGATTGCCTACGGAAAGCAGAAGGTGATAAAAGGCAGTGTGTTGTTGCTTGGGGTGACAGCCCTGATGGCCGGTTTATTGCAAATGTTACCGGTAAAAAATACGGGGTTGCTGTGCCTTGTGGGAACGCTGTTACTTCCGGCTCTTATGAGTTTGATTACACGGCTGTTCCGAGCAAAACAGACACAATGTTTCATGTACGAAGTGAAGCTTTGTCAAGGAGCGGAAGAAAAACACTTGACGGCCTTTATGGACACAGGAAATCGCCTGCGGCTTCCGGGCAGTGCAATGCCGGTGGTACTGGTGGACAGGGAGTATATTACGGAATGGATGAAAACGGCAGAGCAAACCATGCCGCAAAAGCTGGTGTCTTTGCCTTATAAAGGTGTCGGAGGGAAAGGAATTTTACAAGGTGTCAGGCTGCACTGTATATTGACACGGGAAGACGGACATAAAGTGTCCGGCGAGGTGGCGGCAGTGGCGGCAGAACATAGTTTGTTTCAAGGCTGTGAATACAGGATGATATTGCAGCCGGAGGTTATGACAATGGAGTGTGTAGGGGCTACACAGGAAGGAGGATAATATGTTATTTAAAGTTTCTATACCGAACCGGTTTCAGTTTCGGATGATTCCGAATCTGACTGCATTATTAACGGGACAGTACGGAGAGATTCATTATATCGGCGGTACGGAGGTGTTACCGCCGCCGTATTCGCCGGAGGAAGAGGCGCGGATGATTGCGGCACTGGCGGACGATGAGAGCGGCGAGGCACGTTCGGATTTGGTGGAGCATAATCTGCGTCTGGTGGTATACATAGCAAAGAAGTTTGAGAATACCGGCGTGGGTGTGGAGGATTTGATTTCCATCGGGACCATCGGGTTAATCAAAGCCATCAATACCTTCAATCCGGAAAAGAATATTAAACTGGCTACCTATGCTTCCCGGTGTATCGAAAACGAGATTTTGATGTATCTTCGTCGGAGCAGCAGACAGAAGCTGGAAGTGTCCATCGATGAACCGTTAAATGTGGATTGGGACGGAAACGAACTGTTGCTATCGGATATTCTCGGTACCGATGAAAACGAAGTATACCGGGGGCTGGAGGAGGAAGCTGACCGGAATTCCCTGTTTCAGGCATTGTCCTGTCTTAACGACAGGGAACGCTTGATTATCAATTTACGGTATGGGTTGGAAAGCAGGGACGGAAACGAACATACGCAGAAGGAGGTTGCGGATTTACTGGGGATATCCCAGTCCTATATTTCAAGATTGGAAAAGAAGATTATGAAGCGTCTTCGAAAGGAAATGATGATTGCCTGACAGAAGATGACAAAAGGTCTCAGTATAAAGAAGAGCGCCATGGTACATCCTTAAATTAACAGTATATGAGAGAGTTTCCTCATGGGCTGTTAGTACAGGAGGGATGTGTCATGGCGCTTTATAAAGTGGAAATATGCGGTGTGAATACAGCGAAGCTGCCGCTTTTAAGTAATGAAGAAAAGGAAACATTGTTTTTGAAAATAAAGCAAGGAGATAAATCGGCAAGAGAACAATATATCAAAGGAAATCTGCGATTGGTGCTCAGTATTATCCAGCGATTTTCGGGTAATAACGAAAATGTGGACGATTTATTTCAAATCGGGTGTATCGGTTTGATGAAGGCTATCGATAATTTTGATATTGCCCAGGGGGTAAAATTTTCTACCTATGCGGTACCGATGATTATCGGAGAAATCAGACGATATCTCAGGGATAACAATACAATCCGGGTCAGTCGTTCCCTGCGGGATGCGGCATACAAAGCGATTTATGCAAAGGAGCAGTTGACGAAGGAACTAAACAGAGATCCGTCCATAGCGGAAATATCGGAACGTACGGGTCTGACATCGGAAGAAATCAATGAAGCCTTCGATGCGATTCAGACGCCTGTGTCTTTATATGAGCCTGTATACAAAGACGGTGGGGATGCACTGTTTATCATGGACCAAGTGTGCGATAAAAAAAGCGGCGAGGAGGTTTGGATAGAAGAAATTTCCCTAAAAGATGCCATGGGGAGACTGCCGGTGCGGGAACGGATGATTATCGATATGCGCTTTTTTCAGGGAAAAACCCAGATGGAGGTGGCAGAGGAAATCCACATTTCCCAAGCCCAGGTATCGCGGTTGGAGAAGAATGCATTAAAAGGTATGAAAACCTATTTGTCCGATCGGAAAAAGTAAAAAGGGAAAAGTGTCGTAACTTGTTAAGATTTCTTTGCGTTTACTTGACAGGCTATGAACAAAGTGCTAATATGAGTTGGGTTTTATCCTTTGATGGGTGGGAAAAGAATCCGAGAGGTGAGTACTATGATAGTTGTATTGTTTGCACTTTGGTTGATATTTAACGGAAAAGTAACCTTAGAACTTGTTTTGTTCGGTATTGTATTATCGGTAGCAGTGTATTTATTCTGCTGGAAATTTTTAGAATATAGCCCGAAACGTGAGCTGCTTGCTCTGCGACTTTTGCCGCAGGGCATCGGCTACTTTTTTGTGCTTGTTTGGGAAGTAATAAAAGCAAATTGTACGGCAATCAGTCTGATTGTATCTCCGAAATATGAAGTGGAACCGCTGCTTGTAACGTTCCGTACGGATCTAAAGACGGATTTGGCGCGTACGGTGCTTGCAAATTCCATAACCCTGACGCCGGGCACCATTACGGTGGAACTCACGGACGACGAATTTAAGGTACATTGTCTGGATAAGGAAATGGCGGAAGGAATCGAAAATTCCGTGTTTGTACGTCTGCTTAAAAAGATGGAACAGACGGCAGGAAAGTAAGGAGGCATACATATGGAAACGGCATATTCGGTGTTATATATCAGTGCAATGATCGGATTTGCACTATGTATTTTTTGTTGTTTGATTCGTGCCATTAAGGGACCGAGAACGATGGACCGTATTTTGGCAATCAATATGATCGGTACCTTATCGATTATTATGATTGCGATTATGTCTCTTTATTTGGAAGAGAGCTTTTTGCTAGACATTGATTTGATTTATGCGATGTTAAGCTTCCTTGCGGTGGTAGTGCTGACCAAAGTGTATATGGGAGTACACCGTCATGAGGAAATCAGGGCACAGAGAAGAGCGGAACGAAAGAAGAAGGAGGAGACAAAGTAATGGAATGGGTACGTTTTTGCGTAATTGCATTGTTTTTGGCGGCGTCTCTCGGAATGGCGGTTATTTCCGTGGCGGGTGTATTTAAGTTTAAATTTATATTGAACCGGATGCATGCGGCAGCTATAATCGATTCCTTTGCGTTGTTGCTTGCAATGGTAGGAGTGGCTGTGGCATACGGGGTTTCCTTCGCGACGGTAAAGGTGGTCTTAATTGTTCTGTTAGTCTGGGTGGCAAGCCCGGTTTCCGGACATTTGATTGCGCGTCTGGAGGTGACGACGGACAAGCATTTGTCCGAGGAATGTGAGGTGCGTGAATAATGGAAATTTTAGAGATGATTTTGTTATCCTTTTTGGTTGTGTGTGCGGTTTCCGTGGCACTTTCCAAGAATTTGCTGACCTCTATTGTTATCTTTATGGCCTATAGTGTCATTATGTCTATTATTTGGATGATTTTAGAGTCTCCGGACCTTGCAATTACGGAGGCTGCGGTAGGTGCAGGTGTTACCAGCGTATTGTTTTATATTACATTAAAGAAGATTCATGCAATGAAGGGAGAAGAAGACGATGAAGCCGAGGAGTGATTATGAGCTTTCGTTATGGCGCCGTCTTGTACGCTTCGTTGACGGTGAAACATTGGCGGATGTAGAGCGTCGTGCGGAAGAAAACAGAGTAAGTGATGCCTTGAGTCAGAAGAAGGTTGATGTAGAGGCGGAAACACTGTTTGAACAGCAGGAAAAAGAAGACAGAGACGATCGTAAGCGTCGTCTGGAAATGGAACATCAAAAGGAAGCGGAAGAATTGCTTGAAAAGTATAAAAACTGGCCGAAGGAACACGGTGTCAAGATTTTCGGCCGTTTGTATGCAATTATGGCAGTGTTGCTTTGCGCTGTTATTATTACGACCTTGTTGGTAACCGTTTCTTATTTGCCGGAATACGGCAGTCCGGATAATCCGAATAATAACGAAGTGGTAGAAAAGTATAATAAAGAGGGATTACAGGATACCGGAGCGGTAAATAATGTAGCAGGTATGATTTTGGATTATCGTGCGTTTGATACATTAGGCGAATCTCATGTGTTATTTGTAGCTGCAGTTTGTGTGATGATTTTACTTCGTCTGGAGTTGACAAAGGACGGAAAGCCGACGGATACAAAGCGGGCGGAAGAAGAAAACGACCGTTTATACGAACCGAAAAACGATAAGATATTGCAGCTTTCCGCGAAGATTCTGGTGCCGGTCATTATTATGTATGGCATTTATGTGGTCTTAAACGGTCACTTATCGCCGGGCGGTGGATTTTCCGGCGGTGCCATTATCGGTGCGGGCTTGATTTTATATGTGAATGCCTTCGGCTTTGAAAAAGCAAAGCGTATTATGAACCGGAAGAATTACGCGGTGATTTCCGTGGTTCCGTTGCTGTTTTATGCACTTGCGAAAGGGTATTCCTTCTTTACGGGAGCAAATCACCTGGAGAGCGGAATTCCGAAGGGGACACCGGGAAATATTCTTTCTGCGGGACTTATTTTACCGTTGAATATATGTGTAGGTATTGTGGTTGCCTGCACCATGTATCATTTCTATACGTTGTTCCGTAAGGGAGGAATGTAAGATGTTGGGAAATTTATTTGCGAATTATTATGAAGCGGTATCTATGATTTTGTTCGGTATCGGTTTCACGACGTTGTTGTTAAACCGTAACATGATTAAAAAGATACTGGGCCTTAATATTATGGATACGGCAATCTATTTGTTTTTGGCGGCAAAAGGCTACATATTCGGGAGAAAGGTACCGATTGTAACGGGTACTGTTCCGGAGCCGGAAAAGTATATCAATCCGATTCCGACAGGTCTGGTACTGACCGGTATCGTTGTATCCGTCAGTGTAACTGCCGTAATGTTATCACTGACCATTCGGTTGTACAGAAGATATCGGACGCTTGACATCGATGAGATTACGCGTTTCGTAAAGGAGGAGAAATAATGGATTTTGTATGTAATTTTCCGTTTTTTTGCATCGTGTTATGTTTGGCAACCGGTGTAATCTCTTCCGTATTAAAGCCGAAGGTGGCAAAGGTTGTTTCGGTTACCCTTGTTTCTGTTTGTCTTGTATGCTCTTTTTGCGTACTTTTGTATACGGTCGAAACCGGGGAAGCATTTACCTATATGATGGGACATTTTCCTGCTCCTTTCGGAAATGAAATCCGGGCGGGGGTACTGGAAGGCGTGATGGCTACCTTTTTCTCTGTGATTATGCTGCTTGCGATTCTCGGAGGAGAGAAATATATAAAAATTGATGTGGAAGAGCCGAAGCAGAACCTTGTATTTGTATTAATTAACCTGCTTCTCAGTTCTTTGCTTGCCTTGGTATATACCAATGACTTGTTTACCGCGTATGTATTTGTGGAGATTAATACCATTGCGGCAGGTGGTTTGATTATGATTCGCAGCAACGGACATTGTGTGCTTGCTTCGATGAAGTATATGATTATGAGCCTGCTGGGCTCCGGTTTGTTGTTAATCGGTATTACATTGCAGTATGATCTGACGGGACATCTGTTGATGAGTAATATTAAGGATTCGATCGCAGTATTGGCGGCAAACGGAGAGTATACGGTACCTCTTACGGTAATTATCGGTTTGATGAGTGTCGGTATTGCCATAAAGAGTGCATTGTTTCCGTTTCATGCCTGGCTTGCGGATGCTTACGGTTATTCCACAGCATCCTCTGCGGCAATTTTATCCAGCTTAGTATCAAAGGCATATATTTTTCTTTTGA
This sequence comes from Lachnospiraceae bacterium, assembly GCA_017556805.1. Taxonomy (GTDB): domain Bacteria; phylum Bacillota; class Clostridia; order Lachnospirales; family Lachnospiraceae; genus SIG307. Next base: position 38,827 of record JAFYMC010000002.1, on the reverse strand, counting down.
TTAAGATTATGTACCGTGTCATCGGAACGGAAGTGTTCTGGGACAGCAAGATAACAAACGTATTCTTTATACTTGGTGTGGCCGGCATGTTGTTCGGTTCTTTCAGTGCAATTAAAGAGCATGATATGCGTCGTATGATTGCATTTTCGTCCGTGGCCCAGATCGGATATATTTATATGGGCCTTGGATTCGGTACGGAACTGGGCATGGTGGCCGCGGTGTTCCATATTTTATCCCATGCGGCGACAAAATCCATGTTGTTTGTGGCATGTCGCGGATTGTCCGAAGTATCCGGAAATAAAAAGGATTTTTCGGACTTAAAGGGTTCCGGATTTCGTAATAAGCCGGCGGGTGTGGCATTTTCCGTAGGTGCATTCTCCATGGTGGGTGTACCGCTGTTTGCGGGCTTTATTTCAAAGCTTTATTTGACATCTGCCGCATTGGAAACAATGTCCGTAAAAATGGCAGTAGCAGTGATTGTTCTGGCAATCAGTACAATCTTAAACGCATTGTACTTTATTCGTGCGGTGATTTCTATCTATACTCCGCGCAACGAGCACTACCGGGATGCGAGTTTCCGTCCGGGAAAAACTTTTTGCGTCGGTATGGTATGTTTTATTGTAATTAATTTTGTGCTCGGTCTTGCTTCTTTCCCGATTATCAATGCGATAGAGCAGGGCTTACATATGTTTTCGTAATAAAGGAGGCAGAAGATGGGTAGAGAATTGGTATTAATATTGCAGATTCTGTTTCCGGTAGTGGCGGGATGCCTTTTATTTGTTCTGAATCGGAAGGACAATCATAACGTACAGAAATTGTATGTGTCTGCAGTGCTGGCAATAGAATGCGGTCTGGTGTCGGCAGGTTCTTTTATGCAGGAGACAGTTGTAGAAGGCTTTTGTGTGACACCGTCGATTCGCTTACTTATGTGCAATGACGGACTTTCCCGCATATTCGGTGTACTGGTGGCTTTTGTATGGTTGCTTGTAGGAATTTATTCCTTCCGCTATTTAAAAGAAACAAAAAAGCAGGTGATGTTTTACGGATTTTATCTGATTGCTCTCGGTGTTTTGGAAGGTCTCGGTCTTGCAGGAAATTTGGTCACTTTTTATCTGTTTTATGAGTGGATGACTTTGATGACGGTACCGTTTGTGTTTTATAACCGTACCGCGGAGGCGACCCGGGCGGGAAGAAAGTATTTGTTTTATTCCGTGGCCGGTGCAAGCTTTGCATTGGCGGGAATTTTCCTGCTTTCCGGAAATGCGGAAGGGTTGTCTTTTGCCGGCGGAGGATTAAATGCCGATGCAGACACTACGCAGGTGTTGTTGGCGGCAGTATTGTTACTCCTTGGATTCGGAACGAAGGCGGGGATGTTCCCGATGCACGGCTGGCTTCCGACAGCTCATCCGGTGGCTCCGGCTCCGGCATCCGCTGTGTTGTCCGGAATTATTACGAAGGCCGGAGTGCTCGGAATTATCCGTAGTATGTACTATGTCATCGGAGCGGAGTATCTGGTCGGAACCTATGTGCAGACCGTATTTCTTATATTGGCGTTGATTACGGTATTTATGGGTTCCATGCTTGCTTATAAAGAAAAAGTATTAAAGAAGCGTCTGGCGTACTCTACGGTGAGCCAGGTGTCTTATGTATTGTTCGGTCTGGCGTTATTTACGCCGGCAGGACTTGCTGCGGCATTACTTCATATGATATTTCATTCTGTAATTAAGAACGGTTTGTTCTTGTTTGCGGGTACGGTGATTCATCAGACAGGAGAAGAGCGTGTGGAAGGTTTATGCGGTATGGGAAAATATATGCCGGTGACTTTCTGGTGCTTTACCTTTGCATCCTTGGCGTTGGTAGGAATACCGCCGATGTCCGGTTTTGTCAGTAAGTGGTACTTGGCAAAGGGAGCTATGGAGGCACCCGTGGGTGCATTTTCTTACATAGGTCCGGCGGTATTATTAGTGAGTGCCCTGCTGACCGCAGGATATTTGCTGTCTGTTACCGCTGACGGTTTTCTGCCGGGGAAGGATTTTGTAGAGCCTACGCCGGAGCCGGGGGAGGGGCATGTATCGATGCTTATTCCGTGCGGTATTTTTGCTGCTGCTGCGTTATTGTTAGGTGTGTTTGCATCTCCGTTGGTTGAGCTTGTAACAAAGCTCGGAACGAGTTTGTTTTAAGAGAGCGGAAAGGAGAACAAAATGAGTCAATATCTGATGTTGCTTCCGATTTTTGTACCGATTGTACTCGGTGCAATGATTCCGTTGCTTCGATTTGAAAATAAAAGAGCGCGACAGTGGTATGTCGGTGGAGTGGCAATTTTTAACACCCTTCTTATGTTTTATATTATGTTTGCGGTACGTCCGGAAGGAAATCTTATGTTGCTTAATATGGCAGGAAAGCTTTCTATTTCTTTCCATATGGATGGTATGGGATGCGTGTTCGGTTCCTTAATCGCGGTCCTTTGGCCGGTTGCGACTTTCTATGCATTCGAGTATATGAAGCATGAAGGAAAAGAGAATACATTCTTTTCTTTTTATACCATGACCTACGGAATTACGGTTGGTATTGCGTTTGCGGGAAATTTGATGACGTTATATCTTTTTTATGAGTTGCTTACCTTTGTGACATTGCCGCTTGTAATGCACGGAATGAGCAAAAAGTCCGTATTTGCGGGTAGACGTTATGTGACCTATTCGGTAGGCGGAGCAGCCTTCGCGTTTATCGGAATCGCATTTATTTTAACCTTCGGCGAAGGCTTTGATTTTGTATACGGAGGTGTATTGAACGGGGAATACACGGCATTACAGGAGCAATTACTCCGGGGAGCGTATGTGCTTACCGCATTCGGCTTTGGTGTAAAGGCTGCGGTATTTCCGTTCCATATGTGGTTGCCGACGGCCTCTGTAGCACCGACTCCGGTGACGGCTTTGCTTCATGCGGTGGCCGTAGTAAAGGCGGGAGCATTTGCGATTATCCGAATTACATATTTCAGCTTCGGAACCGACTTACTTGCCGGAACCTATGCCCAGTATATTGTAATGGGAGCGGCGTTGGTAACGATTTTATTCGGATCTACCATGGCATTAAAGGAGCAGCATTTAAAACGTCGTTTGGCATATTCCACCATCAGTAATCTGTCCTATATTGTATTCGGAGCAACGTTAATGTCTCCGGCTGGCTTGACCGGCGCATTGACCCATATGGTAGTGCACGGTGTCGTGAAGATTACTTTATTCTTCTGTGCCGGCGCGGTGTTATACAAGACAGGGCAGGAGTATATCTATGATATGCGTGGCATGGGAAAACGCATGCCGGTGACCTTTGCCTGCTTTGTGCTTTCTTCTGCGGCGTTGGTAGGAGTTCCGCCTCTTCCGGGCTTTTTCAGTAAGTGGAATTTGGCAACCGGTGCGCTGGCCGGGAAAAATGCTCTTGCCTATGTGGGAATTGCGGTACTTTTGATTTCTGCGGTGCTGACTGCAATGTATTTGTTCCGTGTCGTATTTGTAACCTGTTTTCCGTCAAAGACGGGAGCGCAACCAGAGACAAAGCGATGTGAAGCCAATGGGTATATGACTGTACCGCTGGTTCTGTTATGCGTCATGATTGTACTTCTGGGAGTGTTCGGACAGCAGCTTACGGAGGTATTTGCTACCATTGCGAAGGGAGGTAGTTTGTTATGATAGAATCCTTACGGTTTGCAACGGATGGATTTCGCGTTGTATATGCTTTATTGGCTACCTTGCTTTGGGTAATGACCTTGTTGTTTTCTAAGCAGTATTTTTACCGTCACAGACATCTGACGCGGTATTTTGTATTTTATTTTATAACGTTTGCCGCAGTACTGGGGGTATTCTTTGCGGCGGATTTACTGACGTTGTTTTTATTCTTTGAGATTATGTCCTTCACTTCCTATGTGTGGGTGGCACAGGAAGAAACCGAGGCGGCACTTCGGGCATCAAAGACCTATCTTGCGGTGGCTGTGATCGGCGGATTGTCCATGCTCATGGGCATTTTTATGCTGGACCATGCCTTGGGAACGCTTACAATAGCGGAACTTCGAGAGGCGGCAGGTGCATTTTTATCCGGTCAGGGCGGAAACTTCGGGAATCGTCAGACCTATTTATATATAGCGGCAGCTTTGCTTGCGGTAGGCTTTGGCGGTAAGGCGGGCGTGTTCCCGTTACATATCTGGCTTCCGAAGGCACATCCGGCAGCTCCGGCACCGGCATCCGCACTTCTTTCCGGTATGTTGACCAAGTGCGGTATTTTCGGCATGCTTTTGGTGAATTGTCATCTTTTGTTTGCGGATGCAACCTGGGGAAAGGTGATTTTGATTCTCGGTACGATTACGATGGTACTCGGAGCGTTGTCTGCGTTGTTTTCCGTGGATATTAAACGCATCTTGGCGTGTTCCTCCGTATCCCAAATCGGTTTCATCACCTTAGGTATCGGTATGATTAGTATTATGGGCGGTCAAGGCATTGCATTGCAGGGAACGGTTTACCATATGGTGAACCATACCGTGTTAAAGCTGGTTTTATTCCTTGCTGCCGGTGTGGTCTATATGAATATCCATTCTTTGGATTTAAACAAGGTACGCGGTTACGGAAGAAAGCATCCGTTTTTGGCGGTGGCGGTAGCCTTCGGCGGACTGGGACTTGCCGGAATTCCGGGATTTAACGGTTACATCAGTAAGACGTTACTGCACGAGAGTCTGGTGGAGCATATGCATCATCTGGAAGCAGCCGGTTTCCGTTCCGAAATCGGAATGTTTCAAACGGTGGAGGTGTTGTTTTTACTTTCCGGCGGTTTGACCCTTGCCTATATGTTAAAGCTCTTTATTGCGATATTTGTGGAAAAGGGCGATGGGGAAGAAGCGGAACAGAAGAGCAGTATGACAATTCTGTCCGGAATTGCCGTATGTGGTTCGGCATTGCTGATTCCGGTTCTTGGTCTGACTCCGGATTTGATTTTTGCAAAAATCGGTAAGGCGGCAGAGGATTTTTTGGGCCCGAACTATTTTTGTGCGACTCCGGCCTTGCATGAAGAAACACATCAGATTCACTGGCTCGCTTTTGCAAATCTGAAGGGCGCTTTGATTTCCGTGGGAATCGGTGTTGCGGTATATATACTTGTTGTCCGTGGACTTTTAATGAAAAAAGAAAACGGCAAAAGAGTCTATGTGAACCGTATTCCGAAGTGGTTTGATTTGGAGGAGTCCGTATATCGTCCGGTGGTTTTATATGTGTTACCGTTTGTTCTGGCACTGTTTTCCAGAATTTGTGATACTTTGGTGGATGGCGTGTCCGGCTTTTTGAAGGCTACGGTATTTGCACCGAGAAAACACAAGATGTCTATCTGGGTCGGAACGAAAGTGACGCATATGTTAGGTACCCTTATGGACGGAATTGTTTCTGTCTTAAATAAAACCTTATTTCATAATCATCCGATTACAAAATCCTTTGTATCATTGTTTGCGGTAAGTGAATTGGAAGCACGTCAGACTTTTTCGCTTGTCACCGGAAGTGTATCCTTCGGCCTTTTGTTGGCGGCCATGGGACTTGCAATCTCATTGATTTATTTGCTTTTTTAAAAAATTTTGAAAAGTATTGAAACTCGCGTGCAAATTTGGTATGATAGAGATAATATATAAGGGGCTGGGATTGTGTTGCTAGGGAAATGATGCGTTTACGAAAGATTTGGCAACAGCCAGGAAAGGTATGGGGATTACTATGGCAGGTATTATTTCGGTGAATCATATCAATCCGTTTTTATTATCGGCGCAGCAGATTTTGGTGCAGGTTTGCAGTATTCAGACAAACGTAGGACAGCTTTCCAAGGAAAATATGTGTATTGACGGTGAGTCTGTATTTATTATGTTAGGTATTACCGGAGAGATGACCGGACAGGTTTGTATTGTGTTTGATTTGGCGGTTGCAAAGGATGTAGCTTCTCGTATGATGATGGGTATGCCGGTGGCTGAGATTGATGATATGGCCAAGAGTGCGTTAAGCGAGCTGGGCAATATGATTATGGGAAATGCGGCCACCTTGCTTTCTAATAATGATTTCAGAATCGACATAACACCACCGACCCTCGGTATGGGAGCGACGAGGTTGTCCTCTCCGAATATGACATCTATTAAAGTGCCGCTTGTATATGAGAGCGGAGAGGTTAAGTTATACTTCTTATTGAAACTGGCATAAGCACAGGAAATACAAAAAGAAGGTGACGCAAAGGGCATCACCTCTTTTTTTGAGACTACGATACTATGGTTTAGGAGATGGGTAATGAGTAAGGTTAAGAAAAACAATTACGTATATCAGAGTAAGAAGGAGGAAACATCCGGCTTTTGGAATAAGAAGTTATGTTTTCTTCTTGCGGCAATTGTAGTGGTAATTGTCGGCGTGGTTGCGTTAATTTGTGTAGAGAAAGGCATGCGGAACAAGCTTGTGGTAAACAACAGGTCTTCCCATAATATTACGGGATTGGAGTTCTGGTATGAGGATGCAAACGGGGATTATATCGATATTATGGCGCTTGATTCCGTGGCGGCAAAGGAAAAAGTAACGAAGTCCACCGAAGACCTTGCATTATCCGAACTTACGGGAGAGGCCTGGTTGTCCATTCAGATTAAGTTCGAGGACGGCGGTGAGGCACTTTTACAGACCGGACAGTTCTTATACGGATTTGACGGTAAAATCAGTTTTGAGCTTGCGGATACGAAGGATGAAGAAGTTCTTGTCCGCATAAAGGCCGGTGAAGGATTGTTTAATTCTACCACGATTACCGGTTGTGATGATGTATACTATATCAATCCGAAGGATGGCTATACCGAATAAGGTATAGCCACTTCGGCGTTGAATAGAATAGATTGGGCGTCGCAGACGTTAGAAAGGGTAAAACTATGATTACATTATTTAAAAACGGCGCGTATGTGGTTAACGGTGAAGTAATCGAAGATACCGCAGACGGCAAGCAGAAGGTTGCTGCATTATTAGGCTCTGTGCCGGCAGCAGAAGAAGCAAAGAAGGCAACGCTTTCCTATGGAATTTTAGAGGCGCACAATACCTCCGGTTCCATGGATAAGTTAAAGATTAAGTTTGATAAGCTTACCTCCCACGATATTACGTTCGTAGGTATTATCCAGACCGCAAGAGCCAGCGGACTCACCGAGTTCCCGGTTCCGTATGTTCTGACCAACTGCCACAACAGTCTTTGTGCGGTAGGCGGTACCATTAATGAGGATGACCACATGTTTGGTCTTTCCTGTGCAAAGCGTTACGGCGGCATCTATGTTCCGCCGCATCAGGCTGTTATTCATCAGTTTGCAAGAGAAATGCTGGCTGGTGGCGGCAAGATGATTCTCGGTTCCGACAGCCATACCCGTTACGGTGCATTAGGTACCATGGCAGTAGGCGAGGGTGGTCCGGAGCTTGTAAAGCAGCTTCTCAATAAGACGTATGATATCAATATGCCGAAGGTAGTGGGCGTACACATGACCGGTAAGCCGGCAAAGGGTGTAGGTCCGCAGGATATCGCACTGGCGATTATCGGTGCTGTATTTGCCAACGGCTATGTAAACAATAAGGTAATGGAATTCTTCGGTGAAGGCGTTCACAACATGAGTGTGGATTACCGTATCGGCGTAGATGTTATGACCACGGAGACCACCTGTCTGTCCTCCATCTGGGAGACCGATTCCGCAGTGGAAGAGTTCTACGAGATGCACGGACGTAAGGAAGACTACAAGGAGTTAAAGCTTGCTCCGGTGACTTACTATGACGGTATCATTGAGGTGGAGCTTGATAAGATCCGCCCGATGATTGCAATGCCGTTCCATCCGAGCAATGTGTATACCATCGCTGATTTAAAGGCTAACTTAGAGGATATTTTGGCAGAGGTTGAAAAGAAGGCGTTAGTGAGCCTTGACAATAACAAGGTTACCTATAAGCTTCGCGACAAGATCCGTAACGGCAAGCTCTACATCGAGCAGGGCGTTATCGCAGGTTGTGCAGGTGGCGGCTTTGAGAACATTTGTGATGCAGCAGACATCTTAAAGGACAAGTTCATCGGTAACGATGAGTTCTCCTTAAGCGTATATCCGGCCAGCCAGCCGATTTTCATGGAGTTAGTTAAGAACGGCAGAGTAGCAGAACTGATGCGTGCAGGTGCTACCATCCGTACCGCATTCTGTGGACCGTGCTTCGGTGCAGGTGATGTTCCGGCAAACAACGGTCTCAGTATCCGTCATTCTACCCGTAACTTCCCGAACCGCGAAGGTTCCAAGGTTACCAACGGCCAGATTGCTTCCGTTGCACTTATGGATGCACGTTCCATTGCGGCAACCGCAGCAAACAAGGGCTTCTTAACCGGTGCTGACGAGCTTGACACCGTATTTACGAAGCCGGCTTACTATTTTGATTCTTCCATTTATGAGAATAGAGTATACTTCGGCGCAGGAAAGCCGGATAAGGATGCGGAAGTGAAGTTCGGACCGGGTATCGTTGACTGGCCGGCAATGTCCGCACTGACCGACGATATGTTGCTTAAGGTTGTTTCCGAGATTCATGATCCGGTTACCACCACCGATGAGTTGATTCCGTCCGGTGAGACTTCCTCTTATCGTTCCAACCCGCTCGGTCTTGCTGAGTTTACCCTTTCCAGAAAGGACCCGGCATACGTGGGCCGTGCAAAGGAAGTACAGAAGGCAGAGAAGGCAAGAATTGCAGGCGCTTCCATCAGCGAGGCAAATGCAGAAGTAGCTGCTGCCTTCGATATGGTAGCAAAGCAGATGGAGGTAAATCCGTCCGCAACCGAAATCGGTAGTGTGATTTATGCAACGAAGCCGGGTGACGGTTCCGCACGTGAGCAGGCAGCAAGCTGTCAGAAGGTACTTGGTGGTCTTGCAAACATTGCGAAGGAATACGCAACCAAGCGTTACCGCAGTAACCTCATCAACTGGGGTATGCTTCCGTTCTTGTTCGACGGTGAGTTGCCGTTCAAGAACGGTGACTACATCTTCTTAAAGGACATTAAGAAGGCTGTTGTCGAGAAGCAGTCCGAGATTACCGCATATGTGGTAGGCGAGAAGCTGGTTCCGTTTACCGTACGTCTCGGGGAGCTGACCGATGATGAGCGCGAGATTATCACCAAGGGTTGTCTCATTAACTACTACAGAGGCTAACAGGAAGCAAACCTGTGGAAACGCAGGGACGCAAAGTCAGAGGTTTAAGAGAAACGATTATGGCGGCTCGACTGCAGGCAGAAAGCTTGCGGTCGGGCTGTTTTATTGGGGAAGGGAGCTTCGGGAGTATTTTATTTGCAACCGTGAGTAGCAGAAATTGTACGGTTGAAACGGTGGAGCTGTATTCGGGGATGTGATATGATGAAATAGGCTTCAAACCGGATAAAGTAAAAGGAGAGAATAAATGAAACAGAAGAAAAAGTGGTTGATACTTGCAATCGTAATCGGTGTTTTACTGATCGGAGCAGGTGTTGCGGTAAGCGTACTGTTTTTGAACCGGGACCGTACGGAGGATACGGACGGGAAAAAGAAAAAAGAAGAGAAGGAAATCGATGTGATGCTTGCTGCCCTTACTGCCGGGTACTCTAAGACGGATTCGGAGGCGGATACGGACGGGGACGGGATTAAGGACGGAGAAGAGGAACGGTTAGGACTCAATAAGTTTTCTGCAGATACGGACGGAGACGGTCTGGATGACCTGTACGAGCGTACGGTAAGCAGGACGGACCCGTTGTCCGAAGACACGGACGGGGACGGTTTGTTGGACGGGGAGGAACTTCTGGCCGGCCTTGACCCGAAGGAAAAGTGCAGTGACGGCAAAGAGGACGACAGAAAGCGTCTGTTTGAACGGGAGGTGGCCTTAGAGGGCGGTACGCTGTCCATTGAAGGTGCCGCAAATATCTATAGCCTGTATACAGGGCTTGAGTCCGAGTCCGGTCTTTCCGCTTTGCCTGGAATCTACGGAGAGGTGCATGAGTTCTATTTAAAAGGAAGGGAGTTTGAGTCTGCTACCTTAACCCTGACCTATGATGCGGAGCAGGCAAGGCGTCAGGGGTACACCCCGGAAACCTTACGAATCTATCAGGTGTCGGAACAGTTGGAACTTTTGCCGGTAGCATGTAAGAATGACGGAATGGGAACGGTTATCGCGGAATTGGAGCACTTCAGCATGTATGCACTGGCGGACTCTACCGTTGCAGAGGTGTCTAAAACAGAGACGCCGCGACCGAAGGTGGCGATTCTCATTGATAATTCCGGCTCCATGTACGATATGGAGGGAAGTGATGCCAATGACCCGGAAATGAAGCGTTTAGCTTTGGCAAAGCAGATTGTGGCAGACTCAAAGGATTCCTGCGATTTCTTCGTATCCAAGTTTACTGCATCCTATCGGGAGCTTACATCGGAGTGGACGAATGATGAGGAAGTATTAAATGCTGCTATTGACGGAATCAATGAAAATGAAAATTTCAACGGCACTTATATTAATAATGCGGTGATTCAGACAACCGAGAAGTTTGAGAAGGAAAATAACGGAGAAAAGCGCTATATCATCCTTCTTACCGATGGTGCCACTACGGAAAGCGGGCTGTTTTGTTACGAGTTAGACGATGCAACCAAGCGTGCGGTAGCAAAAGGCATTACTGTCATTACCATTGGTCTGGGAAGTAAGGTGGACGCAAATTATCTGACGACGTTAAGTGCCAATACCGGCGGATCTTATATCTATGCCAACAGTGCGGATGTGTTAGACCATGTAAATGAACGTATAACTGCCGGCATGAATTATAACTATGTGGATGCGGATGAAGACGGCGAGTTTGATTATGTATCGGTGGCAGACAGCGGATTTGATGTCAAGAGAGACGGTTTTTCCTTTAAAAACTATTATTTCTTTGACGGAACGGAAGTAATAGAAGGTCAGTGCTACGGTATGAGTTTGTTCGCACAGTTGTACTACAAGGGAATGCTTCCGATGAGCAGAACGTCTTTTCAGGGACCGGACTATTACGGGAACTCCTATGATTTTTTCGATGTTCCGGGATATGAAGGAGAGACGGACCTGATGAGTAATAAGGTGCCGTTGTATGAAAAGTATAAGTTTACACGATTCGATTCTTTTAACCAATCGACAGGACAATGGAAACGGGATACGACAGATGAATCGCGTCTGGCACTGACAGATGTATGGAAGCGGTATATTGAAGACTACCCGCTCTTTGTGTTAAAGGAAGTTCCGATGGATGCAGGCTTTGTATGGAGTGACGGGAAAGAAGCTTCTTCCGGTGAAGTGCCGGCACTTACGTTTATTGATGTGGATGACACTACTTTAACGGGAAATGACCGGGAGATTTATGAATTGATTCGCGCACTGAACAATCTGATGGCCTGTCAGGATACGGAGAATATAGAAAAAATCGATATGTGTTACGGAATCAAGTGGGAAGACAGCCCGACCGCAAAGAGGGAACGGTTTGAAACGATAATACAGAAGGTGCGAGAAGGCATTCCGTTAATTATCGGGTCTCCGAACCATGTGGCAAATGTGATCCGAATCGAACGGAGTGTAGCCAATCCGTCGGAATATCGTTTCTATGTGTATAATACCAATTATCCGGGAGAGGAATTCATTTTAACGGTAAGAAGAGAAAAATCGATTTCGTCTTTATTAAAAAGCGAAGGAGAGGATGTATGGGACTATGCCTTCTATGATACGGACGGTGTGTTCGGAAACAAGGGAGAACGAATTGATTTTATTGAGTTTTATTATTGGAAAGAATTATCCAAATAATTTCCAATGAAATTTCCAAAAACTACTTGATTTTTCAAGATTTCCGTGCTATAGTAACCTATGGTAGCATAAAGGTTGAGCAAAGAGTGGACGAAAGTCCACTCTTTCTTAATGCAATGAGAAGCATTTGCATTAAGAAAGAGTATTCTTTCGAATGGATGCGCAGTTCGCGGAATGGTAGATAGTCCTTCGGACACCGCTCACGCGCACGAGTTCTGCGAGCAGAACTCGATTTGGAGTCCACATGCGAAACAAAAAGGAGATTATATGGCAAAGAGAGACGATTACGAGCAGAAGACCGAAGCGCTGCTTGCGCCGATTATGGAGCGGACCGGCTTCGAGTTGGTGGATGTGGAGTATGTGAAGGAAGGCAGTAACTACTATTTACGGGCCTACATTGACAAGGAAGGCGGCATTACCATTGACGACTGTGAGGCTGTCAGCAGAGAGTTGAGTGATTTGCTGGACGTGGAGGATTTTATTCCGGAGGCGTATTTCCTGGAAATCAGTTCTCCGGGACTGGGCAGACAGTTAAAGAAGGAGAAGGATTTTGCCCGCAGTATCGGCGAAGACGTGGAAGTAAAGCTGTATAAGCCGTTAAACAAGCAGAAGGAATTTGAGGGAGAGCTTGTAAGCTATGATGCGGAAAACATTGTGCTTGGCATTTCGGAGGAAGAGACACTGACCATTCCGAGAGAGAGCATTGCAATGATAAAGTTAGCAATTCATTTTTAATTTAAGAACAAAAAACGATAAGGAGGATATTATGGACGCAAAGGAATTAATTGAGGCATTAAACCTGTTGGAAAAGGAGAAAGGAATCAGCAAGGATATTTTGTTGGAGGCAATCGAGAATTCTTTGATTGCAGCGTGCAAGAATAACTATGGTAAGGCAGATAATATTAAGGTAAATATCGACCGCAAGACCGGTGAGGTTGTAGTTTGGGCGGAAAAGAGAGTTGTGGAAGAGGTTGAGGACGAAGTAGAAGAGATTTCTCTTGCGGAAGCAGCCATTAAGTTCCCGGCAGAAAAGTATGAAATCGGTGATATCGTAAATATCGAGGTTACCCCGAAGAACTTCGGCCGTATCGCAGCGCAGAAGGCAAAGCAGGTAGTGGTGCAGAAGATTCGTGAAGAAGAGCGTAAGGCAATTTACACCCAGTACAGCGAAAAGCAGAGAGAGGTTGTTACCGGTGTGGTGCAGAGATATCTCGGCAACAACCTTAGCGTAAACTTAGGTAAGTGCGAAGCAATCCTTATGGAGAGCGAGCAGATTCGCGGCGAGGTATATCGTCCGAACGATCGTATCAAGGTGTACGTGATGGAAGTAAAGGAAACCACCAAGGGACCGCGTGTTACCGTATCCCGTTCCCATCCGGAACTGGTAAAGCGTCTCTTTGAGGAGGAAGTAACCGAGATTCGCGACGGCGTGGTTGAGATTAAGGCGGTATCCCGTGATGCGGGTTCCAGAACGAAGATGGCGGTGAAGTCCAATGATGCGAATGTTGATCCGGTAGGTGCATGTGTCGGTGTAAACGGTTCCCGCGTAAACGCTATCGTAAATGAGCTTCGCGGTGAGAAGATTGATATCATTACCTGGAGCGACGACCCGGAAGTATTGATCGAGAACGCATTAAGCCCGGCAAAGGTAGTTTCCGTAACCGTAGATACCGAGGAACGTACCGCACAGGTTATCGTTCCGGATTATCAGTTATCTCTTGCCATCGGTAGAGAGGGTCAGAACGCAAGACTTGCGGCAAGATTGACCGGCTACAAGATTGACATTAAGTCCGAGCTTGCACAGGGCGGTGCAGCAAAGCCGAAGAAGAAGGCAAATACCGGATATTACGACGACATGGGCAACTGGATGGGCGAAGAATAGAAGAAGGGATTGATGTAGATGAAGAAAATTCCGCTTCGTAAATGTACCGGTTGCGGTGAGATGAAGACAAAAAAAGAATTGATTCGTGTATTAAAAACGCCGGAGGACACTATAGTATTAGATGTAACAGGGAAAAAGAACGGTCGAGGTGCTTATCTCTGTAATCAGATAGAGTGTTTCAGGAAAGCCAGAAAGAGCAAAGGACTGGAACGTTCCTTACAGTGTGCGATTCCGACAGAGGTGTACGAAGCATTGGAAAAGGAGTTGACGGACGGCAATGCAGAATGAAGAAGCAATGCGTGAGGCTGTATCGAAGAAGATTTACTCCTATATCGGATTGGCCCAGAAGGCCGGAAAGGCTGCGGCAGGTGAGTTTTTAACGGAAAAAGCAATTCAGGAGCGGAAAGCGGAATTGATTTTGGTTTCCGAAGAGGCTTCCGCCAATACGAAAAAGAAGTTTATCGACAGTGCAACTTACTATTCCGTACCGGTTTATCTGTTCGGCGGAAAGGATGAACTGGGGCACGCAATGGGAAAAGAGTTCCGCGCGTCGTTGGCCATTACGGATACCGGACTGGCAACGGCAATTATGAAACAACTGGCATTTTTAGAACATGAGGATCAACGACGGAGGTAAAACATACATGGCAAAAATGAGGGTAAGTGAACTTGCAAAGGAATTAGATATCCCGAGTAAGGACATTATAAGTTATCTGAACGGATTCGGTCTTGAAATCAAAAGTCATTCCAGCAATCTGGATGAAAAGCAGATTTCCATGATTCGTGGTATTGTATCCATTAACGGCGGAAAGCTGGATGTGGGAACGAGTACCGATTCCGCAAAGAAGGATGACGCAGAGAAGAAGCCGGTAAAGAAGACCGAGATCAAGGCTAAGCCGGTAACCGAGAAGAAGCCGGCAGAAGAAAAGAAGGAGGCAGCACCGGCAGAGAAAAAGGAAGAAAAGGTTGAAAAGCCGGATGAGAAGAAGGAAGCGGCATCGGTGGAAAAGAAGGATGAGCCGCGTATCAATATTTTAGGTAATGTATATGTGCAGCAGGCAGAGCGTCAGGCAGCAAAGGCTGCGGAAAAGGCAGCTCAGGCACAGAATCAGCGTCCGCAGGGAGAGCGTCCGCAGGGAGAGCGCAGATACGGAGACCGCCCGCAGGGAAATCGTCCGCAGGGAGACCGTCCGCAGGGAGAGCGCAGATACGGAGACCGTCCGCAGGGAAATCGCCCGCAGGGAGAGCGTCCGCAGGGAGAGCGTCCGCAGGGAGAACGCAGATACGGAGACCGCCCACAGGGAAATCGTCCGCAGGGAGACCGTCCGCAGGGTGAGCGCAGATACGGAGACCGCCCGCAGGGAAATCGTCCGCAGGGAGACCGTCCGCAAGGCGAAAGAAGATTCGGCGACAGACCGCAGGGTCAGAGACCGCAAGGCGGCATGGGCGCAAGACCGCAGAACGGTGGATTTAATAAGGACCGTTTCTTTGATAAGGATGCGGATAAGGATGCAGTACAGAAGCGTCCGGCAGCACGTGGCCGTAATGATGGCAGAAGCGGTGCTGCAAGCAGTATCAAGGCAGATTTCGCCAATGAGTTGACGAAGGAGCAAAGAGTGGCAGCATTCAGCCATCGTGACCGCGATAAGGAAAGAGAAAAGAAGAAGGATCGCGAGATGGAAGATGCTTCCATGGAGAAGATGTTAAAGAAGAAGGACCCGAATCGTAAGGGTGCTTTCATTAAGCCGGAAGTAGTAAAGCCGGTAGAGGAAGAGATTAAGTCCATCGTAGTTCCGGAAGTGATTACCGTAAAGGAACTGGCTGATAAATTAAAACAGCCGGCATCCGCTTTGGTAAAGAAGTTGTTCCTTGCAGGTAAGATGGTTTCCATTAATCAGGAAATTACCTTTGAGGAAGCGGAAGAAATCGCTTTGGAATATGATTGTATCGCAGAGAAGGAAGTTAAGGTTAATATCGTAGAGGAGCTTCTTAAGGAGGCTGAGGAAGACGAAAGCTTAATGGAGAAGCGTCCGCCGGTAGTCTGTGTAATGGGTCACGTTGACCACGGTAAGACTTCCTTACTGGATGCCATCCGTGAGGCAAATGTTACCTCTCGTGAGGCAGGCGGTATTACCCAGCATATCGGTGCGTATACCGTTGAGGTAAACGGCGAGCACATTACGTTCCTTGATACTCCGGGACATGAAGCATTTACTTCCATGCGTATGCGTGGTGCGAAGTCTACGGATATCGCGATTTTAGTAGTTGCTGCGGATGACGGTGTAATGCCGCAGACCGTAGAGGCAATTAACCATGCAAAGGCCGCAGGTATCCAGATTATCGTTGCGGTAAATAAGATTGATAAGCCGAGTGCAAACGTAGAGCGCGTAAAGCAGGAGCTTACCGAGCACGAGTTAGTAGCGGAAGACTGGGGCGGTGACACCATTTTCGTACCGGTATCCGCACATACGAAGGAAGGTATCAACCAGCTTCTTGAAATGGTACTTCTTACCGCAGAAATGTGTGAGTTAAAGGCAAATCCGAACCGTAAGGCAAGAGGTCTCGTAATTGAGGCACAGCTGGATAAGGGCAAGGGTCCGGTTGCAACCATTCTCGTACAGAAGGGTACCCTTCATGTGGGTGATATTGTTGCTATCGGTTCCGCATACGGTAAAGTACGTGCCATGATGGATGATAAGGGCCGCAGAGTAAAGGAAGCAACGCCGTCTACTCCGGTTGAGATTTTAGGTTTGAACGAAGTTCCGAATGCCGGTGAAATCGTTATGGCATGCGAGAATGAGAAGGAAGCAAGAAATATTGCGGAAGCATTTATTGCACAGGGTAAGGAGCGTCTCATTGCGGATACAAAGGCAAAGCTTTCCCTTGACGGATTGTTCTCCCAGATTCAGGCGGGTAACATTAAGGAACTCAACCTTATTGTTAAGGCCGATGTACAGGGTTCTGTTGAGGCTGTGAAGCAAAGTCTTCTTAAGCTTAGCAACGAAGAAGTTGCTATCCGTATTATCCATAGCGGTGTAGGTGCGGTAAACGAGTCCGACGTTACCCTTGCGAGTGCATCCAATGCAATTATCATCGGCTTCAATATCAAGCCGGATAATCAGGCAAAGGAAATGGCGGATCGCGAGAAGGTAGACATCAGATTGTATCGTGTCATCTACAATGCAATCGAGGATGTAGAGGCAGCAATGAAGGGTATGCTTGACCCGGTATTTGTAGAAAAGGTAATCGGTCATGCGGAGGTTCGCCAGGTATTTAAGGCATCCGGCCTTGGTATGATTGCAGGTTCTTACGTACTTGACGGTAAGATTGTACGTGGCTGTAAGGCTCGTATTACCCGTGAAGGCGAGCAGATTTTTGAAGGCGAGCTGGCTTCCTTAAAGCGTTTCAAGGACGATGTAAAGGAAGTGGCAACCGGCTACGAGTGCGGTCTTGTATTCGAGAAGTTCAATGATCTGCAGGAGTTTGACCAGATTGAGCTTTATGTCATGGAAGAGGTACCGAGATAATGAGAAAAAACAGTGTAAAAAATACGCGGATTAATGCTGAGGTCCAGAGAGAACTCAGCACCTTAATCCGTGAGGAGTGCAAAGACCCGCGCATCCATCCGCTTACTTCGGTGGTTGCGGCGGAGGTGGCACCGGATTTAAAGACGGCAAAGATTTATATCAGCGTATTGGGCGATGAGGAAGCTATCGCAAACACCTTAAAGGGCTTAAAGAGTGCGGCTTCCCACCTTCGTTCCAAGCTGGCGAAGTCTTTGAATTTAAGAAATACGCCGGAGCTGACCTTTGTGGGAGACCGCTCCATTGCGTACGGTGTGTCCATGTCAAAGTTAATTGATGACGTGACCGCACAGCTTCCGGACCGTTCCGACGAGGAAGAGACGGAAGAAGAATAAGAAGAGAGAAATGCGCTCGTTTCCGCGTAAGGGGGAACGGGCGTCATGTTCGATAAAGGAGGGGGATGCCTTGAATTTATTACAGATTGTAAGTGAGGCAAAAACAATCGCAATTGCAGGCCATGTGCGTCCGGACGGCGATTGCGTGGGTTCCTGTCTCGGGTTATACAATTATTTAAATGAAAATATGAAGGATAAGCAGATTGATGTGTATCTGGAGTCGGTTCCGGCAGCGTTTTCCTTCCTGAAAAACCGGGAATGTGCAAAGCAGTCCACGGAGAATGCAGGGACGTATGACCTGTTTATTGCTCTGGATTGCGGCAGCAGAGACCGTTTGGGATTTACGGAGGAACTATTCCTTTCCGCAACCCACACGGTGAGTATAGATCATCATATCAGTAATACGATGTTTGCGGAGTATAACCATGTAGAAGGAGATGCCAGTTCTACCTGTGAAGTGTTGTGCGGATTTTTCGAGGATTCCTGTATCAGCAAAGAGACGGCAGAGTGTTTGTATCTGGGAATTGTACACGATACCGGTGTGTTTAAGCACTCCAACACCTCCCGAAAGACTATGGATACCGCAGGAATGCTTCTTACAAAGGGCGTTTCCGCATCTCAGGTCATCGATGATTCTTTTTATCGCAAGACTTATATGCAGAATCAGATTTTGGGACGTTGTTTGCTGGAGAGTATTCTCATGCTGGACGGGGCGATTATTTTCTCCTGTGTATCCCAGAAAATGATGCAGCTCTACGGTGCGGTACCGGCGGACTTGGACGGCATTATCGACCAGCTCAGGGTAACAGCGGGGGTTGAGGTTGCAATCCTGGTCAGAGAAGAAGGCGTGCAGAACTATAAGGTCAGCATGCGGTCCAACGGCAAAGTGGATGTGAGTAAAATCTGCTGTCTGTTCGGCGGCGGCGGTCATAAGATGGCGGCTGGCTGTACTATGAACGGTTCCATGCATGATGTAATTAACAATCTTTCCGGACAAATCGAGCATCAGCTGAAGGAATATTCGGAATAGGAGCGGTGCATGGACGGAATAGTAAATATTTATAAAGAAGCAGGCTATACGTCCTTTGACGTGGTGGCTAAACTCCGGGGTATATTAAAGGAGCGAAGAATGGGCCATACGGGCACGCTGGATCCCCAGGCTACCGGAGTGCTTCCGGTTTGCATCGGGAAGGCTACCAAGCTTTGCGAATTGCTTCTGGATAAAGAAAAGGCTTACGAAGCGGTAATGCTTCTCGGTGTTACTACGGATACGGAAGACATGACCGGAACGGTTCTTTCAGAAACAAAGGCGAGAGTTACCGAAGAAGAAATTCGGGCGATGGCAGAAAAGTTTACCGGTGTCTATGGGCAGGTGCCGCCGATGTATTCCGCATTAAAGGTGGACGGGAAACGTTTGTATGAGCTGGCCAGAGAAGGAAAGGAAATCGAACGAAAGCCTCGCGAGGTGGAAATTTTTGAAAACACCCCGCTTGCTTTTACGAAGGATGCGGAAGGCTATGTAAAGACGGTGACGCTTCGGGTACGTTGTTCCAAGGGCACTTATATCCGTAGTTTGCTTCGGGATATGGGCGATGCATTGGGATGCGGAGCATGCATGCAGTCTCTTGTACGGACGCAGGCGGGGGCGTTCACCATTGAAACGGCATTGACCCTTGCGGAAGTGGAGCAGGCACGTGACGAAGATCGTCTTTCAGAGATTATCCTGCCGATTGATTCCTTTTTGATGAAGTATCCGGCAGTACATGTAGTACCGGAGTTCGAAAAATATTTGTATAACGGAAACCAGTTGGAACTATCCATGTTGTCCGAGACAATCAATCCTGTGGACGGAGACGGATTCCGTGTGTATGACAGTGCAGAAAAAATAATCGGTTTGTATCTGTATCGTAAGGCAAGAAAACAGTTACAGCCGGAAAAAATGTTTTTACCTTAATCCGAAGGAAGGTGATTCCGTTGCTAAGAATAACAAAACAATCCGAATATGTTCCGGTACAAACTGCGGTTACGGTAGGAAAGTTTGACGGATTTCATCTGGGGCACCGAAGTTTGCTTTCGGCGGTTTTAAAAGAGAAAGAAAGAGGACTTGCGTCCTGTGTGGTTACGTTTTCTACAGCAGTAGATACTGGACGTAAGGTGATTTATACCAAGGAAGAACAGCGTAAGCTTTGTGAATCCATGGGCATCGACGTGTTGGCGGAGTATCTTTTGGACGAAGCCATGCGGGAGATGACGGCGGAGCAGTTTGTAGCAGAGCTTCTTTGTAAGAAGTTACAGGCAAAGGTCATTGTGGCTGGTGAGGATTTTCGGTTCGGAAAAGGCCGGGAAGGCGATGTGGCGTTGTTGCGGGCGCTGGAGGAAACCTACGGCTATCGGACCGTGTGTGTTCCGAAGGTAACCGAGGAGAGCGTACGTATCAGTAGCACCGGAATTCGCGGACTGTTGGCAGAAGGGAAAGTGGCAGAGGCCAATGAACTTTTAGGACGTCCCTATGCGGTATTCGGAGAAGTACTTCACGGAAAAAAGCTGGGAAGAACCCTCGGATTTCCTACCATGAACCTGATTCCGTCCGGAGAAAAATTATTACCTGTTTACGGAGTATATGTGACGAGGACAAAGGTAGACGGACAGTGGTTTGACGGAATTACCAATATCGGACTCAGACCGACAGTGGATTCGGACGAGCAAGTAAGTGTGGAGACTCATTTGTTTTCCTATGAAGGAGATTTGTACGGAAAACAGGTGGAAGTACAGTTTTTAACGTTTTTACGCCAGGAACGTAAATTCCCGGATGTGGATTCTTTACAAGGTGCAATGAAAGAAGATGTAAAGAATGCAAAAGGCTACTTGAAAAATTTGTAAGAATCATTTAAAATAATAGTGTTCGTTTTTTTTATGACAATGTGAGAGCTACATAAGAGGAGGAAAACATGAACAGTATGATATTTGAAGTCGTTATTGCATTGGCGGCAGGGTTGGGACTCTTTTTATACGGTATGAAGTTGATGAGCGAAGGCTTGGAAAAAGCGGCCGGTGCCAGACTTCGTAAGATTTTGGAAGCAGTGACCAAAAATCGTTTTCTCGGATGTCTTGTGGGCATTTTATTTACCGCAGTTGTTCAGTCATCCAGTGCAACTACGGTATTGGTTGTCAGCTTTGTAAATGCGACATTGATGGATTTGTTCCAGGCAGCCGGTGTTATTTTAGGTGCAAATATCGGTACTACCATTACTGCACAGTTAATCGCATTTAACTTAAGCGATGTGGCTCCATTCTTCTTAATGGGCGGCGTAGTCATGGTCATGTTCTTTAAGCAGCCGATGGTAAAGCGTATCGGTGAGGTTGTGTTAGGTTTCGGTATGCTGTTCTTCGGTATGAGCGTTATGTCCGGCGGTATGGCGGAATTAAAGGAATCCGCCGTCATTAAGGATGTAATCGGTTCCTTAACCAATCCGTTCCTTGCGGTATTTGTGGGCTTTATCGTTACTGCAGTGCTTCAGAGTTCTTCCGCAACGGTCGGTATTGTACTGTTGATGGCTTCTCAGGGATTGATTCCGTTAGAAATTTGCTTCTTTATTATTCTCGGATGTAACATGGGTTCCTGTGTATCCGCACTTATGGCAAGTATCGGCGGAAAGAAAATGGCCAAGCGTGCGGCGCATATTCATTTTATTGTAAATATTATCGGTTCTGCGGCAATTATGATAGTACTGTTCTTCTTGAAAGACCAGATTGTAACGATGATTACTTCCATTTCCACCGCTATGGGTATAGAAGATGTGTATGTAAACGGTGTCAATGCAAAGATTGCCCGAGACGTTGCAAACACGCATTTGATTTTCAAGGTATTCCAGGTATTGGTATGTTTCCCGCTTGTAAATCCGATTGTAAAGCTGACCTACAAGATTGTTCCGGGCGAGGACAAGAAGGCAGACAATATGCACTTGGAATTCATCGGCGAGAACAGTGTATTCTCCACCACGGCAGCTCTTCCGAATATTATCGGAGAAACGACCCGTATGGCGGACATTGCTATCGCAAACTTGTCCAAGGGTATTGATGTATTGTTCTCCAAGGACGAAAAGGTAATCGCAGAGATTTACGAGACCGAAAAGTCCGTGAATTTCTTAAACGAGCAGATTACAAACTACTTGGTAAAGGCAAACCAGTTGTCCCTTCCGGTAGAGGATAGAAAGCTTCTGGGCGGTTTGTTCCATGTGGTAAACGATATCGAACGTATCGGTGACCATGCAGAGAATATGGCGGATGCGGCGACTCAGTTGATTGAAGATAATTTGAGCATGAGTAAGTATGCGGAAGAAGCAATTCGTGATATGTTTGAGAAGACCAAGACATTACTGCAGTATTCCTTGGATGCGTTCGAAAAGAAGCATGAGGAGCATCTTCGGGATATTCTTGTATTAGAGGAAGAAATCGATGAGATTGAGCGTCAGCTGCAGGAAGCACATGTAGATCGCTTAACCCGCGGTGAGTGCGATGCGGAGACCGGTATGATTTATACCGATGTGGTGTCTAACCTCGAACGTGTAGCGGACCATTCCACCAACATAGCATTCTCCATTATGACGGATGTAAAGAAGCCGGATTTGACGGACTAAGATATAACGCCGTATGTAGTCATAAACGGACATCGTATGGCAATCGGAATAAAAGAAGATATTAATATTCGTAAAAATGCAACGGAGCTGTATGACATTACGATGGATTTTACCCTTTATGATACGGCAGAGGCGGATGTAAAACCGACCGATACAAAGGATGTCGTAATCCCGATTACTGTGGCCGGAGTGATACTTTTGGCCGGAATTGTTGTGTTCTTCTGCAGAAAACGGAGATAAAATAAAATTATCAAGAAAAATACTTGACAGATACCACATTATCTGTTACACTACCACCTGTAAAGAAAATAACTTTACAGGTGGTGTTTTTGATGGAAGAGGTAAACGAGCTTTTGGAACTTGCCATGCTGTATGATTTTTACGGCGAGCTGTTAAAGGAGCACAACAAGCAAATATTTGAGGATTACATCTTAAATGACCTTTCTTTGTCCGAGATTGCGGATGCGGAGGGCATTACGAGACAGGGAGTCCACGATATGGTGAAGCGTTGCAGTAAGCAGCTTCGAGGATACGAAGAAAAGCTCCATCTGGTAGAGAAGTTTAACAAAACAAAAGGGTGTGTCGAAAAGATTAACGAGCTTTTGGGACACAGTTACAATACAGGAGATTTGGATTCCGTGAAGGAAGCCAGAGGGTTAACCGAGGAGATTCTCAATTGGTTATAAGGAGGAGTTATGGCATTTGACAGCCTTTCGGAAAAGCTGCAAGGGATTTTTAAAAATCTGCGAGGTAAGGGACGTCTTTCCGAAGCAGATGTAAAGGCGGCTCTGAAAGAGGTAAAGATGGCTCTTTTGGAGGCAGACGTAAACTTCCGTGTAGTAAAGAATTTTGTAAAAACCGTAGAAGAACGTGCCATCGGACAGGATGTTATGAGCAGCCTGACGCCGGGGCAGATGGTCATAAAGATTGTAAACGAGGAAATGGTTGCGTTACTCGGTTCCGAGACGACGGAGCTGACCTTCCTTCCGGGAAACGAAATCACCGTCATTATGATGTGCGGTTTGCAGGGTGCCGGTAAGACGACCATGGCGGCGAAACTTGCCGGTCAGTTTAAGAGTAAAGGAAAGCGTCCGCTTCTCGTAGCCTGCGACGTGTATCGTCCGGCTGCGATTGACCAGCTCATCATCAACGGTGAGAAGGTAGGCGTTCCGGTGTTTACCATGGGGGATAAGAACAACCCGGTAGACATTGCAAAAGCAGCCTTAGAGCATGCAAAGAAGAATAATAATAACGTAGTTTTGGTAGATACCGCCGGACGTCTTCATATTGATGAAGTACTGATGGAGGAGCTTAAGCAGATAAAGGAAGCACTGAATGTAACCAATACATTGCTTACCGTAGATGCCATGACCGGTCAGGATGCGGTCAATGTGGCAGAGACCTTCGAAAAGGAAATCGGAATCACCGGCGTTGTGATTACAAAGCTTGACGGTGATACACGAGGCGGTGCGGCACTTTCCATCCGTGCGGTAACCGGTCGTCCGATTCTGTTTGCGGGTACCGGCGAGAAGCTGACCGACGTGGAGCAGTTCCATCCGGATCGTATGGCTTCCCGTATCCTGGGAATGGGCGATATTCTTACTTTGATTGATAAAGCCCAGGCCGAGTTTGATGCAGACAAGGCCAGAGAGATGGAGAAGAAGTTAAAGAAGGCAGAGTTCGACTTTAACGATCTTCTGGAACAGACCGAAAACATGAAGAAGATGGGCGGTATCAATTCCATCATGAGCATGCTTCCGGGCGTAGGTAGCCAGCTGAAAGGTGTGGAGTTAAACGATGACATGTTCAAGGGCATGATTGCCATTATCCGGTCTATGACGCCGGAAGAGCGTTCCAACCCGGCTCTTCTGAATCCTTCCAGAAAGCGTAGAATTGCAGCAGGAGCAGGCGTGGACATTTCCGAAGTAAACCGTCTGGTAAAGCAGGTGGAGGGTCAGAAGAAGATGATGAAACAGCTTTCCGGTATGATGGGAGGCAAGGGAAGACGAGGCTTTAAAATGCCGTTCGGATTCTAAAGATTTTGCTTTCGAGGCGAAGAGATTCGTTTTGAAGATACATGTAAACCAAGTTCAAGGAGGTGAAATTAAAATGGCAGTAAAGATCAGATTAAAGAGAATGGGTCAGAAGAAGGCACCTTTCTATAGAATCGTTGTTGCAGATTCCAGATCCCCGCGTGACGGTAGATTCATCGAGGAAATCGGTATCTATGATCCGACCAAGGAGCCGAGCGTTTTCAACGTAAACGAGGAGGCTGCTAAGAAGTGGCTTGCTGACGGCGCACAGCCGACCGAGACCGTTGCTAAGTTATTAAAGAAGGCCGGTATCGAGAAGTAAGAATAGGATGTGCGGGTACGGCAGTATCCGGAAAGGGCAAGGTGTGTAGTAATGAAAGAGTTAGTAAAAGTTATTGCTATGGCACTTGTAGATCATCCGGAGGCAGTCGAGGTGACCGAGAAGGAAACCGAGAAGTCGATTGTCGTCGAGTTGCGTGTGGCACCGGAAGATATGGGGAAGGTAATCGGCAAACAGGGCCGTATTGCCAAAGCGATCCGTACCGTGGTAAAGTCCGCAGCTGCCGGAGACGACAAAAAGGTAGTCGTTGAAATACTACAATAATGCCAATACTGAGGGCTGCTTGGTCTTTTGACCGGGCAGCCCCTTGGGTTTCTTGGGACGGGGAACTCACGGAATTATTTTACGTGAACGCGCTCTCGCTCTTGCAGCAACGTAGCAGTACTAGGCTCGAAAAGACCTCGCCAAGTGCTGACGTTGCTTTAAGGTTCACTTTAAAATGATTCCGTGAGTTCCCCCTTGGTAAGAAAAAAGGGCAGGTTATATTCTTTTTAGCGAGTTTGTCCATGTAAGAAACAAGCCGATAAGTGATAAGTAAGAAAGGTACAGTTATGGTACTATTTAGATAGAACAAGACACAAAAACGAGATGAATAAGAAGGAGACAAGTCTATGGATAAGGATAGTATGCTTCGTGTTGGTGTGATTACCACGACTCACGGTGTGCACGGTGAGGTAAAGGTGTTCCCGACTACCGATGATGCAAGACGTTTTAAGAAGTTAAAGAAAGTTTATTTGGATTTGGGAAGAGAGTTGCTTCCTGTGACCGTTGAGGGTGTAAAGTTTTTTAAGCAGATGGTCATCGTGAAGTTTAAAGAAATCAATGATATGGACAAGGCGGCGACCTATCGTAACAAGGATATTTTAATCGATCGTGAGGATGCGATGCCGCTTAAGGAGAACGAGTTTTACATCTGCGACTTAATCGGTCTTAAGGTGATTACCGATGAGGGCGAAGAACTGGGCGTACTCAGCGAGGTATTGCAGACCGGTGCAAACGATGTGTTTGAGGTAACTCTGCCTAATAAGGAAACGGCACTGATTCCGTATATCGAGGACTGCGTGAAGGAGATTTCCTTGGAAGAGGGTAAGGTGGTCGTGCATATATTGCCGGGATTGCTGGATTAATGAGAAGGGAAGGTCTTGTGTAAGCAGGACCTTTTTTGTGAAAAAAACTTATTGACAATAAACCTTATTAGGTGTATGATAAGTGACAATTACAAAATCTTAGGAAAGGAAGTAGCACAATGCAGGGTATGAATTGTTTTTGTCAGCAGAATTATCTATACGTCGTCTATCCCGTCTGGAACTGGCAGTGGGGATTGTTTGCTGATGGAAAAAATTGCATTATGAAATCATAGAGTCCTTATCGGTTGCTGATTTGGCACGATAGGGCGATTTATCATAATACATATTGCAAGTGATTTGCACCATCAGACGATAAGGATATTGTTTGAGGGTGCTTTTTTCTTAATGGGAAGTACTTCCCAAAAAAGTACTCGAAATCAAGCAGTATCCTTTGAAGTATATATTTAAGTTTAAGGAGGAAGAAGTTATGGAATTTTTATTGGCGAAGAAAGAGGATGCAGAACAGGTTTATATGCTTGTACAGGAAACGATTCGAGTGGTCTACCCAAAGTATTATCTGAAGGAAATCGTGGATATGTTTTGTGAATTCCATAGTAAAGAAAATATTATGAAAGATATTGAAGCCGGCAATACCTTTATCCTTTCAGAAAATAATGAAATCATCGGAACCGGAACAAAGAAAGAGAATCATATTACGCGGGTCTATGTATTGCCGGAATTTCAGAGAAAAGGCTACGGTTCCTTCATTATGGGACAATTGGAGGACAAGATAAAGGAGCACTATGATTATGCTGATATTGATGCATCACTGCCGGCATGTAACTTATACGCACATCTGGGATATCAAACGGTAGACCACGGAAGGTGGGAATGCTATAACGGAGTGATACAGGTCTATGAAATTATGAAAAAGCAGTTACGGAAAAAGGAGGTAGATGTTATGAAATTAAGACCCTACAAGCCCCAGGACGCAGCAACAATCGTAAGCTGGATTAAGGACGAACGGGCACTTCGTTTGTGGAGTTCCAATCGGTACGGTGCCTATCCGGTTACGGCAGAGGATATGAACTACAAGTATATGGAATGTAACGGTGACTGCGAGGAACCGGATAATTTCTATCCGTTAACCGCGGTTTGTAACGGAGAAATTGTTGGACATTTGATTTTAAGATATACGGATGCGACAAAGAAGAGTCTTCGCATCGGCTTTGTTATTGTAGATGACAGTAAGCGGGGATGCGGTTACGGAAAGCGTATGATACAGATGGCAATCCGGTATGCATTCGAGATGCTACAGGCAGAAAAGGTAACCTTAGGCGTATTTGAAAATAATCCCTCCGCCTATTATTGTTACAAGGCGGCAGGCTTTGAAGAAATTGAGCAAGAGAATCGGTATGTATATGAGTTTCACGGAGAACAGTGGGAATGTATTGAGATGGAGGTAAACAGAGTATGAATTATTAAGATATTTTACAAAAACTTTATGTCATCGTTAAGGTGTGTTTGTGTCATTGACTTGGAGCTTTCAGGTGGTATAATAGGGTGTAAAGGAAAATACAGGGAGGGGAATCCTATGGCAACAAAGAAAAGTGCATTTGATATAGAATGGAGACAGTTTCAGAAAAAGGAGCAGAAGTTCTTTGACCAAAGGGAAGAGAAAAAGGATAGCTTCTTAAACCGCTTCCTGGCGGAAAAGGTGCCTGCAAAGCTGCAGGGTACGTTAGATTCGGCGTTTGCAAAAGCCTTTGGTGTGATTTTTGAAAAAGGTACCGGCATCATTGAAAAGACCTATAAGAAGGATGAATTGCAAAAAAGCTTCAAGATTAACGAATATGCGGATGAGGTGCGGCAGACGCGAAAGTCTTTAAAGGTGTTTGAAAAGAAGGCAGGAACAGCGGGAAGAGTCAATATGCTGGTATCCGGTGCCACGGGGATCGGCATGGGCGCCTTGGGTGTAGGGCTTCCGGATATTGTGTTGTTTGTTGGCTTTATTTTACGCAGTGTGTATGAGATTGCCTTAGACTACGGGTATGACTATGAAAGTGAGGAAGAACGGCGTTTTATTCTTTTGTTAATTGAAGGGGCCGTGTCCTACGGTGCTGATTTGCGCAGGATAGATGATTTACTGAATGCTTACATAGAGAAGAACGAGATGCCGGAGGACTATGCGGAAAAGCAGCAGATTGAACGGACTGCGGCAGGGCTTTCCAAGGAACTGCTGTACATGAAGTTTTTGCAGGGAATTCCGATTGTGGGAGCCATAGGCGGTGCCTATGATGTGGTATATTTAAAGAAGATTACGGAATATGCCAATCTGAAATATAAAAAGAGATTGTTGTTAAAGAAGAAAAATGAATGGGTCTGCCAATAAGACAAAGGTCGCATTTCGTTGACATGAAAAAATAAGAGTAGTATAATTGTTGTGAAAATTATATCACTTACGTTGGTAGTTTAGGGGGATTGTTATGGAGTATAGCTTGATGGAAGCTACAATTTGTTGTATGCTGCGAAATTCTCGTGACTTGATATTTATAAAAGATGTGAATTTGGTGTATCGGGCTGTTTCAGACTCCTTTGTGAAGATGGTTGGCAAGACTTCGGTAGAGGAGATTATCGGATACACGGACAGAGAAATATTTGCGGATTCACAGTTGGCAAAGCGATATGAACTGGATGACAGAAAGTTGTTGGAAAGCGGAAAGGATTTGCCGCGTTTTATCGAGCCGATTACGGATGAAGGAGGGCAACCGAGATACGGTGCCACGTCAAAACATATTTTGCGGGATGAAACGGGTAAAGTGATCGGTCTGTTGGGTGTTACCGAGGACGTGACCGAGGAGTATCGAGCCCGTCAACGTCATGAGCAGTTGTTCCGGTATTTGTTTGATTTGCCGGAGGATACCTATGCGGTCAGCTATATCGATGTGGATGATTGGCGCATTATTAAGCAAAGACGCCGGGAAATTGAGGACGGTACCTTGCAGGCGTGTCATACCATAGAAGAGCTTTGTGACTACGCGGTGAATTCTATTACAAACGGAAATGCGGAAGCAGAAGAATTCTATCGTACTTTTACGCCGGAAAATTTGCGTGGGATATATGTGAGCGGAAGACGCAGATTATCTTTTGAATATGAGCGTAAGTTATCGGATGGTTCTGTGCGTTGGGTAGAAAATAAGGTACATTTTCTGATTGATGCGGATAATAATCACTTGTGTGTGATGCTTTCCGCGAAGGATATTAATAAGAGTAAGGTGGAAGAACAAAAGATTCTTGAGGCGGCAAAGCTTGACCGGATGACCGGAGTGATGAACCGCGAGACGGCAATGGAGGAAATTCGCGCAATTCTTCGTGAGGAGGGGGATGCGGGACATTCCTTATATATGTTGGATGTGGATAATTTTAAAGCTTTAAATGATACACTGGGTCACCAGACGGGAGATGAATTTTTAATCCGGTTGGCGGCTAAACTGAAGGAAACCGTCAGGGAGAACGATATCATTGGACGAATCGGCGGAGATGAGTTTTTTATTTTTCTGCGGAATGTTGCGGATCCGTGTTCGGTGGAAACAAAAGCACAGCAGTTGCTTTCTGTAATATCCGGGGTGGCTGCGGATTATTTACAGGTAAATATGAGCGGAAGTATCGGCATCGGTCGGTATCCGGAGCACGGCCGGGAACTGGACACTTTGTATGCAAATGCGGACGCGGCATTGTACGAGGCGAAGCATGCCGGTAAGAATTGTTACCGGATGGCGAAATAAGTCAGAAAGAGGAATACCATGAATTTTTATGTAATGACATTGTTCCCTGATATGGTCGAACAGGGATTAAATACCAGTATTATCGGACGGGCTACGGAAAAGGGCTTGCTGTCTATCAAGGCAGTGGATATCCGGGCCTTTTCTGAGGATAAGCATAAGCGGGTGGACGATTATCCGTACGGCGGAGGTGCCGGTATGGTGATGGCTCCGGATCCGGTGGTAAAGACCTGTGCCTATGTAAAGAGCCTCATTCCGGAGGAACGCAGGGAGAGGACGAAGGTGGTGTACCTGACTCCACAGGGCGAGACCTTTACCCAGAAAAAGGCGGAGGAATGGGCCAAGGAAGAGGATTTGATTTTTTTGTGCGGTCATTACGAAGGAATCGACGAGAGAGCCCTTGAGATGGTAGTGACGGATATGGTATCTGCGGGAGACTACGTGCTGACCGGCGGTGAGCTTCCGGCCATGATGATGATTGATGCGGTGTCGCGTCTGGTGCCGGGGGTATTGAATAACGAGGCTTCGGCGGAGTTTGAAAGTTTCCAGGATAATTTACTGGAGTATCCGCAGTATACAAGACCGGAGGAGTACGAAGGACGCAAGGTGCCGGAGGTATTACTTTCCGGACATCATGCCAATATCGAGAAGTGGCGCCGGGAAAAGTCCATTGAACGTACGCTGGCGGCACGACCGGATTTATTAAAAGATGCGGTGCTGTCAAAGAAGGAGAAGCAGTATTTGGACAAGCTGTTGGCGGAACGGGAGAATTAGTATGGATTTTTATTTTGCCCCTATGGAAGGCATTACCGGACACATTTACCGGAGGGCTTTTCATAATTATTTTCCTGCACCGGACAAGTATTTTACGCCCTTTATTTCTCCCGACGGGAATAAGATTTTACGGAATAAAGAGAAGCGTGACGTACTGCCGGAGAACAATGTGGGGATGCAGGTGGTGCCGCAGATTATTACGAATCGAGCCGACTATTTTTTGATGGCGGCGGAGTATTTAAAGAGCGAGTATGGATATTCGGAAGTGAATCTGAATCTTGGTTGTCCGTCGGGAACGGTGGTGACGAAGGGAAAGGGGTCCGGGTTTCTTTCGCGGCTTGAGGAACTGGAGCGGTTCTTTGATGAGGTGTTTGAAACGTGTACCTTAGAGGTGTCCGTAAAGACCCGGGTAGGGCGCAATGATGATACGGACTGGGAAAAGATTCTGGCGTTGTTTGGCAGGTACCCAATTAAGGAGCTGACGGTGCATCCGCGGATTCAGAAGGACTTTTACAAGGGGCAGGTGAGGATGGAGACCTTTGCCCGTGCCTATGAGACATGGGAGCGGCCGCTATGCTATAACGGTGATATTTTTACAAAGGGAAGCTATGAGAAGTTGACTGAACGTTTCCCGAAGTTGGAAAAGGTGATGCTGGGACGAGGCTTGCTCAGTGATCCGTATCTGATCGGACGGCTGCGTGGGGAAGAATTGCCGGATGAAACGCTCCGAAAAGAGACGATACGCAGGTTTCATGCGCAGTTGATGGAGGAGTACGGAGCGGTGTTATCCTCTGATCGGGATTTGCTGTATAAGATGAAGGAACTTTGGTTTTATTTGTTGGACAGCTTTCTTGACAGTGAGAAGGCTCGGAAGCAGATACGGAAGTGTGAGAAGCTTGGCGAGTATCAGATTATAATAGATGGCCTGTTTCGAGAGCATTCTCTTTACTAAGGGAGGTGAATCCATGAAGCTTGATATGCAGAAGGCATTGGCCCGGATTGAGTTCGAAAACCGGGAGGATAACCGGTTTCATACGCCGTATGATAAGGAAGTAGAGTTTTATCAGAGCATCAAAATGGGCAATGTGGAAGAGACGCTGGCACTGATGAAGCCCTTCGGCGGAGACGGTATGGGTGTGCTCAGTGAGGATAAGATGCGGAATCTCAAGTACCATCTCATCATAACCATTGCCTTTATTACGCGGTATTGCATTGAAGGCGGCATGGAGATGGAGGAGGCCTATAACCGCAGTGATATTTACATACAGCGTATCGATAAAATGCAGACAGAGGAGGAAATCACCTCCATTCACCGGGAATTGATCGAGGCTTATGCGAAACGTATGCGGTCCATTCGTAAGAAAACCATGTATTCTAAGGCCATTATTGTGTGTCTGGAGTACATTTATTCCCATCTGCATACGAAAATCGTACTGGCGGATTTGGCGGAGGAAACGAAGCTCAGTCCCACCTATTTGTCGAAGCTGTTTCATAGGGAAGTGGGGATTTCAATCTCTCGGTATATTATGCAAAAGCGCATTGAGGCGGCGGAGAAGATGCTCCGGTATACGGAGTTTTCTTCGGCAGAGATTGCAAGCAGTCTTTGCTTTTGTTCGGAAAGTCATTTTATTTCCATGTTTAAACGGTATGTGAAGGTGACGCCGCGGGAATACAGGGAGCAACAATTCCATACACGTTAATTCTTTGATGGAGATACGTGATTATTACAACGGAAAAATGATAAAAAGAATAATTATATGGTATGTTTTTGTATAGAAACATGATACACTGATACTAACATATAGAACTGCTTTGTAAGGAGGTTTTACTAATGAGAGAATTAGTCGGATTTAAAAAGGGTGTTGATCTTGGCGGTTGGTTGTCCCAGTGTGATTACAGCAAGGAAAGACTGGATGGATTTGTAGTTGAGCAGGATATTGCAAAGATTGCTTCCTGGGGCGTGGATCATGTGAGACTTCCGTTCGATTTTAATATTGTACAGGCGGAGGATGACAGCTTTATCGAGGACGGATTTGCGCGTATTGCGAAGGCCATCGGTTGGGCAAAGAAGTACGGTTTAAAGATTGTGTTGGATTTACATAAGACGAAGGGATTTTCCTTTGATGAAGCACACGGTGAGCGCGGATTTTTTGACAGTGAGAAGCTTCAGAACAGCTTTTATGCACTCTGGGAAGAGATGGCAAAGCGTTTCGGTAACGACCCGGAGAATGTGGTGTTTGAACTGTTAAACGAGATTACGGATCAGTCCTTTAGCGAGATGTGGAATCGTATTTCCACCGAGTGTATCAAGAGAATCCGCAAAGTTGCACCGGAGGTGTTGATTTTACTGGGCAGCTACTGGAATAATTCTCCGGATGCGGTAAAGGATTTGGGAGCACCGGCAGACGACAAGGTGATTTTCAATATGCATTGCTACGATCCGCTGAAGTTTACCCATCAGGGAGCCACCTGGACCGATATGATTGTTCCGGAGGAGCGTTTTGCATTTGAAGAGTTTAACCTTACCAAGGAATACTTCAAGGAGCGTTTTGCTTCCGCTGTGGCTACCGCAGAGAAGTACAATACGTCCTTGTATTGCGGTGAGTACGGTGTTATTGACAGAGTATCTCCGGAGGATACGGTAAAGTGGTATAAGGCAATTCATGAGGCGTTTGAGGAGCTTGGCATCGGTCGCAGTGCATGGAGCTACAAGGAGATGGATTTTGGTCTTTCCGATGCGCGCCTGAGCGGAGTTATCGAGGAATTGATTCAGTACTTATAAGAAATACCGGGCTGCAAGTCATAAGGATAGGAGTTGCAGCCTTTTTGTTGGAAAAAAGTTGAAAAAGTGCTTGCATTCTTCCTTGTTCTGTGGTATAATCATCGATTGTGAGACAAGATGTTCCGCTGTACCGTGTTCGGTAGTATGAATGTCCATATTTTTAAGGAGGTCGCAACATGAACGACATTATTAAGAACATTGAAGCAGCTCAGTTAAAGGCAGAGGTTGCCGATTTTAACGTAGGTGATACCGTACGTGTACACGCTAAGGTTAAAGAGGGTAATCGTGAGCGTATCCAGATTTTCGAGGGAACCGTTTTAAAGAGACAGAACGGTGGCGCAAGAGAGACCTTTACGGTAAGAAAGACATCCAACGGTGTTGGTGTTGAAAAGACTTGGCCGGTACATTCTCCGATCGTTGAGAAGATCGAAGTTATCCGCCGCGGTAAGGTTCGTAGAGCAAAGCTCAACTACTTACGTGACAGAGTAGGTAAGAAGGCAAAGGTTAAGGAACTTGTAAAATAAGTTGACGAAAGGGACAATGCAAATTGTCCCTTTTCCTTTCATAAGGGGTGAGTAAATGGCAGGCTATGATTTTGATTTGAGTGATAATCGTAATAAAAGAAAAAGAAAAAAGAAGCTACGGAGCTTGTTATTTTTGTTTTTGGAAACCGTGGCGGTAATTGCGCTTGCCTTTTTTCTGGTGAGGCTTTCCGTTGAACGCACGGTAGTGCCGGGAACATCCATGGAACCGACCCTGGCCGAGGGGACATCGATTATCGTAAATAAGCTGTCCTACATAAGAAAAGGGCCGGAACGGTTTGATGTGATTGTATTTGAACAGGCAGGCGAGGAACACAGCTATTATCATGTAAAGCGTGTCATCGGACTTCCGGGAGATAAGGTACAGATTGTTAACGGTAGTGTATATATTAACGGAACAATATTAAAAGAAGCGGTAAAGGATTTGCCGATGATTCATTTGTCCGGTCTGGCGGCGGAGGAGTTCACGTTAGACGAGGACGAATACTTTGTGCTGGGAGATAACCGAAATAAAAGCGAGGACAGTCGGTTTGCCAACATCGGTAATGTAACAAAGGAGCAAATTGTGGGAAAGGCGTGGCTGACGCTGGACCCGTTTAACATCATTTCCCAGATGAATCTGGAGAAGAATAAATAGCGGAAGAGTTGGTTGTAAGGTGGCATAAGGCTACCGGACGGAGGTGTAAGATGCAGTATCAGTGGTATCCGGGACATATGAGTAAAGCAAAGCGCCAGATTCAGGACGAGCTGAAGCTGGTGGATGTGATTATTGAACTGGTGGATGCCCGTATTCCGTACAGTTCGAAAAATCCGGACATTGAGAAGTTTGCGGGAAACAAGCCGCGGGTGCTTTTGTTAAATAAAGCGGATTTGGCGGATGAATCCCGAACGAAGGAATATAAGGCCTATTACGAAGCAAAGGGCTATTTTGTA
The DNA here is from genome assembly GCA_017556805.1 of Lachnospiraceae bacterium. Classification (GTDB taxonomy): domain Bacteria; phylum Bacillota; class Clostridia; order Lachnospirales; family Lachnospiraceae; genus SIG307. The sequence goes on along the minus strand of JAFYMC010000002.1, from coordinate 4,317 downwards.
CTGACCGTGAATTCTAAGGCCGGTGCAGGCGTAAAGAATGTGTTAAATGTAGTGAAGGAAGCCTGTAAGGAAAAAAGAGAGCGTGACTTAAAGCGTGGTATTATCGGAAGACCGCTCCGTGCCATGATTGTAGGTATTCCGAATGTAGGTAAGTCTACCTTTATCAATGCTTTTGCGGGAAAAAGCGTGACGTTGGTAGGGAATAAGCCGGGCGTAACGAAAGGTAAGCAGTGGATTCGCTTGAATAAGGAGCTGGAGCTTCTCGATACGCCGGGCATTTTGTGGCCGAAGTTTGAAGACCAGAAGGTGGGCCTGCGTATTGCGTGGATCGGGTCCATTAATGAGGATATTCTGGATGTGAGAGAATTGGCCATGACGCTTTTGGCGTATTTGTACGAGGAGTATCCGGGGGTAGTAAATGCGAAATATGGCATCGAAGAATGCGCCGACGGTTTTGAAGCGCTGGAGCGTGTGGCAAGAAAGCGCGGTTGCCTGAAAAAGGGCGGCGAGGCGGATATTGAGCGTGCGGCAAGTATTGTAATGGATGAGTATCGTGCCGGGAAAATCGGCAGAATTACGCTGGAGAAAGTGGAGAAGGAGCCGAAAACAGAGGATACGACTATTGTAGAAAAGTAAAAAGGCTTCTAAAACAGGGGTTATGAAAGATGGGGATATGCTATGGCTGATAAAATCGAAGTAATCAAGGAAACACTGGAGACGGCTTCTTATGAAGAATTAGAGGCTGTAATTGCATTATATGCCGATGATACAAGAAGCGGCGTTGTAAAGCTCATAGAACAGGCAAGAAAGCGTAAGGAGAAGTTCCTGGCGGAATGTGCCAGAGTGGACGGAATGCTTGCATTTGAGCGGGAATACGAGGCCTACAACGTGGTTTGCGGTATCGATGAAGTAGGAAGAGGTCCTCTGGCTGGTCCGGTGGTTGCAGCCTGTGTGGTATTGCCGAAGGATTGTCGGATTTTATATCTGAACGATTCCAAGCAGTTATCCGAGAAAAAACGTGAAGAGCTGTTTCCGGAGATTTTGGAGAAAGCGGTAGCCTACGGTATCGGCTGTGTGTCCCATACGGTGATTGACGAGATTAACATCTTACAGGCTACCTTCCGTGCCATGCGGGAGGCAATGCAGAAAATGGCGGAGACCTGCGGTGCACCGGACGTACTGTTAAACGATGCGGTAACCATACCGGGGGTAAACGAGCTGTTCGGCGGAAAGAACGTGAAGCAGGTTCCGATTATAAAAGGCGATGCCAAGAGTCTGTCTATAGCGGCAGCCAGCGTCATAGCGAAGGTGACAAGGGACCGGATGATGGTGGAGTTTGACAAGATATACCCGGGCTACGGTTTTGCCGGAAATAAAGGCTACGGCTCGGCAGAGCATATGGAAAAGCTCCGTAAAGACGGACCGTGTCCGATACACAGAAAGAGCTTTATTAAAGGAATAATGGCAGAGCATTAATGCTCTGCCATTTTCGTCTTGAACTCGGAAGCAAACTTGCGTGAAACTCGGATTTTTACATTTCCCACAAGGGTTACGAGCAGCGTTCTGTCACTGTCGGGGCTATATTCAGTCACTTTTGTGATATTTAGGAGCGTTGACTTTGACACTCGTAAAAAGTCGTCATCTTTGTACTGCTCCTCCAGCTGAGACAAGGAGTTTCGTACCACAAGACGTCCGGAACGCAGTACAGCAACTGTTTTTCGACCATCGGTCTCAAAATAGAGCACATTATCGATACTTATGCGATGCAAAGCTACGCCATTGTACGCATATATCGTTTTACTTTTTGTGTTGCTCTCAATGTTAACCTGAGCTTCTTCCAAAGATAAGGCTGCAATGTTACGAATTTCCAACACCTCCAGACCTATGGCAAGATGTCTGGTGTAATTCTTTAGGTGTACGTTATATACGGTAGGCTTATTGTAGCAGACAGCAATATGTCCCAGATTCTTATCGTTGAACACGATAGGAAGCACATATACTATGGTGGAAGAGTTTTCTTGCGTAGAATTTGGGGGAAGTATATCTGTGCTCTTAAAATATACCTGATCTTCTTTTCCGATATAATCCAACATAAATAAGCATCGTGAAAGCTCCTTATCTACATGTAAACACACGGCCATGCTACTTTTGTCTGCAATAAGGTAGTGGGTCTGCGATATCACATCAGCCAAATCATTGATATCACGGCACGCAAATAATCTTTCGTCAAGTTCACTGTTGGCAAAATGTGTATCTTCAATACTTCGTTTTTCGTGCATTTCCAAGAGTCTGCGTATATTAAGATTTTGATTGTTGCCGCATCCGCAGCTCATGCCTGTAATAATATTTGCTCTTGGTCGGATAATCTGTGGCTCGTCTTCCTCGGTAATAAGCGAATGCAGGCGGGATACAGCGATACGTCCCAAGTATTCGGTATCACAGCTACAAGTGGTTATAGAGATGATACCATTCTGAGCGGTGGTACTCGCACTAAAACCTGTAACGATGATATCATCCGGTACACGGATACCGTAACGAAACAGTGCTTTAATTAAGAAAAATGCAATAATATCGCTGTAACAGATAACAGCGTCCGGTTTCTCCACATTTCCGTAGGCGATATCCTCTGCCAGCTTTTCCGCACAATCACTCCAAAAACCGCCGTAAATCAAATTGTCGTCTGTCACGGCGATTCCGTGTTTTTTAAGAGAATTGATAAAACCTATATCGATGTTGGTAGAATACCCCTGATATCCTCCAAGGAAATACAGCAGTTCGCAGTTGTGTTGCTCAATTACGTGGTCGGTAAGCAGCTCCATGTTGCGGCTGAAGTCTCCCGAAAATACATTTTCGAAAACGGTGGAATTACCCAGGACCACCACCGGCTTACTGCATTTTTCGGAAATGAGTCGTTCGACTCTTTTCCCCAGGGATTTGTTTGCAGAGAAGGATTTTTCAAAAAACACGACCCCGTCATAGTTATCAAAATCGATTAAATCAAAAACAGCCTCTTCCCCTTGGGGTTTCTGCTGATTCAACAGTGCCATGGAAAACACCGTGGTAACATAGTTCATTTTTTCTGCTTGTTTTGCCACTCCTACGAGATACTCATCTCGATAATCCTCTGTAACATCTGCCATCACTACGCAGATATTGCCTTTTTTGTTCATAGTAACATCTCCTTTTGGAAACATAGACTGTGTGAAATTCACAATCTAATAGTAATTCGATTATTGCGTAAAGTCAAGTAATATCGAGGATTAAATTTTTTTAGTATTACATTTTTTGGAAGGTGAATTCTTGTTCGGAAGGATACCATGCATAAAAAGTGGCAATTGACAACTTGTGCATTATAGTGGCATTTTACGCATGAAAATGTACAAGATATGCGCAATCTCGCCCTGTTAGACATAAGCTATTGAAATGATTATTTCGGATTTGTATAATGTACGCTGGGTATATGAGGCATGATAGAAAAACGCGGAGGAATAAATCCTTATGAGTAAACTATACATAATCATTTTGGTGCCAGTCATAGTGGCAGTGCTTTTGGTGCTGTTCACCGGAATGTACAAAGTGAATACGGATGAAAAAGGGGATGAGGCATCGGATGACGGCAGGAAAACATATCATTGGTCGCCTGCCATCAGTGCACCGAGAAAATGGCCGGTAGAGGTTTTTCAGGCAGATTTCATTTTGGATAAGCCGGAGCAGGAAGATATGAATGTAAGGGTACGAAGTTACTTTGGTCCGGATTTACAGTGCGGCGGCATGGGCATAGAAAAAAGCACTGCGTTCGATGAGGATTATAGGGTGGTGCTTCCGCGCTATATCGAAGCACTGTGGATATCCTATGCAGAGAATCAGGTGTATTACCTGTATGAAGAGCTGCCTTATGATGAAATCGAGAGGCTTTTCGCCGAAGGGTATGATTTTTATGAAGATAGGAACAGCGAGCCTAAGAAGGTAAATTTTGATGTTATCAATCTCTGTTTTCTGCCGGAAGGAAAGGTGGCCCTGTATTTGAACGGTACCACAAGGACGATTTTGCTTGATTGGAGTGCACAGGGAAAAGCCACAGATGAATTTAATGATGAGATATGTGAAGAACATGATATCATACCACCTTTCGATGGGTATGTAGATAGGACGCTTAAGACAAACCCGCATATTGACGTGGAAAGAGAAATCCCCATGGGGGAAGTACTTGATAAGTACTTTGAAAAATACACCTATGAAATCCGTTTCGAATTTGAGAAGGAAAGTACGCCTATGTTTTGGGCAAAAGAGGAGTATGCAAACGGTGAAGAGCTTTGT
>JAFYMC010000009.1 GCA_017556805.1 Lachnospiraceae bacterium | reverse complement strand
CTGACATGGACGACCCGTACGTAACCTATCATGACAACTACATCGAGTCCGAGTGGTGGGCACTTCGCCAGAGTTGGGATAAGGGCTTATTGTATAAGGGCTTTAAGATTGTGCCGTATTGTCCGCGTTGCGGTACTCCGCTTTCTTCCGCGGAAGTGGCACAGGGCTATAAGGACGTGAAGGAACGTTCCGCAGTGGCACGCTTTAAGGTAGTGGGCGAGGACGCTTACATCTTAGCATGGACCACCACCCCGTGGACCCTGCCGAGTAACGTGGCTCTCTGTGTAAATCCGGATGAGCGCTACGCAAAGGTGGCAGCTGCTGACGGCTATACCTACTACATGGCAGAGGCTTTGCTTGACACCGTGCTCGGAAAGCTTGCTACCGAAGAGAAGCCGGCATACACCGTGCTGGAGACCTATGTAGGTAAGGATTTGGAATACAAGGAATACGAGCCACTGTTTGACTGTGCAATCGAGATTTGTGCAAAGCAGGGCAAAAAGGCTCATTATGTAGTTTGTGACAATTACGTTACCTTAACCGACGGTACCGGCGTGGTACATATTGCTCCGGCCTTCGGTGAAGACGATGCCAACGTCGGCAGAAAGTATGACCTGCCGTTTGTTCAGTTGGTTGACGGTAAGGGTGAGATGACCGCCGAGACTCCGTATGCAGGCGTATTTGTAAAGAAGGCAGACCCGATGGTTCTGACCGACCTTGATAAGAAGGGACTTCTCTTTGACGCACCGAAGTTTGAGCACAGCTATCCGCATTGTTGGAGATGTGATACCCCGCTCATCTACTATGCACGTGAGTCCTGGTACATCAAGGAAACTGCGGTAAAGGACGACTTGATCCGTAACAACAACACCATCAACTGGATTCCGGAATCCATCGGTAAGGGCCGTTTCGGCAACTGGCTGGAAAACATTCAGGACTGGGCGATTTCCCGTAACCGTTACTGGGGTACTCCGCTGAACATCTGGGAGTGTGAGTGCGGTCATAGACATTGTATCGAAGGCCGTGACGAGTTGTACCGTATGAGTGGTATGGAAGAGGCTAAGACCGTAGAGTTCCATCGTCCGTACATCGATGCCATCACCTTAAATTGTCCGGAGTGCGGCAAGAAGATGACCCGTGTGCCGGAAGTTCTGGACTGTTGGTTTGACTCCGGTGCCATGCCGTTTGCACAGCATCATTATCCGTTTGAAAATAAGGAATTGTTCGAGAAGCAGTTCCCGGCACAGTTCATTTCCGAGGCGGTGGACCAGACCAGAGGTTGGTTCCATTCTCTCCTTGCAGAGTCTACTTTATTGTTTAACAAGGCTCCGTACGAGAACGTAATTGTTCTCGGTCACGTGCAGGATGAGAACGGCCAGAAGATGAGTAAGAGTAAGGGAAATGCGGTGGACCCGTTTGATGCATTGGAGAAGTTCGGTGCGGACGCCATCCGTTGGTACTTCTACATCAACTCCGCTCCGTGGTTGCCGAACCGTTTCCACGATAAGGCGGTTGTGGAAGGCCAGAGAAAGTTCATGGGTACCCTTTGGAATACCTATGCATTCTTCGTACTGTATGCAAACATTGACGAATTCGACGCTACCAAGTACACCCTGGACTATGAGAAGCTTTCCGTAATGGATAAGTGGCTCCTTTCCAAGTTAAACAGTGTAGTGGCAGCGGTTGATAACAATTTAGAGAACTACCGTATCCCGGAAGCTGCAAGAGCATTGCAGGAGTTCGTGGATGAAATGAGTAACTGGTATGTGCGCCGCGGCAGAGAGCGTTTCTGGGCAAAGGGCATGGAGCAGGATAAGATTAACGCATATATGACCCTGTACACCGCGCTTGTGACCATTGCAAAGACCGCAGCGCCGATGATTCCGTTTATGGCAGAGGAAATCTACCGCAATCTTGTTTGCAGCCTGGATAAGACCGCACCGGAGAGCGTACACCTTTGCGACTTCCCGGTAGTAAATACCGCTTGGATTGATAAGGAATTAGAGGAGAATATGGAGCGCGTGCTGAACATCGTTGTTCTTGGTCGTGCGGCAAGAAATACCGCAAACATCAAGCAGCGTCAGCCGATCGGTACCATGTATGTAAAGTCCGAGGAGGGCGAACTGACCGCATTCTTTAACGAGATTATTGCCGACGAGTTAAACGTAAAGAATGTGGCATTTACCACCGACGTACGTGATTTCACCTCTTATACCTTTAAGCCGCAGTTAAAGACTCTCGGTAAGCGTTTCGGCAGCCGTTTAAATGCACTGCGTACCGTATTAACCGAGCTTGACGGCAATGCAGCTATGGATGAGCTGAACAACACCGGGAAGCTCACCGTTACCGTAGAAGGTGTGGCTGAGGATTTGACCGCAGAGGATCTGTTAATCGAGTCCGCGCAGAAGGAAGGCTATGTATCCGAGGCAGATAACGGTGTAACCGTTGTGCTTGATACGAACCTGACCGATGAGCTCATCGAAGAGGGTTATGTAAGAGAGCTTATTTCCAAGGTACAGACCATGCGTAAGGAAGCAGGCTTTGAGGTTATGGACCACATCACTCTGTATGTGACCGGTAACGACAAGCTGGCTGACCTGTTCGCAAAGAATGAAGCAGAAGTGAAGTCTGTAGTACTGGCAGACAGTCTGGTATTCGGCAGCACCGACGGCTTTGTAAAGGAATGGGATCTAAACGGCGAGAATGTAACTCTGGCTGTAAAGAAGAACTAATATTGTGAAGAGTAAGAGCTGCCGTGCAGATAAGCTGTGCGGCGGCTCCTTTCATAGGTTGGAGGAAGTATGTTAGGTACATTAGTAAATGCAGGTGCTATTGTTCTTGGTGGCGCAGTCGGTTTATTACTCAAAAAAGGCCTTCCGAAGAAGATGGCGGATACGCTGATGATCGGTTTGGGACTTTGTACCCTTTATATCGGTATCAGCGGGTGTCTTGCGGGAGATAATACGTTGGTGCTGATTGTTTCCATGGTGGTGGGCACCATAATCGGTGAAGCCATTGATTTGGATGATAAGATCAATAAGCTGGGAGATTTTCTGGAGAAGAAGTTTGCGAGGAAAACGGAAGAAGTAGCGGAAGTAATCGGTGGGGATGTTACGGAGACGGATGCTGTTTCGAAGGAAAATCCGGCGGGTGTGAAAAACGTTGCGGGAATTCCGGCGAGGAAGGTTTCCCTTGCGGAAGGCTTTGTGACCTCCAGTCTCTTGTTCTGTGTGGGCGCTATGGCGATTGTAGGTTCCCTGCAAAGCGGGCTCACCGAAAATCATGAAACACTGTTTGCAAAGGCTACCATAGACGGTGTGGCGGCGATTATTTTTGCGTCTACACTGGGGACCGGAGTGATGCTTTCCGCCGGTTTGTTGTTTGTGTATCAGGGGAGCATTACACTTCTGGCTCGGTTTGTGGAGCCGTTTTTAACGGACCCGGTCATTGCGGAAATGAACTGCGTGGGAAATGTTATTATTATCGGTGTTGCGTTGAATATGCTGGGGATTTCAAAGTTTAAGGTGATGAATTTAGTGCCGGCCATCTTTTTGCCGATTTTATTGTGCCGGTTTATGTGATATTTCGCATTGCGTCAGAGTACTAACGTGCGAACGTTTTAAAGTTGCTTGTTCAAGTGTTGTAATTTTTTAAATTTGTGGTATACTATATAAAATACGAATAGGCCCATTGTCCTATTTTCAGACGAAAAGGAAGTACTTCCTTTCGTCTGAAAGCACTTCGCGCATTGATGCGCACTCGCGCGAATGGAAAATGTCGCAAGCGACCGCGCTCGGCGCGAGAGTCCGCAAGCGGACTCTTATTAAATATGATTGTATTGGTGGAGAACGATAGTAGAGAATTGACGAAATCGAACGGAGGACAGAACCATGAAGTTTTGCAAGGAAGAGTTCAAACAGGAAGTCAAAGACAATTTAAAGACATTGTTCCGCAGAAGCATTGAGGATGCAACCCAGGTACAGTTGTTCCAGGCGGTAGCCTTTGCGGTAAAGGACTACATCGTAGATATGTGGATGGAGACCCATAAGCAGTACGAGGAGCAGGATGCGAAGACTGTGTACTATCTTTCTATGGAGTTTTTGATGGGACGGGCTCTTGGCAACTGTATGATTAATTTAAAGGCATATGATGAAATCAGAGAGGCTCTTGTAGAGCTTGGTATCGATCCGGATGCCATCGAGGATACGGAGCCGGATGCGGCGCTCGGTAACGGCGGTCTCGGTCGTTTGGCAGCCTGCTTTTTGGATTCCTTATCCAGCCTCGGTTACCCGGCGTACGGCTGCGGTATCCGTTATAAGTACGGTATGTTTAAGCAGAAGATTAAGGACGGTTTCCAGGTGGAGGCACCGGACAACTGGTTAAAGCACGGCAATCCGTTTGAAATTAAGCGTGCGGAGTATGCGGTAGAGGTAAAATTCGGCGGCTATGTAAAGCTGGTACGTGACGAGGCCACCGGCCGCGATAAGTTCGTACAGGAGGGATGTAATTCCGTTCTGGCGGTACCGTATGATTTGCCGGTAGTTGGTTATGGCAATAACGTAGTCAATACCCTTCGTATCTGGGATGCGGAGGCAATTAACGACTTTAACTTAGAGTCCTTTGATAAGGGGGATTATCAGAAGGCGGTAGAGCAGGAGAATCTTGCCAGAACCATTTGTGAGGTGCTGTACCCGAATGACAACCATATGGCAGGTAAAGAGCTTCGCTTAAAGCAGCAGTATTTCTTTGTATCAGCAAGTGTACAGAGTGCGGTGACAAAGTATATGAAGAATCATGACGATATTCGTAAGCTTCATGAGAAGGTATGCTTCCAGTTAAACGATACTCATCCGACCGTAACGGTGGCAGAGCTGATGCGTATTCTTTTGGATGATTATTTCCTTGAATGGGATGAGGCTTGGGAAGTGGTTCGTAAGACCTGTGCTTACACCAACCACACTATTATGGCAGAAGCATTGGAGAAGTGGCCGATTTCCCTGTTTAAGGCATTGCTTCCGCGTGTGTACCAGATTGTGGAAGAAATCAACCGCCAGTTTGAAGCTATGTTAAAGGAGAAGTATCCGGGCAATGCAGAGAAGATTAAGCAGATGGCAATTCTCTACGACGGACAGGTGCGTATGGCAAACCTTGCCATCGTAGGCGGTTTCTCCGTAAACGGTGTTGCGGCACTGCACACCGAGATTTTAAAGAAGGAGCAGTTAAAGGACTTCTACGAGCTGTGGCCGGAGAAGTTTTCCAATAAGACCAACGGTATTACCCAGAGAAGATTCCTGCTTCACGGCAATCCGCTTCTTGCAAAATGGGTGACCGAAAAGGTGGGTGACGGCTGGATCACCGATTTGCCGGTGATTAAGGGCATTGCACCGTACGCCGATGATAAGAAGGCGCAGGAAGAGTTTATGAAGATTAAGTACGAGAATAAGCTTCGTCTTGCGAAATATATTAAAGAGTATAACGGCATTGATGTGGACCCGAATTCCATTTTCGATGTACAGGTAAAGCGTCTCCACGAGTATAAGCGTCAGCTTTTGAATATTTTGCATGTCATGCACTTGTATGAAAGAATTAAGGAAAATCCGGGTATGGAGTTCTTCCCACGTACCTTTATTTTCGGTGCGAAGGCTTCCGCAGGCTATCGTAGAGCAAAGGCTATCATTAAGCTCATCAACAGTGTGGGTGATGTGGTAAATGACGATCCGGTGGTTGCAGGCAGAATTAAGGTGGTATTCATCGAGAACTACCGTGTATCCAACGCAGAGTGGATTTTTGCGGCATCCGATGTATCCGAGCAGATTTCCACCGCAAGTAAGGAAGCATCCGGTACCGGTAATATGAAGTTTATGTTAAACGGTGCGGTTACTCTCGGCACCATGGACGGCGCAAATGTGGAAATTGTGGAAGAGGTAGGCAGAGAGCATGCGGTAATCTTCGGTATGAGTGCCGATGAAGTTATTGAGCTTGAGAAGAATCGCAGCTACCGTCCGCGCAGCATCTACGAGCAGGACAGAGAGATTCATCGTGTGGTAGACCGTCTTGTGGACGGTACCTACTCCGTAGATAAGGAACTCTTCCGCGAACTGTATACTTCCTTACTGGATGAGGACCAGTACTTCATCCTGAAGGATTTCCGTTCCTACGAAGAGGCACAGAAGCAGGTAGAGGCAAAGTATCGTGACCGTGAAGGCTGGGCAAAGTCCGCAATCTTAAATGTGGCTTGCTGCGGTAAGTTCTCTTCCGATCGTACCATCGAGGAGTATGTAAAGGATATCTGGCACTTGGAGAAGGTAACGGTGGAGATGTAATAAGAGCGTAGGGGGTGATTACAAATGGTTTCGCCCTACGTGTGCTCACAATTGAGAAATGTAGATGGCGCTTTCGTACAAGTACGAGGCGCCATTTTTTTATTGTGGGAAATGACGCAATTTTCTAAGTTTTTATAATTTATTAATTCGGAAAAGAGGAAATTCCTTTTTTTTGTCGTATTATACTAATACGGGAGATTTTTTGCTCTATAGGAAACCTTACATTTTCTATAGTGAAACAGCGTATGTGAACGAACAGGAGGACAAGATGACGATTCGCGAGAGAATGGAGCAACGAGAACACGAATATCTCAGCCCGAAGGCAGCCTTTAGTGACGAGACCCAGGGGCGGGATGTACCGGAGGAGATGTGTGACCTGCGTCCGGAGTATCAAAGAGATCGGGATCGTATCTTGCATTGTAAGGCATTTCGGCGGTTAAAGGGAAAGACCCAGGTGTTTCTGGCGCCGGAAGGCGACCATTACCGGAACCGTTTGACCCATACGTTGGAGGTTTCCCAAAATGCCAGAACCATTGCGAAGGCGCTAAGGTTAAATGAGGATTTGACGGAAGCGATTGCTCTTGGCCACGATTTGGGACATACCCCTTTCGGACATGCCGGGGAGCGGGCGTTAAACCGGGTATGTGAGGGTGGCTTTGAGCATCATATCCAAAGTATCCGTGTGGTGGAACGCCTGGAAAAACAGGGCCGGGGGCTGAATTTGACCAAGGAAGTGCGGGACGGCATTTTGAACCATCAGACGGAGGGTAAGCCTTCCACGTTGGAAGGAAAAATTGTACGACTTTCGGATAAAATTGCCTATATCAACCATGATATTGACGACGCTATCCGGGGACAGATTATCAGAGAAGAGGACATCCCGACGCTGTATACCAGCGTATTGGGCCATTCTCCGAGAGAACGTTTGAATACCCTCATTCACGATATTATTATCAGCAGTGAGGAAGCAGGGGATATTTGTATGTCGCCGGCGGTGGAAGAGGCCATGTTAAACCTGCGGTTGTATATGTTTGAAAGTGTCTATACGAATCCGAAGGCAAAGGGTGAGGAGAAAAAGGCAGAAAAGATGATTGAGCAGTTGTATGAGTATTTTATGGATCATACAGAGCTTTTGCCGGGGAAATTTCTCCGGATGATAGAAGGAGGGGAAACGGTTTCCCGGGTAGTGTGCGATTACATTGCCGGAATGTCGGACCGTTTCGCTACGGTAACCTATACGGAGATTATGATTCCGGATGCGTGGAGTGTGTATTAACCGAACCCCGCGCCAAGATTCGCAAGCGAGTCTTGATTATTAGAATAAAGAGGTGACTTATGTACTACTCGGATGAAGTGGTGGAAGAGGTACGGTCCGGCAGTGACATTGTGGATGTCATCGGCACGTATATAAAACTTCAGAAGAAGGGTTCCAACTACATGGGGCTTTGTCCGTTTCACGGAGAGAAGACCCCCAGCTTTTCCGTCAGCGGAAGCAGACAGATGTATCATTGCTTCGGTTGCGGTGTAGGCGGTAATGTGTTTACCTTTTTGATGGAGTATGAGAATTTTTCGTTCCCGGAGGCTATCCAGCATCTGGCGGACCGGGCGGGGATTAAACTCCCGGAGCAGGAGTTTACCCCGGAGGCAAAGAAAAAGGCTGACAGGCGTATGCGTCTGTTTGATATTAATAAAGAGGCGGCGAAGTTTTACTATGTCCGGATGAAAAAGGATCCGGGACAGACGGCCTACGGTTATTTTAAGAAACGTGGATTGTCCGATGAGACCATTACCAAGTTCGGCCTCGGGTATTCGGATAAGGGCGGCAGAGAGCTGTATGCGTATCTGAAATCTCAGGGCTTTGATGACGATATTTTAAAGGAAAGCGGTCTGTTCACCTTTGATGAAAAGAGAGGTGTATACGATAAGTTCTGGAATCGTGCCATGTTTCCGATTATGGACGGTAACAGCAAGGTTATCGGCTTCGGCGGTCGTGTTATGGGAGACGGTGAACCGAAGTATCTGAACTCTCCGGAGACACCGATTTTTGATAAGAGCCGGAATCTGTACGCGTTAAATTATGCGAGACAGTCAAGGAAGAGTTATTTTCTTCTTTGCGAAGGATATATGGATGTGATTTCGTTGCATCAGGCCGGGTTTACCAATGCAGTGGCATCTCTCGGTACGGCGTTTACAGGTCTGCAGGCGAATCTCATTGCCCGGTACGTAAAGGAGGTATACATTACCTACGATAGTGACGGGGCGGGACAAAAGGCGGCGCTTCGTGCGATTCCGATATTACGTGCGGCAGGGATTTCCGCCAAGGTTATCAATATGAAGCCGTACAAGGACCCGGATGAGTTTATTAAGGCGTTAGGTGCGGAGGAATACGAAAAGCGCATTCAAAGTGCCAGAAACAGCTTTTATTTCGAAATTGATGTATTAAAGAGCGAGTTTGATTTTTCGGACCCGGAGCAGAAGACGAAGTTTTTTAGAGAAACGGCGAAAAAGCTCCTGCAATTTACGGAGGAGCTGGAGCGCAGAACCTATACGGAAGCCATTGCCAAGGAATATCAAATCAGCTTTGATATGTTAAATCGTTTGGTAAATCAGTACGGAAGTGCGGAAATGCCGACGGAGGAGAAGAAGGAATCATCCTATACGGAACGGAAAAAGCAAAAACAGGAGAGCGGACTTAACACTTCCCAGAAGCTGTTGCTGACGTGGTTGACTACGGAGCCGGCCCTGCTCGGTAAAGTGAAGGGGATACTGACGGCAGAGGATTTTACGGACGAGTTCTACTGTGGGGCGGCAAAGGAAGTGTTTGAACAATACGAAAAGGAGGGAACGGTTACACCGGCGCGTATCCTTAACCGTTACGAGACGAAGGAGGAGCAGGCCAAGGCTGCGGAGTTGTTCCAGACCACGCTTTTGGGTGATTTGGACGAAGCCCAGAAGGCAAAGGCCTTTGCGGAAACGGTTCGGAAGGTGAAGCAAAGCAGTATCGAAATGCGGATGGGACAAGCGGCGGAAACAGGGGACCTGGAGGCAATGCAGAAGGCCATTGCGGAACAGGCATCTTTAAATACAACGTTACAAAAGGCAGGACTGTAGGCAGAAGGTATATTTTTCCGCAATGTCGGAAAGAATGTGCAATATGGAGGAAGCATATGGAAGGAAATATGGAACGTTTTCAGGCAAAGATGAAGGATTTGCTGGCGTATGCGGCAAAGAAGAAGAATGTATTGGAGTTTCAGGAAATCGCGGATTTCATGGCAGATGTGGAAATGGATGAGGCGGCTACCGAGCGCGTGTACGAGTTTTTGGAGGCCAATAATGTGGATGTACTCCGCATCAGCGATATCAATCTGGACGGGGATGACGAGCCGGATGATGCGCTTTTGTTGGAGGATGATGCCGAGACCGAGGAACTGGAGAATCTGGATCTTACGGTGCCGGAGGGTGTCAGTCTTGAAGACCCGGTGCGCATGTATTTAAAAGAAATCGGTAAAGTGCCGCTTCTCTCTGCGGAAGAAGAGATGGAGCTGGCCATTAAGATGGAAGCAGGAGACGAGGCGGCAAAGAAGCGTTTGTCCGAGGCAAACCTGCGTCTTGTAGTCAGCATTGCAAAACGTTACGTGGGCCGCGGTATGCAGTTTTTGGATTTGATTCAGGAAGGTAACTTAGGACTTATTAAGGCGGTGGAAAAGTTTGACTACCGCAAAGGTTATAAGTTTTCTACCTATGCCACCTGGTGGATTCGTCAGGCCATTACAAGAGCGATTGCGGACCAGGCCCGTACCATTCGTATTCCGGTGCATATGGTGGAAACCATTAACAAATTAATCCGTGTACAACGTCAGCTCCTGCAGGAGTACGGAAGAGAACCGCTTCCGGAGGAGATTGCAAAAGAAATGCATATGTCTCTTGATCGTGTGCGGGAGATTCAGAAGATTGCCCAGGAGCCGGTGTCTTTGGAGACTCCGATCGGTGAAGAGGAAGACAGCCATTTGGGCGACTTCATTCAGGATGACCACATTCCGGTGCCGGCGGAGCAGGCGGCGTTTACGCTTTTGCGCGAGCAAATCAGCGAGGTGCTGGACACCCTCACCGAGAGAGAACGGAATGTACTTCGTCTGCGCTTCGGTCTGGACGACGGCAGAGGCAGAACCTTAGAGGAAGTAGGACGTGAGTTTAACGTAACAAGAGAGCGTATCCGTCAGATTGAGGCGAAGGCTCTTCGTAAGTTACGTCATCCGAGCCGTTCCAAAAAGTTAAGGGATTATTTGGAGTAAGGAGAATACAATGGAAGAAAGAGTGGGAAACCGGGTTGGCGTAGCAGGCTTTTTGTCGGAGCGCATGCTTCGGACGGCAGGCTTTGTCAGCCGCGGAAACCGCACGGCGGATGTGGGCTGTGATCACGCCTACACGTCGATTTATTTGATAGAGCAGGGCATTGCACCAAGGGTGATTGCCATGGATGTGAATGCGGGGCCGTTAGCCAGAGCAAAGGAAAATGTCCGGAAATTCGGTGTGGAGGAAACGGTAGACCTCAGACTTTCGGACGGTTTGGCAAAGCTTTTGCCGGGCGAGGCGGATACGGTGCTGATTGCCGGTATGGGCGGGCCGCTGATGGAGCGGATTTTGACCGCGCATCCGGAAACGGTGGCTGCGGTAAAGGAACTGGTATTACAACCACAGTCGGAAATTGCTGAATTTCGCCGTTTTGTGCAGAACATCGGCTTCCGGATTACGGAAGAGGATATGCTGTTTGAGGACGGAAAGTATTATACGATTCTGCGAGCGGAGCATGGTACGGAGGAGCTTTGGACCGAGGAGGAGTATTTGTACGGCAAGCGTTTAAAAGAGACGGCATTGCCGGTGTTGCGGGAGTTTTTGACAGAGGAACGCCGGAAGATGCAGGAAGTGCTGGCGGGATTGTCTGCGGCAGGTACCGAAAAAGCAGAAGGACGCAAGGAAGAATTGCTGCTCCGTCTTGCGAAAAATGAAATAGTGGCAGAGAAACTTGCAAAATAACAGAATCCGCAGAGAGGGCGGAGTTCGGAAAGGTGGTTTCTTATGGAGAGCATGGTAAATGTAACCGTAAAGGGAAAAGTACATAAGGTAGCAAGAGGCACAAAAGTGTCGGAGTTTGCAAAGCAGTTTGAGAAAGAGTATACCTATGATATTATTTTAGCCAACAGAGACGGAAATCTTTGTGAGCTTAGTAAGACGTTGGACCGGGATTGCGAGCTGGAGTTTTTGACAACGGCGGATAAGGACGGCAACCGCACCTATGTCCGTGGTATGTTCTTTATGATGATATGTGCTATTTATAAGGTGTTCGGCAAGGATAAAATCAACAAGGTCCGTATTGAGCATGCCATCGGAAACGGATATTACGGAGAAATCGACGGCAACGTGGTACTGGACGAGGACGCAGCCCGTTTGGTAAAGAAGGAAATGCGTCGTCTGGTTTCGGAGAAGGTGGTATTTCATAAGCGCTCCGTGCCGACCACCGAAGCGATGGAGATGTTCTGTAAGCATAAGATGTACGATAAGGAGAAACTGTTCAAGTTCCGTCGTGTATCTAAGACGAATATTTACAATCTGGGAGGCTTTGAAGACTATTTTTACGGATATATGCCGGAGTCTACGGAAGTGCTTCGTTATTTTGATTTCTTTCCGTATAAGGAGGGTTTCTTGTTGTTGCTCCCGGATATTAAGCAGCCGAACTGTATGGCGGGTTTTATCCAGAGAGAGAAGCTGTTCGCGACCTTCCAGGAGTCGAATATGTGGTGCAGACGTATGGGTATCGGTACAGTCGGCGATTTGAATGAGGCGATTACCAACGGCGAGTTTAATGATATTGCGTTAATTCAGGAAGCACTTCAGGAAAAGAAGATTGCGGAAGTGGCGGAAGAAATTGTAAAGAAGGGCAATGTAAAGTTTGTTATGATTGCGGGACCTTCTTCCTCCGGAAAGACGACCTTTTCCCATCGCTTGTCCATTCAGTTGCGCGCAGTAGGTTTGCATCCGCATCCGATTGCGGTGGACGACTATTTTGTGGACCGTGAAAAAACACCGCGGGATGCAGATGGCAATTATGACTTTGAGTGTCTGGGAGCCATTGATGTGGAGCAGTTTAATGCGGATATGACGGCGCTTTTGCAGGGCGAGGAGGTAGAGCTTCCGAGCTTTAATTTCAAAACCGGCAAGCGGGAGTATAAGGGAAATAAAAAGAGACTGGGTAAGGACGATATTCTTGTAATCGAGGGCATTCACGGTCTCAATGATTTGCTGTCCCATTCCTTGCCGCGAAAGAATAAGTTTAAGATCTATATCAGTGCATTGACTCAGTTAAATGTTGACGAGCACAATCGAATCCCGACTACGGACGGCCGATTGATTCGCCGTATTGTGCGGGATGCGCGGACCCGCGGTTCCTCGGCAGAGCGCACGATTATGATGTGGCCGTCGGTTCGTCGCGGTGAACAGGACAATATCTTCCCATACCAGGAGGATTGCGACGTTATGTTTAACTCCGCACTTTTGTATGAGCTTGCAGTGTTGAAGCAATACGCGGAGCCGCTTTTGTTCAGCGTGCCGGTGGATTCTCCGGCCTATACCGAAGCAAAGCGCCTGCTTAAGTTTTTGGATTATTTCTTGGGAGCGGGAAGCGATGATATTCCGCATAATTCGATTTTACGAGAGTTTGTGGGAGGAAGCTGTTTTAAGGTGTGATAAGAAATGCTTTTTGGGATAATGTCTAATGCAGCAGACATTATCCCAAAATTCACTTTGCATTGTATGTCCAAGGTGGTAGACTGGTCGTAGGGGAAGAAAGAACAATACGAATACGATAGGAGGAGACGGTATGACAGAAAACCAGATGCTAAAAGCGATTTACGACGACATGCGGTTGATGAAGGACGACATCCAGTCGTTGAAAGACGAAGTACAGGCCACGAATGAATTTGTTCAGGAAATGAATGGTGACTTGCGATTCTTGAAGGGCGAAGTGAGAAATTTACAACTTACCCTTGAGAATGAGACCAACAGAAATATCCGCATTATTGCAGAAGGGCATCTTGACTTGAACAGAAAGCTGGATGAGGCTTTAAAGACGGAGCGTGAGAAGGAATTGATGCATCTGCGCGTAAATGTTTTGGAGAATGACATGAGGATGGTTAAGGAAAAAATAGGAATCGCATAAAGGTTTGTTTCGTGGATGAAACAGTGTAAAATTGAATCGGATTGCAAGAAATAAGAAAAAGAGGGCATCCCAAAAGTCGGTATGACTTGAGGGGCACCCTCTTTCTTGTTTCAGAAGGATGAGTAGCACTGTAAGCCGGGTTCTGTATCAGATGATCATCTATCTTGACTGTACGTTACCGCACAGCTCCTTTGCACCTTACGGTACAAAACGCGACATACCCGAAAGCACGACGGGCCGCCGTTTCGCTTTCTGTTTTGTCTTGCTCCGAGTGGGGTTTACACAGCCTCTTACGTTACCGCAAGAGCGGTGGTCTCTTACACCGCCATTCCACCCTTACCGACGTAAAGTCGGCGGTTTCTTTTCTGTTGCACTGGCCTTCGGGTCGCCCCGACCGGACGTTATCCGGCACCCTGCCCTGTGGAGCCCGGACTTTCCTCACCCAAAAGGGCGCGATCATCTGTGCTACTCTGCTCTATCCTAGCACATTTTTTTTCGGATGTAAAGGGTCGTTTTACGGAGCTGCCAGTTTTAATTTCGGCGAAATGCGTATCTTCTTATATATATAGGAAGCCTCTTCCTCCGTAAGTCCTTCCACATAATTTCTGGAATAATTCTTTTGAATTCCGAGTTTGTTTAACAAATCTGCGGCTTTGTTGTAGGCAATGGCGGCTTCTTCTTCGGTGTCGTATCTTCCTATAATATAGTCGCCGTTCACATGGATTTTGGAAAGATAGACAAGGCGGCCTTTTCTGTACTCGGCGGTAACGCCGGCATAACGGTTAAATATTTCCAAATTGCCGTAGCGGAAGTCGGTGGAGTCGCCGTTGATAAAACGATAGTCCCGGCCCTCAACCGCATGGGACTTGATGCCGTAGCGGGAAGTCAGGGTGACCTGCATGCCGTAATCCGCTACAAACAGGTGACCGCCCCGTTTCATGATTTTGTGATTGGAATAGTAAAACAAATCATCTGCGTCGAATTTTAAGTGGATGTCTTCGCTATAATGATAGACGAAGTATCGGCGATACAAATAAATCGGTGTTTTAAAGTAGATACCGTTGTCACGAAGGTTTAGAAGAATCACCCACTTTTCATAAGAAAGGGGTTTGCCGGCAGCGGCATAATCGGACAAAGACAACAAGTGACCCTCCGGGGAACGCAGCAAAAGTTCTGCGGTCAGATAGGCGCGGTGTGCCCCTTCTTTGGTGGGGAAGCTTCCCAGACTGATATGCTTTCCTTTGTAGGTAAAGGAAGCACGGTAGGAAGGTGTTCCGTCTTTTTTTGTTGTTTCGTATACGCCGGCAACCATGAAATTCTCCTCATCTGTGCGAAATCATCGAGTTCTACTGTTATCAGTATAGCGTACTTTTGTCTTTCTGGCAAGGACAAATAGAGACGACAGCATAAGAATAAAAATCTTGTCATAGCAGTTTTTGTTAAAAATATACAAAAACAATACATGCAAATTATGCAAAATACACAATAAGCTAAAAGAGATTGTGAAAAAATAGTCAGTCTGGTGAGCGGAATTCACGAAAAACGGCAAAAGTTATTGACAAGCCGGAAATCGATGATAAAATCAAACCCGAGTGTTTTTGCGAGGGAGAGGGCAGACACGATAGGGAATGCATGTGGATATGAGAGAATAGGAGCATTTATGAAAAAAGGAAAGACCGCAGCGATTGTAATAGTTGCAGTACTGGTGCTGGCCGGCTTGGGAATCGGTTTCGGCAGACAGGTATGGAACGGACAAGCTTACGATGCGGGCGCAAAGGCGTTGGCGGCTGAGGAAAATGCAGCAGAGCAAACGGAAGAAAAAAAGGCAGCGCAATATCAGATCCTTAACGAAGAACAAGTATTTACCGATACAGCCTCCGGCAGTTTGTTGCAGGTGGCGGCATACAGTATCGAGACCGGACGTTTGGAAGACGGTGAAGCAGAGGAAGAAGAGTTATATGAGACGATTTCTACCTTTGCATTTGCACAGGGAGTCCTGGAAACCTATGAGCAGGGCGAGCTGGAGCTGATGGCTTCTCCGGCAGGAACGGTCTGGGGCGGAAAGATTAAGGTATATGCAGGAGAAACTCCGCTTTTGATTACGGAAGAGGATAAGGAAGTGCTTCTCCGTATTGTAGAGGCTGAGGCAACCGGTGAGGACGTGAAGGGCCGTATGCTGGTGGCAAATGTTATTTTAAATCGAGTAGTATCCAAGAAGTTTCCGAACAGCATTGCGGAAGTAGTGTTCCAGAATAACGGAAAGACCTATCAGTTTTCTCCGATTAAGGACGGACGTTACTGGTCGGTGACGGTGTCCGAAAAAACAAGAGAAGCGGTAGACCGTGTGCTTGCGGGAGAGGATTATTCCCAGGGCGCATTGTATTTTGCCGCACGTAAATTGGCAAATAAGAAAGCGATGAGCTGGTTTGATACCTCTTTGAAATTTTTGTTCCGTTACGGTTGTCATGAATTTTTTACGGATAAATAAAAAAAGCGGGAAATCTTCTTGCAACACCGCACGTTCTGTGCTACAATGAGCGGAGAAAAAAGGTAGAATACCGCGGACTCCGGAAGAAGAGAGGCCGAAAGAGGAGGAACTATGGAAATTCTTTATAAGAGTACGAGAAACGAAAATGAAACCGTAACTGCGTCTCAGGCAGTGTTGCAGGGTCTTGCGAAGGACGGAGGTTTGTTTGTGCCGACCGCCATTCCGAAGCTCGACGTTAGTTTAGAAAAGCTTGCCACCATGTCTTATCAGGAAGTGGCATATGAAGTGTTGAAGTTGTTCCTGACGGACTATACCGAGGCAGAATTAAAGCATTGCATCAACAGTGCCTATGACGAGAAGTTTGATGTGAAAGAAATCGCACCGATTAAGAAGGCAGACGGTGCTTATTACTTAGAGCTGTTCCACGGCGCAACCATTGCGTTCAAGGATATGGCACTTTCCATTTTGCCGCACCTTTTGACTACTGCGGCAAAGAAGAACAACAATGAGGGCGAGATTGTAATCCTTACCGCTACCTCCGGTGACACCGGTAAGGCTGCTTTGGCAGGATTTGCGGATGTACCGGGCACCCGTATTATTGTATTTTACCCGAAGAACGGTGTCAGCCGTATTCAGGAAAAGCAGATGGTTACCCAGAAGGGTGCAAATACCCACGTGATTGGTATTACCGGTAACTTCGATGATGCCCAGACCGGCGTAAAGATGATGTTCGGTAACGAAGAGTTAAAGGAGCGTATGGCAAAGGCAGGTTTCTGTTTCTCCTCCGCAAACTCCATCAATATCGGCCGTCTTGTTCCGCAGGTGGCATATTATGTATACGCATACACCCGTCTTTTGGCTGACGGTACCTTAAAGGCAGGCGAAGAGATGAACGTTACGGTTCCGACCGGTAACTTCGGTAACATCCTTGCGGCTTACTACGCAAAGTTAATGGGCACCCCGATCGGCAAGCTTGTTTGCGCATCCAACGACAACAAGGTATTGTACGATTTCTTTATGACCGGTACCTATGACAAGAACCGTGAGTTTATTTTGACCACCTCTCCGTCTATGGATATTTTGATTTCCAGTAACCTTGAGCGTCTCATCTACATGATTGCAGGCTGTGACGCAACGAAGACCACGGAGCTGATGGATTCCTTAAAGAAGACCGGCAAGTATACCATTACCGATGAGATGAAGGCACGTCTTCTTGACTTCACCGGCGGCTACGCTACCGAAGCTCAGACCGCAGCGGTAATCAAGGACCTCTACGAGAAGACCGGATATGTAATGGATACCCATACCGCAGTTGCGGCTCATGTATACAACGAGTACAAGAAGGCAACCGGTGACGATAAGGTGACTGTAATCGCATCCACCGCAAGCCCGTACAAGTTTACCAGAAGCGTCATGGGTGCTATCGATGAGAAATATGAGAGCTGGAGCGACTTTGATTTGGTTGACGAGCTGTCCCGCATCGCAAAGGTTGCGGTTCCGAATGCCATTGAAGAGATTCGCACCGCTCCGGTACTTCACGACACCGTATGCGAGACCGAAAAGATGCAGGCGGAAGTAGAAAAGTTCCTGGGACTGTAAAAGAATAGAGAAGATTTTATGCGGCAGAGATTCGAAAGGGTCTCTGCCGCTTTTTGTGCAGACCCCGTCGCTACGCGCCGCCACTCACTTCGTGCCCTGACGGACACTCAGTCGTGGACGCGCTCACATGGTGTTTTGCAAAAGGGCATTTTCGTGCAGCCTTCGATGCTTCGCATCGCCACGAACATCGCGCCTTAACAGGCGCTCAGTCGTGGACGCGCTCACATTCGTATTTTTTCAAAAAGCCTTTGCTTTTTGAAAAATCACGAATATTCGCTTTGTCTGCACGAAAAAAGTCCAAATATGACAAAGGGCTGACATAAATTTGACACAAACAAATTGCATTATAGGAATGAGCGAATGTACAAGGTATGCTCTGACGGCATCTTGGGAACCGCGTGTCACATCCTAAATTAGATATTGCGATATCTGAGACACACGCTGTCGGTGATACATAACTACATTTGCATTAACTCAATGTTTCCGAGGCAAGAAATAACACGGACCGAGGGAGGGGTAAAAGTACATGATTTGTTCAAAATATGGACGAAAGTACTTGACCTTTGACGCGTTTGTTGTTATAATCATCTTGTTATTGGAACGGTTATGTCCTCGAGACAGAAGATGTGAGACTTCGAACTAGTAGCCAGGGAGAATTCGAACGACTTTTTTACCGGGACATAACACCATATTATTTAAGGAGGAAGATAAAAGATGAGAAGTTTCTCTAAGAAGCTTGCTTTCGTTTTAGCAGCAGCAATGGTTGTTACCGCATTTGCTCCGGCAGCTAAGGCAGAGGCAGCTAGTGAAATGGCTATCAACAAGCAGGATAAGATTCTCTACGTTACCGATGGTAAGGGAATCAATGATGCTGCTCAGGTTGGTGGCGGCAAGGGCAATGTTTCTACTTACGATTTCAGCGTAAAGAACAAGCCGGCTGATTGGAAGACCGCATATAGCTTTGCTTGGTCCTCCAGTGACGAAGATGTTGTAACTGTTGGAAAGGGTGGCGTTACTACTGCTGTTGGCGTAGGTGAGGCTACCGTATATTGTAAGGTTACCAATAAGGCTACTAAGGAAGTAACCACTTTAAAGACTGACGTTACCGTTAAGGCTAACGCAGCTAAGGTTGAGATTACCAACGCTGACGATTGGGCTAATTTAGCTTATGAAGTAGGCGAGACTGTTGATCTTAACAGAGCTATGTATGACGCTGCTGGCGTTAAGACCACCACCAGAGGTGAGTATGTAACCGACTATACGAAGTGGGTTGCTGATCCGGCTACCGGTGTTGAAATCAACCAGAAGAACGGTAAGTTCACCTTCACTGAGGAGGCTGAGGCTGGCGAGTACACCTTCTGGTGTGAGACTTATCAGTCCAAGAAGTACACCGCTACCACCGCTAAGTCTGACGTGGTTAAGGTTGTTCTTGTAAAGGATAACGGCTTCACCGCTACTCAGGATTCTTTGACCAAGTTCACTATCAACTTTGACAGCGCTGTAGAGGCTCTTGCAAAGAGTGATGTAACTGTTCAGAAGGTTCGCGTAGCTAACGAGAAGGAATACTACACCAAGGTTACCGTTAAGTCCGTTGCACTTAACGAGGCTAAGGATGCTGCTACTGTTGAGCTTTTCAACGCATTAGAGGATGGCGTTACTTACAAGATTACTGTTAAGGGTTCCGAGGAGTCCTTCCCGCTTACCGCAACCGTAGGTTATCCGGTAGCTATGGAAGTATTCGCTAAGGATGCTCAGAACAAGGTTCTTGATGTATTAACCACCAATGTAGATGCTACTCTTGATGCTAAGTTCTACGATGAGAACGGTGTTGATGTTACCGCTAAGGGTTACAAGGCTACCTTCTCTCTTGTAGAGTACTCCAAGAACGGCGGTTATACTTTAGCAGGTACCACCTTAAAGATTAAGAAGGCTGGCGAGGTTGTTGGCGTTAAGGCTAAGTGCCAGAAGTACGAGAACGGCAAGCTTGTTGTTAATCTTGAGGAAGTATTCTACTTCACCGCAGAGGACGAGGCTCCGGTTTACGCAGTTGGCGTAGCTGACTTCAGCGTAAATGATAAGTATGATAACAACAAGGCACAGTCCATTCAGGTAAAGAACAAGACCAATAAGTTATCCGTAAAGGTTGCTTATGACAACGGTTCTTCTTCTAAGAACGGTGTTTATGCAAACGGTCCGTTAGAGACTAAGCCGGTAGCTACTACCCTTAGCTTCACCGCTTTAGATCCGAGTGTATGTAACATCACCGCAGATGGTACTTTAGTTCCGTACAAGGAAGGTGTTGCTGGCTTCTATGTAAACACTGTTACTATTCAGAAGAATGGTACCAAGGTTGTTGAGCCGTTCGGCGAAGTATACGTAGAGGTTAAGGCAAACTCTAAGTTCGACCACATTACTATTGATAAGTACGATGCAACCGTAGGTGTTGTTGATCCGTACGATACCGCTGAGATTAAGGTAACTGCTTATGATCAGTATGGTAACAAGTTTGCAGGCGCAGATACCATCGCTATCGAAGGTGTATCTGATAATGCGAAGATCGTAACCCTTGGCAAGAGCGGTTCCGGTGCAGAGCAGAAGATTCTCATCGATGGTTCTGCAATTAAGACCGCATTAAGCGGAAATACTAACTTCGCTATCGCTGCAGGCGATGCTGCTTACCTTGAGTTCAAGGTTAAGATTGGCAACTCTGAGCAGTACTTCAGCGTAGTAGTTCAGGATAAGGGTGCTGCAGATGATAACTACTTTGCAGTAGAGAACAACGGCAAGACCGATGCTCTCAGAGTAGTAACCAATGATGGTAACACCAATACTGAGGATCTGAAGACTTTAACCTTCACTGTATATGAGATGAGCAACAACACCAAGGTTGGCAAGATTAACTTTACTGCACATCCGGGCAACGATCTCAGTGCTGTATCTGAAGGTCAGTACTACTTCAAGTTACTCAAGGATGGCAAGGAAGTTAAGGCAGATGGCAACATGGTAACCACTGATGGCACCAGCGTATCCATTAAGCTCAGTGAGCTTTCTGATGCAGCAAGCGGCAGTGCAATCGGTGCAGGTAAGAAGCTTGTTACCTACAACACCACCGGTGCTGGTAACTATGTATTCGAGCTCTACCTCAGCTATGCTGACGGTGACCTTACTCAGGTTGACGTTAACTCCTGCTACGTATCCGTAGGTGATAAGGGTGCATACACTCTTGCAGGCCAGGAGAAGAACGAAATCGATATGAGTGATAGCTTCAATCATGCAATCGGAAACGGTTATGTTGCTGATTACAAGACTGCACTTCTTAAGTGCTTCAAGTTCAACGGCAGAGATGGTAAGGAAGTAGATCTTACTGCAGAAGGCAAGATGGTTGATGTTAAGTATGATGCTACTGTAGGTACCGGTTCTGTATACGTTGAGTCCATCACCGTTTACGAGGCTGTTGCTACCAACGAGTATGTAGCATACGAGATTCCGGTTAACGTAGTATTAGTTAGAAAGTAATTAATACCATCGTTATCGAAACGAGTATCGTTCATAACTAAAATCAAGCCCTCGCGGGTAACCGCGGGGGCTTTTTTTCTATGTTCCTCTTTATCAAGGGATAGGAAGGTATTGGTACTTGCCGGGAGTGGAAAAATAAATAACTTGAACAAATTCATAAAATGTGTATAATGGTATGTGGGATGGTTTGTCCCAAATAATAAAAGGGAATGATTAGAGATGGGAAAAAAGTATTATCATAAATCGAAATGGAATTTACCGAAGGAAGGATATTTGGGAGCGTTGTTACGGATGTTGCCGGTTCTTCTTATGGTTGGTATTGTGCCGTTGATTGTAAGGCAGTATACGCATGAGACGGAGCTGACATCGTACGGATGGTTCGGAACAACGGAGGTGTATTACGAGTTTTTCCTGGCCTCCAAGTCGCTGGTGCTGATGCTGTTGATGTTTGTGATGGCAGGTTGCATAGTGGTGCGTCTGCGGAAGGATAAGAAAAAGATTCCATTTCTGAAGCTAATGATTCCGCTGTTGGGTTACGGTGCACTGTGCCTTTTATCGGCACTCTTTTCCGTTCATCACAGCTTTTCTTTCGGTGGCGGATACGAGCAGTTTGAGACCGTATGGGTATTGCTGGGCTATGTGGCCATTGTTTATTATGTGTATTTGTACGCGCAGGAGGAGCTGGAGCTACAGGTAGTGACGGATGCTATCTGTTTTAGTGCTACGATTATCGGTCTTCTCGGTACGCTTCAGGGCTTGGGCCTTGACTTTTTGGCAAACGGTTTGACGCAGAAGTTAATTACAACCGAGCGCTTCTTGGATGCTGTCGGAGGAAAATTGTCTTTAAACTTTGTAGACGGACAGGCCATGGCCACCATGTATAACCCGAACTATCTCGGTGTGTACGGATCCTTTGTGGTCCCTTTCTTAGCATTATTGGTGTTATATGAAAAGAATAAGTGGCGTCGCATCTGGCATATTGCGGATTTTGTTTTGGTGACGGTGGCGCTGTTGTCCAGCCGTTCCCGTGCCGGTTTAATTGCTGCAATTGTGGCTCTTTGCATTGCTTTGGTTGTTTGCTTTAAAGGAATTATTAAGTATTGGTATTTATCCATACCGGCAGTAAATCTGGCAGTTGTAATTGTATTACTGGTAAATGCATATAATGATAATTTGATTTTTGACCGTTTGAAAAATATTTTCAATATGGATGAAGAAAAAGTGGTGGAAACTGTAGTAGTGGACGGTACAACGGTGCGGAAAACCGGTCTTACGGAGATTTACACCACAGAGAAAAGTGTGGTTTTCACCTATAATGATGTGACAGTAGATTTGTATTTGTATACGGAAGATGGGTATTATGGTGTTTATGCAGCAGAGAAGGGCGGCGAACAGATTGCTGTAGTGAAAGAGGAGACGGAGGATATTTTCCGCTTCGAGCATCCGGCCCTAACGGAGCTGCAGGTGCTTCCGGTGCCGGTAGATGAGGAAGGCACTTGGGGAATGCTGTTAAAGGCTGACGGGGAATGGCCGTTTACCTATAACGCAGAACGCGAGACCTATCAGTATGTGACAAAGTATCAGGCAGAGGATGGCAGTGAAGTATATAAACAGTCGGATGTGGTAATGGCGGACTCTGTAGGGTTTGAAAATTATCAGAAGTTCTTCTCCGGGCGAGGTTATATTTGGAGCAGAACGATTCCGCTGTTAAAGAAGCACATTTTCCTCGGTTCCGGACCGGATACCTTTATTTTGGAATATCCGCAGAATGATTATTTAAAGATGAGAGAGATGGGCTTTGTAGGACAGGTCATGACGAAACCGCACAGCTGGTACCTTCAGGTGGGCGTACAGACCGGTGTACTGTCTCTGCTTTGTCTGTTGGTGTTCTACGGCTGGTATGCGGTGTGGAGTCTGCGTTTGTATGCGTTCCGTAAGCTTAGTACCCAGACGGAGGCCTTTGGTATTGCAGCACTTATCGGTAGTATCGGCTATGTGATTTCCGGCATTTCCAATGACTCTATGGTAGTAACGGCGCCGGTATTTTGGGGCATGATTGCACTGGGACTGTCGGCAAATGTGCTGGTGGCAAAGAGCCGTGAGCAGGAAGCTTTGCAGGCAGTGAACGTGACAACCTCCAAGGAGGCAAAAGCGGTTGTGCTACAGACGGCAGAAGCTTTGCAAGATGTCAAAGCGGATGGTGTGCAGGATGCAAAAGCAACGTCTACGAAAAATGCAACACAGAAGAAAAAGACGAATAAGAAAAGAAGATAAGGAAACGACAGATAGTCGGGGAGTGTTCCTCTCTGTATTGCGGAGACAGGGTTCCCCGGCGTCTTTTTTTATTACTGACATGAATCTGACATATAGTAGTCTTATACTTACAATGGTAGAATGGATATGGTATATCTACAAGATATGGAACAATAGATGAGGTTTAGTAAGATACGTTAATAAAGGAGAGAGTTAAATGAAGTTACGAGAAGGATGGAGACGCAGCCACCGGGCGATTGCAATGCTACTGTGTGCGGGACTGTTGTTCGGAAATACGGTAGGCTTAGCTCCTGTGAGACCGCAAGCGGCACAGGAAGGTACGATTATTGCGTCCAGTTTGTATGTGAGAAGCGGCCCGAGCACCAGCTACAGTAAGCTGACGGTGGATGGCCAGGATGTATATTTGTCAAAGAATGCCGTGGTAGACATTTTAGGGGAAGAGAACGGCTGGTATTATATCGTAACTGCCTTTGGCGGCAAGACCGTAAAGGGGTATATCAGCGGCAAGTACGTAGAAGTAGAGGAGACGGTGGCTCCGCCGCCGACAAAAGCGCCGACTGCAACAAAGGCCCCGGTTTCCTCCGGAAATTTGGCAACGGAGTATACGCTTCCGGGACAAATCTGGGTAACGGAATTAAACATCAGACAGAGCGCCGGGACATCCGGAGCGCTTTTAGATACGTTAAAGAGCGGAGCGAAGGTAACGGTCCTTGGTGAGACCTATTCCGGCAGTGAGAAATGGTACAAGGTGTCCTATGAGTCCGGAGGAACCACAAAGACCGGCTATGCTTATGCACCGTATGTGACCTTGAATGCACCGATTCCGACAGCAACGCCGAAGCCGACCGCGCCGCCTGCACCGACCAATGCGCCGACACAGTCCGGCGGAAATTATGCGGCTGAGTTCTCCGTCCCGGCAACGGTTACGGCAGGTACATTAAATGTACGTGACGGAGCGGGAACAAGCAATGCACTCATTACTTCTCTGCGTTACGGTGCTTCCGTAACTGCTATAGGAATTGCTACAGTAAACGGAGATACATGGTATCGCATTTCCTTTACGGAGGGCGGTGTGACAAAGACCGGCTATGTGTATGGTTTGTATATTACGTTAGATCAGCCGGTTCCGACGGCGACACCGATGCCGACGGCTACTCCGACACCGACCGCAACCCCGGTACCGACGGCAACGCCTGTTCCGGATGGTTTGATAGCGGATTACAGGGTGTCTGCTACGGTTACTGCCACCAGTCTGAATATGCGTGAAAAGCCGAATACAAATAGTGGAATTGTGGCTGTTTTGAGCAATAATCAGAAGGTTACCGCTACCGGCAGTTGTTATACGGGAAATGATAAATGGTATTGTATCGAAGTGGAGATTGACGGTGTAAAGAAGACCGGTTATGTATTCGGTGAGTATTTGCAACTGTCTCAGCCGGAACCGACACCTACACCGATTCCGACAGCCACTCCGACACCGACAGCTACACCGACTCCGACGGCTACGCCGGTGCCGACACAAACTCCGTCGGGAGAGGCGTCTTATGCGTATCCGGCAACAGTTTCGGCTACTCAGTTGAATTTGCGTGGCGGGGCCGGTACGGGGTATGATATTGTCCGGGTTCTTGTAATGAACGATAAAGTGACTGTCGTGGGGGAGACCTACGATGGAGAGGATAAATGGTATCAGGTCAGTGTGGGCGAAGCCCGGGGCTATGTATTGAGTGATTACATCCGTTTAGAGTATACGACTTATCCGGATGCGGTATTGACCAAGCAAGTACGCCTTCGTTCCGAGGCTTCCGACAGTGCGGCATATGTAAAGACTGCCGATGGTGCTGTAGCGGTACTTTCGAAGGATACGGTGATTTCCCTCACAGGAGAGCAGACTGCGGTTGATGGGAAATGGTTTTCCGTGGTTGTAGAAAAGGAAGGCGAACGGATTACAGGTTTTGCACCGGCCGATGCATTGAGGTTGGGTAAGCCGGTAGTAGTACCGACACCTACCCCGACGCCGGAGCCGACGGCGACACCGACTCCGGATGTAACAGCGGAACCGGAACCGACCGCAACGCCGAAGCCGGATACGACACCGGAACCGACGGCGACACCGGTACCGGATGCTACTGCGACACCGAAGCCGACGGCAACCCCGAAGGCGACCGCGACGCCGACGCCTTCACCGACACCGGCAGCACGTCCGGGATCCGAGGCAAAGGAGAATACGGAAGGAACCCAGCAGGGCTGGGGACATGCGAAGCACCCGAATGCTTCCGCCATGGTGCTGAAAGCGTTACCGCAAAGTGACGCGGAGAGTGTAAAGAAAAAAGGTGGTTCCAATCCGGTTACCATAAAAGCAGATAATTTCTTGATGCTGTATGATGTGTACGAAAGTGATAACGGCAGGTTATACCGCCATGTAGGCTTTACAAGCGGAGGAACGACCTATTACGGATATATTTTGGCGGATTATGTTACGGAGTGCGAGGCTCCGGTTACGGCGGCTCCTCGTCCGACGGCGGCACCGGGACTTACACCGAGTGCAACACCGACATCCGGACCGACGCCTTGGACCGAAGCAAAGGAAAATATGGCTGGGGTACAGACGGGCTGGGCTCATGCGTCACATCCGAATGCTTCTTCTATGGTTTTAAAGAGTTTACCGGAGAGCAGTTCCGGAAGCGTAAAAGTAAAAGGAAGTGCCAGCCGGGCGGTTATTGTTACAAAAGATACTTATCTGAAGGTATATGACCGTTATGTGGATGAGAAGGGTTCTGTATACTGCCATGTAGGCGTAACCTACTTGAATTTGAACTATTACGGGTACATTTTAGAGGAGCGTCTCACCGCATGCGAAGCACCTCCTACTCCTACCCCGAGACCGACCTCGTCTCCGAGTATTGATATTTGGGGAGATGAGGATGATTCTCCGGAGGTGAGTGCAGACTTTGAGTTGAACCTGAAATTACAGCGGTTCCCGGAGTCTTATAAACCGTATTTGCGTGCATTACATATTCAATACCCGAACTGGGTGTTTAAGGCATACCATACGAATTTATATTGGGATGATGCAATTGAAGAAGAAAATATTCCGGGTAAGAATTTGATTCCGAACAGCTCCGGTATTGCATGGAAGTCCTTAGAAGAGGGCGCGTATAACTGGAAGACGGACAGTTTTATCGTATATGACGGTTCTACCTGGGTGACGGCCTCAAAGGCAGCGTTGGAGTACTATATGGACCCGCGTAATTTCTTAGACGAAAAGTCGGTGTTCCAGTTTGAGGTATTAAACTACGAACCGTCTTATCAGGATGTGGACGGTGTAGAAAATATTTTAAAGTATACCCCATTGTACCGAAGTACCTATGTATATGAGGATGCTTCCGGAGAAAAGCAAACCATCAGCTATGCGGAGACCTTTATTAAGGCGGCGGAATATTCCGGCGTCAGTCCGTATCATCTTGCCACCCGTGTAAAGCAGGAGGTTGTAACCGGTACTTCTACGGTAAGTAACAGTGTCACCGGTACGGTAAAAGGCTTCGAAGGCTTGTATAATTTTTACAATATCGGGGCATACCATAGTACACAGGCCGGCGGTGCGATTGCAAACGGTCTGAAGTATGCAAAGTACGGAAGCAGTACCAATGATGCGTTAAACGATGCTTCTTTGATTCCGTGGGATAATCGCTATAGTGCGATTGTGGGTGGTGCTTATATTATCGGCAGCTCTTACATTAACCGCGGACAGAATACGATTTATTTACAGAAGTTTAATATGACTCCGACGTATACATACAGTCATCAGTACATGGCAAACGTGGCGGCTCCGTCTTCGGAGGGTAAAAAGACCGCCCAGGCTTATGCGGGGGCAACGGATAGTCCGGTTGTATTCTCCGTACCGGTATATTTGAATATGCCGGCCCAGGCATGCCCTGAACCGACGGTTGCATACAATCCGAACAATTACCTGTCAAAGCTGACCGTGAAGTCGGTAGACGGCACCAATTATGCATTGACGCCGAGCTTTAACGGAACGACCGTAACGGATTATTCCATTATTGTACCGAACAGCACGGAGGTGATTACCATCGATGCCACGACCGTAAGCAAAAAGGCTACGGTATTCGGAGGAGGATATCAGTCTCTTTCCGTAGGAATGAATACCTTTATTGTGGCGGTCATTGCAGAAGACGGTTCCAAGAGAGAGTATGTATTGTGTGTGGTAAGAGAATAGCAGAGGAGATTTAAAATGAAACGGGTTCCGGTTTTGGTTTTGCTTGTGTTTGCGGGGTTGCTCTTTTGTGCACCGAAGCAGGCACAGGCAGCGGTAGCAACCATTGAGTTGCAGGCGGAAAACGATGCGGTACGTGTGGGAGAGGAGTTTGAAGTAACTCTCTGGATTAACGTACAGCCGGCGGAGGGAGAGTCTGCGCAGGCGGCCGTCATCGGAGATTTTGAGGCTTATCTTATTTACAATGCAGATGTAATAGAATTTGTGACGGCACCTTCCTGTTTTACGGGAGGTGCCGGTATGTTAAAAATCGCGGATATGGGAGCTTCTCCAAGTGTAGGCAGCAGAAAGTATGTGATGAGGTTTCGCGCTTTGTCCAGAGGTGTATGTGACCTGTCTTTGGACAGCCGTCCCATTGTGTATACCTACGGGATAGACGGTGCCATGTCCGTATCCAGTAATGTACTGACGCTTGCGGTAGAGGCGGCGCAGGATGCGTCCGATAACGCAAATTTGTCCGCTTTGAAGGTGAGTCCCGGAAAGATTTCTCCGGCCTTTGCCACGACGGTGCGGGAGTACGAGGTGACCGTACCATATGAGTCCGAGCGGATTGTAGTCAGCGCCTTGACCGAGGACGAGAATGCGGTGGTAGGCGTAAACGGAAGTACGGGGCTTAAGGTGGGCCGCAATACGGTAGTTGTAACGGTAACCGCCGAGAACGGGACCGAAAAGCACTATTATCTATATGTGACCAGACAGGAAGAGACACCGGAACCCACCAAAGCGCCGGCAGTGCCTGCAATCGATGGATACGAGCCGGGGCTTCATGCCACGGATGAGGACGGCAGGGTGGTGATATCTTTTGCCGGTGAGTACAAGGTATCCGAGGAGCCGGGGGCCTATGTGGCGCCGACAGGATACGAGGAAACGGTATTGTATGTGGACGGAGTCCGTATTAAGGCGTATGTGAAGCGTGACAAGCCGGACAGCGAGTTTTATGTATTGGTGCTGGAGGATGAGTTTGGAATCAGCGGATATTACCGCTACGACAGACGACAGCAGACGCTGCAGCGCTATGATGAAGAGAGAATCGAAATCCGGCAGGTGGTGGAGGAAGACAATCATGCTCTTTACGAAATGCTGGATCAATATAAAGGACAGCAGGTATTTTTAATTTTTATGCTGGCAATGTTTTTGGGACTTAGTGTACTTTTGCTTTTAGTTGTAGTAAAATTATACCGACAGGGTCAGTCGGGAGACTCGGATTTGGATGACAGTATATAACGGACAGGAAGGGAGGTCGGTGACAGATGGTAATTCGAATTGATTTCGGAAGTCAGGAAGCACTGTATGTACAGCTTTACAATCAGATTATTTACGGGATCGCCAATGCCCAGCTGTTGCCGGGAGAAACCTTACCGTCGGTAAGAGATCTGGCGGAGGATATCGGCATCAATATGCATACGGTGAACAAGGCCTATGCGATTTTGCGCCAGGAGGGCTATTTACGCCTGGACCGCAGAAACGGCGCGGTAATCGCAGTTACGGCGGATAAGCTGCGGGCCATGGAGCAATTGAAAAACGAAATGCGTATTTCTTTGGCGAAGGCCCTGTGCCGGGGGCTTTCCGAGGAGGAGATTCACGGGGTAACGGATGAGGTGTTACGGGAGTTTCAAGTTTAGTTTTTGACGGCAGAAAGGGAACAGTATGGGAAAGTTGTATACCGAACAGGCAGAACAGGTATTACGATACGCAAGACAGGCGGCGGAGCATTTGTCTCACGGATATATCGGTAGTGAACATTTGCTGGTAGCGTTGCTTCGGGAAGAATGTGTGGCAAAGGAAGTGCTGCAAAATAACGGGATTCAGGCAGGGAAGCTGGATGAACTGATTGCGCAGCTCATTACTCCGCAAAAGGGTGACCGGAGAAAGAAGATACAGAATACACCACGGCTCGGACGGATTTTAGAACAGGCGGAGGCAGAGGCCGGCCGGTACAATAGTGAAAAGATAGGAACGGAGCATTTATTGCTGGCGGTGTTACAGGAGACGGACTGTATTGCGGTACGTTTGTTAAATACTTTGGGCATTCAGGGGCAGAAACTTTATTTTGCGACGCTGGAAGCCATGGGAATCGATGCGAACCGGGCCAAGGCGGAGTATGCTACAAGTCGCAGTCGTACCCAGAAGACAGAGAGCGGACTTCTGGAAAAATACAGTAAGGATCTTACAGAGGCGGCACGGAACGGGAAGTTGGACCCGGTCATCGGACGAGAGGAAGAAATCAGTCGTGTCATTCGGATTTTAAGCCGTAGAACCAAAAATAATCCTTGCCTGGTAGGTGAGCCGGGTGTGGGTAAGACGGCAGTGGCGGAAGGTCTTGCGCGACGTATTGCGGATGGGAATGTGCCGGAGAATATGAAGAAAAAGCGTCTGTTGTCATTGGATTTGTCTGCTATGGTAGCAGGGACCAAGTACCGCGGTGAGTTCGAGGAGCGGATTAAGCGGGTTATGGACGAGGCGATTACAGACGGCAACGTGTTGATTTTTATTGATGAGTTGCACACGATTATCGGAGCCGGTGGTGCAGAGGGTGCTTTGGATGCTTCCAATATTATGAAGCCGGCACTGGCGCGGGGAGAGTTTCAGGTGGTAGGAGCTACCACAAGAGAAGAGTATCGCAAATACATTGAGAAGGATGCGGCGTTGGAACGGAGATTCCAGCCGGTTGTCATAGAGGAACCGTCTCTTTCCGAGGCGGAGGCGATTTTATTCGGCCTTCGGGAGACTTATGAGAAACATCACGGGATTGTCATCAGCGATGAAGCGGTAAAGGCTGCAGTGAAGCTGTCCGAGCGTTATATTAATGACCGCTTTTTACCGGATAAAGCAATCGACGTGCTGGATGAGGCTGCTTCTAAGCTTCGCTTGACGGAGTTTACGGCGGCGCCGGCAGAGAAGGATAAAAGAAAACAACTGGCAGAGCTTCAGGCAGAGAAGGAGCGTTTGTTATTATCCGGTGACAGTGAAGGTGCCATTGCGGTAGCAGCAAAGCAAAAACGCTTGAAGACGCGCTTGGAAGCGCAGGAGACGGAAGAGAAGGTCCTGCCGGTGCTTCATGAGGATATGATTGCGGATGTAATTTCCGCATGGACGAAGGTTCCGTTAGCTAAGCTTTGCGAGGAAGAGAGCGAGCGGCTCTTGAAGCTTCCGGAGATTTTACGTAAGCGTGTGATCGGTCAGGAGGATGCGGTGCTGGCAGTGGCCAGAGCCATTCGTCGTGCCCGTGTGGGCTTGCAGAATCCGCAGCGCCCGATTGGTTCCTTTTTATTCCTGGGACCGACTGGTGTGGGTAAAACAGAGCTGTCAAAGGCACTTGCGGAAGCGGTATTCGGAAAAGAAGATGCCCTGATTCGCGTGGATATGTCTGAGTATATGGAGAAGCACAGTGTGTCCAAAATGATCGGTTCTCCGCCGGGGTATGTGGGCCATGATGAGGGCGGTCAGTTAAGTGAGCAGATTCGCAGGAATCCGTACTCTGTGGTGCTGTTTGATGAATTGGAAAAGGCACATCCGGATGTGTTTAATATTTTACTTCAGGTGCTGGAGGACGGTCATATCACGGACGCCCAGGGCAGACGGGTCAGCTTTAAGAATACGATTATTATTATGACCTCCAATACCGGTGCGGGCCGGATTATGGAGCCGAAGAATCTGGGCTTTTTAAATAAGCCGGATGAGACGGCGGATTACGAGCGGATGCGCAGTGCGGTGATGGAGGAGGTAAAACATAACTTCAAACCGGAGTTCATCAATCGTATTGATGAAACCATCGTATTTAAGCCGTTGGGCGCGGAGGCATTAAAGGAGATCGCGGGCCTTCAGGTGGCAGAGGTGGTAAAGCGTTGCAAGGAACAGCTTGCCATTACCTTAAAGCCGGATACCGCCGTTGCGGAGTTCATTGTAAAGAAGGGCTCTGACGAAAAGTACGGTGCAAGACCGATTCGTCGTGCGGTGCAGGTACATCTGGAGGATATGCTGGCAGAGGAGATTTTAAGCGGCAAAATCGAAAGCGGTGATACGGTTGCACTTTCGGTTCAGTCAAAGGATGCAACACAGGAGGCTCTTTATCTGCGCAGAATCAGGAAAGCGAAGAAAATGTAAAGGATTTGTTAGCTTTTTATGAATCTGTGAAAATTTGTGGAAAATCAGCGGAAGTTGTGCTATACTGATATTGTAACAAATAACAGATGGACGGCTGTTACAGGAGGATAAAGAAATGGCAGAATTGATTTATGTTCAGGATAACGGAAAGCTTGCGTTCGGAGATTATACGCTGGCAGCAAAGGCGAAGGCCGACGGTTTTGAGTTTGGCGGGGATTTGTATAAAGTGAAGACGTTCCAGGAGATTACGAAGCTGGAGCGCAACGGCATGTTCGCCTACGAGTCGGTACCGGGTACGGATGTAACCGAGTTTTCCGCAAACGATAAAGAAGTTACGATGACCGTGAAAGGCACCACCGATACCCAGGTGGCATTGGGCTTAGAGGCAGAGACCGAATATAAGCTCTATATCGACGGTACCAACATCGGTAAGATGAAGACGAATCTGGGCGGTAAGCTGGTATTCAGCCTGGAGCTTACAGCGGGAAGAGGTTCCGAGGTACGCGTAGTAAAGCAGTAAGGTATGCGGGGGAGTTATGGCAAAAGGGAAAGCAGTATTTTTTTGTAAAGAATGTGGAATGGAATCGCCGAAATGGCTCGGACAGTGTCCGGGCTGTAAGGCGTGGAATTCTTTGGTAGAAGCGCCGCAAGCAGGGAAAGTGAAGTCTGCTTACGGCGTTTCGTCGTTATCTGCGGCAGAGCCGGTGCTTCTGTCCGAGGTAGACACTGGGGAAGAAGAGAGGATGGTTACCGGTATCGGGGAACTGGACCGGGTGCTGGGCGGCGGTATCGTGATAGGCTCTCTTGTTCTGGTAGGCGGCGACCCGGGTATCGGTAAGTCTACGCTTTTGCTTCAGATGTGTTATGCATTGGCAAAGAAGGAGCGGAAGGTGCTGTATGTATCCGGTGAGGAGTCCATCCGCCAGATAAGGATGCGGGCGGACCGCTTACAGGTAACGGATGGCAGTACGCTTCTGTTGGCGGAGACGAGCTTAAATCGTGTGGAAGAAACCATCCGGCAGATTACGCCGGAAGTAGTGATTATCGATTCCATCCAAACCATATACCGGGAGGAGACGGAAGCGGCACCGGGCAGCCCGGGACAGATTAAGGAGGCGACGGCGTCCCTGCTTCGTCTGGCAAAGGGTCTGGGAATTACCATATTTATTATCGGCCACGTGACCAAAGAGGGCGTGGTGGCAGGACCGCGTATGTTGGAGCATATGGTGGATACAGTGCTGTATTTCGAGGGTGAGAGCCACATCTCCTATCGTATTCTCCGTGCAGTGAAGAACCGGTTTGGTTCCACCAACGAAATCGGTGTGTTTGAAATGGCAGGTGCGGGACTTCGAGAGGTGAAGAACCCGTCGGAATATATGTTGGAGGGGCGTCCCGAGGACGAGCCCGGTTCTGTTGTGACCGCGGCAATGGAAGGGACCCGTCCGATTTTGGTGGAGGTGCAGGCACTTGTTTCTCCTACCAGTTTTAATATGCCGCGTCGTACGGCGGCAGGCACGGATTATAATCGTGTCACGCTTTTGATGGCGGTGTTGGAGAAGCGCCTCGGTATTTCTCTGGCAGGCTGTGATGCCTATGTTAACGTGGCAGGCGGTATGAAGATAACAGAACCGTCTTTGGACCTGGCGATTGTGCTGGCGTTACTCTCCAGCTATCGCAACCGACCGCTTCCGCCGAGAACGGTAGCCTTCGGTGAAGTCGGATTGACCGGTGAGATTCGTGCGGTGAATATGATGCAGGCCCGGATTGCGGAGGCGGAAAAGATGGGATACCGTACCGTTATTGTACCGAAGCGGAAGAAGGTCGAGGGTGAGAAAAAGGTTGAAAAGATTCAGGTTATTGAAGTGGCGACGGTGCAGGATTTGCAGTCGGTACTGAGAAACCTGTAAGTGTAGGGCGGAAGAGGACGTAGAGGCGGGTGTTATCGGAAAGGACACACCCGGCAAAGTGTGTGGGAGAATGGGAACAGGAGGATGTTGGGAATGAAGAAACGTACAAAGATTGCGATAGTTGTGCTTTGCGGTCTTTTTCTGCTCGGTTGCGGAGCGGGATTGCTTATGTTCAAAAAGATTTCATCGGCGGGGGGTATCCGCTATTTATATAATTTAAAACATGATACTACGGGAATGGCGGCCACGGAGTATCATCCGGAGAATACGGCCGGTGCGGACGGCAGGGCCACTTGTACGACCCTTACGGACCCTTCCGTATTGGGAATTACCGAGACCATCCGTTTTACAAAGAGTGGTGAGACCCTTGTGTGGAACGAGGATTATGCGTATATGCGTCCGGAGCCGGTTTCCTTTGAGGATGAGCTGATTACCGGGCAGGTAGAGGGTATCTTTACCTTCCGGGGAAATTATCACAGAACCGCCACCTCTTACGGAACGGCGCAGATTGAAAACGAACGGTTTGCAGAAGACTTCTGGTCCTATGATACCGGAAGGCTTCTTAAGTCAAGCGGGACAAGCTATTGGTCCGGTAACGGCTGGACCGGACAGCCGCTCATTATTTCCTGGCCGGAGGAGACAAAGCAAATTATGAATTTGTATCCGGAAAAGAAAGCAAAGGAGAATTTTACGGAAGTGATTTATTCCGGTATGGACGGATATATTCATTTCCTTGACTTAGAGGATGGTAGCGAGAGCAGACCTGCGATTCATGTAGGTATGGTATTTAAAGGGACGGCGTCCCTGCACCCAATGGGAATTCCGCTTCTGGTGTTAGGGTCCGGAGATGCCCAGACAGGATTGTTTGGGGAGAATGTGAGTCCAAGAGCCTATATTTACAGCCTGATTGACGGGACAAAGCTGTACGAGTTCGGCTATAACGATGAAATGGCTCACCGTACATTCCACGCGTATGACAGTTCTCCGGTGATTGATGCAAAGACGGACACCCTCTTTTATCCGGGAGAAAACGGTGTATTGTATACCGTAAAATTAAATACGGAGTATGATGCCGAGGCAGGTACGCTTTCGGTAAATCCGGAGCATGTGGCGGATTATACTTATACTACAACAAGAGCGACCGAAGATGCTTTTACCTGGGGAATGGAAAACTCCGCGGTAGTAAACGACAACTATTTGTATGTGGGCGATAACGGCGGCGTATTTTACTGCCTGGATGTGAATACCATGTCCATGGTATGGGCTCAGGATGTGTACGGAGATGTGAACTCCTCTCCGATTTATTCCGAGGAAGAGGACGGAGATTTTATTTATTTGGCAACAACCCTGACAGAGGCAATGTTAGATGAGCATTCTATGGGGGAAGTGGCGATTTATAAGTTAAATGCGGCAAACGGAAGTGTTGTCTGGAAGAAGCCTTTTTCTTGTCACAATGTGGACGGCGTGGAGGGCGGCATCCTGGCTACCGGTGTACTGGGGCAGGGAGCTATCAAAGGACAGATTATTTATTCTGTATCCCGGACCCCGAGTCTGGCTTCCGGTTATCTGGTTTCCTTGGATCGTAAGACCGGAGAGTCGGTATGGTTGACGGAGCTTGCAAATTATGCGTGGAGCTCCACCGCGACGCTGTATGCCGAAAACGGGAACGTATATCTGGTACAGTGTTGTTCCGACGGAACGGTGCTGCTGTTTAACGGAACAAACGGAACATTACTGGATTCCGTAGCACTGAACACAACGTTGGAGGCAACACCGGCGGTGTTCGGAAATACGATTGTGGTAGGAACCAGAGATGAGCGGATTATCGGACTTAGGGTAGAGTAAAGGGAGGTAGACATGAAGAAAGGTGTAATCGGTTTTTGGGCCGTGGCGGTAGCGGTGATACTGTTACTGATTGCGACGGCGACGGGCTTTGCAAAGCCGGATGCAAAAGGAAAGGCAATCACATCGTCGGAGCAGTTGACAGGCTGTGTGATGGCGGGAATTGATGCGGCCGGACTCCCGGAGGAGAATGCGGAGGTATTGTTTGAAACCATTCTCGGGACGAAGCTTTCCGGATACCATGGGGTATCGGATATGGATGAATTGTTGTATGAGTTAAGAAGCGGTCGTGCGGATGTGATTTGCTGTCCGGATGTGACGGCAGAGTATTTGCTTCGGACGGAGGAAGGACTTAGCCGTGTGCAGGCACCGGCAGATACATCAAACGGCGTAGAGGGAGGCGGACGCCTTTCCTTTGCCATGGCGTTACGTAACGAAGACGAGGCACTGTGTGCGGAACTGAATGCGGCGATTACGGAGCTTTCCGAGGACGGAATGTTAGAAACACTGACGGTGGCTTATGTAGAGGCAGAGGAACCGTTGAAATTGTATGAAAACAAAGCTTCCTCCGGGAAGAGACCTTTGTATGTGGGAGTAACGGGGACGGTACCGCCTCTTGACTGTGTGGATGAGAACGGCACTCCGTGCGGATTTTCCGTGGCATTTTTGGAAGAATTGGAAAAACGGACCGGATACCGGTTTGAGACGGTGGTGATAGAACCGAGGGACAGTTTTACCGTACTGAACAGCGGGAAGGTGGATTTGCTGTTTGCCTACGGTACCAGTAAAAATACATCCCCGGGGAAGAAGGACTATCTTGTAACCAAGGGATATTACACCATGCAGGAATATGAGTACCTGGTGTTGGAATAACGGATCGGTGGAAGGAAAAGGGAAACGGAGGAATCAAAAGCATGATACGGAATATTTATGATGCGGTATATAACAATTTAATCGGAGGCGGAGCATATCTGCGTATTATAAAAGGCTGCGTATTTACGCTCCTTGTCTTTGTATTGGCTCTGACGGTAGGTGCTGTAGTTGCGGCGGTGTTATCGTTTTTGCGTACCTCCGGGTATAAGTGGTTGCGACGTCTGGGAACGGCCGTTGCCTTTTTGACGAAAGGAACGCCGCTTTATCTGGCACTTTTGCTGTGGTACTATACCTTTCTCGGCGGAATGCACCGGGGCGGTTTGTTAATTGCGGTGCTTGTGTTCGGACTGTATGCCGGCGGACACCTTTCGGACATTTTATCCAGGAACATCAAAAAGGAAGCGGAGGCCCGAAGTGCAGCAGTCAATCGCAGAGCCAGAAGAGAGTTTTTCTCGGCACTGCTCCCGTTTGTGACGGAGCAGTCCCTGTTTGAAATCAAGCGTCTGGTTTGCATTTTACTGCAGATGTCTTCTTTGGTAGGACTCATCGGCGTCAATGATTTGGCACAGGTGATGCTTGTAAACGGTTTGAAGACCCGGTATCCGTTCTTTGCCCTTGCATGTGCGGTGATGTTCTATTTACTGTTACAGCTTCTGATTGAGGCGGTTTTCTCACGCTTGGGAAGAAGATTGACAGGGGAAGAGGAAGAGTAGGGAGGAATACGGTGAGGAGAAACAGGCCCTCATCGGACTGGTATATTTTACTTTCGGACATCATAGGTTTATAAAAAAGATTGTCCGGAGGGAGTATGAAAAAAAGAATCATAGTTCTGACGGCGGTACTTCTTTTTGCGGTACTGCTGTTTTTTTTGAGGGAAAAGGGGATTGGGAGAGAAGGGGAAGCCCCATCCGGAACACCGACACCGGCGGTGACAGAGCCTCGGGAGTTAAAAAATGTGTGGATAATGGCATCATCGGAGGAGAGTATCACCTTTTTTTATGAGGGGAAGGAGCAGACCTTTTCCACAAAAGGGAAGGTGCAGGAGGCGCTTTCGGAGTGTGTGGGGGATTTGACGGTACAGGGAGATAAAATCACAGCTCTTGTTATAAAACCGGATAAAATTACGGCAAAGGTATTGCAGGCGGATGAGAACGGTATCGAACTGGCAGGTTACGGAGTACTTCCTTTGGCAGAAAGCTTCCGGGTATATCGGCTGTACGGCGGTTTGGCGGAGGAACCTACAGGGAAGGTGCTGGTGGGCTCCGAAGAAACGGAGTTTATTTTAGAGAACGGAACGCTTTGTGCGGCACTGCTTACAAAGGCGCCGGAGCTTAAGAAGATCCGGGTGCTGTTGGGAACGGACGGCTACCGGGGATATTATCATGAAACGGTAGAGTTTACGGCGGATTGCGGCTTTACGGTGGAGACAGGGGAAGAAAAAAAGCATTTCGGGGCGGGAGAACGATGCAGTTTATCGGAAAAAGAGTTTGACATGGAGGCGGGAAGAAAGG
This sequence comes from Lachnospiraceae bacterium, assembly GCA_017556805.1. Classification (GTDB taxonomy): domain Bacteria; phylum Bacillota; class Clostridia; order Lachnospirales; family Lachnospiraceae; genus SIG307. Next base: position 18,964 of record JAFYMC010000009.1, on the reverse strand, counting down.
TAGTGACGCCGGATAAAGCGGATGGGAAAATCACTGTGTACAGCATCACACGTGCAGGGGGAATACCCTCGTACCGGGGGACACTGGAGATCGAGGCAAGGGAGGAAGGTCTGCTTCTGGTGAATGAAGTGACCATGGAGGAGTATTTGTATGCGGTGCTGCCCAGTGAGATGCCCTCTTCCTTCGGAGCGGAGGCGTTGAAGGCTCAGGCGATTTGCGCCCGGAGCTATGCCTATACCGAGTTTTTGGCCAATCGGTATGCGGCCTACGGCGCCCATGTGGATGACAGCACGGCCTGCCAGGTGTACAACAATACCCCGGAGACGGAGGAAGCCATACTGGCGGTGAAAGAAACCCATGGGCAGGTGTTGTTTTATGAGGGTGAGGTGGCACAATGCTATTATTATTCCACCTCCTCGGGGCATACCGCGGCAGCGGAGGATGTATGGGAAAATGCAGAGGCAGTGCCTTATTTACAGGCAAAGGAGACCGGTTACGATACGGAAAGCCCTTGGTATCGCTGGCAGACCTTTCTCTCCCTGGAAGATTTGTCGGAACGGGTAGAAGCCACATTGAAGGAGCGGTACCGGACGGTGCCGGAGCAGATATTAACCTACGATGGGACTACCGGGGATTATATCAGTAAGACCATAGAGTCGGTCGGTGAAATAAAAAGTATTCGGGTGCAGGAAAAGGGAAAGGGAGAGATTGTCACAAAGCTGCTTTTGGTAGCGGAAAAAGGAGTATTCTTAATCAAAAACGAATATAATATCCGTAGTGTGCTGGCGCCGGTAAATGCGACGATTTACCGGGAGAACGGCGAGAAGGTAGAAGGTGCGGCGTTACTTCCCAGCGGGTTTATTACCCTGCAGAAGGGAACCTATCGGGGCGTCACGGGGTATCTGGTGGCCGGCGGAGGCTACGGACACGGCGTGGGTATGAGCCAGTGCGGTGCAGATGCCATGGCGCGACAGGGAAAGACCTGTGAGGATATTATCGGAGAGTATTATCCGGGGACGGAGCTTGGGTTTATTTATGACTGAGTAAGGCAGGGCAGAAAGGAGAGGGTATGGTACGGGCCGGTTATGGTATGATAAAAGCGTTTCTAAGGAAGCTGCGGGAGGACACCGTGTCAGCCTTCGCGGCTCAGACCGCCTTTTTTGTCATTCTCTCCTTTCTGCCCTTTCTGATTTTTTTGTTGACACTGGTGCGTTTTTTGCCGGTGGAAACGGAGAGGCTTCTGGCGGCAGTGCAAACAGCATTTCCGCAGGCGGTACATGATTTTATCGGGGTACTGCTGTATGAGGTATTGCAAAAGACCTCGGGAGCATTGCTTTCGATTTCGGTGGCAGCGGCTCTTTGGTCGGCCTCCCGGGGATTTCTCGTCATTATCCGGGGAATGAATGCAGTGTACGGAAATAAGGAAACGCGAAACTATTTTATACTACGGTTCTGGTCTGTGGGATATACGCTGGTGTTTGCGGTGGTATTGGTGTTAACGTTACTTTTGTTGGTATTCGGAAACCGGATTTATGTACACATCCAGAGCCGGCTACCTTTGCCGGAACATGCGGCTTTTTTGATTATCAGTTTGCGGACCGTGGTTTCCTTTCTTGCTTTGACCGGCTTTTTCTGGGGACTGTATTTGTTGATTCCGAACCGGAAATCGAACCATGCCACCACAGAACTTCCGGGGGCAGTGCTTAGTGCCGCCGGGTGGCTGGGGTTTTCTTATCTGTACTCCTTTTATATTGACCGGATGTCGAATTTTTCCGCCATGTACGGCAGCCTGACTGCCATTGTACTTTGTATGGTCTGGCTGTATGCCTGTATGTACATTATGTTTATCGGAGCGGAACTGAACGTGGTGGCGGCGGAGCCGGGAGTTCGTGAGGCCTGGGAGGAATTTAAGGGAAGTTTAAAGAAAAAGAAAAACGCGGTATAAAGCGGCAGAATCGGTAAATACTGTAAGGGAAGGCCTACGTCTAAGGTGCGGGGCGAAAAACAGACGGAAGGAACAGGTGACGGAATGAAGAAAAAGAAACCGATTGTGTTGGAGGAATTATCGCCGGAGGAGCTGGTAAAGTACGAAATTGCCAAGGAATTGGGAGTGTTTGACCGGGTCATGGCAAACGGTTGGGGATCACTTTCCGCAAAGGAAACGGGACGTATCGGCGGGATATTGGCGAAGAGACGGAAGGCGGCGGCGCAAGTGCCGGAGGAATCCGAAGCTATGTAAGGCGAACGGAAATGTAAAAGAGCGGTATATCCGAAGAAGGTCGGATGTATCGCTCTTTGTTGTTGTTGTATGGGAAATTACCAATCACTGTCCCAGTCGGTTCCGCCGCTGTCCCAGGAATCAAAACTGCTGCCGGAGTCGTAGTCGGAATCCGAACTATTATAATTGTCATAATAGGAAGAATCCTCGAACCGGTCGTAAGAGTTCATCCCCCAGTCGGAGTCCCAGGAGTCATCGTACATATAGACGTAATCGTCCGGGTCCAGGTAGTCGGCAGAATAGTCGGTATAATCCCAACCGGAATCGGTGTATTCGTACACATCATTGTCTATTTTATAAAAGATGCCGGTGGAGGTTTGATAGTAGCCCTCCTTTTTATTGCCGTCAATCATCGGTACGGCGGTAATAAAAAGGGTGCTGACAGCTAACATAACGGCCATGGTTTTCCAGGAAAATTCCTCTGCTTTCTTCTTCTTTGCTCGTTTCTTCTTAGAAAACAGTTTTCTGAACAGTGAGCGCAGAAGATCATTTAAAATAATAAATCCCAGAGGGAGTAACCAGGAACCAAACAGGGAAAATCCGGCAAGTAACAAAAGATTCATGTAAAACACCGGATGCCTTAACAGCAGGTTGAGAACAGTAACTGCCGTGGCGAACAGGGCACCGATAATAAAATGTTCTTTTCTGAGGAACGTATTTTTATCCGGGCGGTGTGTTCCTGTTTGTTTTTCCCGTTCCACTTGTACGATGCGTACATAAATCAGGTTATAGAGAGAATACAAGCCAAAACCGAAAAAAGAAGAGATACATAATTTGACTTCCTCTAAAATGCCCATGTTGACAAAAAGGGCCCTTGTAAAGAGATAACCGACATATGCTACAATCAAACCGAAAAACAGGAGCAAAAAGAACAACCAGCCTTTGGAGCTCTTTTGCTTTCCCTTGGGAGGAGCAGTTTTTGTGATCTTCGGCGGCTTGCCGTCCGGGGTGTCCGGCCAGATGTTTCGCTTGTGGCATTCGTCCAGCAATTTCAGATACAGCTCCTGTACCGCATATTCTTCATCACGTCCCAGATATCGTATGGAGCGGGAGCCGTCGGCTTTGTTTTTATATACGACAAACTCTCCTGCACCGTTTTGATAAATACCGAAGGCTTTCGGTTTTTGATAGTTTTCTCCGATAAAGAATCGCATGCGCTGCAGGGGCATATTGCGTTCCGCACAATATTCCGCCAACTCTTCTATGGTATGCGGTGTCAGAACCACAGAGGGTGCGTCCTCCACGTAGTGAAGGTTGGTAGCACCACAGGTAGGACAGGTCTTGTCGCTACTGAGGATGACTCCGCCGCAATATTCGCATTTTCCCGTACTTGCCATAGTGTAGTTCTCCTTTTTAATCCGAGCTTTTCAAAAATATCTGTAAGTGTTTTCCAAGATTTATTATAATTCTACAGCAAATGATTTGCAAGGGAAATTCGTGTTGCACAAAACCGCAAGGGGTTCATATGATAGATTACGGAGAGCAAAGAAAGGAGTATTCTATGAATAATTATAGGAATTATGGCAACTACGGAAACAGAAGATATGCCGGCGGCATGGACTGTGGCTGTAAGAAACCGGACGCAATGGGTGGCATGGATTGCGGCTGTAAGAAGCCGGAAGTAATAGGCGACATGGATTGCGGCTGTAAGAAACCGGATGTCATGGGCGGCATGGACTGCGATTGCAGGAAGCCGGATATGGACTGCGGTTGTAAGAAACCGGATGTTATGCCGGGTATGGATTGTGGCTGTAAGAAAGAGGAGAAGAAGGAGGACTACTGCGGTTGTGCGGTGGAATCCATGTATCGGGAAGTAAAGAAGCATGGCGTTTGTTGCGATGAGGATATGCCGGGAAAGGCACTTGCGATGGCATATGTACCGTGGCAAAGCTGGAGAAAATTGTATGAGGTATGTGAAGGGTTCTCTACCGGTACGATTTTTAAGGAGCTTGATCTTGAATTCTATGGAAGGAGATGTAACTGATGGGCGCTGAAAAAGAAAGAATGACGTTGCTGCACAAGATAAACGAAGCAAGCTTTGCCATGGACGAGGCGCGCCTGTTTTTGGATACACATCCGAAGTGTGAGGAGGCATTAGCCTATTACCGGAATATGTGCGCGGTAAGAGAGCAGATGGTAAAGGAATATACGGCATGTTACGGACCGCTTTCCTCCTATGATTGTTTTTGCGATGATTGTTGGAAATGGGTAGAATACCCGTGGCCGTGGGAAGGAGCGTGTAAGTAATGTGGAGTTATGAAAGAAGATTACAGTATCCGGTAAACATTAAGCAGACTAACCCGAAGTTAGCTATGGTCATCATGAGCCAGTTTGGAGGACCGGACGGTGAATTGGCGGCGAGTATGCGTTACCTTTCCCAGAGATATGCTATGCCGTACCGGGAAGTGGCAGGGTTACTGACGGATATCGGCACAGGTGATTCGCTGGTGCCCCACAGGGCGCGGGGACCTCTGAAACCCTTGATTTTAGCGGGTTTCAGAGACTGCTTTTGCTTTGTAGGGATGCTTTTTAAGAAGCCTCTGGGGCATAAATGCTATTTTCGGTAGGTTGCGTTAAAATTTCGGTTTCAAGAATTTCTGTGGTGTAGTCTTCGGCCCTTCCATGGGACCGAATTTTTAGTTTCATGCCGAAGGGAATTTCACGGAACCAAATCTCTACCACACTGCCGGGATAGACGGTGATTTTCTCTACCAGCTCCCGGTACAAGCCAAGGTTCGATTCGTCGAAGGTCATAATCTCGTCCAAGACGGAGTTATACTGCCGGAACAGGTTCAGCTGCCGGCTTCGCATATCGTCTTCCTTTTGCACGCCCTGTAACAGCTTGTTCAATTTCTCGATCTGGTCATCGTACCATTTGGTCTGCTCTTGTAATTCCACCTTGGAAATCAAGCCATCCAACATTAAATCCACGGCTTTTCGCTTCTTGGTGTTTAACGCCTCCAGCTTTTCGTGAATGCCGGAAACGTCGATCCCGGTATCGTTTACACTTTTGGCTCCGGTGAGCTCCTGCAAAAGCTCTTGTTTCAGTGCCTTGCGGTTTGCCTGAAACTGGCGGATGCAATGATGTACGCAGCTCAGCAAAGCCCGTTCGTTGATGGAACCGTTGCTACATCCGACGGCCTCGCCGGTGTCCATGGTTTTTGCGGTGCCGTGGTTGGCAAAGGCGTAACAGCGCCATGCCTTGTAGGTGCTACCATCAGCCAGCTTTTTGGTACGGCTGACAAAGTGATGCCCGCATGCGCCGCAACAGAGCTTTCCGCTACACCAGTAACGGTTGCTGTGCTTGGTTTTAATCGCCTCGGAAGGGGAGCGACGTTTCAGCTCCGCCTGGGTGCGGTTCCAAAGCTCCCGGTCGATGATGGGTTCGTGGTGGCCCTTGATATAGACCATCTCTTCGGCACCCCGATTGTATTTCTTTGCATGTGTCAGGTAGTTGGGGGTGTAGGTTTTCTTCTGACACAGGTCACCTACATACTTTTCGTTCCGAAGCATCCGCAAGATTACGGTGTTGGACCAAAGCTTTACCCGGGGTGGGCGAAGCCCTTCCTCCATCAGCTCCCTTGCGATAACGTGGGTGCCCTTTCCTTCGTTGGTGTACTTGTGAAAGACGGCACGAACGAGAGAAACCTCCGCTTCGTTCACGGTCAGCTCGCCGTTCCGGACGGTGTACCCAATCATGTCTCTGCCGAACACTACGCCCTGCTCCATGCGACGCTTCTGACCCCATTTCACACGCTCGGAGGTCTTACGGCTCTCCTCCTGCGCGATGCTGGCCATAATGGTCAAACGAAGCTCCACGTCGGCGTCTCTGGTGTCGATGTTATCGATGGTAAAGATCACGCCGATGCCCTTGTCCTTAAGCAGTCTGGTGTAGTGGAGGGTGTCCACGGTATTTCGTGCGAACCGGCACACCTCCTTTGTGAGGATTAGGTCGATACCGCCCCGCAGGGCCTCCTCAATCATGGTGTTGAAGCCGATACGCTTCTTTGTCTGGGTACCGCTGATGCCCTCATCGTAATACACGTCCTGCAAAATCCAATCCTCGTGACGTGTGATGTATTCCGTAAAATACTTGCGCTGGCTGAGTAAGGAATTGGTCTGGTCGTCTTTGTCTGTTGAAACTCTGCAATATGCGGCAACTCTAAGTTTTTTATGATTCATTGTGTCCTCCTTTTCGGGAATGACACATCACCAGTTTCAGTATAGTACCGATTCCGGTGATGTGCAAGTAAAAGTTACACATTGTGGCTAAGCAAGTAATCTAACTGCTCGTCGGTAATGAGTTCCCGCAAATATAATTCATGGTAAATGCCGCGCTTTAACTGTTTATGAATCAGCTCCCGCTGTTCTTTGGTAAAATAATTCTCCATGCGATTCTCCTTTTCTGTCTCTGAAAGTCCTTTTGGTTCTGGCATCGCATACTCCCTAAAAATCCGGTTATTAGAGTCTATGAGTGCCGTTTTGTTCTATGCGCATAACAACCGGTTGTGAGGAAAGGATACCATGAAATTTTCGAAAAACCGTGGTTTGGGCAGAGTTGCAAATGTGGTGCTTTCTGGGAGAGTTGGAATTGCAGATTTGCAATTGACAGGCAAAGGCGGGGAATGTTAAACTGGAATTGTGGAGGGACGGAGAGATTTGGTGCTTTCGGAAATTTTTTTGCGGGGACATATTGTGTAGTGTTGTCTGTCGAAGAATTCCGGGTCACACTGAGTCAATCAGTGTTTCTATAAGAAGGGAGATTACATGAATACAAATTTGACCATAAATGAAAAGATCACCGACCTGCGGGTGCAGGCGGGACTTTCGCAAAAAGAATTGTGCGCAGCCATCGGCATCCCGGCATCTTCTCTCAGTCGTATCGAGCGGGGAGAAATTACAAATGTCAGCAACGACATTCTTGTAAAGCTGGCAAAATACTTCCGGGTGTCCACGGACTATTTGCTGGGAATGACGAAGGTGACGACAGCGAAAAATGCGGAACTGGAGGAGTTGGGCCTGTCAAACAAGGCACTTCTTTTACTCCTCTCAGGGAAGGTGGACGGAGCAATGTTAAGTCGCCTGATGGAGCATCCGCGCTTTGCACTTTTACTGGATGCGGCTGAGGCCTATTTTAAAGATGACCACAAGGAAGGACTACAATCCCGAAACGATATTATCAATCTGGCAACCGCCAGCCTCAAAGACATTGCCAAGGATCACCCGGAGAAAAAGAATGAAATCGCCGGGGATGTGCGACGTCTGAATTTGGAGAAAATCAGCGGAGAGGAAGCGGACCTAAACAAACTGCGGAACATCTTCCTGTCCATGGTAAAGGACATCAAAGCAGACTATCAGAACACACCGGAGGATATTAGTCGCACGGAATTTAAGGAGCAGCTCACAGAGATAAAAACGCAAAGCGATCAGATACAACTGACGCGAAAAGTATCCGAAACCGAGATGGCAGACATCGTCACTTCTGTGCTGACCGGCTCCGGGATGGCGGACTTGGATGAGACGGAGACACAGATGTTTCACGAGTTGTTTCGGCATATTCTTGAGAGGATGGGGAAGGAGAAAATATAAAAATCTCAAACGTCCTTAGCGCTCAGAATGAGTGCGTAGCCGGACTCCGAAGGAGAACGATTTTGGGGATTGGGGCAGGAGAACCAACAAGCAAAAATGCCGGATTGGTACCAGGAGGCACTGCTTGCTGGGTTGGTTTTGAGCAAGTTTTGGGTGGCGAGGTTGATGAGATTTGTATATATGGATAAAGGTTTTGAAGGATTAAGTTTTTTATGACGAATAGGGAAGAGTATGGTATAATTTAAATGTAGACGCAGTGAATTTTTCAAATTTGAGAGGGAGAACATGAATAAAAAGTGGAAACTGTATATCGTTACGCTGATTGTGCTGTTGATTTTTTTGTTTTTTGGGAAAACGGCGGATAAAAGAGAAGATAAGGAAGATGAAAATAAAAAAGATGAAGTATTTTCTTCGGTAGAAACGCCAGAGATAGTTTACGATTCTGTAGCATTTAAGATGGCATGCGAAGAAATTATCTATAATGATATTGACGAAAGTTATATAGGTAAGTATGTAACAAAAGAGTTGGTTGCTTTTGAACACAAAGAGCCAGAAGACGGGTGTCGGGTATATACAGGAGCTGCGTTAGAAGATTTCATTGAGGATTTAGATGCTTTTCAAAATACATATAGGGTATATAAATTGAGGGATTATCGGTTATGGGATGATTATGATATGCAGTCAGAGGATATCATGAGAGTCTATGGTATTGTTGAAGATATTACATACAATCAGAAGAACGGAAAGAATGTGCCTATAATCAGAATGTATTACGCAGACTATATCAGACAGTATGGGGAAAAACCTGAACAAGCTAAGAATTTGGAAGAAATAGAAGAAGAGAGAAAGGCAGAAGAAGAGGAATATGCCAAAAAGGATGCAATAAACTCGGATTATACAGGAGTAACAAAAAACATTGAAGGGATGAGTGAATTGCCGTTGGAAGATTATATCCAATATTGTGATTCTATGTGCATGTATGATATTGTAAGCTCAAAGTATGCGTTGACTGGAAGACATGTAAAAATTCATGTAAAAACAAGCTACGGCGAACGGTTTACAGGAGACGAAGCTAAAAGAAAATATTTAGGACAGTGGGAGTCGCCAGAGAATATACATGATAATGTTTGGAACTGCGTTTTATATAATGAGAGAAGTGAGAGCTATGTGTTACCAACATCAAGGTATGTATTTTTATATTTCAAAAATACAGAAGACATGGATGTGTTATCGTTAAAAAAAGGTACTGAAATAATTGCATATGGGCAGATTGTAAAACACAATGTTGATGATGATAGGCTGGAGGTACTGGTAAGGTATTATGAGTGATAAAGAAGAGTATCTTTAGAGAATTTAAGGAGTGCGTTTGTGGATAAGTGGAAGAATATTCTGGATGAGGATATTTTAAAGTTTAATGTGAATTTTGCGGCTGTTTTTGTTATGTACTATGAATGCTTGAAAGAGTTTGTGATAGAGCAAGTTAGAAGCCTTTATTCTGAGCATTTTTATATGGAGGATGAAAAATTTATATGTGATGAGTCCGATGACTTTAAAAAGAATGTTAGGGGACTAGATAAGAATCTTGAAAATGCATCGTTAAAATGGTTTGTTGAAGCAGGCGCTATTACAGAGGAAGATTATAGTACATATCAAAAAATACGTAAAAAAAGGAATGATATTACACACGAATTACTTAAAAACCTATGTATGGGATTTAAAGAAGAAGAGGCACAGTTATTCGCGGAAATGTTGAGAATATATAATAAACTTGACAAGTGGTGGATAAACGAAATTGAGATACCAATATCAGGGGAGGATATACCGGAAGATTATGATAAGGATGGCGTTTGTGGCGGACAGGCAATAATGCTATCAGTTATTAATGAAATTTTATTTGGCAATGAAGGAGATAAATATAAGGAGTTGCTAAAAGAACTTGTTGGAAAAGCAGAAGATAAATGAAGGGAATGGATAAATGGAGATCAATGCAAAACTATTTAAAATAGCCTATAAGAAACTAAAATCAAGTTTATACTATGACAAGACCCAGACTATATTAAGAGACAAGTTAGTGTCTTTTGAAGTTGGATATAAAAATATCGATAGCTATTTAGAAGAGATAGCAGAGGCGTTCTTAAATGAAGAGACAAGAGAAAAAATGTTTGAGGAGATTCTATCAAGCATTTCTTATTATGCATTTCCTAAAAGATTAGCACCGGAAAAAGCAGATATGATTAAGAATTACTCGATGAAAAAGATTGACATTGTGGACAATCAATATTTCATAGACATGGATATCCGGGGGCATGTTCTGGGTGTTCTTTGGCTTCTTTTGATTGGGTATCGAGTAGACAAAAACATGTATAAGCATTCGTACGGTAATCGAATTCGTGAAAATTTGTATAATGAATTCAGTGAAGCACCTACATATTCTCCGTATTTGTTTGAACCGTATTTTCAGCAGTATGAAGGCTGGCGTGATACTGCGATGAATGAAGCAATGCAGCATTTGCATACGGGACAAGATGTTGTAGTGCTTACATTGGATTTTAGGAGATTCTATTACTCTGTAGATATTACGAAAGAGCTTTTTGATGGGATATATGCAGAAGAAATTGAATCAACAGAAGGAGAATGCGATGAATTGAAAGCATTGCATTACTTTATGCTCCGGATTATTGAAAACTATTCTTCATGTTGCGTAGAATTTGAGGGAAAGAACATACTTCCGATTGGTTTTTTACCTTCAAACGTTTTGGCCAATTATGCTTTACGTAATTTTGATAAAGCCATTTTGGACGGTTGGAATCCTATTTATTTTGGTAGATATGTTGATGATGTAATAATTGTAGATAAAATCGAGTCCAATAGTGACTTGTTTAAAAAGTCTCAAGAAAATGATTTAAATGCAGATGATATAATAAGCTTCTTTTTAGAACAATGTTCGGGATGGAAAGGCTTAAATGGGGTTGAGTGTGAATATGGCGTTAGATATGCGCTGTTGCATAAGTTAGAATACGATGAGGAAAATGTAGATGACAAGGATAAGAAGTTCAAATATGTTTTAAACAAGTTATATAATCCGGTAAAAAATGATGATTCTCAGATCGTTATTCAGAATGATAAAGTTAAGATTTTTTATTTTAGAGCTGGGGAGTCGGATGCACTGATTACTTGCTTTAAAGAGAATATAGCAAAAAACAAGAGTGAGTTTCGTCATATGCCGGAAGATGAGGCAGTTTTTCAAAAAGATGATTATAGCAAAATATATGATTTACAGAACGATGAAACAATAAATAAATTCAGAGGTATATCCGGCATTTCAATAGACAAATACGAATTGTCAAAATTGTTGGGAAAGCATCTGCGTATTGGTGGGTTGATTCGTGACGTAAGAGAGACTGGATTTGAGCGGCAGATATGCAAAATATTAAGTCCGAGAGTCATTATAGAGAATTATAATGTTTGGGAAAAAATAATTGAAATATTGGTGATAAATGAATCGTGGGATTCGTTAAAGAACACAATTAATAGTATTGCGGATGCTATAGATTCCCTTGAGTATGGTAACAATGATATTCTTTCTGAAGTAAAGAAAACCTTGCAATTGTATTTGTATGCTACACTTAGTAGGGCATTAGCATTAGTATGGGGTACAGAGGTAGATGAATTTACCGAGTTTTTATGTGAGCAATACATAAGTAGAAATTATAACTCTCAAATGATTGTGAAACAATTATGGAAAAAGCATCGAAAAGATTATTGCAAAACAAGAATGGTTGACAAATCTGTAATGCCTATTTTGGTTGATATGTTGAAGATGGGAAAAATATATAAAACAGAAGATACTCTTAATCTATGCGATTTCCAACAAATGCTTTTATATAGCAAAGATGCTTGGAAAAGTGATTATGTGTATTATCCTTATTTGGTAACCATGTACGACTTTTCGATGGTTTCCTGTATCGAACAATTAAAAGCATCAGAAAACCATTTTGGTAAACTGGAGAGCATATATAGTGATCAAATTAACAATTATGTGATAAGTAATTATGTGGTTTCGGATAATATAAGCGTGGTAGAGCAGTTAATCCGAGTAAATAAGTTTGATGATAAAAATGCTTTTGTAGTTCAAGTGAGTGGCGAGAAAAAAGAAAGATTAAGAATAGCAATAGCAAATGTTCGTTTGCATCATGACAATTTTGAAAAGGTGGTAATAGATAAGCCTAATAGGAGTTATCAACGGTATAAGGATTTGTCTAGAATAGTCAATGCGGCGATAGATGAGAAGGCAGATATGCTTATTATGCCGGAATCATATATGCCTTTTGAGTGGTTGGCGACAGTCGCTAGGACCTGTGCGAGGAATAATCTTGCAATTGTTACCGGAATAGAACATGTGAAAGTGGATAAGAAAGTTTTTAATTTAACAGCGACTATATTGCCATATGAGGATTTGTTAAATAAAAGTGCACTTATTTCATTTCATTTGAAAACTCATTATGCTCCGGCGGAAAAGCAAGAGATTAACGGATACAGGCTTGAAGAGATGACGGGCAAACATTATGAATTATATCAGTGGCATGACTGTTATTTCCCTGTATATTGTTGTTATGAGTTGACTTCGATTATGGAGAGGTCTATCTTTCAATCATATGCGGATTTCTTGGTAGCGATTGAATGGAATAAGGATATAAATTATTATAGTAATATTCTTGAATCCTTGAGTAGAGACATTCATTGTTATTGCGTTCAGGTCAATTCTTCTGATTATGGTGATAGTAGAATAACGAAACCGTCTAAAACAGAAGAAAAGGACATTATCAGAACGAAAGGTGGCATAAACAGTACTATTTTAGTGGATGAAATAGACATCAGAAAGATACGGGAGTTTCAGCTGAAGGAATATAATTTGCAAGCATATGATAAAAGCTTTAAACCAACCCCGCCGGGATTTGATCCGGAGATTGTTTTGCAGAAAATTAAGGGTGAAGACCTATTGAAAAACGGTTAGATGAAGACGGTTCTCAGCGCTCAGTATGAGCGCGTAGCCGTGCTCCGAAGGAGAATGTTCTTGGGGCCTGGGGCATAACACCAGCGAGCAAAAATGCATAAAATGCTAGCATTATGCACTGCTTGCTGGTTTGTGAAAAGGTGTTTTAGTGCTTTGCAGAATCAGGGAACGATGAAGGAGTATTACAAGAGAGAAGGAGCAACCATGAAAAATCAGTATTTAGGAGATATCGGTGATTATGGAAAATATGGGCTGCTTAGATTTCTTGCAAAGCAAGGAATTAAGATTGGTGTGAACTGGTATCTCACGGAGGATGACGGAAGTAATGATGGAAAGTTTATTGGTTACTTAAAGAAAGAACAAGACCGAATTCACGACGAAGAACTGTTTGATTTTCTGGCATCCTTAGTAGAACATCAAAACAAATCAGTGCAGATGGTAGCGGATTCGAAGATAATTCCGAATGCGATTTTTTATCCCGATATTGTAAGCATTAAGAATAGAGCCGGCTGGCATGAGGATGCTATGAGATGTCTTGAAACTGCGGAGTTGATATTCTGCGATCCGGACAATGGCCCGATAGGCAAGAAAAGTATTACCTCAAAGGATTCGGACAAGTATATAGCACCGAGTGAAATCGTAGATTACTATAATAGAGGGCAAAACGTAGTGTACTATTGTCAGAAAGCAAGAAGAACCGAAGAAGCATGGCTTGCAACGAAAGCAGAGATGAAGGAATATTTGCCGGATGCGAGGATATATGTGCAGACTTTTCATCGGGGGACACAAAGGTCTTATATATTTGTGATACACCCTGAGGACGAGAAACGATATGCGAACCTATTACGAGTGTTTGAACAAACAAGCTGGGGAAGAAAGCAGTTGTTTTCAGCGGAATTGTTTCAGCTTGCTACTGTTTCTCAAGAAAGAATAGGTAACACCATGAAAATTGAATTGGATAGCGGAGAAGTTGTCTGCATACGAATGTGTGATGATGGCTGGGTGGAGGTTGTTTCGTCAAAGTATCCGAGAAAGAATTCAAGAAGAAAAGCAGAAGACTTTGTTGATTGTATAAGATGATTCTTCTTTCCCTTAAAAAGTAGGTGAAAATAAGGGCAAAGTAAATCATTAAGGGCAAGCATCCCTTGTTTTAAAGGTTAAACTTGCATTTGCACCTAAAAGAGCGTATACTTATTCTTAGGAAAGGAGGATGGACGTATGTGTACCAGAAATCAGTTAAATGACATTTCGGGACAGATGGTTTCGATTTACCGGGACATTTATGGGGATGCTGTGGCCGGTGTGTTCTTGTACGGTTCTTATGCCAGAGGCGATTTTGAAAAGGATTCCGATGTGGATATCGTGGCAATTGTCAAGGGAGAACGTTTGGCGTTACAGGATAAGTTGCGGACAATATGGGATTTGTCTGCGGATATCGGATTGGAGCATGATACAGTGGTGTCTCCGACGGTAATACCGTACGACGAATTTGAAGAGTACAAGGAAGTCCTTCCTTACTACAGAAATATTGCAAGGGAGGGGCTGCGGATTGGATAATTTGGTAAAGTATCGATTGGATAATGCGCAGGAAAAGTTGGAATCTGCGGAGATTTTATTGGATTCCGGAAAGTATAAGGACTCTATCGGAAGGTCTTATTATGCAATCTTTTCTGCCGTACGTGCGGTGTTGGCAGTGGACCGAGTGGACTTTTCCAAACATGCCGGTGTGATAGCGTATTTCCAAAAGGAGTATGTAAAGACGAAGATTTTTGATGTGAAGTATTCAAAGTATTTGCAATCGGCATTCCAGATTCGAAATGTGTGCGATTACGATGATTTCTTTATAGCATCGAAGCAGGATGCAGAGGTGCAGCTAGACTGTGCGAAAGAGTTCTTGGATGCGGTGAAGGCGTATTTGGGGACGAGGGAAGTCTAGTGAAGATTTGCATTATTATGAATGGAACGAAATGTTTTCAGCCACCACAGAAGTTGGTGGCTGTTGTGTTTTGGAAGGATTGTCGACAATACTTTTTGAAATAAGAATGAGTATTTTAGAGCTCTTATTTCAAAAAGTGGTGACTTTCTGAAATAAGAAAAGGATTTTGTGGTGTTTATTTCAGGAATATGATGTTATTGCTTCAAACTGAATTGAAATTTATATTGAAATGACTTTGAAGTAGTTATTGAAGTTGAATTCGAATCCACTTCAAACAAAGGAAAAGCGTTTCCAAATATTGTAAACACGCTAACCGCGTTCAATTACCGATTTTCCGTTTTAAAATTTTCCGTGATGCGTCAAACCCTTGATTTTACTGCATTTCATTGATGCGCAATACCGATGCACCTGTGGGCACCGAGGAACTTGCCCATATGGAAATCATCTCTGCCATCATCCATCAGCTGACCAAGGACCTGACGCCGGAAGAAATTCAGGCATCGGGCTTTGACAAATACTATGTGGACCATACTTTGGGGCTTTGGCCGCAGGCAGCCGGAGGCGTGCCGTTTACGTCTACCTTCTTCCAGTCCAAGGGGGACCCGATTACGGATTTGACCGAGGATATGGCAGCGGAGCAGAAGGCCCGCACCACCTACGATAACATCCTTCGTTTGGTACACGACCATGATGTATGTGACCCGATCCGGTATCTTCGCGAACGTGAAATTGTTCACTTCCAGCGGTTTGGCGAGGGGCTTCGTATTGTGCAGGATAATTTGGATTCCAAGAACTTCTACGCAATTAATCCGGCGTTTCTGGCGGATAAGGCAAGATAAAAGGTTTCTGTATCTGAGCTAGAATAAGATTAAGAAAGGGAGGCGATCGAAGGACGTCTCTTTTTCTTTCTCGTACTAAGGTGGAATATTGAAATATTGTATATAATATATATATTTGAAAAAGATGTAGAAAAATTTGAGACAATGTGTTATAATGAAATGCATATAGGGGCAAATTTTGCTTTTTTGTGAATTTTGGAGGTGTACGAATGAAATTTAAGATGAAGTTGCGTGGAAAGTTAATTTGCATCATACTATTTCCGGTAGTTCTGTTGGGAATAGCGGTGATGCAGCTGAGTAAGGAGACGGTTTCAAACGTTCTTGAGGACAAGCTGAATACATCCCTTAGTGCTACGGCGGTTTCGGTAAGTAATACACTATCATATGTGGGTGAGGGTGACTTTCTGTTAAATGAAGCCGGGGATTTGGTAAAGGGCGAGTTTAATATTTCTAAGACTGCCGATTTTGCAGACCGCATTAAGAACGAATCAGATGTTGATGTATCGGTGTTTTACGGAGATACCCGTTACGTGACAACATTGACGGATGAAGAAGGTAAGCGTTTAATCGGTGAGAAGGCGGACGAAGAGGTGATAGCAACCGTTTTACGGTCCGGGGAGCCTCTTTTTATAGAAGATTTGGAGCTTGGCGGGAAGCCGTATTTGGCGTATTATATGCCGCTTTATAATGCGGGAGGTACGACTCCGGTAGGTATGGTATTTACGGGAGTCGGTCAAGAACATGTGGACGAGGGAGGAAAGATTATCTCCTATAACATTTCAACAATTATTTTCTGCGTGCTTATTTTTGCAGGAGTTGCAGGTGCTCTCATTGTTAGCAATATGACACGTGCATTAAATAAGGGTATTGTGGCGCTGGAGGAGCTTTCTGAAGGCAATCTGAATGTAGAGGTTGCCGAGAAGATGATGAAGCGACCGGATGAAATCGGAAATATCGGTCGTGCGATTACGAAGTTGAAAGAGGATTTGTTGGGAGTCGTTACCGAAATCAAAAAGCAGTGTGAGACAATGGATGATCTGGCGGATCAGTTAAAGACGCAGACCAGGGAGACCGTAGACAGCATCATGCAGGTTGAGAATGCAGTAGGCGAGATTGCAGAGGGTGCCGGAAATCAGGCAGAGGAGACCCAGAATGCGACGGATCATGTAGTTACCATCGGCAATATGATCGGCGGCAATCTTCAGGATACCGAGGCGTTGAGTGAGAATGCGACGAAGATGCAGGCGGAAGGCCAGGCTGCAATTGCGACTTTTGAGGAGCTGAATCGTACGAATCAGAAGGTGATGCAGTCCATCGGAAGAATTCACGAACAGACCAATACCACCAATGTTTCCGCACAGAAGATTCAGGAGGCAACGGCGATTATTACCTCTATCGCAGACGAAACCAATCTTCTTGCATTGAATGCATCCATTGAGGCCGCAAGAGCGGGAGAGCAGGGACGTGGTTTTGCGGTAGTTGCGGCACAGATTCAGAAGCTTGCGGAGCAATGTAATGCATCTGCGCTTCAGATTTCTGCGATTGCGGAATCCTTATTGGCAGACTCATCTGAGGCGGTAGAAACCATGCAGTATGTGCGTGATATTGTGCAGACTCAGGATAACGATATGAAGGAAACCAATGTGAAGCTTACCGAAGTGCTGCGTGGTATCGAGGATTCCTTTGCAATGGTGAATAAGGTAACGAAGCAGACGGAGCAGATGGACGAGGCACGTACCAATGTAATCGATATCGTACAGAGTCTGACGGCAATCGCTGAAGAGAATGCGGCGGGTACGGAAGAGACCCTGGCATCCATTACGGTTGTGAATGATGTCGTAAAGGGCATTTCCAAGCAGTCCGCAGTCTTAAAGGCAATTGCGGCGGAGATTAATAAGAGATTAAGTGTATTCCAGGTATAAAATGAATGATAAGCCGGGGGCTGTGCAGGAGACTGTGCAGCCCCTTTCTTTTTGTCCGGATGTCGGAAACGGTTTGACGGAAGAACTTGACATTCTTTGATAAAAATAGTAGTATTTTTATGTAAGCACAGAGGGTGCTTCCTATCACGATGTATAACGGAGGATGAGTTATGAACGAGAATTGGGATCAGGAGAACGGAGCCTGGCAGGATACCCCGTATGTGTCCCGCTTTACGGCAGAAACGGTAGCGGATATAGAAGCGCAGGATTTGACATCCTTGGTGGCAACCAGATCCTTTGCGGTTGTGTTTGTGGGTTTGATTATTACCACGATTGCGTCTTATTTGACGCTTTCCAGCGCTGAGTTTTTGTATAACCTTTTATCCAGCGGGGCATTTGCTTTTTTGTTACTGGCAGAGGTTGTGATTGTGCTGATAAACGGTTGGGCGATTCGTAAGAGTAATCTGGTGTTGGCCGGTATCATGTACTTGTTGTACACGATCAGCAACGGTATTACCATGAGTGTCGTGTTCCTTGCCTATGATTTGGGTTCCGTAAAAGAAGCGTTCCTGCTGACAGCAATCATATTCGGCGTAATGGCAGCGTTCGGATATTTTACCAAGAAGGATTTGAGTACGGTGGGTTCCATATGCAGTATGGGATTGATTGGTGTGTTGCTGGTAAGTCTTGTGAACACTTTCTTTATTCATAGTTCCGGCATGGATTTGATTATGGATTATGTAGTGGTGTTGCTCTTTGTGGGTATTACCGCATTCGATATGTACCGGATGAAGCAGATGGCGTATGAAGGAGGAGCAGAGGAGGCAAACCGGATTGCACTGTACACCGGAATGCAGTTGTATCTGGACTTTATCAACATCTTCCTTCGATTGATTCGCATTATGGGAAGAAGAAAATAGTAGAAGTAGATTTGGCGAGGATGCGAAGCACCGCCTACACGACAACAAAAGGCCGCCCCTTTCGGGACGGCCTTGTATTATGCTGTTTTGCCTTCGCGCATTAAGCGAACGGATTCTCGGTCGGATATAACATACCCTTCGGCTGGTTGAACTTAACTTCCTCAACACCAAGATACTTGAATACCTCGAAGAGAGCCTTTCCGAAGTGACCGAATGCTACTGCACCGTGGTGCGGGTAGTTTCTCTCGATCAATACGTGACGGTAGAAACGTCCCATCTCCGGAATAGCGAATACGCCGATAGCACCGAAGGACTTGGTACGAACGTCAAGAACTTCACCCTCTGCAATGTATGCACGAATCTGTGCATCAGCAGTAGACTGAAGACGGAAGAACGTAATCTTGCCCGGAGCGATATCTCCCTCGAGGGTACCGTTGGTGCACTCGATCGGAAGGTTTCTAGCCAT
>JAFYMC010000008.1 GCA_017556805.1 Lachnospiraceae bacterium | reverse complement strand
AGCAGCCTGCTCAACAACGGTCTTAACGTAACCACGGAACTTATCGTTCTTTGCAACGAAGTCAGTCTCGGAGTTAACTTCTACGATTGCTGCAATCTTACCGTCAGCGCTAACGGTGGTCTCACAAATACCCTCAGCTGCGATTCTGCTTGCCTTCTTAGCTGCCTTAGCAAGACCCTTTTCTCTTAAGTACTCTACAGCCTTGTCCATATCGCCATTGGTCTCTGCAAGAGCCTTCTTACAGTCCATCATACCTGCGCCGGTCATCTCTCTTAACTCTTTTACCATAGATGCACTAATATCTGCCATTTTATTTGCCTCCTGATTATAATTGATTTATTTGACAGTGCGTCCCCGAAAACCGGGAACGCACTTCTATCGTTCTTATCTGAATATATTACTCAGCGTCGTTCTCTGCAACGTCCTCAGCCTCAGCAGCCGGAGCGTCTACAAACTGCTCGCCCTGGTTAGCTTCGATAACAGCGTCAGCCATCTTTGCAACGATAAGCTTAACTGCACGGATTGCATCGTCGTTACCCGGAATTACATAATCAAGCTCTTCCGGATCGCAGTTGGTATCAGCGATACCGATTAACGGAATACCGAGGGAATGTGCTTCCTGTACGCAGATTCTTTCCTTCTTCGGGTCTACGATGAAGATTGCATCCGGGATTTCCTTCATGTCCTTGATACCGCCAAGGTTCTTCTCAAGCTTCTCCCATTCCTTCTTTAACTCGATAACTTCCTTCTTCGGAAGAACATCGAAGGTACCGTCTTCGCTCATCTTCTCGATTGCCTTTAACTTAGCGATTCTGGACTGGATGGTCTTGAAGTTGGTCAGCATACCGCCGAGCCATCTCTCGTTTACATAGTACATACCGCAACGCTCAGCCTCGGTCTTAACAGAGTCCTGTGCCTGCTTCTTGGTACCAACGAAAAGTACCTTACCGCCGTTTGCAACGATGTCCTTGATTGCAAAGTAAGCTTCATCTACCTTACCTACAGACTTCTGTAAGTCGATGATGTAGATACCGTTTCTCTCGGTGTAGATGTACTCTGCCATCTTCGGGTTCCATCTTCTGGTCTGATGTCCGAAATGAACACCTGCTTCCAATAACTGCTTCATAGAAATTACGCTCATGATATTACCTCCGTTTGGTTTTATTCTTCTGTGTGCCTCATTCTTCGGCAAACCGCGAGCAACGGCACCCTGCCGTGAGTCCACACACATGCTTATTTCGGCCTACGCCGACTGCACCGTCTGATATTTTAACATAAACAAAGGAAAAAGGCAAGCACTTTTTTCCAAAGTTTTTAAATTCAAAGCCGGGCTTTTTCGCCTGTGGTCTTCTCTCCTAAATGATTGGCCCAGCGCTCTGCATATAACTTCTGGTAAGAAATGTTGTTCTTTTTCCGTAAATTTATAAAGCAACGTAAATTACACCACACTACCGACGGCAGTCCGATTCCGAGCAAATAAAGCGGTCCCAATACAAGGGACTGTATCGTATGCCCGTATTCGTGCACCAGAAAGTCTTTTCCGGCATTCCCCTCCGGCACAAACACAAACAGCCCCAAAGATAGTCCTGTCCATTTCTTCCATTCCGTTACCACCGCCCCGTGATACCGGTAATGAGGCATCTTCCTTAAAAGAAGCAATACCGCAAACCCCAGCAAGGTTTGCGGAAATCCCCAAAGTATTTGAAGGACGGTGTACCAAAACTGTTTCATACAGCGTCTTCCTTTCATTTCTTATTTAACGATTACTTTCCGGTCAATATCCGTGCAATGTCCGCATGGGACGCGCCCTTCGGTATAGTAAAGGTTCCGATGTTAATAAAATCCGTCAATTTTCTGCTCTGCAGATATTTCACAAAAGCCTCCGAATCCGCTACCGCTCCTGCTGCTTCCAACTGTTGCGCCACACGTCTTGCGGTAGCACCTCGTTCTACTTTTATAGTATATGAGGTTTGTCCTTGTTCATCCGTTCCCTCCGGAGCCTTTGTCGGCGTCGGGGTAGAGGTTGCCTTCGGAGCTGTGGTCACCGTCGGTTTTGGTGCCGATGTTGCGGTCGGCTTCGGTGCTGTAGTTGCCGTCGGTTTTGGTGCCGGCGTTGCAGTCGGCTTCGGCGTCGGTGTCGCAGGCACATCCGGCTTGTCCGGTTCCTCCGGCGGTTCCGGCGCATCCGGTGTCGGCACCGGCGACTGGGTCGGTCCCGGCGTTCCTTCCGGCTCTGTTGTTGTCTCCGGAGCCTCGGTAGCATTCGGCGCTTCAGAGGCTCCCGGAGTTCCGGAGGCCTTCTCATTTTCCTTTATTTTATTGATGTCCTCTGCGGTTATCCCGCCCTCGTCCTTTACATAGCCCAGTTCCTCGGCTCTGGCGATAATCTCCTCATCGGTCATGGGCTTTGTCTGTTTCGGCAAAGCAACGGCACATAAGATGGCAGTTACCAATATACCGAGTCCCAAGCCACGCATATAGTATTTTCTTTTCATTTTACTCCGTCCTTTGCTGTCTTACAGTCCGTATAAATCAATCACCAGTTTTACTTCTCCCTGGCCCATACCCAATTCTCTGGAAATCTCACGAATGGACTTGCCGCTCTTGTAAAGCTCCAATATCTTTTCCTTCGGCATATCGCCGTCTGTCTCAACATCCGTTTCCATGGTCATGGTCGCCGCCAAAAGTGCCACAATATCATCGGTCTTCTTCGGTTCCGGCGTTTCTGCCTTTCCGGATGCTTTCTTTACCGGCTCTGTCTTTAACGAAGGTGTTTGCTTTGGTGCCACAGGCTTTTTCTTTTCCTCAACCTTTATTTCTTTTCCGTCTCCAATCTTTTTCTCCACGGAACGTTCCAATGCCTCCTGTGCTTTCTTTGCATTGGCAATCTCGGTCTTTAACTCTTCTTTGGTCTCCGTTACCATATTGTAAAGAAACATCACGTCGGAATTGTTCTTGTCAAGGCGTTCCAGAATCTGTTTGGAAAATTCATCCACCGACATAATTTTCTCGTTTGCAACTTGACTGAGATAATCGTCGGTCTTCAAAATCACTTCCTCAGTCTTTTCCGAAACAATCCGGTCCACAGTCTCACGCAACCGTTCTGTTTCCTCCTCGGTCAGTTCCCGTTTCGCCAGACGTTTGATTAATTCATCGTATTCAAGCTCGCTTTTATCTTCTTTGGTAAAGAAACAACTGCCGATTAACAAGGCAATTCCAAGTACAATCAAAATAATCGAAATCGGTTCCATAACGTTCCCCTTTTCTCTAACATATCCGCTTCTTATGCCCCGCAAATCCAGCCGTAAGACCGATTATACGGTAATATCGAAGGTACTTCCCCGCATCTTCATGCGCTGTTCTTCTTCTTTTTTTTCTTTTTCTTTTCGTTCCCCGGAAGAACCGCCGTAGGCACCTTTGCCCCGTTCCTTCGCATCATATTTTTGCTCTTCGTTCTCCGTTTTGTTGGAACGAACCGTCTGTGTTTCCTGCTGTCTCGCCTGTTGCTGTACCGTTCCTACAATATTCTGTTGCTGGTTACTCGGATGACGAATTTCCTGATTTTTGTAAGCCCCTGCTTCCTGGGTCTTCGGTGCCATGGAAATCATATCCAGTCTTGTAATCGGCAAACCGTTCCCTCCCTTCTCTCAAAAAGCCCGGTATTACCCGGACTTTTATTCTTTGCGAAAACTCCATAAGGATTCTTCCTCGGTCTCTAGTATACATCCACCTTTACATCGCCGCGGTCTTTCACGAATCTTGCATGAGAAATCTCTGTCTTTACATAATATACCGCACCGGAAATAGTAATCTTACAACCGGAATAAGCGGTCTGAGACACCTTAATCATACCGTTTTCCTTCATTTCCATCTCATCCTGCAATTCATCCAGACGAGAATCGATATCTTCCATCTCCTTGTCGATTTCGGCAATACGCTTCTGGGATTGTTTTAACAACAGTATCTTATCCACCGGAAGTTGCTCGCCCTGCTTAAGCTTCTTGGCAAGAAGCGCCAGATTCTGCATGCAGGAGGCCTTCTCTGCCTCAAGCTCCGGCATTTGCTTCTCTAACCGGCGGAATTCTTCCGCCACCGTCGGATCCACACCTACTTCAAGTAAGGTGGTGGTACCCATATTGGAGCCTACGGTCTTTGCTTCGATCATCTGACTGCAACGGGTACTTCCGCCGGAAATAAAGCCCTTCTTTCCTCCGACGATAACATCCGTCTTCGCAGACACCTGACTATGCATAATTGCCTCGGAGTGCACATATCCGTATCTGGAAATAACCTCCGCACTCTCGATAAATTTTGAAATAATATTTCCACCCGCAATTAACTTACCGCGGGACATGCCCTGAATGCCGCGCATCAGAATAATCTGACCGCCGGCCTGAATCTCCGCACCTTCTACTACACCGTTTACAATCACATCGCCCTTTGCTTCGATTTTAAAGCCGGTACGTACATTACCCTTTACAAGCACGTTTCCCTCACAAACCACATCACCGGTAGAAGAATCCACATCTGCCGGCACTTCGTATGTGTCGGATACGAATACCTTATCATCCACCAGACTGACATGTCCGTTTACATCGGAATACATCTTAAGACCGTCCTCGGACAAATGAATACGGTTCGCATGACGTAACACCAAATTGTTGACCTTTACCGGCTTAATCGGCTTACCGCATACATCGATTCCCGGACGCCCCTGTACCGCAGGCTCCAGCTCCGCCAATAAGTCCCCGGCTCTGACCGGGCAAATGGTATCCAATGTATGGAAATCCACGGAACCGTCCTCTAACATCTTCGGCTTTGCCGTTAAATCCGTATTAAAATGATAGGTAATCTTAGCATCCTTTCCTTCCACCGGAAGCGTTGCTTTCGCAAGAATAATCGGTGTACAGAACACACGCTCCGTCATGAGCGCGTTTAAACAATCCTCCTGTAACCCATACTTTACCCCTGCTCGTACCAATTCTCCGATAATCTCGTCTCTCGACATGAGAGAACGTCCTTCCGCCGGCGGAAACAATATAATCTCCGCAGCAAGATGGTTGTTATCAATTTCTACGATAGCCGATTCATCCATCGGATAAATCTTTTCCGGGGATAAACGCAATTCCGTCTTATCCTTTACTTTTCCCAGCATATCGGACAACGCCTTTTTATCATAGCCGATACGCCATTTGGTCAGATAGGCATCCGCCATATCAAACCGTACCGGTTTTCCGCCGTCTTTGGGAGGATATAGAACGATCCACGTTCCGTTATCCCTGATACTGATTTGGAAATATCCGTTTACCTGTGTCATTCTATCACTCCTTCCTAGAAAAATATCTCAATCTGATTTCCCAGTTTTAATCGTAATTTCTGAATTGCTTTTGTATGAAGCTGGGAGATACGTGACTCCGATACCTCTAACACTTCACTGATTTCCTTTAATGTAAGTTCCTCGTAATAATAGAGTAAAATTACTTTCTTTTCCTTTTCGGTCAGCGATTCTAAGGACTGCACCAAAAGCTCCTTCATGGTCTTTTGCTCCATCTGTTTCTCCGGCTGGGCAAAATCTTCACTTTCCACAGTCCCAACAATGCCGTTTTCACTGCCTTGTTCCAGATACTCATCCAGAGAAACCACACCGGCCGCTTTGGTCTGGGCCTGCCATTGTCCCAGTTCATCCACGGAAATCTCCAATTCTGCCGCCAGTTCCTCGTCCGTAGCAAAACGTCCGCTTTCCGATTCCAGTTTCTGATACGCGGCATCCATACGCTTTTGCTTCTGTCGTAACGTACGCGGCAACCAGTCCATTCTGCGTACCTGATCCAGAATTGCGCCACGAATACGCAAGGAGGCGTAAGTCTCGAACTTTACACCCTTGTCAAAGTCGAACTTATCGATTGCATCAATCAGACCGAAGGTACCGTATCCCACCAAATCATCATACTCGACATTATAGCCCAAATATATGCCAAGCTTTCCTGCTACGATTTTAACAAGACTTGCATATTCAATTATAATTCTTTCGCGCAGTTCGGGAGTCTTATTCTTACTGTACTCTTCCCATAACTTTAATTTTTCCTCTGCACTCATAGGCTCTCCTGTCCTTACTTCCTTTTCTTCGGCTTCCTTACCGTTTTACTGCTTATTCCGTTCGCTTAAACCGCATTGTTCTCTTCCTTCGGAAACTCCGTCTCCTCCGAAGAAGCGCCTTCTCCGGCCGCCGTCTCCTGTTCGGCTTGTTTTTCCAGTTCAGCCTCCGCCAGCTCTTTTGCGGCCAGTTCCTGCTGAATTCGCTGTCTCTCCAATGCGGCTTCTTCCGCATCCTTATTGATTTTTACAAGAATCGCTTGTACAATCCGACCGATGATGTAAAAAACTACCATCACCAACAGTACAATCTTTAGCGTCGTGTATAAGGTCGCTCCCCGCAAAATGCAAATCACACAGGCAATCATGGCTGCGGAAAGCGTAATAAACGGCGGAATGTTTTTTCCTTCCATCCTGCAGCCTCCTAAATCTTATAAATAGACTTTCCGACTGCCTTTATCAGCAGTTCGCATGTTTCCGGATAAAATTCTATGGTACGACCGTAGGAATTTCCGGTATCCTCGGCCATAATCGGAATCCGTAAACCGGCCAGCTTCTCCTTCACTGCCTCTACGTTCCGTGCGCCTACACGCAACAAATCATTTTCGGAACTGAAGGCGAACATCTGGGCTCCTCCGGCGATTTTAGCCTTTAAATTCGTACGAGAAGCTCCGGCCGCCACAACACGGCGCACCATTTCTTCAATTCCTGTATCCGCAAACTTTGCACAATTTTCGTTGTTTCTGATTTTTGTACTATCCGGCAGCATGATATGCACTAATCCGGCGATTTTTGCATTCGGATCATACAAAACAACGCCGACACAAGAGCCAAGCCCTAATGTTGTAATTGCATCAGGCGCATGACAATAGTTCATATCTGCCATGCCTACCTTTATCATATTTCCCATAGTCCCCTCCTATAAGCCAAGAGAAGTTAAAATTGCGTTATAAGAGTCTAACGTAGGTATCAGTATAAAGAATCCGTTGACCTGCGTATCCTTTTCACCGAATTCTGTTTGTATCAAAAGTGCCTTGTCACCTATTTTTCCGAATTCAATCGCAGGAACACTTAAAATCGCCCCTGCCATGTCGATTGCTATGTACGGTACACTCGGATTAATCGACATCTGTGTAAGATTGGACAAAGAAGACAGGTACGCTCCGGTAATGATATTACCGATTTCCTGTAAGGCGGACGCCTCTATTTCGGAAAACTCCGCATCAAGAGGTGTATCCTGCCTCATCAGCATATTTACCATGGAATGGGCGGCATCACGCTCTAAAACAAACATCATCATGCCATCGATACTTCCGCTTAACGTAAGCAAAATACCTGCGATAATGTTTTCCGCGCCGCCTAAAATCTCCGGAAGCTCCTGGAAATCCAATAACTCCACCTTCGGGACCTTCATATCCACCTTAACCTGAAGCATAGTTGCCAATGCTGTGGTCGCATTCCCGGCTCCGATGTTTCCGATTTCTCTCAATACATCATATTGTACAACATCCATTGCATCCAGTTCCAGATTTGCCATACCTTCCTCCCAATTCAAACACACCAAGGAAGAAGCCCTCCGGGACTTCTTCCTTGTACCATGCATTAAGCTTCTTTTTCTTTTTCTACAATGATTCCCTCGATATTCAACAGAGAAATCAGGTTGTCATTGTGCTTTCCGATCCCGGAAAGATATAAGGTTTTCTCGTCATTCGGATTGTAGCTGACCTTCTCGATATTATCGGAATCCAGCGTAACCACCTCTCTGACCTCGTCTACGATAACACCGACGGCAGCCTGCTGTTCAAACTTAAGAATGAGAATACGGGTCTTGTTGGTGTACTCATCCTTCTCCAATTCAAATTTGACGCGAAGGCTCATTACCGGAACAATCTCACCACGCAGGTTGATTACACCGTTAAAATAATCCTGCGCCTTCGGCACACGGGTAATCTTCTGCATTCGGACAATATTATCCACGTACTGGATATCAATGCCGTATTGTTCGTTTCCAAGCTTCACTACAATATATTGCTTTGCTTCTTTACTTGAAACTGTCTCTGTCATATCGGCACCTCCTAGACTATTGCATTCGCATCAAGAATCAATGCGACTTCACCATCACCAAGGATTGTTGCGCCACCAATCATCTTGTTGTTACTGATGTACTTACCAATGGACTTAATAACGATTTCCTGCTGGCCGATTAAGTTATCGATTACAAGGCCCGCAAGACGGTCACCCTTGGCAACGATTACTACCGTCAGACTATCCGGAGCAAAATCATCCTCCGGAATATCAAGTACCTTACGCAAACGAATGAGCGGAATTACATTGCCGCGCAGATGAATGACTTCCTTCGTCTGTACGTACTTAATATCCTCCGGCATAACATCCTCAATGGTCTGAATGCTTCCTAACGGAATTGCGTACTTCTCTTGTCCGATTTCCACCATAAGCGCCTGAATAATCGCAAGGGTCAGCGGTAAGCGAACAATAAAGGTCGTTCCCTCTCCGAGAACCGTCTTTGCTTCCACATCACCGCCGAGCGCTTCAATCTTAGATTTAACAACATCCAGTCCCACGCCTCTGCCGGAAAGATCGGAAACCTGCTCTGCCGTAGAAAAGCTCGGACGGAATAATAAATCAACCGCTTCCTTATCCGACATGGTAGCTGCCTGTTCTGCCGTAATGGCACCTTTTTCCACAGCCTTTTTCTTTACCTTTTCTACATCTACGCCTTTACCGTCATCTCTTACCTCGATAACTACATTGTTACCGTCCTGATATGCATTTAAGAAAATAGAACCGACCTCCGGCTTTCCTGCCTTGATACGCTCCTCATTGGATTCCAGACCATGGTCAGCCGCATTTCGTAACATGTGCATCAATGGGTCACCGATTTCATCGATTACGGTACGGTCAAGTTCGGTCTCTTCACCGGACATATAGAGTTCCATCTTCTTGTTTAACTTCTTACTGATATCGCGAATCATACGCGGGAAACGGCTTACAACATTCTCAATCGGCACCATTCGGGTCTTCATAACCGACTGGTGAAGATTGGTGGTAATACGCTCCAGATACTCAATCTGCTCATTAAAACCGCTTTCACGAAGACCGGTCACTTCTGCCGTATTAATCGATACAAGACCGTTCTTTGCGATAATGAGCTCACTGACAAGATTCATCAAATCATCCAGCTTGTCGATATCGACACGAACGGAACGGTTCACTACCGGCTTACCCGAAGTCTTCTGCGGTGCCGCAGCGGTATTGTTTGCCTGCGCCGGAGCCTCTTTCTGAACTGCGGCAGCTGCCTCTACGGTTTCCTTCTTTTCTTCTGCAACAGCCTGTGCTACATCCTCCGGTTTAATCGTCTCTACACAAGCCATCTTAATTTCGGATACATTCTCTACCTTCTTCTTGGCAGTCTCCGCATCCTTATCCGTTAACAACACAACGGTAAAATCAAATTCAAAACGCTCATCCTCAATATCCTGTACCGACGGTTCGGAATGTATCACCGTTCCGAGATCTTCCAGTGCTTTAAATACAAGAAAAGCACGGGCAGCCTTTAAAATACAGGACTCCTGAATATATACGGTCATGGCATAGGCGTTCATTTTTTCGGACAACGCCTTTGAAATGGCACTCTTTTCATGTTCCGCAAGAGTATACGGCTTCACACCGTTTTCACCTGCTGCCGCGGTTGCGGTTGCTGCTGCCACCGGTGCCGCCGGTGCCGCAGGAGCCGGTGCCGGTTCCGCTGCGCCTCCGCCGAGGCCTTCCTGCAGAATTTCGTTCAAAGCGTTAATAATATCTTCGTTATCTTCCGTTCCTTCGTCGCCGGAATTTACGATTACATCCAGATACTGTTCCAACGCATCCAATCCCTTAAACAAAACGTCCACCAGCTTCGGGGATGCTTTCATCTTTCCGTTACGAATTTCGGAGAATACATTTTCCATATCATGGGTGAGACGCTGCATTCTCTTATATCCCATGGTGCCGGCCATACCCTTTAAGGAATGTGCGGCACGGAAAATCTCATTAATGGTGTCTACATTTTCCGGTTCACGTTCCAATACAAGAATCTGCTCATTTAAGCTTTGTAAATGCTCTCTTGTTTCATCAATAAATATTTCCAGATACTGACTTACATCCATAATTATCGCACTCCTACGTTTTTGATAATCGTTTCAGCCACTTCCTCCAGAGGTACCATCACATCCGCAAGTCCCGCTTCGCAAAGAGCGCGCGGCATTCCGTATACCGTACAGGTAGAAGCTTCCTGACCGATTACATAAATATTGCGCTTGTCATTGAGTTGCTTAATTCCTACGGTGCCGTCCCTGCCCATACCGGTCAATACCACACAGGTAATGTCATCGTAGTCAGATTCCAACAAAGATTCATACATGATGTCCGCACACGGTCTTAACGCATTTCTGGCCGGCTCATCCGTAACCGCCAGGACATAGTCACTGCCCTTCTTTTTCACCCTGAGCTGGGAGCCTCCTTTTGCGACATACACGAAACCATTCCGTAACACGTCGCCGTCCGCCGCCTCCTTTACCGTTACCTTACTCAGCTCGTTCAGACGATTGGCCAAAGTCTCCGTAAATCCCACCGGCATATGCTGTACGATAACCATCGGAGCATCCATATTCTCCGGCAAAAGCGGAACCACCTGTTGCAACGCCTTAGGCCCGCCGGTAGAGCATGCCAGTGCAACAAGCTTACGTGCCGCTCTGCCCACCGCTTTATGCGGTTTTCTGGTTACCGTCTCCTTTGCGGAATTCACAGGCGTTGTTTCTTTTCCCACAGGATTCGGTAACTTCGGGGCTTCCGGTACGGTTCTGTGTCGGAACTCCATGCGTTCAAACCCGGCTGCACATGCAAGACATGTCAATACTCTTTCCTGGAAGGTGTTTTCTTTTGCTTCCGAGAAACTGTTCGGTTTCGTTACGAAATCAAAAGCTCCGAGTTCCAGCAAACGAATCGTTTCTGCTGCACCCTCTATGGCAATCGTACTGACCACGATAACCGTAAGTTTTAATTTCAAACGGTTAATTTCCTCCATAAACTCGATACCGTTCATCTTCGGCATATTAATATCCAGAAGAACCACATCGTATAATTTCGGATGTAACGTGATCTTATCATATGCTTCCAGACCATTGCTTGCAACGTCGCAAACCATGAATCTTTCATCTGAATTAATTATATCAGATAGCACCCTTCTCATAAGTGCAGAGTCATCAATAATTAAAATATTTTTCTTATTCATACTGCTTCACCTCTATTCCAATCCGGCCTCTCTCTTTCTTCTTTTCCGCTCTTCCAAAAAGATATACCGAATAATACATTCTCTCTCCATATTAGAAATTGAAACAAACTCCACTCTGTGCTCGAACATTCCCGAACGGTTCTGTACCGGGGATACCGTAAGCACCTTCGCAAACAAAAGCTGCAGTTTTCTGGCCTCCTCGGACACAAACGCAATCCGCATTGCGATAATATCGCCGGCATTTGCCGCATGTCCGGAATTAAAGCGGACACCTCCACCGCTGATATCCAGGGAGACACCGCTGTAATAACGTTCCGCTTCCACCTTCCCTTCTTCTGCTTCCGATTTCATTTCCTCGCGTTCCTGCTTCGGAATCGTCTTTAAAAACAACAGTTCATCATATTCCTCTTCCGTCAGAGTTTTAAACTCCATCTGAAGCAAACATTCCATTCGGTAGTACTGTCTGCGTTGCAGCTTTTCAAACTCGGAACGGAACTTAATAACCGCAACCGGAAGGGAATCCTCGTAATGACGGGAAACCACCTGACACTGACACTGATACAAACCTTTGCTTGTATAAAAGCATACCTGAAACAGCTCCTCCGGCTCTAACGCCACAAGGGAACCGCCCTTTACCGGCATTTCAATGACAGCCTCATCCGCAGATTTCTGATACAGAAAACGGCTGACGTAGCTTGTGTCACCCATGGTATCAACATGTCTGATTTTCTTTAATTCCAATTTCGTTCCCGTCTCAATCAGATGACTCATGTATTACTGTTCTCCCTCTTTCTTACTGCGTGCTTTCCGGAATCTTGTACGAATCATATCAGAAAACAAGCCTGTAATTCCTTTTTTCAACTCTTGTTGCGGACTGTCACATAATTTAGCCGCAATGAGTTGCATTGCCTTGGCCGCCGGAGCATTCGGATATGCCATCGTAATCGGCTTCTGTACCATGACCGCTTTGGATATCATGTCATCCTGCGGAATGATACCGAGAAATTCCGGCTGAATATTTAAAAACTTGTCCACCACAACACTCATTTTTTCGTATAAGCTCTTTCCTTCCGCTTCACTGCCCACCCGGTTGGAAATCATTTTAATACTGGTATGTTCTCTGGAGAATCCCGCTCTCCGGTTCAAAGCTTTCAAAAGTGCATACGCATCCGTAATGGAGGTCGGTTCCGAAGTTGCCACCAACACTACTTCGGAGCTGGCCGTTACAAACTCCAGTACATTATCCGCAATTCCTGCGCCTGTGTCCACAAGAATCACATCAGCCATGGAATCCAGTTCCACCAGCTTCTGGGTCAAATACATGACCTGTTCCTTCGTCATCCGTGCCAGTTCCTGAATACCGGAACCGCCGGAAATAAAGCCGATGCCCTCCGGCCCTTTGGTAATAATTTCGGATAAACTCTTCCCGCGGAACATCAAATCCGCCAAATTATACTGCGGGCGGATGCCTAACATTACCTCAATATTGGCCAGTCCGAAGTCCGCATCCAGAATAATGACTCTCTTTCCGAGACGCTGCATCTGAATGGCGAGATTTACCGCAATACTGGTCTTTCCTACGCCGCCTTTCCCACTGGTAACCGTAATTACCCTTGCGGCCGTCTGCTGCCGTTCCTGATTCTTTACAAGTTTTCTGAGCTGTTCTGCCTGATCCATCAGTTTCCACCTCCCAAAAGCTGTCTCGCGATATTCTGCGGATCCATCCGACTGATATCATCCGGTACATTCTGACCGTTGGTTGCGTAAGACAGCGGTGCCCCCGTTAACATTTTAATATTAAAGATATTTCCGATTGTTCCGGTTTCATCTAATTTCGTGAAAATCAAACGATACTCCGCAATTTCGGAATATGCCTCCGTAATCTTTACTAAATCGCGGTACTTCGTCGTTGCACTGAGTACAAGATAGGTCTCTCTTGCTGCTGCCGGCACGGAATGAATCAAACGCTCGATATCATCTCTCTGCTCCTTGTTCCGATGGGAACGTCCTGCCGTATCCACAAGAATTACGTCGTACTTACCAAGCTCTTCCTTATACTCCGCAAGCTCTGTTTCACTGTAAATTACATACAGCGGAATATTCATAATCTCCGCATAGGTACGCAGCTGGTCCACTGCCGCAATACGATAGGTATCCGCAGCCAAAAGAGCCACCTTGGCCTTCTTCTGCTCCATCAGACTGTACGCCAGCTTAGCGATAGTGGTAGTCTTACCCACGCCGGTCGGACCGATAAAGAAAATATACTTGGTCTTTCCGTTTACCACCTCAAGCGTCTTTGTCTGCCCCAGCTTTAATACAATTTTCTGGTAGATATTTGCAAGAATCTTGCTGACATCCGTCTCCTTCTTTAGGGATGCCTCAATCTCCGTAATAATCTGGTTGGCATACTGCTCCTCTACCTCATTATCCAGAAGCTGACGGAAAATCAGACGCAAAAATGCAATATTCTTATCCGGAAGCTCATTTGCGGAAGTCTCCGCCTTTTCCTTTGTCTCCTCGACGCTTTTCCCCTGTCCCTGCTCGCGGATTTGCTCCTCGAACAGCTTTTTTAAATTATCCAGCTTCTGCTCAATGGCATTGGCCCCCTTCTCGGACTTATTATTATCATCGAATAAAAGTTCCTGAGACTTATTGGCCGTCGGCGTATAATGTACCGCCGGATTATCCTGCACCGGCTTGCGAGGTGCCGTACGTTCGTACACATCCGGCTCGTCCACCGCCGCTGTCACCTCCCAGACCGGCTGGGAAAACAGTTTCTTAAAAAACCCCTTCGGTTCTACCTTGCGGGCCGCCATCTTTACCGCATGCTCGCCCATTTCTTTCTTTGCGAGCTCCATTGCTTCTTCTTCTGTTTTTCCTTTGAATGTTTTGATGTTCATACTATGCCGTCACCATCCCAACTGATTGTAATTCCACATTGGATTCGATTTCATTGTAAGAAATGACAATCAAATCCGGATAATAATCCTTCGTTAAACGTTTAAAATACATACGCACAATCGGCGAAGTCACGATAATCGGGTTCTTTCCGAGATTCTCCAACTTCTCCGCTTCTACCTTTACCGACTGCATCAAACGCTGCGTCTTCTCCGGGTCCAACGTAATGTAGGCCCCCTGCTCTGTCTGCTTTACGGAATTCATAATATCCTGTTCCGCTACCGGATCCAATGTGACTACACTTGTAGTCTCTCCGCCCGGGAAGTATTTATTGGAAATCGCACGCTTTAATGCCTGTCTTACATATTCGGTCAGTACATCCGTATCACGTGTGGTCGGTGCATAGTCTGCCAAGGTTTCCAAAATCGTTACCATATCACGAATGGCAATCCCTTCACGCAGCAAATTCTGCAATACCTTCTGTACTTCGCCGATTCCAAGAAGCTTCGGAATTAATTCGGACACCAGCACCTGGTTGGCCTCCTGAATATTGTTGATCAGCTCCTGCACCGCCTGACGAGTCAAAAGTTCGTCCAGATGCCCCTTGATAACCTCGGTCAAATGAGTCGCAATAATGGACGGCGGGTCAACTACCGTATAACCGTAAGACTCGGCACGCTCACGCTGACCCTCGGTAATCCAGATAGCCGGCAAATGATAGGACGGCTCAAAGGTCGGAATACCGGTAATCTCCTCTTCTACATAGCCCGGATTCATGGCCATGTAATGGTCGAATAAAATCTCACCTTCACTGACCGCAATGCCTTTAATTTTAATCACATACTGATTCGGATTTAACTGAATATTGTCTCGTAAACGAATGGTCGGAACGACACAACCAAGTTCCAATGCAATCTGTCTTCGAATAAGGACTACTCGGTCCAAAAGGTCTCCGCCCTGATTTACGTCAGCAAGCGGAATAATACCGTAACCGAACTCCAACTCCACCTGGTCCGGTAAAATAATCTCCCGGACATTTTCCGGACGCCTGATCGGTAAATCCTCCTCTTCCGCCGCGCCGGCCTCCGCTTCGGTCTTTGCCACCTCGATTTTAGCCTGAATACTCCGTCCTACCATAATGAAAATAACTCCGTATGCAACAAATATCAGAGTCGGAAGCTTTGTAAATAAACCTAATACCGTAAGGCCCGCACCTACCATGTACAACACCTTCGGCGTAGAAAAAAGTTCCCGCATAAGAAGGTCGCCCACATCGGCTTCCTTGGATACCTTTGTAACCATAATACCGGTAGAAAGAGAAATGAGCAGGGACGGAATCTGGCTTACCAGACCGTCACCGATGGTAATAATCGCATATTTATTAAGTGCGGTGGTCATATCCAGTCCTTCTCGGGTCATACCCATAACAAGACCACCCACAATATTTACCAAAGTAATAATTAAACCCGCAGCCGCATCTCCCTTTACGTACTTCGTAGCACCGTCCATGGAACCGAAGAATGCCGACTCCGCCTGAATCTTTTCACGACGTACCTTTGCCTCCGCATCGGTAATGGCACCGGTATTTAAGTCAGCATCAATCGCCATCTGTTTACCCGGCATTGCATCCAGGGTAAATCGAGCCTGTACCTCGGATACTCGTTCGGAACCTTTATTGATTACCATAAACTGCACCAGTACAAGAATTATAAAGACGATAACACCGACAACCATATCACCGCCGCCTACGAATTCACCGAAGGCATTTACCACTTCTCCGGCATAGCCCTTGGTCAAAATATTTCTCGTGGAAGAAACATTTAAGCTGATACGGAAAATCGTCGTAAACAGCAAAATCATCGGGAAGGTGGACATATTAAGCACTTCCTGGGAGAACAGGGCATTGAACAAAATAATGAGTGCTACGGAAATATTTAACGCCATCAACACATCCAAAAGAGCGGTCGGCAACGGAATAATCAAAAACATAATCGCAGCCAGAATATAAATACCTAAAAACATATCCGTCTTTTTCATTTTCCTTCCTCCCTTCGATGTATTTTATCGTCAGCTGTTTTTCAGCTTATAGACGTACGCCAGTACTTCTGCCGTCATCTGATACAATTCCCGAGGAATCTCACTGTCCAGATCCACGTTGTAGTACAACATTCGCGCCAAAGGCTTATTTTCCACAATCGGAACATTATGTTCCTTTGCCGCATCTTTTATCTTCTGTGCCAGATAATCGGCACCCTTGGCAATGAGCACCGGTGCCTCCGACACCTCTTTATCGTATTTAATCGCACAAGCAAAATGGGTCGGGTTGGTAATCACGACATCTGCCTCCGGAAGCTTTTGCATCATACGACGCTGTGACACCTCTCGCATCTTGGATTTAATCTTACCTTTTACCTGCGGGTCACCTTCCTGCTGCTTGTACTCGTCCTTTACTTCCTGCTTTGACATCATCAAATCTTTTTTAAACTTAAGCTTCTGGTAAATGTAATCCGCGAAGCCCACAATCAGATAAATGGCACTGAGCTTGATTCCCAGACCGATGACAAAATCACCCACATACACAATCGCCTGGGGCAGGGATAAATCATACAGTATCCCGATAGTCTCCGCTCCCTCCTTCAGGTCGGAATATGCGACGTAGAATATCAGGGCAATCTTAACAACATCCTTTATCAGCTCGAACAACTTATCCTTTGAGATAATACGTTTAAATCCGTTGATCGGATTGAATTTGTTGAACTTCGGCTGTAACGGTTTGGTAGTCACCTGCCATTTTACCTGAGCAACGGTTACTACAAAGGCGACCAATACTGCCGATATAAAAACCGGCAAACAGATAATCAAAATCTCCGCCAGACTGTCCCGCATAAACGCACCGGCCATACCGGAACCGAACTCATCCGCCGTATAGACATCAATCACCTGATAAATCTCTTTAAAGCTTCCCAGAAAACGATTGCCGATAAATCCAACAAATACTTTCACTACCAAAAAGAATGCTAACAACATGACTGCGGTGGAAAGTTCCTGGCTTCGTGCTACCTGACCTTCCTTTCTGGCATCCTGTAACTTTTTCGGCGTCGCTTCTTCGGTCTTGTCCGCACCGCCTTCATCCGCAAAGAACTGGAGGCGTATCGGAATCAAATACCGGGAAGAAAGCTCCTCATCCCACATCATTCCGCCACACTCCTTTCTTATACGTCATCGTTCTACAGCTGTCGCATCATTCCCCTGCGCCTCCGAGATACGGAAGCGTATCCTTCATCATGGAAATCATTTCCCGGAAAATCAAGTCCGCCACACCTGTAATCATCATAAACATCAATACTAAAACCGCCAGTCCCACAAATACCTTTAATTGCAAACCGATGACAAACATATTCATCTGAGGTGCAACTCTCGCCAAAATCGCGAGAATGGTATTTACAACCAAAAGACTGGCAAAAATAGGCAATACAATACGAAAACCGAGCACAAAATAATCAACCACAAATCGCTTCATTACTTCGTAAATGCCGAAATCCAGAGCCACGCTTCCCACAGGGATTACCAGAAAAGAATCCGTAAGTGCCCGAATCAAATAGTGATGCATATTGGTAATCAACACCATCAACATCACCGCATACGTATAAAAATTACCGGTAATCGTCACCTGGGCACTGGTAATCGGATCATACTGGTTCACCATGGAAAACCCGATTTCCTGATCAATAATCTGTCCCGCAAAGGACAGGATGTAATAGGCCACATTCGCCATAAACCCCATAATCACTCCGGCCAGCATCTCTGTAATTACTACCAACGCGTATTCTATTGTCGTAGAATATGCAACTTCCCGATACGGAATTACATGAAACATTACAATGGCAATCGCAATTGCCAGTAAGGTCTTTACCCTCATGGGAATATTACGGAGCGAAAAAATCGGTGCTGCCACCATAAATCCGCTGATTCTCACAAGTATCAGCAGGAAAAACTCCAAATGGTCTAAAGAAATGGTCATTGCTATCCGTGTATGTAATACTCAAAATTCAAACACAGCTCTCGCATCAGCTCTACGGCCAGTCCCATAATCCAGTTTCCCGCAATGATTAATACAAGAAACACTGCCAAAAGCTTCGGAACAAATGTGAGCGTTTGTTCCTGAATGGAAGTCACTGTCTGTAAAATACTAATCACAAGTCCCACCACCAACGAAACAAGCAAAAGCGGTGCGGCAGCTTTGATAATCGTAACGACAGCCGAAACCAATAAATCAATTAATACCGCTTCATCCAAAGCCTCTCGCCTCCTTTACCTACTATCCGCCGAATGTCTTAAAGGTACGTAATACACTTTCTATAATCAACGTCCAGCCGTCTGCCATAATAAACAATAAAATCTTAAACGGCATGGATATGGTTGTCGGCGGCAACATCATCATACCCATCGCCATAAGGGTGGACGACACTACCATATCAATAACAATAAACGGAATATAAATGAGAAAACCGATAATGAACGCGGCTCTCAACTCACTGATAATAAACGCCGGAACCAATACCCAGGTCGGAATATCATCCGCCGTCTCTACTACCTCAATTCCCGCAATATCCACAAACAGGGCAAGCTCCTCGTTTCTGGTCTCCGCAAACATAAACTCTCTGAGCGGATCAATAGCCGCGTCAATGGCCTCTTCTCCGGTAATTTCACCGGCAGACAAAGGTTTGATTGCCTCATCATTGATTCTTGTTAAGGTCGGGGACATAATAAACAACGTCAAAAACAACGCCAAACCGATTAATATCTGATTCGGAGGCGTCGTTTGCGTTCCCATGGCGGAACGTACGAAATGAAGCACCACCAAAATTCTGGTAAAAGAAGTTACCATAATCAAAATAGACGGTGCCAAAGAAATAATTGTTAAAATAAACAGCATCTGCAACGTGGTGGCCAAAGAACTGTCCTCTTCCTGTCCGGAAGAGATGTTGAAATCGACATTACCTACGTTTCCGTTAATATCGATTCCGCTCTCTGTTCCTAAATCGGTTGCATATGCTGTGTTTTCTGCATGCCAAATAAAGGTTAACAGGCACGCCGCAATGAAAATTCCAATGAGTGCTGAAATTTTCAAAATTTTTCTACTTCTGTGCGTCGTCATTCTTATCAACCTTTACTTTAAATTCAGATAAAATTTCCTTGAACGACCGTTGCGTTCCACCCTTTTCAGGCTTTGCAACAATCTCCTCTTCCTTCAGTTCGGCAATAAAGCTTATATTTTCCTTCGTTACGGAAACTACAAAATACCGTGTCCCTATCTGCACCAGATGCAAATAACGGTTCTGGGTAATCTGATAAGTCTCAATCGGCTTGAAATTGCTGTTCCTGCCGCGTTGCATCTGATGTCCTGCCACAAACCGTGTGGTAAATACGCACGCGACAAGAACCAACACAAATATGCCTAAGAGCATAATTAATTCAAGAATATTTCCCGATCTTGAGTTATGTACCAAAAAGGTACCTCCGCTCTGTAACGCTTCTGCCATAAATACTCCTTTATCGTTTAGCCGACTGCCTTACGAACAGCTTCCAATACACGGTCCGCTGCAAACGGTTTTACGATGAAATCCTTCGCTCCGGCCTGAATAGACTCAATTACCATTGCCTGCTGTCCCATTGCGGAACACATAATAACGTTTGCGGACGGATCCTTTGCCTTAATCTCCTTTAACGCCTGAATGCCATCCTTCTCCGGCATCGTAATATCCATCATAACCAAATCCGGCTTTACTTCGGAATATTTATCAACAGCTACCTGACCGTTTTCTGCTTCTCCCGCAATCTCATAGCCGTTCTTCGTTAAAATATCCTTAATCATCATACGCATAAAAGCGGCATCATCGCAAATCAGAATGTTTTTAGCCATAGTACCTCTCCAATCTTTTAATGTAATTCGCCTGACTTACTATTGTTGCTACTTGATTACCTCGGTAACTCGGATACCGAAGGCTTCCTCAATCACAACAACTTCTCCCTTTGCCACATACTTTCCGTTGACTAATACGTCAATCGGTTCACCTGCCAACCGATTCAGTTCGACAATGGTTCCCGGTGCAAAATCCAGAATCTCCTTAATGGATTTACTGGTTCTGCCCAGCTCCACGGTTACTTCCAGCGGAACATCAAGCAAAAGATCGATATTCTCTGTCTGTAACAACGGGCTCTGTACCGGCTGGAACGCCTGGAACTGTACCGGTGAAATATTTACATCCTGTACCGGAGGCATCGCATACGGCATTGCCATCATCTGCGGCTGCATCATTCCCTGCATCTGTCCCATTGCCATCATATTCATATCCTGCATCGGAGCCGCCGCCTGTTGCGGTACCGGTGCCGGTTGTGGTGCTGTTTTCACTGCCGGAGCCGGAGTTACCGGTTCCGGTGTCGAGACTGCCGCCTCGTCATCATTGATAAATTTCTTATAGAGACTCTTCGCGAAATCAACCGGATACATTTGAATCAACTCACTGTCAATCAAATCACCGATTTCCATGCGGAAGGAAACCTTTACAAACTCCTCCCGAAGGAACATATCCATATCGCCGCCGCTGACCACATCGCTTAAATCTACTAAACTTGCGGATGGCGGGCTGATATCAATCTTCGTTTCGAACATTTGGGAAAGAGACGTTGACGAAGCTCCCATCATCTGATTCATGGCCTCACTGATGGCACTCAGATGCAAATCGCTTAATTCGCCTTCTACATTGCTACCGTCACCGCCCATCATCAAATCGGCAATGATCTTAACGTCTTTTTCCTGAAGAATCAACACATTCTTACCGTCCAGACCCTCTTTATAGGAAATCTGGATAAAGACACACGGTCTCTCGTACTGGTTCGACAACTCCTCCCAGCGACAAATCGATACGGTAGGAGTCGATATATTTACTCTTTGATTGACCAATGCAAACAAAGTAGTAGCCGAAGAACCGAGGCTGATATTGGAAATCTCCCCGATGGCATCCTTCTCTTCCGGTGTCAAAAGCGATTGTGACGTTCCCGAACCCGAAGTATTCGCCGGTTCCTCTTCAATATCCATGCCGCTGAATAATGCATTGATTTCTTCTTGTGATAACATTCCGTCCATGCACTTATTCCTCCCTCACGATACTTGATATTTTAACTGCATATGTGTCCGAGGACGAACCCGGCAACGCCGTAAACTTCCATATATTTCCGACAAACACATTTAACTCATCTTCCGTCTTTGTATCCAGCTTAATAATGTCACCTTTTTGCATGTTGACAAAATCATTGACCGAAATGGTGCTTCTTCCGAGAATTGCTTTAATCGGAACCTTTGCCTTCGCAATCACAAGCTCGATAAACTCCTTATAAACTTCATCGTCCTTCAGCTTCTCCGAAGAATACCAGGACTTCGTATTCAGCTTATCGATTACCGGCTCCAGCACCTTATACGGAATACAAATATTTAACATGCCTTCCGTATTTCCCACCTTAACGTTCAAGGTAATAATGGAAACCGTCTCGTTCGGCGCAATCATCTGCGCAAACTGGCAGTTGGTCTCGATACGTGTCAAACGAGGTCTTAAGGATACCACATTCTCCCACGGATCATGGAGCAGATTCGTAATAATCGTAAATATACGCTCGATAATTACCAGCTCTATCTCCGAAAAGTCTCTGGACTTATCAAGAGGAAGTCCGGGACCTCCCAACATGCGGTCAACAATCGCAAAACCGAGATTGTCGGACAATTCGATAATAATATTGCCCTCCAACGGTTTAAAATCTACGATACCGAGCAAAACCGGATTGGAAAGTGCGTTGGTAAACTCCGAATAAATAACCGCCTCGGAGTTCATTACCTCAACGTTTACCGTCTTTCTTAAATACGCCGGCAAATGGGTCGATAACAAACGCCCGTAATGCTCGAAAATAATCTCAAGAGTACGGAGGTGATCTCTGGAAAACTTTGTCGGACGATTAAAGTCATAGTTTTTTACCTGCTTCTCCGCCGTCCCTTTCATTTCCTCCGCGTCTATTTCACCGCTACTGAACGCCGCAAGCAGGTCATCTATTTCTTTTTGGGATAACACGTCACCCATACCGAAACCTCCCTACGTTGCTACTGAATGATTACCTACTACTATCATACCACATATTGTGCAAAAAATCATCAAAAACTTTTAATTTCCACCATAAACTTGAAGTGTGACTTCGATGATACAATCCGACTGGAAAATCGCCTGAACTTTCTCCAGCGCATCCTTTTCGATATCCTCGTAATACAACGGAATCTCGGCCGTCATATAGTCACCGGTGATTTTACTTACCTCTGCGGTAATCTTTGACTTCTTACCTTCGATTAACGGCTGCACCGTTGCGTAATCATCATGCTTCTTATTGAGCGTAATGGTAATATTCGCCAAAGCTACATTCGGCTCACCTGCATTTGCCTTTACGTTTACATACTCCTTCTGGAATACATATTCTTCCTGATCCGCCGGCAAAATTTCACCGTAATTCTTGCCGATACCTGACTCGGTCTCTAACTCTACCGCAGCCACGATTTTCTCAATCAAAGCATCCGTACGCTTTGCCTTCGGAACCACCGTAAACACCAATACCGCCAATAAGGTGGTATTGATTAACGTTGCCGCCAAAATCACCACTGCAAGCATATTTCTCTTCATATACGCTACCTCCTTTGATACTGCCTTACTGTAACGCTTCTATCCTGTTCTCTACTTTGTCGGGGTGTAAATCCGGAACTCGATTCTCCGGTTTTTCCTACGTCCTTCTTCCGTGGCATTGGTATCCACCGGCTCCCGTTCTCCCATTCCGGAGAAGGAAACCTTAGAAGCATCCAGATTCTTATTCGCAATCAAATACTGTGCCGTTTCAATGGCACGGGCCGCGGACAAATAATCATTGTCCTTATACGGACCGGACTTAATCGGCGTATTGTCCGTATGTCCGATAATTTCGATTCCGAAATTATCGTATTCCTTTAATATGTCGCCGATTTTCAGTAATACGGGTTTTGCATCTTCTTTAATGTCTGCTTTGTTATCCTCAAATAATACAGAGCCCTTTACTTCGATTCTAACGAAATTATAGGACGAATCCATACTGAACTCTACGTTTTCTCCAAGGTTATAGCGCTGTGCAAGCTCATACACCTCATCGTATACCGCAGAGGAGGCTTCCTGTTTTTGTTCCTCAAGAATTTCCTCAATATGCTCCAGTTCTTCTATGGTACCTTCCAACTCCGCTACCTTTTGCTCGTAATATTCCAAGAGCTTTTCCGTATTTCCTTCATTCTCAAAAATATCCTTCTCCGGTGTATCGGAATCGGACTTTTCTCCCATGGTATTTTTGTGTTCATCCAGATTGTTTAACTGGGTGGCTCCGTTTGCTACCAGATTTCCGTCTCCGAAAAACGCGCCGCCCGCTTCAAAAATACTGAAGGTGCTGGCAAAGGACTGAGCCATTTCGTTAAACTTCGCGGTATCTACCGAGGACATGGAGAACAATAATACGAAAAAGCAAAGCAACAAGTTCATAAGGTCACTGAAGGTGGCCATCCATGCCGGTGACCCCGGTGCCGGTGCCTCTTCCTTTTTCTTTTTAGCCATTAAGCCTCACCGCCTCCCGAAGTCAGGGATTCTCTCGCGGTCGGGTCAATGAAGGACTTTAACTTCTCTTCGATGACACGCGGATTCTCACCTGCCTGAATCGACAACAAGCCTTCTACGACGATGGTCTTTAGCATAATCTCCGCACCGTTTTTTTCCTTTAACTTTGCAGCCATCGGAAGACAAATCCAGTTTGCGAGCAACGAGCCGTAGAATGTCGTAATAAGTGCAACTGCCATGTTCGGACCTACGGAACTGATATCCTGTAAGTCCGCAAGCATAAGTACCAATCCTACCAGGGTACCGATCATACCCCATGCAGGACCCATGGATGCTAAATTTTCCCAGAATGTAATGGTAGACTTATGTCTGCCCTCGATACACTCAAGCTCCGTCTCCAAAATCCGTCGTACAAACTCCGGATCCGTACCGTCTACGATAAGAAGAATTCCCTTCTTCATAAACTCATCATCGATGCTGCTGTTAGCCGCTTCTTCCAATGCCAGAAGACCTTCCTTACGTGCAACATTGGATAACTCGATAATTTGCTTAATTTTCTCTATTTCGTCATATTCTACCTTTTTCAATCCGATACCGAAGGATTTCAAACCGTTTACAAAATCCTTTATACTCGGTGACATAACAAGGGTAGCCGACAAAGCTCCGCCGAAGGTAATCAATGCAGACGGCAGATGCAAGAATGACGAAATTGCTTTCATCGCATTTTCCTGTCCCACGACCATACCGAAAATACAAAGTACCAATCCGGCTATTACACCAATTAATGTAGATAAATCCACGCCATTCACCTTCCCATCAAAAATCTCTTTCGTTTATCGCATAAAATGTAGCAACTATTTACTCATTTACATTCATAATCTGACGAAAAATATCCCTTTTATATGATTTTACTAGATTTTCTATCTTTTGTCTACTTTCTTTTACAAATATTTTTTTTCCTGTGGTAAGAGTAATTACAGTATCCGGAATTTCCTCCACAGTTTCAATCAATTCCGCATTAATCGAAATTTTTGCATCATTCAATTTTGTAATCTCAATCATAAATCCCCCGATAAAACGCCTATAAGCCGGCAAAGGAAGTCAAAACGTCTTCCTTCGCCGACCTTATATTAAGCTTATCTCTTTAAGTTAATCAATTCTTCAAGCAACGTATCGGAAACCGTAATGATACGGGAGTTTGCCTGGAAACCTCTCTGGGTTACTACCATGTCGGTAAACTCACTTGCCAAGTCTACATTGGAGCTCTCCAACACACCTACGTTAAACTTTCCGCCGTCCATGGTGATTTCTTCACCGATGCCGTCGAATTCACCGGAGTTCTGGGACTCTGCAAACAGGCTGTTACCGATTGCTTCCAGACCGGAGTTGTTTGCAAACTTCGCAACTACAACCTGTCCCAAAAGCTTGCTGACACCGTTGTCATAGACACCGTAAACCTTACCTGCGGTATCAATGGACACACCGGACATGTTACCTGCGGTACGGCCCTTGCCGAGATTGTCAAGGCCGCCCTTGCTACCCTCGATGGTAGTCTTACCGCTGTTTGCGAACATAGTCAATGCGGAAAAGTCAACATCGATATCCTTAAACGGATGCTCTCCGCCGATATTGATGGAAAACGTCAGGCTCTTTACACCCTCTTCATCACCGATGCTGGTCATCTTACCGGTAGATGCGTTAAAGGTTAAAATCGGAGACTCGCCATCCAA
The DNA here is from genome assembly GCA_017556805.1 of Lachnospiraceae bacterium. Taxonomy (GTDB): domain Bacteria; phylum Bacillota; class Clostridia; order Lachnospirales; family Lachnospiraceae; genus SIG307. The sequence continues at coordinate 44,905 of JAFYMC010000008.1, read as the reverse complement.
AACCGGCTTTCCGGTTAACTCATCGATCGAAGTCACACCGAAGGTATAATCTCCCAAAGTTACTTCCGTAATACTGCTCTCACCGTAGGTTACGTTACCGTTTCCGTCATCCTCCGGCGTAGAGAAAATAGACTGTCCGTTGGAATCCAGTACATCGGTAATGGATACCGCATATTCATTCTTAATCAAAGAATCCGCCTGGGTATTCTGCTTTACTAACATCTGTACCGTATAACTCTGTCCGAGACTGTCATAAAACGTAAAATTCGTCACACGGCCGCTTCCCGCAAGATCCGAATCCGCGCTGTCGATGTTACCCTCAAAATGAACCGCTGTCGTTGCCTCCGGCTCGGAATACATATTCTCCGCACTCATAATATGTAACGGAGATACGGTATCCGCTTTAATCTTTGACGGGTCGTTCGGGTCTACCTGCCAGCCCATTACGTTGTAACCGGTAGCGGTACAAAGCGTACCGTTTGCGTCCAATGTAAAGGAACCCGCCTTTGTAAAGTAGTTGGAAGAACCGTTATTTACAATGAAAAATCCGTCACCCTCAATCATCAAGTCAAACGGGTTATCGGTTCTGGTAGAACCACCGGTAGAATCCATGGTAGTCTTTACGGATGCAAAGTTGGCACCGAGACCGATCTGCTTTGCATTTACACCGGCACGTCCGGTCTTCTCGTCCGGTCCGGATGCTGCGGAAGATGTCTGGTACAACACATCGGAAAAGGTTACCTGGCTGGATTTAAAGCCTACGGTATTTACGTTGGAAATATTGTTACCGATAACGTCCATTCTTGTCTGATGAACTTTCAAACCGGATACACCGGAATAAAGTGATCTTAACATAGTACATGACCTCCTTTGTTGATTCCCCTTCTGTCAGTCCGGGGAATACTGCCTCCTCATCAGGTCCGGCAGTTAAGTAATAATTGCGCCGTCTATGTTGGTAAATATTTTATCGTCGCCCTCTCCCACAGCGGTAATCACCGTGCGGTTTGTAACATTTACGATAAAGGCCATATTGTCCACCATAACCAGCGAGTCTTTGATTCCCTTCTGCGAAGCCTTGTTCACTCCGCCCTCCAGGCGTTCTCTCTGCTCCGTCGATAACCGGATGTTCCGACTGGCAAGACGCTCGTTTGCGTGCTTCGAAAAACGAAGCTCTGTGGTCTGTGCCTGTTTTTCTTCCAGTATCTGACGAAAACTGACACCTGCGGATTGGGAAACATTTACGGGTTTAGTTTTGCCGGTCGTATCCAGATACTGGTTTGTCATCTGTTCTATCGATACAAACCGACCGTTCTGTAACTGGTTCATAAGCTTCCCTTCCTTTGTCCTACGCTCTGTGGCGTAATCCTCCGTGATTTAGTTACACTGTTTGTTCGTTATTTGCTTTGTCCTCGCCCTCTTCGGTCTCTGTCTGTACCGGCGGGTTCGGTCGGGATTCTACCGGATTATCCTGTACGAATACATCCGAGTTTTCCTTCGGGTTGGAATTAATTACATCCACTTCGATGACACTGTCCTTTGTGGTGTAGTACGGGTCATTGTTAAACATTACAGAAATTCTGTGCTTGCCCGGTGTTAACTGCATGAAAACATCCTGATTTACGGTGAAGTAATTATCGCTTCTGCGGATGTAGTCCGGATTGACAATCTGTTCTCCGTCCACAATAAGCGCAATCTCCGTTGCCTTTGCTTCATCCTGTCCGAAATCCACTTCAAAGGAGAAGTTTTTCGGGCTCTCACCGTCAAACGCAAAATACCCGGATGCCATATCCGGCATCTTCTGTTCCAAAAGATAACCGTCCTCGTACACCTGAACCAACTTATCCGACTCGTAAATCGCACCGTCCACTTCCAGATATGCCTTGCCGCCGCTTAAGGTCACTCCGCTTACCTTGCCGTTCTTGTAAGACTCGGTACCGTCTGCGTTTTCTACGGATACGCAAACCTCCTTGCCCACCAGAGAAAGCATCTGGGAATTCTCGTTGGTTGCGGAAAGATTCTGAAGCTGCTCCAGCTGTGAAAACTGTGCCAGCTGAGCGATATACTGGGTGTCCGACGTAGGATTTAACGGATCCTGATACTTCATCTGTGCCACCAAAAGCTGTAAGAATGCATCTTTTCCGAGTTCGGAAGTTCCCTTGGTTTCCTTCTTGGTACTTTCGATCGCGGTATTTTCGATTTTTCCGTCTTTAATCGGTTGAATCAATGCCATAACTTTGTTCCTTTCTTACGCTGAATAGTCAACACTGCTGTCGGTTACGTTTAAATAATCTGCCATCTTCGGTGCGGCCTCTTCCGTATCCTCTACCGCAAAGCTGCCGGACTTTCTTCTCTTCTCCGGTTCGCCGTTACCATGCTCTTCGGACTGTCTGTCACGCTCAAATCCGAATTCGGATACCGTTACTTCAATGGCCTCTACCTTGATGCCCTGGTTCTGTAAGGACTCTCTGAGTGCCGTCATCTGGCTCTCGATTGCTTCCTTTGCCACCTCGGTCTGTGTGGTAAACTGTGCGGTCATCATACCTTCCTTTTCGGTAATGGTAAGATTGACTCTGCCGAGATGCTCCGGATTTAACTGCAGCTCCATATTGGTCTGCTCCGGACGAATGGTAATCTTAATCTGCTCCATAATCTGGTTCGCGATTTCTCTTACCTGTGCCGCCGCTGCAAGGTCTGCTTCGCCGGTCTGCCCTACCGCATGATTTGCCAATGCGTCGATAAATACGTTTCTCACTTCGGCATCCGTCTCTGTAGATACGGTAATCGTGTCACCGTCTTTCTTTGCCTGTGCCGTATGCCCTTCTGCTTCGTCGCTACCGGTTTCGGTCTTCGCTTCGGAAGAAGTATCGGACACCTTCGTCTCTGCCGCTTCCGTCAGAGGCTGTTCTAGCTCATCTGCTTCCGGCTCTGTCGCTTGTTCCTTCACCATCTCCGGTTGCTCCGTTACAAGCTCCGGTCCCTCTGTGTTGTCCGCAAGCTCTGCTTCCGGTTCTGCCGCCTTTAAAATATCCTGTACCTGTTCTACGGTAAATCCGGCGGTCTCTACGGTCTGCTCCACGTCCTGTACCAATTCGTTAAACGAAAGAAACAGTTCTTCGTTTGTCAGAAACTCCGTCGGCTCTGCCTGATTTACATGTAAGAACAACTGCTGCAGGCTGTCACGGTCCGTCAGATCCGCCTTATCCAGTCCTAACGCTTCCATGGCTTCGGTAAGCTGTTCTTCCGTAATGCCGAGTGCTTCGCAAATCACCTGCTGTACCTGAACCATCAAAGCCGAAACCGCTTCCGTTTCTTCCACGGAAACCTCTGCAGACTCTTCTGTCTGTGTTACCGTAGCATCCTTTACTTTGCTGTCGCCGGTAAAGAACTCCTTGGCACGGTCTTTCACTGCTTTCGGTTCTGCGGCACTTCCCTTTACGCCTTTGTTGTACGTAGGCGTATCCGAAACTGCATCATTTCCGCTTTTGGACGTTTCCATAATCTGTTCAAAAGAAGCATCCTGCGTTCCTTTCACGGAACCGCCTACCGCAGGAAACCCGGAAAACACGGCATTCATCGCCGAACCAGCACCGTTTGTAATACCCTGTGCTGTCATCTTTTTCCTCCTTTCTCTAAGATTTTATAGAAACCCTCTCGGGGATTTCCCGAATTAATACTCCAGTACCCAGTCATCAAACCTGGCTTCGTCCATTTCCTTCATCTTTCTCGTCACCTTTGCCGCATATAACGGGTCCATTGCCGCAAGGATATCGGAAACCGACTGTACCTTCATGCAATATAACAGCTTACATACATATTCCAAATCCGCCGTCATATTCTCGAATACATCCGCCGCCGCGGAAGCCTTCATCTTTTCGTAATAGTTCGCCTTCTCCTTAATGGTGGCGTTATAGGCTTCCTTCTGGATTGCCATCTCATAAATCCGCTCCGCATTTTCCGGCGAAATCGTCTCATACCACTTTATGTATTCATCGATGGACGGGGCATTCTCCCCGAACACGATTTTCTTATCGAATTCATAGACCCGGTCCTCAAAATCGGCCATCTGCTTCTCCAGTTCCTTTAACCGGTTCACCTGTGCGGTAAGGGCTGTGATTTCATCATCCTTATCTTCACCGTCTATAGTTAATTTATCGACCAAAATCTCCAATTCCTTAATACGTTGATTCGCTTCTACGATATCTTTATATGCTAAATCGTTCTCCCAAGCCAGCTCATCGTCGGTAACCGGCGGAAGAATCTTATTTACAACCGGAATATCCTTTAACACCGGTCGCAAAGAGGTACCGATTCCAAGCACATCCAAATGAATTAACAGTGCAAAAATCGCAATCCAGATAATAATAATCAGCATGACAATAAAGACGGTCAGTAATCCGCCTTTCTTTTCTTCTTCCGCTCCGTTTTCTCTGTCCTTTTTCGCCATTACGCTTCCTCCGCCTCACTTACACCGTACCGAAAGCTTGTACGTTCATCGATTTCCTTTTGTTCCTCCGCATTCATCTCCTGCCGGTAAGCCTCGAATGCATTCTCTCTCAGACGTTCCTGCGTCTTACGTTCCGTCATGGACTCTACCAGACGTTCCTCTGCCGCCCGCAGGGCCGCCTCTGCCTTTTTCACATTCTGACGTTGTCTGACAATCCGGTCATCCATAGCCTCCACCGCCAGTTGCAGACGATTTAACTTCGGCACATCCAGACGGGATGCCATCACCCGGCGTTTATCTTCCACATAGGACTCTCTCTGCCTCTGCAGGTCCGCCAAACGTTCTTCCTCCTCCGTCAAACGGAGTTTTGCCGCACCGTAAGCAGCCTTTGCCTGGTCCTCTAACTTCTGTTTAATGACAAGAAGGCTCTGCATCGAATATCGAAATTTTTTCATTCGTTACATCCCCTCCTTTATTACGCTCTGATTTACTCCGAGAAAATCGCCCTTAGCTGCTCCACCGTTTCCTCAAAGGAAAACTTCTCATCCGTTGCCTGACACAAAAACTCGTTAATAGCGCTGTTTTTCCGGATGGCATAGTCAATCTCCGGATTAGATCCGGACTTATAAGCACCGATATTAATCAAATCCTCGGCATCCGTATAGGTTGCAAGCGTACTCTTAAGCTTACTTGCCAGCTGTTTATGCTCCTTTGATGCCACCGCACTCATAACTCGGGAAATACTCTGAAGTACGTCGATGGCCGGATAGTGATTTTTATGACCCAGCTTTCGGGACAAAATAACATGTCCATCCAAAATACCGCGGGCTGTATCGGAAATCGGCTCGTTAAAGTCGTCACCGTCTACCAGCACCGTATAAATGCCGGTAATGGAGCCTACCGCACCGTTTCCGGCACGTTCCAGTAGTTTTGGCATCTCCGCATATACACTGGGCGGATAGCCTCTGGATACCGGCGGTTCGCCCGCCGCCAGACCGATTTCTCTTTGCGCCATGGAAAAACGGGTCAGGTTGTCCAACATCAACAGTACGTCTTTTCCCTGATCTCTGAAATATTCCGCAATTGCGGTAGCGGTCTGTGCCGCCTTTTTACGAATAAGCGCCGGCTTATCGGAAGTGGCGATAACCAATACGGAACGCCGCATACCCTCTTCCCCCAAGTCGTGCTCAATAAACTCTTTTACCTCTCGTCCTCGCTCTCCGATGAGAGCAATGACATTAATATCTGCCTTTGTATTCCGAGCAATCATACCCAGCAGGGTACTCTTTCCCACACCGGAGCCGGCAAAAATGCCGATACGCTGCCCCTTCCCCAGAGTCAGCAAACCATCAATAGCCTTTACTCCGAGAGACAATACATCCCGGATCAATACGCGGTCCATCGGATCCGGCGGTGTGGCATTTACTTCGTAATACTGACTGACATTTAGCTCTTCTCCGTTTAACGGACGTCCCAAACCGTCCAATGCCATACCGAGAAGTTCCTCTCCCACAGGCACCTTTAATGCTTCGGAACAAAGCTCCACCATATCCCCGATACCGATACCCGATACCTCTTCATAGGGCGTAAGCAACACTCTGTTATCCCGGAAGCCTACTACCTCGGCACGAATCTGCCGTCCCTTATCCGCAGAAGCAATCGTACACACATCGCCAAGCTTTGCCTCCGGTCCGAGAGACTCTATGGTCAATCCGACAATCTTCACCACTTTGCCGTATTTTTTAACATAGGACCGCTCCCGCAGTCGCAAAAAGTCCTCGGTCAAAAGCGCCATGCTACACCCTTTCCTGTACACCAAGCAGCCGGATATCCTCCAAGAGGCCCTCCAGCTGTGTACCTAAACTGCAATCAATAATATTGGAATCCGTTTCTATCAGGCATTCGCCCTTCTTCAACAAAACGTCCTGTACCACTTCCAACGTAACTTCCCGTTCAAACAAAGAGCGAAGCTTATCGGAAGCTCCCTTTACCTCCTCGTAGTCCTCCTTCGACACTTTAATCAAAAAGGACTCGCTGCGATCCGCCTCCGTCAGAGCCTTCGTTACCAGATAAGTAACAATCCCTTTTCTGGTCTCCAGACATACTCCGGTCAAATAATCCAACAACTTTACAATCACATCCGTCGCCATAGGCTCCAGTTCTTTTTGCTTATTTTCAAATTGCTCCGAAAGCTGACGTTCTTTTTCCGCAAAGGCACGTTCCAACTCCTGCTGTTCCAGAAGCATACGTTCCCTGCCTTCTTCGTAGCCCGCCTGTCTGGCCGCCTCAAAAACCTCCGCACGCTCCGCTTCTGCAGCCATTCTGGCCTTTTCCTTTACCTGCTCCCCCTGAGCTCTGGCCTGCTCCAATATAACATCGGCCTGGGTACGGATTGCCTTCTCCATTTCAATCTTCATAGCCAGACGTTCCGCACCGGTAATCTCTTCCTTTATTTTCCTGCGTTCTTCCTGCCTCCAAGCGTCCAATGCAACCTCTTTACTCACTGCCCGTACCGCCCGTGCCATCAGTTCCTCTTCGGAAATCTCTCTGACGCCCTCGGAACCCTCACCCGCCCCGTCGGCAAATAATGCGGAAGCGGTATCCCCATCTGCGTCATCCACATAATCCGCAATGGCCGGAATTTCTCCGCTCTCCGTCAAAGAAACCGCATTCAGCCCTCCTACAAAGGCATTGGAAACAATGGCATCCGCCACCTTAGCATGAATCTCTTCTTCCCGGCCCGAAACATCGATTTTACGCATTTCTTCCTTGTAGCGTACCGTGTACGCCTTTATCACATTAGACAACGATCTCGTCACCTCCGCCTCTGGAAATAACAATTTCTCCGGAGTCCTCTAACTTACGAATAATATTAACAATCTTCTGCTGTGCTTCTTCAACATCCTTCAAACGAACCGGCCCCATGAAGTCCATATCGTCCTTAATCATAGCCACAAGACGCTTGGACAGGTTATTGAAGATAACCGTCTGTACCTCTTCGTTGGCACTCTTAAGAGCGGTAGCAAGTTCGTTATTATCAACCTCACGCAATACACGCTGAATGGAACGATCGTCGAGGGAAAGGATATCCTCGAATACGAACATCTTTCTGCGGATCTCGTCTGCAAGTTCCGGCTCTTCGATTTCGAGGGTTTCCATAATATGCTTCTCTGTACCGCGGTCTACGGTATTCAAAATCTCTACGATAGCATCCACGCCGCCGGCAATGGTGTAGTCCTGATTTACCAAGGAAGCTAACTTACGCTCCAATACATGCTCTACATCGCGAATCGTATCCGGCGATGTACGGTCCATCTGTGCAATACGTTTTGCAACATCCGCCTGCTTATCCGGTGACAACGCACTGACGATGGTTGCCGCCTGTCCAGCGGAAAGGTAGGACAAAATAAGGGCGATGGTCTGGGAATTCTCGTCCTGAATAAAGTTGAGCAACTGGCTCGGGTCCGTCTTTCGTACAAACTCGAACGGACGAACCTGCAGGGAATCGGTAAGCTTTCCGATAATCTCCCTCGCCTTTTCCGCACCGAAGGACTTTTCCAGTAAGTCGTTCGCATAACTGATACCGCCCTCGGTAACATATTGCTGTGCCAGACAAATTTCATAAAACTCATCCAACACCTCGTCCTTCACGGACGGAGTAATATTCTTTGTATTCGCAATCTCAAGGGTCAGCTGTTCCACTTCGTCTTCTTTCAGAAACTTAAAAACCTTGGACGCACGCTCCGGACCGACGATAATAAACAAAATTGCCGCTTTTTGTATTCCTGTCAAATCAAGAGATCTGCCTGCCATACCGCTTCCTCCTTCCGCAATTAGTACTCGTCATTCAACCAGGTCCGCAACAGCATCGCCACAGACTCCGGATTCTCGTCAAAGAACTTCTCAATCAACATTCGAGTCTCGGATTTTTCGCCGAACTCAACATCCTCTAAGGAAGCATTGTTGCCGTGCTCCGCCAAAATTTCGGAGTAATTGAGCTCCGGCTCCACCTCCGTCACTTCTACCGGCTTCATTCCGCGGAATACCACATAAGCAAGGAATGCCAGAAGCAATACTGCCAGCACAATGGTAAGGATAAACTCCCAATTTACCGGCTCCTCCAAAACCTCAACAAACTTATACTGGTCATAGGTCGTAATATGTATATTCTCTACCGGAATACCGGTTGCCTTTGCCACCATCTGGTACAAATCCTCGGACGGCTCCGTCTTTACCGGCTTTCCGTACAAAAGCTGGAACTGCTCGTAGGTCATATCCTCGGTCAAAAGCCCCTTCTCACGAAGTTCCGCCTCCGTCACCTCATCCACATGAGTTGCAACCACGCTGATTGTAGAGCTATCCTTATCTACCACGCCGGTTTCGTAAATCTCATTGGAAATCTGCTTGTTATAAATAAAATCAATGGACTCGGAATCGATGGAGGAGCTGCCACCCAGGCTGTTTACCAGCATGTAATCCACTTCATCGTTACTATCCGTTCCCGGAATATCCCCGTCTCCCGTTACTCCCGTAGCGGAATAGGACTCATAGTGTAACTGATAGCCCTGTTCCATATCCGGATTATCCGGATAATACCGCTCCGTATAAACCTCTTTCTTGTCCATGTTTACGGTAATGGACGGCATAACCTCCGTCAGCTGATACTGACATGCGGCAAAGCCGGCATATACCAGATTTTTATACGCTAACGCAATCTCATCCTTAAACGCCGCAATCTCGTCGTGAGTAGGCTCTTCATCCTCCGGCTTCGGTCCGTCGTAAAGAATGACACCGTATTGATTCACCACACGGATTTCTTCGGTGGACGAATTGCCTAAGGCATGGGCTACCGCTACCGCAACGGCCTCCGGAGTTACCTCCTCATCAAACTCTTTGTTTGTTGTTAAAAATACGCTGGCCGGTATATTCTTCTTGGCCGTCAGAATCGTTGTGGAGGAATCCTGCGGCACATAATTGATGGATGCCTTATCAATCCCCACCCAGGATTCGATATTCTGCTTCAATTCAGACTGCAAATATAAATGATTTCTTGTTAAACGCTCTCCGCTGGTGGTACTGATACTGGTACTTAACAAATCCTCAATCCCGAATCCGTCCGTTTCCAAATCACTCTGTGCCACCAGAACCACGGCATCGGTCTGTCGTTTCTGATCCACCTCAACCGTCAGATTATCATCCAAAAGCTTATACTTAATCCCGTTTTCCTCTAAAAGCTGCACCACGCCGGTGGCAATATTCGTCGTCTCAAAGGTAGACAGCGTCACATACTTCGTTCTGCTTAAAAGCACAATAAGAATAGCAAGCGCCAAAACCACACCTGAAAACACAGTGATAATAATGGTCTTCTGCTTACTTGTATACTTATTCCATAATTCCAATAACCGCTTTGGAAGCTCTTTTAACCTCTCCTGCATAATGGCCGCTCCTTTGTACGAAATCTATCCATCCCTACGGGATTATAAATTAAAATTGCATCTGCATTAATTCCTTGTAAGCATCCAGAACATTATTCCGAATCGCTACCGTATACTGTAACGAAAGATTTGCCTTATTCTGGGCAATGAGTAAATCATGTACGTTGTCGTTTAATCCCAGCATATAAGACATCTGTGCCTCTTCCGCTTCATGGGTATAACGGTTGGTTTCCTCCAACAGCCCGATGGCAGACTGATATAACGATTCAAAGGCGCCTGCTCCCTCAGGCTTATCCTTCACCGCATTTACCTGAAACCCGCTGTCTAACGGCTTAATTTTATTAATCGGTGCAATTAAACTCATACCGCCTCATCCTTTCCTCCGGTTACTTACCGATTTCCAGTCCCTTTAATGCCATGTTCTTGGTTGCGTTAAACGCCGTAACATTTGCCTCGAAAGAACGGGTGGCATCAATCAGGTTTGTCATCTCCGTTACCGTATTGACATTCGGCATGGTTACGTATCCGTCCTCATCCGCATCCGGATGCGCCGGATCATACACCATCTTCATCGGAGTTACATGATCCTCCGCAATGCCGGTAATCTTCACACCGTCACCGAGACCGTCGCTCTTTCTGGAAATACCGGTCTGCATCGCCGTTAAAATCGACTCGAAATTGGAATCGTTCTTCTCCGCAAACACCACGGTCTGACGACGGTATACATCACCGTTCTCGTCTCTTGTCGTATTTACATTCGCAATATTCTGGGAAATAATATCCATTCTTGTACGCTGTGCCGACATACCGCTGGCACTGACATTTAAAGAACCCATCAAAGACATAGGCCGCTCCTTTCCGCATAAGTACGCTTATGCACTCCGTATGTAACGAAACTTATTTATACACGCCGAAAAGCCGTTACCGCTGTAACACGGAACGGATTCTGGAAAACTCCTGTGTCATGGAATCCAGCAAAGCATAATACTTTAACTGGTTATCCGCCAAATATGCGGACTCCGTATCAATATCCACGTTGTTACCGTCCTTGCGGTAATCCAGTGTCGCATGGTCCAAATAGGTAGTGGAACCAAGCTTGGACAAATCCATATTCTTGACCTTCTTCGACAAAGCGTCTCTTCCGGTCAACTCCTTTGCCAGATACGTCTCAAAGGTGACATCGCTGCGTTTAAAATCCGGCGTGTCCACATTTGCGATATTGTTGGCAATGACTTCGTTGCGCTTCCAGGAGGCGTCTGCCGCCTTATCCAGCACATTTACAAAGCTAAAAGCATCTGAACCTATCATAGGATACACTTCCTTTCAATACTATTATATCGAAGTTTTGTAAAAACACAAGATATATTTACAAAATTCCTCGTTTTTAGTGAAAAAATACTAGACGTTGTGTCTATCTCTGATTTTCCGTGCAGGCAATGCTACGCATCTGCTCCCGCACCTCGCGACACGGTCGCTCGGTCGTGGGCGCGCTCGCATAATCCGAGATTTCCGGAAGCAAGCTTCCGAATCTCTTCTATGCTCGTTTTGCCTACACGCAAAAAGGGACTTTTGAGCAGACTCAAAAATCCCTTTACCGTCGAACCGGAATCCATCCCGGTCAATCCCATATTCAATTGCGAAACCTTACAGTCTCTTTAACTCGTCGAATACGACGTCGTTCAATACCTTGATATAAGTACCCTTCATACCGGAGGAACGGGACTCGATAACGCCCGCACTCTCGAACTTACGAAGTGCATTTACAATAACGGAACGGGTAATTCCTACTCTGTCCGCAATCTTACTTGCTACAAGAATACCCTCGTTACCTTCCAATTCTTCGAAGATATGTGTGATTGCTTCCAACTCGGAGAAGGACAAGGTGCTGATTGCGGAACGAACAATCTGTACCTTACGGTTCTCTTCCGCATTCTCCTCGTTTACGGAACGCATCATTTCAAGTCCGACTACGGTGGTGCCGTACTCACTTAAGATAATGTCATCGATGGAGTAAGATGCGCCCTTCTTGTAAATAAACAAGGTTCCGAGACGCTCTCCTGCGATATCGATCGGTAAAATGATGGCCTGATACTTATCCACATCCGGGAAAGAGAACCCAAGAGTTTCAAGATTCACATTCTCCTTTGTAGAAAGAATGTTTAACAGACGCTCGTTTAACATACCGTCAATATATCCGCCCACTGCATCTTTGATCAACTCTTCGATTGTCTCTACATCGTTACGATTCTTGATACCGAGAACCTTACCCTTTTTACTGATTACCAAAATATTCGATTCCAAAATTTCTCCGAGGACCAGACAAATATCATTAAACACTACCTTGTGGGAAGTATTGTTGTGTAAAAGCTTGTTAATCTTTCTGGTCTTATCCAACAACTGTACGCTCACGGTAACTCCTTTCCGGCAGAAAATCTGCCTTACATTTTCCAATACGTTATCTATTATTTCATATTATATCACAGTTTTTTTTGAAAAACAAGTGCAAATTGAACATTTGACACACTACGGTGTTTTTTTGTGAACAATGAATAAAAATCTGTCTATTTCTCACTCATTTCCACATAACCGCATTCCTCCGAAGCACAGGCAAGTTTGTTGCCCTTTTCCAGAAGAATTCCGCCGCATTGCGGGCATTTCTTACCGGATGGCTTCTGCCATGCCATGAAATCACAGTCGGGATTTGCCTCGCAACCGTAATAGCGTCTGCCCTTCTTTGTCTTACGCACTACCACTTCTTTTCCGCACACCGGACACGGTACACCGATTTTCTCCAGATACGGTTTAGTATTGCGGCATTCCGGGAAGCCCGGACACGCAAGGAACTTTCCGTGAGGACCGTATTTGATTACCATCTGTCTGCCGCACATTTCGCAGGTTACATCGGAAACCTCGTCCTCAATCTCAATGTTTTCCAGCTCTTGTTCCGCATTAGCCAAAGACTCCTCCAAATCCGGATAGAAATTACGTACAATAGTCTTCCAGTGAATATCGCCGCTTTCCACTGCATCCAGAAGGGTCTCCATATTTGCGGTAAAGCTTACATCCACAATGGAACAGAATGCCTGCCGCATAATGCGGTTCACTGCTTCGCCGATTTCGGTGACATAGAGATTTTTATTTTCTTTTACTACATAACGTCTTGCAAGGATGGTCGTAATGGTCGGAGCATAGGTACTCGGACGACCGATGCCCAGTTCTTCCAAGGTCTTAACCAAGGATGCTTCCGTATAATGAGCCGGAGGCGCGGTAAAATGACGAGTCGGGAAAAACTCCTCCGCCTTAAGCTCCGAATCCTTCGATAAGGACTTTAAGAAACCGCCCTTCACCTCATCCGTATCTTCTTCTTCCTCCGGACAATATACCGCCAGGAAACCGTCAAACACAAGCTCTGACGTAGTTGCGGTAAAGCGGTAACCGCCGCCGGAAATCTTTACGGACGCCGTCTCATACTTTGCCGCCTGCATACGGCTGGCAATAAAACGTTTCCAAATGAGCTGATACAAACGGAACAAATCTCTGGATAAAGAATCCTTCACCTCGGCAGGAGTAAGCTCCACGTAGGTCGGACGGATGGCTTCGTGCGCATCCTGAATCTTCTTTTTATCCGCCTTTTTCTGCTCGGTCTCAATCACGAAATCTTTACCGTAATTTTCTTCAACAAACTGCTTTGCCGCCGCATCCGCCTCTTCCGATACACGAATAGAGTCGGTACGAAGGTAAGAAATCAAGCCGATGGTACCGTGCCCCTTTACATCCACGCCTTCGTACAACTGCTGCGCCAATCGCATGGTCTTCTGAGTGGAGAAATTAAGCGCCTTGGCTGCCTCCTGCTGCAGGGTACTGGTGGTAAACGGCGGTGCCGGTTGACGCTTCCGATCTCCCATCTTAATTTCGCTTACCGTAAACTTTGCCTTTGCAACTGCCTTTAATATCTTATTTGCCTCTTCCTCGGAAGAAATCGCAAGCTTTCCGTTCTCGTCACCGTAAAACTTCGCACGGAACGGCTTTTTCATGCCCTTTACGGAAAAATCCGCATCTAAGGACCAATACTCCTGCGGAACAAACGCATTAATCTCTTCTTCTCTGTCACAAATAATACGGAGTGCCACAGACTGTACACGACCCGCACTCAGTCCCCTCTTAACTTTATCCCAAAGAAGCGGGCTGATCCGGTAACCGATCATACGGTCCAGAATACGTCTTGCCTGCTGAGCATCCACAAGATTCATATCGATACCACGGGCTTCCTTAATGGAATTCCGAATGGCGTTCTTGGTAATCTCGTTAAACGTAATACGCTTTACTTCCTCTTCCGGAATCTTTAACGCTTCCGCAAGATGCCAACTGATTGCCTCTCCCTCACGGTCGGGGTCCGTTGCCAGATACACTTTCTCGGCCTTCTTCACTTCCTTACGAAGCTTTGCCAGAATATCGCCCTTTCCGCGGATTGTAATATATCTCGGTTCGTAATCATGTTCCACATCAATGCCCATGCGGCTCTTCGGAATATCACGCACATGACCGTTAGACGCCAGTACCTCGTAATTGGCACCCAAAAACTTCTTAATGGTCTTTGCTTTTGCGGGAGACTCCACAATCAGTAAATTTTTTGCCATTTGCTGTCCTTACCTTTCCATAAGCAATCTATTCGTTTCATCCGACAATGCATAATATGCCTGTCCGTATCGTTTTATACAACCATAGGAAGAAAGAAGCTCCAAAGCCGCCGACAATTCCCCGGGCAAAAGTCCTGTTTCTTCCTGAATTTCCTCTATATGTTTTGGCTTCAAACGCAAACTAGCATACACCATTTTTTCATTTGTTGCAAGTATATTTTTTAAAAATTCATAATTTCTACATTTTTGAACATTATTTTTGCTCTTTTTCCCCGGGATGGCGACTTGTAAATCCTCAAGAATATCCGCAGCGGAAAGCGTCAGTTTTGCACCCTCTTTTATTAAATAATTACAGCCTTCGCTTAAGACATCATCCACTCTCCCCGGAACGGCATAAATATTCTTTCCGTACTCCAGGCCGAAGGATACGGTAATCAGAGTTCCGCTCTTTTTCCGGGCCTCCGTCACCAATATTCCGTCGGACAAGCCCGCAATAATCCGGTTCCGTTGCGGAAAAAACCAGGAAAGCGGTTGCGTACCCGGTGGATACTCCGAAACAATTCCTCCGCCTGCGGAAACAATCCGTTCATAGGTATCCCGATGTCCCTTCGGGTAACAAACATCCGGTCCGCAACCCAACACCCCATAAGTAACTCCTCCGCCTGCCAATGCTCCGTCATGAGCCGCCTTATCCACGCCGTAGGCCAGGCCTGAAATCACGCCTACTCCTTGCCCTGCCAATTCCCTTGCGATACGCCATGCAATCTCACTGCCGTAATGAGAGCACTTTCTGGCACCGATAATCGCTATCAAAGGGCATTCCCCCGGAAGACTTCCTTTATAATAGAAACAACGGGGAGCGGAAAAGGTCTTTCTTAGCTTTTCCGGATAATTCCTGTCCTCTTGTGTGACAAAGCCGATTCCTTGCGCTTCTATCTCCGCATACGCTTTTTCATGGTCCCGCTTCCGCACCTGCCGTATGCTTTCTTTCTCCGTCTCCTTAAAATCGAACTGTACCGCCAGCCGAAAAAAGTCCTCCCACTCTCCGTCCTTTGCCGCAAGTGCATTCTCCGGTGTTTCAAAATAGGTCAGCACCGCCTCCTGTTGCTTCGGTGTAATACAAAAAGAGGCAAACCCATGCCAGATACTATGATGCTTTCTTATGATATCATCCAATGTCTTCTCCATCATCTATTCCCCCCAATACTTTCTGTCCGGCTCTCTATACATCAGTGCTTCCGCCACATGCGTCTCTTCGATTTCCTCGCTTCCTGCCAAATCCGCAATGGTCCGGGCGGTTTTTAAAATGCGGTGATAAGACCTGGCACTTAAAGAAAGACGTTCATATGCCTCCTCTATTCGATGCTTCGCCGCCTCCGTTAAAACACAATACTTTGTAACCTCACCGCCGGGCACCTCGGAATTACAAAAGAACGGCATTCCCCGGTAACGCTCCTCCTGCCGCGCCCTGGCAGCTTCTACTCTCTTCCGTATTTCGGCAGAGCCCTCCTCCTTTGTTTCCTTCTTTAAGTCCCGAAAGGAAACCGGCAGTACCTCCATACACATATCAAACCGTTCCAAAAGAGGCCGGCTTATTTTCCCCAGATACCGTTTGATTTGCGTAGCGGAACAATTACACCGGCTACGATCCGGATAAAAACCGCACCCGCAGGGATTCATGGCCGCCACCAGCATTCCGCCCGCCGGATACTCATACGTGGCATCAAACCGCGCCACGGTAATTTTCCGTTCCTCCAAGGGCTGACGCAAAATCTCGATGGTCTCTCTTCGAAACTCCGGAAATTCATCCAAAAACAATACTCCCTTATGAGCCAGACTGATCATCCCAGGAGTGGCCCTGCGCCCGCCTCCCGCCAGTGCCGACTGAGTCACCGTATGGTGAGGTGCCTGAAAGGGAGGCTCCGTAATCAACCGTTTCCCGGCAAGCCGGCCCGCCACACTGTATATCTTAGAAATCTCCAAACTTTCCTCAAAATTCAGTGCCGGTAAAATCGTCGGGATCCGCTTGGCCAGCATCGTCTTTCCGGTTCCCGGCGGTCCGATCATCAGCACATTATGACGGCCCGCCGCCGCAATTTCCAGGGCCCGTTTTGCCATACGCTGCCCATGTACCTCGGAAAAATCATACCGTTCCCGCGTAACCTCCTCCGGTGTTTTCTCCTCATGATACGGCAAAATATCTCCGTTGCCGTTTAATATGTCCACCACCTCCCGCAAGCATGTCACACCGTACACAAAGAAGTCTCCCACAGCGGTCGCTTCCCTCGCATTTTCCTGCGGCACAAACACCTGCAAAAAGCCCTCCTCCTTGGCAAGACAGGCGGACGGCAATACACCGGGTACCGGGTTTATACTGCCGTCAAGGCAAAGTTCTCCCAGAAACATACTCTTTTCAATTGACTGTTCCGAAATATAACCGAACGCGGTTAAGACGGCTATCGCAATGGACAAATCGAATGCTGTCCCCTCTTTTCTGATATCCGCCGGTGAAAGATTCACCGTAATCCGTTTCACCGGCAGACGATAGCCAGAATTCTCCAGTGCAATGCGCACTCGTTCTCTCGCTTCCCTGGTCTCACAGGCTAAGGCCCCGACCATAGAAAAGCACGGCAGACCGTCCTTTACGTCCGCTTCTGCCGTAATCAGCTCCGCTTCGATGCCAAGCACCGCCGCAGAATACACTTTTCCTAACATAGTATCCTTTCCCTTGCGGAAAAGATTCATAAAAATCCTTGTACCGGACACCGGCTCCGGCCTCCGTACGATCCAGGCTCCTATTTAGTGTCCAGAATCTTCTTAATCTCCTGCATGAAGGTATTCACATCCTTGAACTCACGGTATACGGACGCAAAACGTACGTAAGCTACCGCATCCAGGTCCTTCAGCTTATCCATAACAATTTCTCCGATTTTACTGCTCGGAATTTCCTTTTCCTCAAGACCGAAAATAATGGTTTCGATCTCATCCACCAATGTCGTAATCTGGTCTACGGAAATCGGACGCTTGTGGCAGGAACGGAATACACCGGACTCAATCTTCGCACGATCATAAGCCTCGCGGATATTATCCTTCTTAATTACAACAAGCGGAATGGTCTCCACCTTCTCATAAGTCGTAAAACGCTTGCCGCACTCGTCACACTGACGTCTTCTGCGAATCGATCCGCCGTCATCCGCCGGTCTGGAATCGATTACTCTCGTATTTTCTTTTCCGCAAAACGGACACTTCATAAGTTCCCCCTTCTGTTGCCTTACGCAACCCTTCGAATTTTACAAAACCTTGCAACCCTCGAAATGCTCTTCTCTTAATTCTATTATAAAAGAAATGTAAAAAAATGCAAGCCACAATTACATGATTTCCGGCACAATATAGCCCTTTTTATCCAATACAGCCCCGATCTCGTCCAATACCGCCTCCGAATCCGCCCGCACCGTATGGTAATGATACCCTTCCGTAATATGCATCAGTTCCTTGGATTTTCCGCTTTTGATTCCGTCCATAAACTGGGCAATGCTGCGCTCCGAAAAAATATTCAGATTCGCCTCTACTTTGCCGTATACCTTATGCCAGACAAACACATTCACCACAGTGCCGCCCATGGACACAATGGTGGTCAGTTCGTCTTCCGTCTGCTCACTGGTATGGCGCAGCTTAAACACACGCTCCGCAAAAGGTCCCTTGGTAATTACATAGCCCTGGTGGGTGGAAAGTACATCGTATCCTTCCGCCCGCAACATAGCAATATCCTGCACGATAATCTGACGGGACACCCCCAGGCATTCCGAAAGCACAGAGCCCGATACCGGTTCCTCCGCCGCCATAATCAGCGCCGTAATTTCCTTTCTGCGTTCTTTTCCCTTCATAAAGCTCCCCCTTTAGATTGCGTGCAAATTCTTTAAGGAAAGGTCCAAAATCGGCGCGGAATGGGTCAAGGCACCACTGGAAATGTAGTCTACACCGATATCAATGAGACGCTCTACGTTTTCTCTCGTTACGTTACCGCTGCACTCGATTTCCGCCTTGCCTGCCGCCAGACGCACTGCCTCTCTCATATCCTCCACACTCATATTATCAAGCATAATGATGTCGGCACCGGCATCCAGCGCTTCCTTAAACATATCCAGATTCTCCACTTCAATCTCAATCTTTCTCACAAACGGTGCATATTCCTTTGCCATTGCAACTGCCTTTGCCACACTGCCTGCCGCACCGATATGATTATCCTTTAAAAGTACACCGTCGCTTAAGTTGTATCTGTGGTTATAGCCGCCGCCCACCTTTACCGCATACTTCTCGAAAATACGCATATTCGGCGTAGTCTTTCTCGTATCCAAAAGCTTCGTCTTACTGCCCTCAAACAGTACCGCAATGGAACGGGTATAAGTAGCGATACCGCTCATACGCTGTAAATAATTCAGTGCGGTACGCTCACCGGACAAAAGAACACGGATATCACCGCGGATGACACCTAACTTCTGTCCCTTTTTCACCGTATCGCCGTCCTTGGCAAACAAAGTCACCTCGGTATTTGCATCCAAAAGCTCGAATACTCTTGCAAATACCGGCAGTCCCGCAATGACACCGTCTTCCTTACAAAGTAGCTCCACTTCGCCCAACTGATAATCCGGCATCACCGCATTGGTGGATACGTCCTCACTGCTGATATCCTCCTTTAATGCGCTTAAAATCAACTCATCCGCGTTCAACGTCATACTGATATTGTTCATGATAATCTTTCTCCTTTTCGATGGCGGCAAGCACCGCTTTTTTATATTGTTCCGCATAACCGGCGTAGGTCGCTTTCTCCCTTATCCCCGGCTTACTTAATACCTGCCGTTCCTTTTCCTCATCTAACGTAATATATCCTTCTGCAATCTGTCCCGCCGCCCGTTTTGCAAACACAAGACTTTCAAGCAACGAATTGCTGGCCAGACGGTTCTTTCCGTGGACACCGTTGCAGGCGGTCTCACCTACCGCATACAGTCGGTCCATGGAGGTTTTGCTGTACTCGTCCACCGCAACACCGCCCATAAAATAATGCTGGGCCGGCACCACCGGGATGGGCTCCTTTGTAATATCATAGCCCGCCTCCAGACACTTGGCGTAAATGTTCGGGAAATGGTTCCGAATCTCTTCCTCCGGAATCGGTGCCAGAGACAGCCACACATGCTTGGTGCCCTCCCGTTTCATCTCCTTGCGGATGGCCTGGGTCACTACGTCCCTCGGAAGCAGTTCATCCACAAACCGTTCTCCCTTGGAGTTTAGGAGTATGGCCCCCTCGCCCCGTACCGACTCGGAAATGAGGAACTTCCGTCCCGGCTTTTCCTGATACAGCGTCGTCGGGTGAATCTGAATATAATCAATATTCTGAAGCTTAATGTCGTGCCGCAGGGCCACCGCCAGGGCATCTCCCGTCAAATGCCTAAAGTTGGTGGAATGCTCGTACAATCCACCGATACCGCCGGTGGCTAACACCGTGTAATCCGCCGTAATCGTAGAATAGACACCGTCCTTGTCATGACCCACAATACCGTAGCAGACGTTGTCCTTCGTCAGCAAATCCACCATGGTATAATGCTCGATTAACGTAACGTTTTGGAGCTTCCGCGCCGTAGCCAAAAGCTTTGAGGTAATCTCCTTTCCGGTCTCGTCCTCATGGAACAAAATCCGCGGTCTGGAATGAGCTCCCTCTCTCGTATAAACGTATCCGTTCTCATCCTTCTCAAACTCCGCACCGCAGGCAATCAAATCTCCGATGACCTCCTGCGAAGAACGAATCATCAGCTCCACAGAACGAGGATTATTCTCGTAATGCCCCGCTTTCATGGTATCTTCGTAATAGGAATCGTAGTCCGCTTCATCCCGCAGAACACAAATACCGCCCTGGGCCAAAAAAGAATCGCTTCGCTCAAACTCATCCTTGGATACAATCACAATCTGCTTGTCCTTCGGCAAATGCAGGGCACAATACAAGCCCGCCACACCGCAGCCGATAATGACAATATCGGTTTTTCTGTTTTTATTATTCATAATCGTCACATCCTTCTGCCTTTACGGCAACCGTTGACAATAGGCTCTTTATTTACACTATTCCGTGCATATTTCCGTACTTTCGGCTCTTACTCCCGTCCTTACTTCGCCAACTCCAGCATCCGTTCAAGAGGCTGTACCGCCCGCTCACAAAGCTCTTCCGGGAGCTTCATTTCGTTCTCTCCGGTCTTAAGTACATGCAATATCTTTTCCAACGTATTTAACTTCATATCACGGCACAAATATTCTCCGCCGAAATAAAACTTCTTGTCCGGGTTATCCTCCCGCAGACGGTAATTCACACCTTCCTCGGTACACACGATAAACTCCTTGCACTCGCTGTTCTTTGCAAAGGCAATCATATCCGCCGTACTGCCTACGTAATCCGCCAGCTTCACCACATTTTCCTTACATTCCGGGTGCGCCATCACAAGCGCGTTCGGATGCTTCTTTTTCAGCTCCTTCACACCGGTCCCGGTGATATCTTTATGAATCGGACAATATCCGTCGTTTAAAATCACATTCTTTTCCGGCACCTGCTCCGCCACAAACCGGCCCAGATTTACGTCCGGAATAAAGAAAATATTCTGATTCGGCAATGCCTTTACAATCTTCACCGCATTGGAGGAGGTCACGCACACATCACTGTAGCTCTTTAGCTCCGCCGTGGAGTTGATGTAACAAACCACTGCCAAATCCTCGTACTGCTCCCGCAGCTCCTTGATTTTCGCCACCTGCGCCATATGTGCCATGGGACAATCCGCCGTCATATCCGGCATCAGCACCGTCTTTTCCGGATTCAGCATCTTTGCACTCTCTCCCATAAAGGAAACGCCGCAAAAGACTACCACATCCGCATCGGTTCCCTTTGCCACCTTGGCCAGATAAAAGGAATCCCCCACAAAATCCGCCAGCTTCTGTAACTCCTCATTTACATAATAATGGGCTAAGATGATGGCATTCTTCTCTTTCTTTAACTTCTGTATCTCTGCAATTAACCGATTCTCCATACACATATATGTTGTGCCACAAGATATACCGCACAAACTCTCCCTTTTTCAAGATGTTGGGCACAGTATAACATAGAAATTTACAAGTGTCAAGTTATCTGTAAAGTTATATCTAAAAAAGAAGCCTACTTATGTAGGCCTCTTGTTATATTGATATTTCTTGGCCGAAAAAATGAAAGTTTCATTCCCACTCAAAATTCCAAGCTACCGTAAATAAGAAAATCAGAGTCAGAATTATAGAAAGAAGAACCGGTATAATAACCAGCTTTATATTTTTACGATAAAGAAGCTTGCAAAGAAATATGTTTGACCACACAAACGACACACTATATGCAAGGAACAGAACAACCATTACAAGACAATAAACAAGCTGTTGAACCTCAAAACAGTTATTTTTACAAGTCCAAATCAACATTCCAAAAGCTAAATATAAATAACTAAAAATAAATGGCGTTGCGAGGCTGTCTAATATAATACACACACAGCTAATGATCAGTTTTAATCTTCTCTTCATATTCCTTCTCCTACCGATACTGTCTTCCGATACGCTCCTCCGGTCTTACATCAAACAAATACAAAAAAATCAAAAAGCACCACTCAAACGGCTTCATCAAAACATACACCACATCCGCCCGGGCCGGTGTCGTAATGTGCTTTGACAACGGATACCCGTGGGTATCGTAAAAGTTCCGCACCGCCTTATGAAACCACGGCAGCTTCTCTTTGATAAAATCCTCAAAGGCATTAGCGATACAAAGCTGACGGTTTACCACAATCGTCTGGCCCCGTCTTCGGCCGTAACGTAGCGGCCTCACCACGCGCTTATGCCCGCCTGCCGCAACGGTGCAAAGGTAATGCCCGTCATATTCCATAGGTGGCGGCGGAATCTGCTTGGAGAATGTCCACCCTGCCGTATCCGTGAACGCCTTTATGGGCGCATCCACGCCCTGTCCGAACAAAATAAACAATATCTCAAACACTGCAATAATGAAAAACAGACAAACAAAAATCAGCCCTGTATACCTTGAGAAGGTATTCACCGTCCGGTACAGCCGGCCTTGTTTTACGGTACTTTCTTCCGGCTCCTCCCCGGCGCTTCTTACACTCTCATAATACTGCATCTGCTGTTTCATCAGACGTCTGACTCCCGTCACCGCCAAAACAAACAGGTTCACATGATACACGTAAAAAAGAAGAAGAATGCCTTCACTGATGTGTTTCGATATCTGTACCGCATACACAATCTGAAGCACCTGAAACAGCACCGTTGCGGCAACAGCAAACGCCGACACAAGGGGCGAAAACTTCTCCGTCTTACACCCGCACAAGAGCATCATTCCCAAAGCACCGAGTATCGCCGGAATATAAACACTCGCACCGTATTGGGTGGAAATACTGTAATGAAACTGGATGTCATAAATCACCTCATACCAGTCTCCAGCGGTATCGAAGCTGATTTCGTATAGCAAAACATATAGTATTCCTCCGATGAAAAAGGTCAGCCAGAACGCCAGCTTCGGCTTTTTCGGCGACTTAGCAAATAAATTGAAACAATTCCAGAGAGTCAATCCTCCGGGAATTACACCGATTACAAGTATTAATACGATATAACCAACAACCTCACTCACGTTCCTTCTCCTTATTATCCACATTCGACGCCGTTATGATGTCCGCATCCTCCGCTACCGGCGTAACATCCGCACCTTCCACCTCTTCTTCCACATCGTCCGGAATCGGTGACAGTGTAACACGAGGGTCCATGGGTACACCGTAGACCGGCTGATCGTTATTCATCCATGGCAAAAACCGGCATCCGCCCACAGTCACTGCCGCGGATACCAAGGATGCGGTCACTAATAGCTTTTTTCCTTTTTTCATTCGGCGTCCTCCCTACTCTTCTTCTCCTTTCAGGATAGCACCTCTATCCAACGGCGGTCCATACAGACACTCTACCAAATTCCCCTCCGGAGAAAATACCTCATCCTCCTCCGGCGTCGGCGTAAATCGCCCCTCCGCTTCTTCTTCCGCCTCCGGAACAGGCGTTGCCGTCACATAATAATCCGGCGGCGGTCCGTAGACTTCCGCATTTTCATTCATCCATGGTAGGAACCGGCATCCGCCCACAGTCATTGCCGTGGATACCAAGGATGCGGTTACTAATAGCTTTTTTCCTTTTTTCATTGAACTCCTCCCTACTTCACTCCGTTTGTTGTATTCAAAACCACTTCATAATCCTTCTTTGCTTTCTGAAACTCCTGAAAGAATACCTCTGTTTCCTCCGGCGTCATGCCTTCTTCAAACGCCTGGGTTCCGTACTCCATGTAATAGCTTTCACCCTTTTCCGACTGTACCCGGTACTCTTGCACTTCTGCATTATAGACCGCCAGACTTTCATAAAAGAAACTCCTTGTGAACCTCTCCGTAAGAACCAGCCGATTGTCCACATACGGCGCATAAATTGCCCCTTCTTCATTTTCCATAAGTTGGCATGTTGTATACGCTTCTCCGTCCCATTTCATCGACCCCAATTCAACAAATAAGACATCTCCTTGGGAAAACGAAGAAGCATCCTCTACCGGAATTATGATTTTGGACGGTAACCCCAAATCCAACCTTGGGTTATAAATAGACAAAAGCTCAACCTCACATACCGCTCCCCCGGTCTGACCGTCAAATACCGACTCTGTTTCCGCCGCCGAAAGCAATCGGACCACTGCATACTGTCCCATGGCAGCAAAATACCAATCCGGCGGTTCTGCTATGACATGTAAATTTTCCACCACCGGCGGCGGAGCTGACTGAATACGCTCATAGCCCTCCGGCGGCGGTCCGTACATACATGCATTTGCGTTCATTGCTACCGCAAATACCGATGCGGTTACCAATAGTTTCGTTCCTTTTCTCATACTATCCCACTCCTTTCACCTCCGGTTTCGTCCGGAGCTACTCGTTTCCGGATGCGTTTTCGTTCGCTTCCTGTGCCTTCTGAAGCGCCGTAAAGAACAATGCTGCCTCCTCTACCGTCATCCCGTCCGCAAAGTACACCGGTTCACCGGTTATTTCGTTTACAACACCGGTTTGATTCACCAGATAATTCCATTCCATATAGCCGTTAAAATCCGAAAAATACTTATAGCTCTCGTGGTTTCTGAATTCTTCCCAAACTACTAATTTACCGTCAATAAAACGATTCATTACCGGGCCATATGCATCGTATTTCACTTCATAACAAAATGTTTCGTCCTCCGACACTCCTTCCCCGAGTTCCGCAAATATCACATTTTCCTCGGCAAACAGGTGTCGGTCCTCACCACGAAACGAAATCCGGGATAGCTTACTTAAATTCTCATCGTTTCCCGCATAACAGGACAACAATTCCACTCCGCAAATCACATACTCCGGAATCTCTTCTTCTTCCGGAAGTGCCTCAGGGACAGATACTACACGAAACACCGCATAGCGGTTCTCCCTTAACCAGTCCATCTCTGTCGTCGTCACCGCCATCGTCGGTTCCATATAGTACGGAGCTCCGTATTCCGGTTGAGCAATATTTTGGCTCGGATCAAACTCCGGCGGTCCGTATACCCCGCATCCGTTCATATTCACTGCCGCTGCAAAGATTGATGTAAATAATTATGCCGTTTTGCTCTTCTTCATCCTCACATCCCTTTCCCTTCGTCATACAAATCCGTTATAAATCATCCTGTTGATGTTATCTCTAAAACAACGTTCCTTTAAAGCACATCTTCTGCTTATTTTTGTCAAAATCCCAGCTGTGAAACGCACCTCCGCCGCAAAATTCCCGGTCCTTACAGGTACGGCAGGTCTCGTTTTCTTCGGACAGATTCCGACGGTATGCTCCGAACCCGCTCTTCCACACTTCCGTAAAATCATCCTTTAAAATATTGCCGTAAATCAGCTCCGGCCTGCGCTCGATATCAAGACAAGCTCCGATATCCCCGTTGGCCATGATTGCCGCCGTATAAATACCGGCGTTACAAAGGAAATACCAATCTCTGACCTCTCTCTCGTACTCTACACCCAGATAATGGCTGCATCCGTATTGCACCGGCTCTCCCTGTCTGCGCTTTTCCTTGATAAACTCAAACAAGGTCACATAATCCTGCGGGAAAAGCAAAAGCTCCGGCATATCCTCCGCCCGTCCCATCGGCTCCAGATTAATGACACGCCAGGAATCAATGTCCACGTTCTCCATAATACGATACAATGCATCCAATTCCCCGATATTCTTTTTATGTACCACCGTCGTAATCTGCACATGTTGAAAGCTTCCGTTGGAAATCAAGGCCTCCACGCCACTCATGGCCGCAGCATAACCGCCCGGTGTCTGCCGGAACCAGTCGTGAGTCTCCGGTAACCCATCGATGCTGATAGAAATCGTTCCCATCCCGCACTCCTGCAGTTTCTTTGCTGTCTCCGTATCAATCAGCGTCCCGTTACTGGTCATGCCCCAGTGAAAGCCAAGTTTATGGGCATAGCCCATAATTTCAAAAAACTCCGGTCGAAGAAGCGGTTCTCCGCCCGTCACGCAAATCTGAAGTCCCTTTGTCCCAAAATCTGCCTTTATCTTATCTAAAAAAGTCTTATAGGTCTCTACACTTAAAAGCTCGCTTTTTACCTCACCGCACCGGCTTCCGCAATGCAGACAACGCTCATTGCAGTCCATGGTCAGCTCCAAAAAAAGATTTCGAAGCTGGGGCTGTCTCCAAAGCCTTCTCTTATAGGCCGCAAGATCCGTCATATGCTGTACTTTTTGCTCATTTGTCAGTCTCATAAGTCCCCCCTCTTTTGCAATAAAAAATCATACGATATCCATATTAAAATTTTACCATAAACCGTAATATGCGTCAATATTTTCAAAAATCCTACATATACTGAACTATACCGCTTCTTCCGGAGGATATCCCATGCGTCTGTACGATTTACGCCAAAAGGAAGTCATTAACTGCAGAGACTGTGCCCGCCTAGGGTTCGTCGGTGATGTGGAATTTAACATCTGCACCGGATGTCTTGAAAAAATCATTGTGCCTGGTCCGGGGAAGTTCTTCGGTTTCTTTGGTGATTCCTGCGAATATGTGATTCCGTGGTGCAACATCAAACAAATCGGGCCGGACATCATCCTTGTGGACATCGAATGTAAAACAGCCCTGCGGGACAATCATAACTGTTGATCTCCCACAGGGCTACATAATCTACTTACTGGTAATCCGATTCACATTTTTAATCAGCACCGAAATCGTACCGTCCGGATTCGTAATAAACTCCACGTGCTGCTTGTTATTATACTCCTCCATCGGAATATTAATTTCAATGCCGCTGTCGGTGGTAAGGAACTGTTTTTCCAGTTTCTTTGTAGTCTTCTCACTCTGAATTTTAATCTCTTCCTTCGGAAGCTTGTACTTTTCCAGCTTCTCCACAAACTCCTCTTTAATCTCCGGAGCCGCTTCCTTAAAGACTTTCTCTACAATTTCCTCTACCTTAATCGGGCCTTCGGACTTCGCGCATTCCTCATGAAGCACGCTCTTTGTCTTCATCTTCTGCTCGAAATCATCGTCGTAGTACTTTTTATTAATCTGCTCCACCGCTTTCGTCACAAGGTCCAGCTTCGTCTTCTGGGACATTCTGGCATGACAATGTAAGAACAGCTCCGACAGGTAGTTGACCTTCTCTCCGTTTACCGGAAACTTCTTCTCCACCAGGCGTACCGCATCGCCCTCAAGGTCGATAAGTACCGCCTCGGAAAGCTTACCGCCCGCCAGTGGCAGCGCTGCCGTCTGCTTCATGACTTCATTGATATTCTCGTCCTGCTCACCCAGAGAGGTATAATGCACATACACTTCCTTGTAATTCATCTTAAGGATGGCCAGATGTTGTCTTGACTCCACCTGAAAAGTCACAAAAAACACATCCCCCGCCGGAATATCAATGTTAGAATTCATAATCTCGTAAAGCTGTCCCGCCAGTTGCTTGCTCACCGGAATCAGATTCTCTTCCCGGAAATCTCTGAGTACCGCATACACCTCGGAAGACTCCGTATCAAACACACAATTCTTCAAATCATCTCCCGACAACAGCTTATAAATATGATTCCGCAAAAAATCGCACAAATCCGGTCCCATCTCAAGCAAGGAATCCGAAAGCACCGGCATTCCCACCATGGAATCCAAAATATGGATGACCGCCTCTCTGATAATAATATCGTCTTTTTCCATTGGTTTTCTCCTGTTCTTATCGTATCTCTGTATTATGCCTCACCCACGCCCGCAAACGGAATCTTATGTATCAAACACTCTGCCGCGTCCTCAATATCCTCGTAGTCAAGCTCTTCGTCTTCCCGGACACAGCATTCAAATTCATCTACCACATTTTCTATAAGCACCATGTCGATAAACAAAGGCAAACGGTGAATCAGTTCCTCCGAAACCTCCGTTTCGCTCCGGTAGCCCTCAAGTACCGTATCAAAATAGTGTCCCATATATTCCATACGTTTTTCCGCATCCTCTTCGAACTGACACCAGCCTACGCCATGGGTCCAAAGATTCGCCAAATCAAACATATACCAGCAATAGATGCAGTTATCAAAATCA
This sequence comes from Lachnospiraceae bacterium, assembly GCA_017556805.1. GTDB lineage: Bacteria > Bacillota > Clostridia > Lachnospirales > Lachnospiraceae > SIG307. Next base: position 16,720 of record JAFYMC010000008.1, on the reverse strand, counting down.
TACGCGGTAATCTCACCTGTACTCATATCGATGTGATAATTTCCGTCACTGAAATCAAAATGCACCAGACCGAAGCACTCGTCATCTACCGGCAGTTCGCGAAAAGCATCCAATCGTTCAAACATCGCCTGCTTCAATTCTTTGTAAGTGTCCGGAATCAAACCGTCGATATACGCTTTGTTATATTTCTCAAAGTAGGTAGTTCTGCGGTAAGTAGGCTTATAAGACTTAGAAAACCGATGAATCATTCCCAACACTTTTCCTGTATTGTAGAAATACTCCTCAAGAGGTGCTCCCTCCCGGTAGCGATACCCGTTATCACAGATCAGCATTCCTTTCGCATAAACAAACAGACTGATGTAGCTCGTTTCACCCTCTGCCTCCGCACACTCCACAAGCCTTCCGTAAACCGACGGAATCGCATCCGCCACCGGTGCTCCGTTTGCCGCCAGATAACGGACAAACTCCGTCTCCGCAAGATAATCCTTCTCTTCTCTGTCTCCCAAGGACGAAATGCGGAGAACATACTTATTCTCGCCGTCTTTGCTGCAAACATAAACAAGGTTGCGGCCCCCTTCATGTCCGGCCACCTGAGTACACTTGTACTCCTCTAACGCAAACACAGCCTTAGCATACTCCAAACTATACTTCAATCAGTAATCCCCCTTACGATTTCTTATATATTTCACTACGTCTCATACATCATCGACCTAAAACGTCGTATATCTATTTAGCTTCTTTCGCATATCCCTTAAATTGGGCAATTCCATACTCTGCCACTTCCAAATCTTCTTCCGAAGTTGCACCGCTAAAGGCAAAGGCAAGCTTATACTCATCACATTCTGCGTAAGCTCCGCCCACAAATCCCAGCTCGCCCATAATCTTTTTTCTCTTCGGATTTCCGCTGTTTGCTGAGGATGCAATAACCTCACCGGCCTTCGACCATGCGATTGCCACCAAATTCCAGCCTTCCTTTATATTATACGGAGTCTCTACCACCTTCATCTCACCAATCCAGTCAACTACGCTGTTTTTATCCAAAAAGCAGGCAACGCCCACACCTTGAATTTTCATTTCTGAGGCTTTCTTTTCCATGTCATCTAATACTTTCGCCAATAAATCTCTTGCTGTGTTTTTGTTCATGTTAGTCTCCTCTTTCCCGCAACCGCTTCCTGCGGATAATAAATCTGATGATATTTCCTTTTATCTCTCAAAGTACATCATAAGCAATCCTACTATCGGAATTACAGTAAAACAAAATCCAAGTCCGTAAGTAAATTTTCTAAGCTTCCCGGAACGTATCGGTTCGTAAATTTCATCCATGGTTTCTGTATCCACATAAAGTTCACGCTTCTCCCCCTCCTGTGGATTGGCATATCTGGAAAACGTTTTGTCCGCAACACAGTACTCCTCTTCTCCGAAGTGAAATTTATAAATCGGAGCATGCACCCTGTGTCCTCCCCGTGAAGAAGAAAACTTTGTTGCAAACCCACAACACTCACCAAATACTCTTACGGTACAGTATCGCCTTTTTCTGCGTGGTTCGGTAATTGCGCAGAAAAGCAATCCGACGCCTATACTCAAAAGCAGAAGCATCAAAAAAAGCAACGCATGCTTCAAAACAAACGCTTTCACCATCTCAGGGTCTTTCTTTAACATCGTCCCGCACAAAACCATTACGCTCCCTATGAAACAAGTGATAATCGGCAATAAAAAATTACGTTTTCGGTCTTTTTCAAACTCTCTCGCAAACATTACGATGTCAATTACCCAAAGAAATACACCCGCAATACTTACCGTAAGCCAATACATATGCTTTTCTAAGGTAAACAAAAATCCTATAATAAGCACGATAACTACCAACGTAAGAAAACTGTCTACCACTATTTTTAGCGGCGATTCTCTTTTCTGCTGATTATTTGTATCAAACTCGTTATCCATTGCATACTCTCCTCATATCAATCCTTATCCCAAATGCTTTTTTCCGGGGAACACCACCCGACCACAAAATCTAACGTATCTGCAATAAAATTGTATGATATGCCGTCTTCTAAACTGTTAAGATACGCAGACAACGATTGATAAACACTGTCCTTATCTGCGCCCAAATCATGCAATTTCACCAACAGTTCATAGCCCTGTTCAAGGGTAGCACTATACTCTTCTTCCGTCACAGCCGAAGATAATACCTTAATTTGTTCCATAATTTCTTCCATGCTGTTCATTCATCTCCCTCCAAGTGCCCCGGTAAAGAACACTCTGACCCCATCGTCCACCGAAGTACTGACATCCTTTACTTCCAAATCGTAGTAATACTTTCCTGTAGCAATATCCACCGACAAAGAATCCAGCGGAAAGCCTTTCACACGCTTCTCATGAGGCTTTTCAACCAACACAAAAGGCTCCGTGGCAATGGACATATCCATGCTGGAATAGTGATGTTTCTCATCTAAAATAAAGTAAATCGCATTGCGATACCGCCCGGTAATCTTCCCGCCGTGCTTTCCCGCCAACGTTGCATAATACTCTATCATATCCTCGTCCGTCAGCTCTTTTCCACCGACTCTGCGGACATGAAGCCCCGGTTGCTCCTCCTCAATCAGTTCCTCAAAATACAGCCCGCTGTCACAGGAAAACACAGGAATACCAAACGCTTTAAAATATGCTCTGGCCTTAATCTCCGCATTTTCTAGTGGTGTCTTTCCGTCCTCCCGAATCTTTGGAAGCTCCCCTTCTAAATCATTTAACCCGATAAGCTCGATATCAAAATCCTTTAAGACGTTTTTCATCGCCTGAAGCTTGCCGTTATTGGTCGTACCATATAAAATCTTCATTGTTTTCTCCTCATAATTCAACAAATCTCACGAATAAAAGTATACCATATTCCGTCTGATTCCGCAACGAAATGAGTTCATGTTTCTCCACTTTTAATACCATCTCCCCCCACTAAGTGCACAGTATCATTCCGCTCTTTTTACAGAAACATAAAAAGGCTGTCGCAAGCAAAGTCTTCCACCCTTTTCTGTGTTCTTTATGCTGACATAGAACCACCGGTCCGAAGACAGACTTTTCGAACTTTGAGCAGGATATTAGACTTTCTTATTACTCTGTTTGTCTGTCAGCAACGCTCAAACAGGATGTTTGAGCGAGCCCGCCATAAGGCACGGATGCCGCATCAGGGCGGTTGCGTCACTTTGTCGCATACTTTCTCAGAGTAATTTAGAAAGACTTATATCCGTATCAAGAGAGAAAAGCTGTCTTCGGACCAGTGGTTCTATTCAATACACAATACACAGAAAAAGGCTGTCACAGTTTCCTGCGACAGCCTTTTATATCCTTTTGAAATCAGCGGAATGATACGTCCCTAGAACAATCCGGTAATCATACCGTTTTCATCCACATCAATTCTCTCCGCAGCCGGAGTCTTCGGAAGTCCCGGCATGGTCATAATGGTACCGGTGATGGCTACCATAAAGCCTGCACCTGCGGAAATATATGCCTCACGGATGTTTACATTAAAGCCTTCCGGACGGCCAAGCTTCGTCTGGTCGTCGGATAAGGAGTACTGATTCTTTGCCATACATACCGGCACGTTGCCGAAGCCCATAGCCTCAATCTTTGCGATGGCCTTTTCTGCGGACGGATCGTAGGTGACACTGCCTGCACCGTAGATTTCCTTTGCAATGGTTTCAATCTTTTCCTTAAGGGAAAGCTCATCCTTATAAATCGGCTCAAAGAAGCTCTCCTTGGTCTCCAAAGTCTCAAGCACCTTGTTCGCGAGCTCAATACCGCCGTCGCCGCCCTTTTCCCATACATCGGAAAGTGCGAACTCCGCGCCTCTTGCCTCACAGAACTCCTTTACAAACGCAAGCTCTGCCGGGGAGTCGGTAATGAAACGGTTCAAGGTAACCACTACCGGCACCTTGTACTTCTGTAAGTTCTCAATATGCTTCTCAAGGTTTACGATACCCTTCTTTAATGCCTCGACGTTCTCGGCACCCAGGTCTGCCTTAGCTACGCCGCCGTTGTACTTGAGGGCACGTACCGTAGCCACAAGCACTACCGCATCCGGCTTAAGACCTGCCATACGGCACTTAATGTCAAGGAACTTCTCCGCACCCAGGTCTGCACCGAAGCCTGCCTCGGTAATCACATAATCCGCAAGCTTTAATGCGGTTCTCGTTGCACGGACGCTGTTACAGCCGTGTGCGATATTTGCAAACGGACCGCCGTGAACGATTGCCGGGGTATGCTCTAAAGTCTGAATCAGGTTCGGACGGAGGGCGTCCTTTAAGAGAGCTGCCATGGAACCCACAGCCTTTAGCTGCTCTGCGGTTACCGGATTACCGTCATAGTCGTATGCAACAATAATGCGACCGAGACGTGCCTTTAAATCATCCATATCCGTAGCCAGACAAAGGATTGCCATAATCTCGGATGCCACGGTAATGATGAAGTGGTCCTCTCTTACCACGCCGTCCGCCTTCTTACCCATACCGATTACGATATTACGAAGGGCACGATCATTCATATCCAAGCAACGCTTCCAGATGACCTGCTTCGTGTCAATACGAAGGGCGTTGCCCTGCTGGATGTGGTTATCTAACATCGCCGCAAGTAAGTTATTTGCAGAGGTAATGGCATGGAAGTCTCCGGTAAAATGAAGGTTCAAATCCTCCATCGGCACTACCTGTGCGTAGCCGCCGCCTGCAGCACCGCCCTTTACACCGAAGCACGGTCCCAGGGAAGGCTCACGAAGAGCGATAACAGCCTTCTTGCCAAGCTTTCCGAAGGCCTGACCGAGACCTACGGTGGTCGTCGTCTTACCCTCGCCTGCCGGAGTCGGATTAATCGCCGTCACAAGCACCAGTTTACCGTCCGGATTCCCCTTTACTCTGTCCCAGAGCTCATCCGTAAACTTCGCCTTGTACTTGCCGTAAAAATCAAGCTCATCCTCTGTGATACCAAGCTGCGCCGCAACCTCCTTAACCGGCTTAAGCACCGCCTCCTGTGCGATTTCAATATCAGTCTTCATGACCTGTCCTCCTTATATTTACAGTAGTGTCCTATGACACCCCGTTACTTTACTTTTTATTTTCCTTTGGTCCGAGCAAATGACTCCGTTGCAATTTTTCTTCCTGCTCGCTTTTGTGCTTATTCTCCTCCTTGATTTCCCAGTGAATCAGGAACGTAAGCGCTGCTCTAAGCGCAATAATCGCACCGACCGTCAGTATTTCTTCCCATTCCCTGACGATAACCGTCTTTAAAATCTCACTGCCCAGCTTGAACTCCAAACCGATTTCCAGACCGTGAGCCAGCGTTAGTTTGACGTTCGGATTCTTTTGTATATAATAGATAAAGCCTTTAATACCGGAACAAATAATCACACCGATACCGATAAACTCAAAAATGAGAATGGCAATCTCTACCACAACCTGCATCACTTCATGTAAGAACTCCAATACATTCATCCGCATGCCTCCTTAGCTTGTTTGGTTCTTCCGCGCTTCCCGCTTTTTTAACGGTATGGAATCTTTTTATTCTCCAGGAATGTTCTGAATTCCTCCGTAACTCCGCCGTCCACAGCATAACCTTTCATTGTGCTTGTATATATGTCAAATGCTTCCGCTTCAAAATTGTATTTAATTTTTACCTTTTTCCCACCGATGTACACAGAATTCTTCCGGACCTCAACCGGTACCACAATACGTTTAAACTCATATTCTCGATGGTACTTTTGGGCCAGCTTACGTATCATAAGCGCAATCGGAATAATTAACAAAAAGGACAAAACCAAACCGGAACCCGTTATTGCCATGTATTTTTTCGGCATATTTACAAGGATAAGCACAGCCGCTGTTATGACAACAGGCCAGAGCACCAACATCATAACAATATCAAAAATTATTTTTTCCCGAATCTCGGTTACCCATATATCGATTGTATATACACCATCGTTCTCGGATACAAGAACCTCTTTCTCATTATACATCTGTTCCGTCATGATTATATCCCCTCAAACACTATACATACTCTCCGATATACTGCTCAAACTCCTCCGCAGACATCAGTACCTTACGCGGCTTTGTGCCCTCCTCCGGGCCTACCACGCCTGCTTCCGCCAGCTGGTCCATAATCCGGGCCGCTCGGTTAAAGCCGATTTTATATGCACGCTGGAGCATACCGATGGAAGCCTTGTCCTTCTCGATAATAAGCTTGCCCGCATCCGCAAAGTACTCATCGTAACCGTTTGCATTTCCGGAGTTTGCTCCGTTTGCATCCCCGCTGTTTGTCGGCATACTGGTAATCTTCTCCGACACTTCCATATTGTAAGCACTGCCTTCGTTATTTGCTTTTAAGAAATCAACTACTGCACTGACTTCTCTGTCGGATACAAAGGCACCCTGTACACGTACCGGCTTGGAGTAACCGGACGGAAAGAACAACATATCACCCTTACCCAGAAGCTTCTCCGCTCCCGCTCCGTCCAAAATCGTTCTGGAATCGATTGCCGAAGAAACCGCAAAGGCGATACGGGACGGAATATTTGCTTTAATGAGACCCGTAATAACGTTGACCGACGGACGCTGGGTTGCGATAACAAGATGTAAACCTGCTGCTCTCGCCAGCTGTGCCAGACGACAAATGGAATCCTCCACCTCGCCCGGTGCTACCATCATAAGGTCCGCAAGCTCGTCCACGATAATGACAATCTGCGGAAGGTGCTTGTACTTCTCTTCCTCTAAGCCCTGCTTTGCCGCATCTGCTACACGCTCGTTGTAACCCTTTAAGTCACGGACACCCAGCTCCGCAAACTTCTGATAACGCTCCGTCATCTCGATTACCGCCCAGTTCAATGCCGCGCTGGCCTTCTTCGGGTCGGTCACCACCGGAATCATCAAATGCGGAATACCGTTATACACGGAAAGCTCTACCACCTTCGGGTCCACCATGATAAGTTTAACCTCGGAAGGGTCCGCTTTATACAAAATACTCATAATTAACGTATTGATACATACGGATTTACCGGAACCGGTTGCACCCGCAATGAGAAGGTGCGGCATCTTGGCAATATCCGTCACCACCGTCTGTCCGCCGATATCCTTACCTACCGCAAATGCCACATTGGAGCCGTGTCCGGTAAATTCGGAGGACTCTAAAAGTTCTCGCAACAATACCGTGGAATTCTCCTTATTCGGTACCTCAATACCAACCGCCGCCTTTCCCGGAATCGGTGCTTCGATACGCACATCCGCCGCAGCCAGATTTAACTTAATATCATCCGCAAGACTGGTAATCTTACTGACCTTTACGCCCTGCTCCGGCTGAAGCTCATACCGGGTAACTGCAGGACCGCAGCTTACATTGGTGACGGATACCCGTACGCCAAAGCTTTCTAACGTGCTCTGCAACTTCATAGCGGTTTCCCGTAAATCCTGTTCGGAAACACCCTTTGTCCCCTTCGGCTTTGTGAGCAGATCCACCGGAGGAAACTCATATTTTTGAATCGGTTCGCTCTCTTCGATTACAAGCGGCTCAATCGGCTCATTATCGCTTGCAGTTTTGCTTGTTCTTCGAGTCGAAGTCTGTGTTTTAGTGTTGTCTATAGCTGTAGAATCGTTATCATTAGACACATCTCGTCCTATATTCTCTTCTGCCGTAGAATCTGCACGGAACTTCTGACCGCCGGAGGTCTGGCGGATTCCGTCATCTCCTAACGCATCCAACTGCTCTGCCACCGTCGGACCCTTTCGCGGAGTATTATTCCACTTCAAACCGCTTGCACCGGCAGAGGATACCGCTGTCCCAGCGGAATTCTGCGTCGTACCGGCAAATGTTTGTCCGTAATCTCCGCCCGCATTCTTTCGTTCTACATATGTCGTATCCTTGTATTCTCCTGTCTCCGGAGAAATTTCCATCAAACGTAACCCTGCATTCTGCGCCTTCCGTTCCTCGCTGTACAGCGCATTTACCTCAGACACCGTCTGCTGCGGTAAAGTATACTGATTATTCATATCCAGCGTAAAATCACCGGTCGGTGTTTTGCCGCCGAAGAAATTCCGCTTCTCTTTTTTCGGCTTTACCGGCTGTACCGGCTCCGTTGTTACAGGCGTATGTACTCCACCCGAAGTGCCGCCCTGTACCGGCTCCATCTTTGCCTTTTCTTCCTCGGACAACAAATACGTCTTTGCCCTGCGCTCCGTAAGTTCCTTACGCTTTTCCTCTACCAGACGCTCTCGCTCCGCCTGACGCTCCTCAAAGGACTCTCTCCGCTCCTGGGCATGGACCTTATGAAGGGCATAACGCTCATTGCTTTTCTTTGCAATCCAGGCAAAAATCGCCTTGCCGGAAAACAGCATAAAGAACACCAAAAACAGTGCAATAATCACCACATAAGAAGCTACCGTATCAAACAGCGGCATAAAGAGAAAACAAATCAAGCCGCCGAAAATACCGCCGCCCTTTCTGAACCCGGCAGCCAGCTTATAATAATCCGAAATTTCTATGCTTTTGTGATACTCCGCAATTTTCTGTACATGGTCGCTTGTAATCCCAACCGTATTTAACTGCTCCATAGAATAGGTGGTCATCATCTGAATCAGCGCCGTCAGCATAAACAGCATTCCGACAAGATACAGCATCTTTCCGGTCAGGGCGCGGCTGCCTCTGTTGGCAAGGAAAAAGGCCGTTCCGAAAAAAAGAAGAATCGGGAATATGTACGCCACAAGACCGAACAAGCCGAACATGACGCCGTTAATTGCCTCTCCTACCGCACCTCCCAGGTGGAAATGGCTCAACAATAAAAGCACCGAAACCACCAGCGTAATCATTAAAACGACTTCGTTCTTAATTTCGTTGCTAGCCTTATTCTTCTGTGCGGAACTACGGCTGTTCTGCGCCGTCGTACTCCGCTTTGCGGAAGTACCGGTACTTCGTGCAGACTTAGTCCCGCCCGAGCGACTGCCTGCGCCGGACCGGGAGCCCGCCGTACTCTTTGTAACGCTTCCCGAACGGGCACGGTTCGCACCTGTACCGCTATTCCGTTTTGCTGTTGTTCCCTTACCTGCGGATGCCATTTCATCCCTCCTTGCACTTATGCAAAAATACTGAACAATACTGCGAATGCGCCCATGGCGAAGCAGTAATATGCAAAATACTTAAACTTCTTTCCTCTGACAATAACGAGCATAGTCTTAATACAAACATAGCCCACCACTGCCGATACTAATGTACCGATCAGATAATTTACCATATCGGAACCGGATAACATCTCCGGTGAAAAATCCATAAGTTCCAATACCAGCGCACCTAAAATGGCCGGAATAGACATGATAAAGGAATACTTTACCGCGAACTCTCTTTTAAAGCCGCAGGCAAGACATGCGGTAATGGTGGTTCCGGAACGGGAAATGCCCGGAAACGTAGCTATGCCCTGTGCAATACCCACGATTACTGCTTTTCCGAAAGGTGCATCCGCCTCCGTCAACGCTCCGTCCGGTAACCGGTCGGAAATCAGAAGCTGTACGCCGTTTAACAAAAGCAAAATACCAGGTACAATTAAGGTAGCCGATGCCGCATTAATGGCGCCCTCCAGTACAATTCCCATAATACCGGTCGGAATGGTGGACACAATCACCATCATTACAAAACGACGATACGGCGTCGTTACCACCGGCTGCCACTTCTGCTTTTTAAACAGACAACCGAACAGGCTCTGAAAGAACTGTCCGATAATAGCAAATCCCTCTTTGATGAGCTCCCAAATATCCTTCCGAAATACCACAAAAACAGCTGCTAACGTTCCCAAATGAAGCAAAACATCAAACAACAGTCCGGTATCCGTATCAAATCCAAGTACATTCTTAAAAATTGCCAGATGACCCGAGCTACTGATCGGCAAAAACTCGGCCACTCCCTGTATAAATCCTAAAATAATCGCTTTGAATAATTCCATCGGTATCTCCTCTTACTTCTAAATATCCTATCTTATAATTATATAAGATTGAACAAAAAAACTCAACCCTTTCGGGCAAAAACTTTTCCGAAAGGGTTGAATGATTACAAAAGCATTTCCTTACTGACTTAGTTCTCGAACTGGGCCATATAAAGCTTGTAATATTCGCCCTTTTTCGCCATCAGTTCCGCCGGAGAACCGGACTCTATAATACCGCCCTTATCCACCACAAAAATCCGGTCTGCCTTCTGAATCGTAGACAATCTGTGTGCCACGACAAAGGAGGTACGCCCCGCAAGCAAAGTCTCGATTCCCTGCTGCACTAAAAGCTCCGTATGAGTGTCGATACTGGAAGTGGCCTCATCCAGAATGAGAATCCGCGGCGCGGACACCATGGTTCTGGCAAAGGCCAGAAGCTGGCGCTGTCCGATGGAAAGTCCCGCGCCCCTCTCCTTTATCTTCGTATCGTAGCCCTCTTCCATTTTCATGATAAACTCATGGGCATTCACAGCCTTTGCAGCCGCCTCGATTTCCTCGTCGGTGGCATCTAACTTACCGTAACGAATATTATCCCGCACCGTTCCGGAAAACAGGAAATTATCCTGAGTCATAACACCCATCTGCTCACGCAGACTCTCCACAGACACCTTTTTGATATCGTAACCGTCAATCCGTACTACGCCCTGCTGAACATCATAAAATCGGGATACCAGATTGACAATGGTAGACTTTCCGGCACCGGTCGGTCCCACAAGTGCAATGGTTTCTCCCGGCTTTACCGTGAAGCTTACATCGGACAATACATCCGGGTCGTCATCATAATGGAAGGATACATGGGAAAAGGTCACTTCTCCCTTAATTTTCGGAAGCTCCACCGCATCCTCCGCATCGGTAATCTCCGCCTCCGTATCCAGAATCTCAAAAATACGCTCCGCACCGGTAATATTAGTTACCAGCTGATTGTAGAAATTACTGAGATTCATGAGCGGCTGCCAGAACATGGCGATATAACTGCCGAAGGAAACCAGCGCACCTACCTGCACCTCGCCTTTTCCGATAAGACCTACGCCGACCCAGTACATCATCATACCGGCAATACCCCAGCAAATATCTACCACCGGACCAAAGGCGTCTGCATAGCGTACCGCCATATCAAAGGAATCATAGTGCTGCTTCAACAAATCATCGAAGGTCTCCTCCGTTTCCCCTTCGGCATGAAAGCTCTGAATCACGCGAATACCGGCTACATCCTCATGCAAAAAAGCATTCAAATTTGAATTCTTCTTACGGAAAATCTGCCATTTTTTGTGAGACTTACTCTGTACGTACCACACGCCGACAGCCATAAGCGGCATGGCACTCATGGACGCCAACCCCAACTTTCCGTTTTTGACAATCATAATAATCACAACCGCCACCAGTGTTACCGCCTCCGGAATAAAGGTAGTTACACTGTTTGAAAGTACATCCTTTAAGGAGTTTACGTCTCCCATCAAACGGGCCAAAATCTTTCCCGTCGGTCTGCTGTCAAAAAACTGAAAGCCCAGGGTCTGAATATGCTCGTACAGTTCTTTTCGAATCTTTACCAGTACATCGTTTGATACCTTCGCCATCAAATACATACGAAGCTTAATCAAAAGAATCAACAGTACATTTAACGTAATACCGAGAATTCCCAGCTTAATCAGCCCTTCGGAATCCTTATTCGCAATATGTACGTCGATGGCCCGCTCTAAAATAATCGGGTTCATTAAAATAATTGTCGTGGACGCCGCCATTAAAAGCATCACCACCGCAATCGTCTTTTTATATCCGAACAAATACTTAAACAACCGAAACAATGTCTCTCGTTTGGTCTTTTCCGAAATCTGTTCGTCCTGTTTTGTTGCATTTCTAGCCATTCTATACTCACCTCTATTCTGTCATCGGAGTGGCTTCATCCGTAACCGCAACCTCCGGCACTCCCATATACTCTCCGTACTGTGCCTGATAGGTCTTGTAATAATATCCTCTCTTTGCAAGTAACTCTTCATGGGTGCCCCGCTCGGCAATTCTTCCTTCCTCCAGTACAATAATCTCATCCGCATGTCGTACAGAGGAAATACGATGGGCAACAATCAGCTTCGTAATACCGGTAATCTCCCTGAGCGTCTTCTGAATCATACGCTCCGTCTCCATATCCAGTGCCGATGTGGAATCGTCCAGTACCAGAATCGGTGCCTCCTTTGCAAAGGCTCTCGCCATACTGATTCGCTGCTTCTGACCGCCGGATAAGCCGACACCGCGCTCACCGATAATGGTCTCCGCCCCCGCTTCCAACTTCTTCACAAAGCCGGCTGCTTGAGCCTTCTGTAGAGCCGTTGCCACTTCCGTATCCGTAATCGTATTCTTTCTACCCAGCTTTACATTTTCGCTAACGGAATCCGAGAACAGGAACACATCCTGCATCACAAGGGATACGCTCCCACGTACCTGCCCGAGCGAAAGCTCCTTTACATCCACTCCGTCCAGCTTTACGGCACCGACAGTCGTATCATACATACGAAGCAGCAAATTGATTAAGGAACTCTTACCGGAGCCCGTAGCACCGATAATCCCAAGCGTCTTCCCTGCCGGAACACAAAAAGATACGTCCCGTAAAATTTCCTTATCTTCCAACGCAAAGCCCACGTTTTCAAAGGAAATCTCGCCTCTTACCTGCGGAAGCACCACCGGCTGTTCCGGCTCCGCAATCATGGACGTCTCGTTATAAATTTTATTAATTTTCTTCCGGGAAGCAAATGCCGCCGCCAGCTCATTGGACAGCCATCCCAGCATTTCCAACGGCCAGACCACATTGTTACAATACTCGATAAATGCGCCGAGGGTTCCCAACGTAATCTCTTCGTTCATTACCATTACACCACCGATAATGACCGACGTAATCGGCAACACCTTGGAAATCATCTGGAAAAACGGATAATAGCGAATCCAAAGCTTAGACTGACGCATATTCAGCTCATAATACTTTTTATTATGCTGCATGAACTTTAAAATCTCATGCTTTTCCCTGGCAAAAGCCTTTACGGTACGAACACCGGCCAGATTTTCCTCCGCCACGGTATTCATTTCCGCATTTTCCTCACTGATATCCTCGTAAACCTTATTTAACTTCCGCTCCAGTACAATCGCCAGCACCGCACACACCGGAACGGCGATGAGCGGAACCAGTGCCAGCTTCAGGCTGATACGCACCATACAAAAAATAACCATAGACATGTGAATCACAACCATAATACTCAGCATTCCGATATAACCGAAGGCCGCCTGGATACGGTCCACATCGTCCTTGACACGGGACATGATCTCTCCGGTATTACTCCGGTCAAAGTAATTCACGGAAAGCTTCTGAATATGCCGGAACAGCCCCTTCCGGATATCCACACTGATTTTAAAGCTGGTGGTATCGAACAAATACTCCTTGGCATAACCGAAGACTACGCGCCCCAAAGCAAACACCAGCATCATTATGAGAGAATACTTTAACAACGAAAGCTTTCCCTCGCCGATGACCTCATCGATAATCCGAATGGTCACCTGGGGGTTCAACATATCTATGGTAATCTGCGTCACCAGGCAAACTACCGCAATCAGATATGCGAACCAATACTTTTTCAAATAATAACTTACCTTTTTCATAACTCCTCCAAAGACGTCATCCTGTCACTTTTGTTTGTAGGCACATGCCCTACGCTCACCCCACGCACTTCACGACTTACGTCGCTCAGTCGTGGGCGCTTTGCCTACACGCAAGAAAACCCCGTAGCGCAATCACACTACGGGGTTCCATTCATCCTATAGCAATCCGAAATTCGTTTCTATCGCGGACAAGATGAGGTCATACCATATGTTCTCTGCACATAACTCTTACCAAATGTATTCACTTTTCCCTGCATTACATTCATTTTTGTGTTGTTCATATCGCATACCTCACTTTCTTTCAAATTTCGACCTGCGTCGATTTCCTTTTCTTAGCAACAGTTGTATTATAGTCTTCCTAATACCTCTTGTCAATCCCTAATTTTCTTTTCGACAAACGAAGGATTCCGTTGCAATCCGCTTTGTTTATTCCTGTTCCGTCTTAAAAATCATCTTACAGAAGTTGTACAAACCACTGGACATGGCCGGATCTCCGTGGTTGGAACCCGGAATCTCATACCAGATGTGATTCACTCCGTTGGTTGTTAAAATCGTATGATAACTCTTCGGGAACTGCCCTACTACGCTGTCCTTATCTCCGCTACAAATCATCAGAATCTCCGGACTTACGTCGCCAAACACCAGCTCCTCCTCAGAAAACGTACCTACATGGTCAAGGAACATATCCTTGCCCGGTGTCAGTCCCGGTGCCGGAGCAATCGCACCCACATAACCGAACAAATCCGGTCTGGAAAAACCGATGCAAAGAGATTCACGGCCTCCCATGGAAAATCCTACCACAGCCGTATTCAAACGACCGGTAGCGATAGAATAATTTGCCTCCATGTACGGCATCAAATCGTTCACCATATCATTTACAAAATTGTCGTAAGCCGCCATATTCTCCTGATCAATCCCGGAAAAGCTTGCCTGGGTGGCACTGGAGTACATATTCGGGAAAACGAGAATCATCTCCTCTGCCTCTCCCTTTGCCGCCAGATTTGCCGCCATCACGCGGACACCGCTACTGCCGTTGCCGATCATATCCTTTTCGGAGCCGCCCACACCGTGTAAAACATAAGTCACCGGATACTGCTTCTCCTCGGTATACCCCGCCGGAAGCGCGATGATCAGGTTCTTATCTCTTCCGCAGGTAGTAGAATAATAGGTCGTGGTAATAATCTCCCCGTATTCCACATCACTCTTTTTATAAGTGTATGCAGCAGGAGCCTTTACCTCAACCGTTGCCGCAGCAACAGACATATCCGCACCGTTTCCGTTATCAAACCATGCATTCTCCGCATACACCGGTGCCGGGGTAGCTGTCGGCTTCGGGGTTGCCGTCGGTTCCGGAGTTGCGGTCGGCTCCGGGGTCGCCGTCGGTTCCGGAGTCGCCGTTGCCTCCGACACCGGAGTCGCGGTGGCATCCGTATTTCCGGTTGTCTTTCCCTCCGTATCTTTTCCACATGCCGCAAAGCCTACCAGCATGCCACATACAAGCATCAGCGCAATTCCACGCTTTTTCATACTCTTTTTCATATCCGTTCCCTTTCCTTCGTCCCGGAAAACTCTCGCATTTTCCTGACGTAATACATATAATCTCGCGATACTCATTATAATCAAATTTCCCTCTTCCGTCAACCAAAAACGCTTCAGATTTTCCGATTTAACTTCATTTTATCACAAAAAAGGCGCCATGTAACATTCCATGACACCTTTGCTTTATCTCATTTTATTCCATCATCTCTTTCATTTTCTTCATTGCCGCCCGAATGCCGCCAACTTCGTCGATAAATCCTTCTCTCACCGCATCCTCGCCTACCAGAATCGTCCCCAAATCCTTCGTCAGTTCTCCTTCCTTTAGCATCATCTCTTCGATACGCTCCTTCTTCACCCTGCTGTGGGCTGCCACAAACCCGGTGATACGGTCCTGAATCCGTCGGAAATACTCATAGGTCTGCGGTGCTCCGATCACCATGCCGCTCATACGCACCGGATGCACAATCATGGTCCCCGTCGGCACAATAAAGGAATAGTCCGTGGATACCGCTAACGGCACACCAATGGAATGTCCTCCGCCAAGCACCAGAGACACCGTCGGCTTACTCAAAGAAGCAATCATTTCCGCTATCGCAAGGCCGCTTTCCACGTCTCCACCCACCGTATTCAGTAAAATCAAGAGTCCTCCGATGTTTTTATCATCCTCAATCTGCGCCAGCTGCGGAAGCACGTGCTCATACTTTGTCGTCTTCATATTCTGGGCAGAGCATTCGTGTCCCTCAATTTCCCCGATAATGGACAAAAGATGAATCCGCTTGCCCGGCTCACTTGTATTTAATACGGTCTGACCGTATTCGGAAATCTTTTCATCCCGTTGTTTTTCCGCCTCTCTCCGCTCCGCTCTGTCATCGGAGGAGTTGTTTTTCTTGTTATTTACATCATTTTCATAACTTTTCTCTGTACGATTCTTTTCGTTATTGTTTTCATTGCTATTACGTTCCATACCATTCCCGTTTCCTTCCTGTTTTTTGTAACAGTATGCCCGGAAAGGCACGAGAACATACAAAAAGGGCCGTATCCTCGGATACGGCCCTAAAATTCTATGAATTAAAACTTCAAATAATCAATATATGCATCCCAGCTACCGTCATCGTTAGTTACCACCAACTCAACAGTTACCTGTCCGGTTGCATGCTTTACATTCTGAATGGTATACTCCGTCGGCGTATTGTTTCCGAAGGAGAAGGTCCCCACCGTCTGACCGTTGATTACCAAATCCACCTTTGCGGTCTTGGAATTGTTGGACGCACCGCGAAGGGTAAAGCTGTGGGTATCGTATGCAAAGTACTGGGAGAAGGACACCTTATCGTTGTTGGCATACAATGCCACACCGTTAAACGGATTGTTGGTATTCCCGGTGTACTGACCGCTCTTAGTCATAGACTCGCACTGTACCTCATTGGTCTGTGCCCCGGCGTTTCCTGTGTTGTTTCCACCGTTATTATTATTTCCGTTATTATTATTCCAATCGTTGTTGCCCCAGTTGTTTCCCCAATTGTTGCCCCAGTTATTATTGTTATTATTGTT
>JAFYMC010000007.1 GCA_017556805.1 Lachnospiraceae bacterium | reverse complement strand
ACAAACGGCTCAATATACTTCCCCCGAAAAACATTATACGGATAAATATTAGGATTCTTTACCTGACGCTCACTTAATACAAAACTACTCAAATAGATCATAAAATAAAACAGCACTCCTCTGCACAAACTTCAAATTTTCCGCTTCTTTTAAAATCAAACATTTAACAACCAATCAACAATATCACACACTTCAATTCCTTCATAGGTGTATTTCGGATGTTTTGTTCTTGCAATTATCATTTTCGGATACGCATCTCTTATTTGCAATAACGGAGCATATTCTCTTTCAAAAGTTTCCTGATTCGATATATTATCGCTGACCTGAATGTAGATTTTTTCACTCCCACGCTGCACAACAAAATCTATTTCCTTCTGATAAAGTTTCCCCACATAAACTTCATAGCCTCTACGCAAAAGCTCTATACATACCATATTCTCGTATACTCGCCCATAATCCATATTCCGGCTTCCCAACACAGCATAGCGCATTCCGGTGTCGCACATATAAAACTTATCCGAAGTTTCCAGGTATTTTCTTCCTCTTATATCGTATCTCTTAATATCATAGCATACAAAAGCATTGCATAAATACTTGATATATTTTCCTATTGTTACATGATTTGTGGGAACTTCATTTGCAGTCAAAATATCACTCACTCTATTCGGAGACGTTAAATTGCTGATATTATCCATCAAAAACTCACTCAACTGACGCAATACCCCCGTATCAGGCAAGTTATATTTCTGAACCAAATCCCGATTCACAATCGTCTCATATACTTCTTTGATATAAGTTATCCGATCCAAATCCGTGTTGTATGCGTAGGAACCTGCCAAACCGCCCTTAATAAAGTATTCTTCAAACAATTTGTCTTTATCATTTTCTTCGCTATAATACTCGCAATACTCCTTAAAGCTAAACGGGAACACATGGATTTCTATATATCTGCCTGTAAACAATGTTGCCAAATCTGCACTGAGCAAAAAAGCATTCGAGCCGGTTATATAAATATCATACTTATTCTTTGAGTACAGACTGTTAATTGCCAACTCAAAATTCGGACACAACTGTACCTCATCAACAAATAAATAATTCTTTTTGCCCTTATCGTACCTATCCTCTACATACTTATGCAGTGCATGATACTCCTTCATATCCTCAAATTCCAAGTCCATATAATCGATAAAGATTATATTTGCATCATCAAATTCATTTTTCAAGTATTCAATATATGCCTGCATTAGATTTGATTTACCCGAACGCCTGATACCGGTAATAATTTTAATATCCGGAGTATCCTTTAACGCCTTAATTCTATCCAAATACTTTTCTCTTACTATCTTCTTCACATCATCACCGCTTTCGAAACTTTAATTTTTTTCTTTCTTTGAAACCATTCATATTATATCACTTCATATACGTATTATTCAAGCCTTACTTTCGAAACTTTAAATTTATTTTCTTTTTGAAACCAAGATTTTTCCCTTATATGTACCTTTTCTCAATGATTTTCTACTGGACTTATTTCCCATTATATATTATGATATAATACACGTATTACTGCATACTGTGCGAAAAGGAGGTATTCCATGACCGAACGTAATCTTACCCTGCTGACGGATTTCTACGAAATCACCATGATGCAGGGCTATTATAAAGAAAACAGAAATGACCTGGTGGTATTCGATGCCTTTTACAGGCGCAATCCGTCCGACGGCGGCTATGCCGTTTGTGCGGGACTTGCCCAGGTCATCGACTATATTAAACATCTGCATTTTGATAAAGAAGATATCGATTATCTTCGCGGTACCGGAATGTTTGACGAGGATTTTCTCGGCTATTTGGCAAACTTCCGCTTTACCGGCAGCATTTATGCCATTCCGGAGGGCACGGTGGTGTTCCCGATGGAGCCTTTAGTCAAGGTCATCGCACCGATTATGGAAGCACAGTTTGTGGAGACGGCGCTTCTTACCATGGTCAATCACCAGAGTCTTATCGCTACCAAAGCGGCTCGCGTTTGCTTTGCGGCAAAGGACGGTGGCGTCATGGAGTTCGGTCTTCGTCGCGCTCAGGGGCCGGATGCGGGCATTTACGGTGCAAGAGCAGCCATGATCGGCGGTTGCATCGGTACCAGTAACGTGCTGGCGGCACAGGAGTTTGCGGTTCCGGCGCTCGGTACCCATGCTCACAGCTGGATTATGAGTTTCCCGGATGAATTGACCGCGTTCCGCACCTATGCGAGTCTCTATCCGCAGAATGCGACGCTTCTCGTTGATACCTACGACACCTTACGTTCCGGTGTTCCCAATGCCATCAAGGTGTTTACGGAGCTCCGGGATGCGGGCAAAATGCCGACCCGCTACGGCATCCGCTTAGACAGCGGCGACCTTTCTTATCTTTCCAAGAAAGCCAGAAAGATGTTAGACGATGCCGGTTTTACCGACGCCGCCATTTGTGCCTCCAGTGATTTGGACGAATTTATTATCGAATCCCTGAACCTGCAGGGTGCTCGTATCGATACCTGGGGCGTAGGTACCAATCTCATCACCTCAAAGGATTGTCCGGCCTTCGGCGGCGTGTATAAGCTGGCTGCCATTGAGGAAAACGGCACCTTTATTCCGAAGATTAAGCTTTCCGAAAACCCGGCAAAAATTACGAACCCGGGCAATAAAACCGTATTCCGTATTTACGATAAGGAAACCGGCAAGATTAAGGCTGATGTCATTGCCTTTGCCGATGAAACCATAAACGAATCCGAACCGCTTCTTTTGTTTGACCCGGTGGATACCTGGAAAAAGACCGAACTGGCACCGGGTACCTTTACCGTACGGGAACTGCTGGTTCCGGTATTTGTAGACGGCTCTTGTGTATACGAATCTCCATCCGTCATGGAACTTCGTGCCTACTGCACCAAAGAAAAGGATACTCTCTGGGAGGAGACGAAGCGTTTCTCCAATCCGCAGAAGGTATTTGTGGACCTTTCCGAGCGTCTTTACAATACCAAGCAGGAGCTTTTGGATAAGATTCACTCCGAGAGCAGACGTCACTCCTAAGAAAGAAGGACCTCATGAAAAAATACATCCGACTTCTCGTGATTCCGGCAGCCCTATGGGCTCTGAGCATGGGACTTGTCTTATTTAGCGGAGGGTGTACGCAAAGCACTCCGGATACAGAACCTTCCGGCTCACTGCCCCCGGAGTCTACCGTAACCCCGGCCCCAACTGCCACCCGGGAGCCTACCGTAACCCCGGCCCCGACCGCTACTCCGGAGCCTACCGAGGTTCCCACACCCACGCCGATTGTCATAAACACCGATACTTCCACCGTCACTTATTTGGTAAACCGGGAATTCTCTCTCCCGGAAGACTTTGTTCCGGAGGGACTGACCACGCCGGATGTGTTGTTTCCGTTTTCGGATACCACCATCGACAAGGCAAAAATGACACCGGAAGCGGGAGCCGCACTGGCACTCTTATTTAACGCAGCCTATGACGAGGCGGGACTTACCCTGTACGGCGTATCCGCCTATCGTTCCTACGCCAGACAATATACGATTTATGCCACGAATCTGGCCACCCGCGGTATTGCCCATACCAACCGCTATTCCGCGGCTCCGGGCAGAAGCGAGCACCAGACCGGACTTGCCATTGATATCTCCTGTGCCTCGGAAGGATATGGTCTTGAAACCACCTTTGCGGACACCCCGGAGGGCATCTGGGTGGCGGAAAATGCCCACCGGTTCGGCTTTATCCTCCGTTATCCGAAGGACAAAGAGGCAATCACCGGTTACAATTACGAGCCTTGGCACATCCGTTACGTCGGCACAGAACTGGCCGGATATCTGTACGAAACCGGTCTCACCTTAGATGAATATTACGGTGTTCCTTCCACGTTATCCGCAGAATATCTGGAAACCACACCGTTTATTGATACCACTGCCGAAAGTTATCTTTCCATCGAGCGGCAATATAAATAAATATCCAACTGTATAAAGGAGGTTTCCCATGAGAACCATTTTGGCTGTTTTGGTTATCGCACTGTTTTTTATTTTGTTTTTCCCGGTTTGTCTGCTGCTACTCTTGCTCCGCAAATTCAATCGCAGACTGGCCAGCCGCATTTCCCAGTTTCTTGTTCGGAATGCCTTTAAGGCTTCCATGTGGCCGGGCGGTATGAAGTATAAAATCCTCGGCACGGAAAACGTTCCGAAGGACACTCCGGTTTTATATGCAGCAAATCACCGGGGTATTCTGGACGCAGCTCTCGGTTATATCGCCGTACCGAACCTGACCGGCTTCGTTGCCAAAAAAGAAATCCGCAAGGTTCCGTTTTTAAATCTTTGGATGTACAACGTGAACTGTCTGTTTTTGGACCGTTCGGATATTAAGGCAGGCCTCAAAGTCATTTTGACCTGTATCGATTACATAAAGGAAGGCTATTCCATTTTCATCGCTCCGGAAGGCACTCGGAGCCACGAAAAAGACCCATTACCGTTTAAGGACGGCAGCTTAAAGCCGGCCCAGAAAACCGGCTGTCCGATTATCCCGGTGGCCATTACCGGTACCGACGACCTTTTTGAGAACCACAAGCCTTGGCTCCGTAAGACAAAGGTTATTTTAGAATTCGGTAAGCCGATTTACTTAAACGAGCTGGACCCGGAGATTCAGAAGCATCCGGGAGCTTATGTAAGAGAGAAAGTCATCGAGATGTTAAACGGACACGATGCCCTGCTTCATTAAAACGGGGTTTTCCGGACAACATTCCGTGAATAAGACAAAAGTTTTTCTTGCATAAACGCACTGCCCGTGGTAAGATTATCCGTGGGTAAAATGAAAGAGGAGGGCACAACATGAATCCATTAACAATTGTCGCAATTGTACTCGGCGTAATTCTCGTCGCTTTAATTATTCTTTCCCTTGTGGGCAAGAAGCTTCAGAAGAAGTCCGATGCCGCACAGGCAAACATCACCGCAGGTGCACAGTATTATTCCATTATGGTCATCGACAAAAAACGTATGAAACTGTCAGAGGCAGGTTTTCCGCAGATTATCGTAGACCAGACTCCGAAGTGGCTCCGTGGCCGTAAGGTGCCGGTAGTCAAGGCAAAAATCGGTCCGAAGATTGCCAGCCTCATGTGTGATGAGAAGGTATTCGACAAGGTTCCGGTAAAGAAGGAAGTAAAGGCGTTCATGAACGGTATTTATATCGTTGATGTAAAGGGACTTCGTTCCGGTCTTGATACACAGCAGGAAAAGAAGGGCTTCTTCAAGAGACTCCGTGACAGAGCACAGAGCATTGCAGAAGAGTCCAAGAAGCCGGCAAAGGCAACTCCGGGCGGAATCGACCCGAAGAAGGACAAGAAAAAGAAGTAAACACTTTATTCTTCCATAAAGGAAAGGCAGACGCCCCACACGGCATCTGCCTTTTACTTTTCTGTAATATCCGGGCCGGCGCTTACGCTCCCTGCTCACAAGACTGCACCTTTAACACCAGGGTACACTCTCCGGTCTTTTCTCCGTTAATCTCCAACCCGTATTTTAAGGTGGCACGTAAAAACTCCTCCTCCACATAAAGCTCCAGAGATCTGGTATTTACCCCTACCAGAAGACTTCCGTAAGGAGTCTCGTAATTGGTCAGGTACTCCTCTCCCGGCAAAAACAAGAGGCGGGTGTTTAACGCATCCCTCTTTTGCAATTCCAGCTCCTTTTCGGATACCTTGATGCGGCATTTGGTCGCCTTGCCGCTCTCTTCCGTTTCCTCATATAACAAATAGTGCTTGTCACCTTTTTTGTAGTGTTGGCCGAAGTTGATTACCTCAATCGGGGCATCCTCTTCTTCCGCCGCATATTGCAATCCCGTCAGGGAAATAATTACATTCTTTGTCACAAAAAATACCTCCTACAAATCAAATCCCCATTTTCTTTCTGAACTCTTTGGAATAAGAGCGGGACACCCGGACGGATATCTGAGAGGAAAAAAATGCAAGGCAGGACCGGTCTTCCTCCGGCTTTACTCCGGCCACCCTTTCGGTATTCAGTACCACCGACTTGGACACCCTCATAAATCCTCTGTCCGCAAACAGTTCCTCCAATTCGAACAACTTCTGTTCTATCTCATATTGTCCGTTTTTCGTCATGGCATATACATGCTTCTCCAGTGCTTCAAAATAATAAATCTGATCCACTCCCAGCTTGTGCATCACATCATTCTTCTTGCCGAATACGGTATCCGCGGATTTTGTTCCCGGAGTTTCCTCACCGGAGCGAACCTGTATCGCATTCGTTTTTCCTGCACCGAACAACACCCGGCATCCAAGGGCAAGACACCTGCAAAATCGCTTCATGTATTTGTTATGCACCAATGCATCCGCGTAACCGGAAATCAGATACCCGTAATGCACTCCCGCATATACAATCGGCAACACATGGTAGTTGTGTACATTCTCCGGGAGTGCCACCTGCGCCGGAAACAAATGCTTCTTACCAACCGGCTTTCCTTCACCGGTTACAATACTGTTACTTAAATAATGACACATCAATTCCCCGTCGGAATCGAATAAATTCAGCCCCACTACTTCGCTGTCCGGTATCAGATACTCCTTGTCCTTCATAATCGTCTTCATGTCATTTACGGAGCAGGCCTCCACACAGGCCTCCTCCAGCTTACTGTTCCGGAAATACATATTCTGCAATTCATCCTTCTCCGACTCCGCCAACCGGAACCGCAGATTCGACGGGCTCTGGCTACCGCAACCGCAACTTTTTCCGGTAATAATAGAATAAGACGGTATCTTCTTTAGCGGAAGCTTCTCTCCGGTAATCCTCTCATGTAACCGGTTCATGGCTTCCGCACTGCATCCTGATGTATCCACCGGGAATGTGGTAATAGAAATCAGATTATTAAAGGCCATAGGATATGCACCGTGCCCGCATACACGAATGTCCTCCGGCACACGAATCCCGAGATTAAACAATGCCTTAATCAGTGCAAACGCTACAATATCCGTAACACACACAACCGCCTCCGGCATTGCTATATTTTCACATGCAATGTCCTTTGCCAGTTTTTCCGCGCAATCCGTCCAATATCCGCCGTACAAAGCCACACATTCTTCCGGATCCAAACCATGCTTTGCAATAGACTTCTCAAACCCGTCCACACGGTGATTATTGTTATTCTGAATACCTCCGAGGCAGTAAATTTTGGTACAGCCATGCACAACAATAAGATGATCGGTAAGAGCTTCTATGTCATTCTCACCGTCCGATGCAAAGCAGTCCTCCGAAACATCCGAACTGCCGACACTGACGATCGGCACCTTACAATTCTCCCTTAATAACTGCTCCACACTCCGTGCTATATGCTTATGAGCAGCAAAAGAATGCTCCATAAACAAAACACCGTCATAGTCGTCAAAATCAATGTAGGAATAAATGCACTCCTCCATATTTGTATCCACCATGCCAAAGGACAGCATGGAAAACACGGTGGTCCGGTACCCTATTTCGTTGGCACGTTTCTCCGCTCCGGCAACATAACCGTCGCTGTAATCTCCTCGTGTCTCTCCGTTAATAATACAGATGTTTTTCTTTAGCATTATCCATCATCTCCTACAGTGTTGTAACTGTTGCGCTTTCTATAATTTAGCTTACTCTAACCTTGCCCGTTTGTCAATAATAAGCTGTTCATTTTTTCACCTAAGTTGCCACCTCATGTCATTTCATCCTCTCATGGCAACTTGGCGTCGTTTTTTGGCAACTTATTTTCATATGTGACCTGTTATCCACATTTTCAACCTCTTATCCACAACCTATTGCATCTCCCCCACATAAATGGTATAGTATGAATCGTGAAAGGCAAAGTCTTTCGCTGTAACTCTCGCAAAATAGTAATTGCTCTTGCAAAAAAACCCAAGAAAAAAGTGGCTGCCCGGCCACTTTTTTACTTTCTTAATTTTCTCTCACTTTTTTGCATTTTTATATTGCATCCGAGTGAATTAGAGAGTATAATTAGAATGCTAATTCATATAAAAGGAGAGCTGCATATGATGGAACACATGCCGGAACTTGTTTCCTTTTCCGATGGGAGCAGGTATTGGGAACAAACCTATGAGAAATTTTCAGCAACCGTATATATACCGGTCTGTGCACCGATTGCCGATATCGTTAATTTCGGCTTCCGTGCACCGTACTTACTTGTTTTTGAAGAAAACGGACTTTCTCCGGAGGAGTCAAAACACTATGCCGATTCCACCGGGCTTACCGATATCGCCAAGGAATACTGCGGAAGCGTAGTATTTATTTATCCGACCTGTGACGGTGGCTGGGACAATGCTCCGGAGGATTTATTCGCATCTATCATTTCGGAATCCAGAATCAGCCAGTACTACAAGGACGGCGCTGCCATTATGCGTGACCGCTTTACAGGCAATTGGACCGGATATTATATCCGCGGTGCGGTGCTCCGTACCTTCCTTTACGGCCGGGGCAAATCCGCAGACTACATTGCCAAGCATTGTTTACAGCGCATCGAAGGAGACGGGCTGTACGGCAAGGGAGATATCACTCCGGTAGGCTGTATCCTGGAGGGACTTTCCGTTGTGCCGCAGCCGGCAGAGAATGCGCGGGATATTCCGGTGGTTTCCGTTGGCAACAGCGAAGCTGTCAATGCCGCATTGTCCGCAGGCCTCGACCATGTTTTAGTGAAAGAGTCCGCAGAATATAAAAACGATTTCCACAACTTCTGTGACCGTTTCCATCGTATGATGGGCAACCTCCTTCCTCAGGCTGACATGGACGAGATGGGCATGGTGTGCGAACCGGGCTATTGCACCGTTCCGACCTCCGGCGACAACCGTGGCGACGACAAGGATACCACAGAGCACAACATCGGCTACCTTGCTTATTACAATAAAAAAATTATGGAAGAGGGCAAAAAGGTTCCGCTTCTGTTCTGCTTCCACGGCGGCGGAGATTCCGCTTTCTGTATGACAAACGTATCCGGCTGGTTCCGTGTGGCAGCAAAATACAACTTCCTGTTAATCAGCGTAGAACATCACATGAACAGCACCGCCACCGAAGCCGTGGCTGTACTGAATCAGTTAAAGGATAAGTATCCGGTAGATACGGAGCAGATATACTCCACCGGCTTTTCCATGGGCGGCTGCAAGTCCTGGGATTTGTTCCAGGAGTACCCGAAGCTGTTTGCCGGTGTAGCACCGATGTCCGCCACCTTTGAGGTAGGCCTTAATGTCTTCGGACAGGAAGCTGGTCCGATTAACCGCGACACCGTGGTTCCGACCTTCTATGTAGGCGGTGAGATTACTCCGCTTCCGGAGCTTCCGTTCCAGGCACAAAAGTGCATCGACCGCGTAGCTTACGTTTTCGACATAAACAAGGTAGTGACCGGTTATGATGTAAAACTGGAGGACAAAGATTCCTGGAAGAATCCGATTTACGGAATCGACGGTGATGCTGTCTACAAGATTCCGGACCCATCCCGGGGTAGCGTCTTAACCCTCAACCTGTTCGAGAGCGAAAACGGATGCTGTTATACCGTGTTCGGCAGCGTAGATAATCAGGGCCATGAGGTGCGTCACCACAGTTGTGAACACGCATGGAAATTTTTACAGAACTTCCGCCGTTTACCGGACGGCACCATCGCAGGCGGTAAGACGGAAGATATCAAAGCCATTTTCGAAGTTTAGATAGAGCTACACTTTTTCATTTTCATTTACTTTTTCCGGAGAGGAGTCGGTCAGTCGGGACCGGCTCTTTTCTATTTCCCGTCCTGTATATTTTTTTCGTTCCGGGCAATACTCCTTTCAAAGCCTATTTGAATAAAAAGGAGTGTCTGTTATGTTACATAAAATCGTAGTATGCAAAAATCACCCTCATCCTTTGATCCCTTTTCTGTCCCGGTTCGGAGCGTTGTTTTGTATCCTCATTTCTCTCTTGCTCCTGTTACCGGTCCGGGAGTATGCATCTAACGCCACCGTTCCCTCCCTTTCTTTAGAGGACCGTATCCTCCGCCTGCATATTCTTGCGGCGGGAAACGACACCTCCTCCCAGGAAATCAAACTGCACGTCCGGGATGCGGTGCTAACGCATGTTCAGGATGCCGTAGCCGGCGCGGATACCGCACAGGAAGCAGAAGACGCCCTCGCTCCGCTTCTCCCGGAAATTGTGGCGGTAGCCAACCGTATCCTGGAAGAATCCGGTGTTTCCTACCGTGCCTCCGTGGAACTTACCACAGAGTATTTCCCTATTAAGCAATATGGGTCTCTCCTCCTTCCGCCGGGCGAATACCGTGCCCTGCGCATTGTCCTTGACGAAGGGGACGGCAAGAACTGGTGGTGCATGCTTTACCCTTCCCTTTGCTTTACAGAGGGCATAACTGCCACCCTTCCCGAGGAGGAAAAGGAAGAACTCCGGGGTTTACTCAGCGAGGAAGAATTTGACACCCTCTTTTCCGGAAAAGAAAAAAAGCCGGTCTTTCGTTTTAAGCTTGTAGAACTGTGGAAAAAATTATGGGGACGTCGCTAACGCTGCGTCCCCTCTCTTGCTTGCTGACATAAAGATGTGCCGATCTTTTATTTTTCCGTTACTTTCCCATCATTTTCTTCTCGTAGGGATTATCCGAAGTGGCATCGAAGCCCGGCAACAAATATTCTTCCTTCATGTACTTATGAATATCTAAGTCCAGAAAATAATTACAGAACATGATGCCCACATAGGTAATCTTCATTTCCCCGGACTCCGGCACCATAGCATAGACAAAGCCGTAATAACGGTCCTGATCCATGGCCACCAAATCATATCCTTCCGGCTCTCCCGTGACGGAGTAAAGACCTTCATACTCCTCTACCCCTATCGTTTGTAACCGTTTTAATTCCTTCCCGTAGGCTTCCCCATCCTTATACTCTACCGTCAGATACGATACATACTGCGGGTCCCACGGATTATAGTACACATACCGAAAATCCTGTACATACATTTGTGGAGTAATCTTTTCCGGAAAAACAACAAATTGTCCGGTGCGGGGCTTTCCGTACTCCATGTTACATTCCATTCCGATATAATCGGAGTACCTTGCCACATCATCATACACCTGCACCTTCGTCGTGGCGGAATCAAGCATAAGCAAACTCACTACTCCGAACACCATTGCTACCCTGATAAGAATATAAAGCAAACCGGCACCGATGATAATTCCCAACGTCAAAAATATTTTTTTGGATCTGGACCATTTTTTCTTTACCTTTTTTACGGAATCCGCCTGCCGGTTCCGAAACTCCTCTGTTTTTACCAACTCTTCTGTTTTCCCGTCTGTCTTCATGGCATCATAGGTCAGTCTGCAGTTCTCGCATTCCGCCATATGTTCTTCCACCAATCCCGTACTGTCTTCACTGCACGCCTTATCCACATACAACGGCAACAAATCCTGTATTACTTCACATGATATTCTCATTTCATTGCCTCCTTAATTTTTTGTCTGGCACGATAAAAGGTTACCCGCGCCCAGCTTTCCGTTTTTCCGTGAATTCCTCCGATTTCTTTAAACGACAATTCTCCGAAGGTGCGCATCCAGAAAACTTCTTTGTAAGGTTCTTCCAACGTATGTAAGATTAAATGAATCTCTCGCGCCGTGTCCTTTTCCAACGCCCGGTTCTCCGGGTTATCCTTTGCAGGGATATTCTCATACTCCTCCACCGCTTCATACTTCTTCTTTTTACAGTAATTATAAAAATTATTCTTTGCAATCTGAAGCATCCATGTGCCCATACTACACTTTCCTTCAAAGGTATCAATCTTTTTCAAAACCTTAAAGAAGGTTTCCTGGGTGATTTCTTCCGCCAAATCCGGGTCTTTGCATAGATCCAGCAAGTACAAATATACTTGCCGGTAATATGTTTTGTAAAGCTTATCAAAATCTTCCAAGGTCACCTCCCCTTTCCTTCGTTCTGTATATTAGACAATGCAACACGTGATTTGTTACAAATTTTCTAAAAAAAATGCATGCCCGCAATCTGTCACCTGCACACATAAGATTCCCGGACTTGCAAAACACCGGCACCTGAGATATAATCACAATATCATACGATATAAGGAGCTTTTATGAACGCAATTTTATCTGCTCATACCGCGTACGCTTACGCTAAAATCAATCTTTCCCTGGACATTCTGGGTACCCTACCGAACGGTTACCACGAGGTCCGGATGATTATGCAGTCTTTACAACTGCACGATACAATTACCCTTACGACAAATAATACCCCGGGCATTATAATGACCTGCAGCGATGCTTCCCTTCCGGTGGATGAGCACAACCTTGCCTACCGGGCGGCAGTATCCTTTTGCGAGGCATATCATATCTCGGACGGAATCGCCCTGCATCTGGATAAGAAAATCCCGATAGCCGCAGGACTGGCAGGGGGAAGCTCCGATGCCGCTGCCGTATTGCGGGGCTTAAACGAAATGTACGGAAGTCCGGCATCCGCCGATGAGCTGGCCGCACTGGGTGTAAAGCTGGGGGCGGATGTACCCTACTGCCTTATGTTAGGCACTGCCCTTTCCGAAGGCATCGGAGAACGTTTAACCGCTTTGCCTTCCGCACCGGACTGTCATTGCCTCCTGGTCAAACCGGCCGCCGGAGCTTCCACAAAGCAGATTTATACCGATTACGATGCTTTGGTACAAACCGCAAACATCAAGCACCCGGATACGGATGCATTGCTCTCCGCCCTGTCCAAAGGCGATTACAACACCCTTGTCTCCGGTCTATGTAACGTACTGGAACCGGTGACCATGGGCCTTGTCCCGGACATCGCCGTCATCAAAAACACCTTACACACCCTCGGCGCCGACGGTGTCTTAATGAGCGGAAGCGGCCCTACGGTCTTCGCCCTCTTCTCTGACCTTGACACAGCAAAACGCGCCGAAGCGCACTTCCTTACAACGGAATATGCACCCGGAACTTTCCTGACGAGCTTTTATCAACCGGAGTAGGCACTTATCAATTATCCCCGCCGGTGGAGACATTAACAAGGACCAGCGCCATATTTCTATTCATTTTTGCATTCCCGAAGGGTCGCGCATTTAGCGCAGTCAAAATCACCTCCTAGCGGTTCTAAGTCTCGAGGTCACCCCCGAGAGACGTTTAGAACCGGTTGGAGGAAGTTTGACAGAGCGTTGCGACAGCAAAAGAGAATAGAAATATGGCGCTGGTCCGTTTGGGAGTCACATCGGCGCGTAGGCGGTTTTTACGCTGACGCCGGAAAGCCGGCCGATTTTTCCTGCCAGGGCACTGATGGTGTCCTGGGGAGCGTCCACTGCCACGCTCATAATACTGATATTTTTCTGCCGGTACGGAATCCCCATCCGTCCGATAATCACTTCTCCGTATTCGTGCAAAATCGCATTCAGGCTCTCCGCCGACTGCAAATCCTGCACAATAATTCCCATCACCGCTACTCGTGTTTCCATATAATCCCTCCATACTTCAGTTTATCTAAATATTATACTTACCTCACAACCCTCACCGGCTCCCACATGATTCCCCCCATATACACGATAATGATAGGTATTTCCCGATGTCACGTCATAATCTATGTAATCCCCGTTATGAGCAGTATACCATTTCTCTACCAACTCGTACTCTCCGTCATTTACTTTCCGTTCCACATAATACTTTCTTGCGTCATAATCACGCTCCCAACGTAACTCTATGCACTCCTTCTTCTGTTCCACTGTCACTTCCGGCTTTGCAGGAACCGTTCTTACCGGATCTACACAGTATATTTTCTCCGTATGTCTGCTGTTAAGGGTTGTTATCGTCAGATTCAGCTCCCGGTCTCCGTCCTCCCGCTGTTCCAGAAGAATAAATTCCACTTTCCCTTCCTCATCGGTAACAGCCTCCTGACGGGTATCGTAATAGTCCACAACAAGCGGTGATTTTATCATCACAAAGTCTTCGTCTACCAACAACTCACACCACTTGTCCGACAACGGATTTCCGTTCTTATCCTTTATCCAGAAACAAACTTCAATCCACGCCCACTCTTCTGTATACTCTCTGTCAAACACAAAAACATCTTCCCCATAGTCCTCCGGCACCGGAGTCGGTATCGGGGTACTTGTAGGTGTCGGCGTGCATGTAGGAATCGGTGTACTTGCCGGTGTAACCATCGGAGGCAAAGTTCCCACATTTACCGGTTGACGTTCCGGCGTAACTGCTGGCACAGGGGTATGCGTCGGTACAACCGTTGCCGCGGAAAAACTCGTCGGTGCTAATGTAGGAAGCGGATGTTGCGGTTCTTCCACGCTCCCACATGACACAAATAACAGCACCCATGCGAACAACATACTCGATAAACAATATCTAATCTTCACCAAAATCCCCCTCTCAAATTACTCTCTGGTTCTATCTTAATACACTTTAAAAAAATTTTCCACTTTTTTTCATTTTTGGGGTTAAGTTCTTAAAAGTACCGTCCGATATAGTGTATAAGAATA
The DNA here is from genome assembly GCA_017556805.1 of Lachnospiraceae bacterium. Classification (GTDB taxonomy): domain Bacteria; phylum Bacillota; class Clostridia; order Lachnospirales; family Lachnospiraceae; genus SIG307. Next base: position 11,774 of record JAFYMC010000007.1, on the reverse strand, counting down.
GGTGGAATGTCTTCCGCCACAAGATAGAAAAGTAGGAAACCGCACAAGAGCGAAGGAGTCGCATCGCGTTTTCCGTTCGCTTACTTTAACCAAGGAGGGTTTATTATGAATACAAATCAGATTCTTTCTGCAACCAATTCTTATCAAACTGCGGAAGCCTATAAGAAGACTTCCGATTCCAAAGCAGCAGATACCGCCGCAAAGACCACGGAGACCGCCGATACCGAGGCGTTTGTCTACGAGAAAAAGAGCGCGGACAAGGTTGCTACCAACAATCCAAAGAACAAAAATTATGTAACCTTAACCAAAGAGAACAAGGATATTATCGCGCAGTTAAAGGCCGACGCCGAGCAGCGTACGGCACAGCTTCGTTCCTTAGTTGAGAGCATGATTTTAAAACAGAACAAGACCTTCCAGGTAGGTACCCTTACCGATGAGAAGATGTTTGAAATGCTCCGCAAGGGTCAGGTAGAGGTTTCTCCGGAAGTCCGTGCACAGGCACAGGAGGACATTTCCGAGAACGGTTACTGGGGCATCGAGCAGACCTCCGAGCGCTTATTCTCCTTTGCAAAGGCAATCTCCGGCGGCGATACCGATAAGGCCGAGACCTTAATTACCGCCATGGAAAAGGGCTTTAAGCAGGCTACCAAGGCCTGGGGCGACGACCTTCCGGAAATCTGTAAGAAGACCTTAGAAGCTGCTACCGAGAAGATTCGCAGCTGGGCAAAGCAGGCAGACTTCTCCGACGAACTGGCGGACACCACCAAGGATGCCCTTGAGGCGCAGGCAAGCAAGGCCGCTTTGGCCGAATAATATTGGCGATTCTTTCTCATATAAAAAAGGATACCGTACCCTTCATCTCGCAAACAACCTATCGGGACACGGTATCCTTTTTGATTTGTCATTTTTCAACCACAGGGATCGGTCTCCCCGCACGTTCTTTCGTAGTTATTCCAAACCGGCATACTTCTTTAACGCCTCAAAGGTCTCATCACTGATGGTATGCTCAATCCGGCAGGCATCCTCTGCCGCCGTTTCCTTGGACACACCGATTTTCTCAAAAAAGGCCGACAACACGCGATGACGCTCGTAGGTCTTCTCTGCCGCCAATTTTCCCTTTTCCGTAAGAACCAGCGCTCCGTCCTCCGTATTATCCTCCAAATAGCCGCCTTTCTTTAAAATGCCGACCGCACGGCTGACACTCGGCTTCGAATATCCCATATGTTCGCTGACATCAATGGCCCGAACATGTTTATTTTCTTTGGACAAAACATAAATGGTCTCCAAATACATTTCCCCGGATTCCTGTAAATTTACCATAAGCTCCTCCTATGTTCCCTTCATCCCTGACAACAGCGTTCGTCCGCAGGCGACGCCATTGTCTCTGCTTCCATCATACCACATTTCACCGAAGTGTGACAAGTAGAAAACGCATTAGCCAAAACAAAGAGGCCCACATGGTGAGCCCCTGGCGATTACACCTCTACTGCTTTTACAATTAAAAGAATGTCCCCCTCTCTTACCTCGCCGTTATGCTCCGTCAGACGAATCACATCCTCCGGCGCGGTACAGTACCGCTTTGCGATATCCCAGAGCGTTTCCTCTGCTTTCACGGTATAGCCTATCATACTCGGCATTTCCTCAAAGCGGTCCCCGTCAAATTCCGCCCGCTCCGTATCCACAATCATCTCTTCCCTGCGGTTTTCCATGGCAACCACACAAAAAGCCAGCTCCGCCTTCAGCTCCGCCTCCCCGCTCCGTACCGTTCCGAAGGAGGATTCTGCTACAAAGCAACGCACGTCATAGGTACTTTCCGGCGTCAGTCCCCGCACTTCAATCCGGTGTTCAAAAGGGAGCTCTGCCCGGTAGGAATGTAACGGTCTCTCATCTTCTTCCGAAATGTAAAGAAGATTCACGTCCAATATGCCGGAAAGCTTTAAGGTCTCCCCTTCTCTTACACATACATCCGGCTTCATTTCCACGCTTCCGCGGCAAATCTGCAAAATCTCCGGCATTCCCTCCGGCAAAGGCAGCCGCTCGGATATCCGCATTCTGCTGTCGTTTTTTAAGAGTAAATTCTCATACTCCTCCTCCACAACCACCGGCTTTAACATACAATCCGTGGCATACAAATCCGACAGAAGCTCCATCTCACCCTCTTCGTACAGCTTCATCTCCGCCTCCAGTACCGCCTCTGCCTCCAAAAGCCGGTCTTCCCCGTCCTCATCGGCCTTTACGGATACATTCTCGTTAGTCAGGCGGAATGCCACATCCTCAATGAGCCCTTCTCTGCAGCCGCTGATTTCAAACTCTGTTTTAAACGGCAGCATTGCCTCGTAGCTCTCTAAGGCGCCGTCCTCTCGGTCGCTTCTCCAAAGGGCAAACAGGGACAGCTCTCCCTTTGTTTCTAACAGTTCTTCTCTGGCTCTTGCCTCCGGATTCCGCAGCTCCAACTCCCAGTAAAGAAGCTCTGCAATGCTGTCCTTGCCGGAAGGCAGAAAGATTTCCTCCCGCAATCTTGCAATATCCTTCTGATCCGCCACAATGGAGGTTACCGGAATGACTCTTGTCTTTGTATGTACGGCCGGTGCCTCCGCAAGCGCCACTGCCGCTCTTACATCATGCAGCTCCTCCGCCTGCACCATAATCCCTAAAAGTGCCCGAATGGCCAGCTTTCGGGAGTGAATCAGACCGACATGAAACTCTTCCACTTCCGCCCGTACCGTAATATTATCTCCGTCGCAGGCCTCCGGCAGTTCCACCGCCTCATCAAAAGTTAGCTCTCCCCGGATACTCTGTACCGGACGCTCCCCGTCCTCGCTCTGATACAGCACACGATACCCCAGTACACCCTTTATATACAATCTTCCGCCGGAAAGCTTCTTTTCATTCAAGCGCACATTTCCCGTTTTCCAGATCACCGCACGTACATCCGGCTTATTGTCCGGCACATTCACATCATCATCCACCGTCAAACGCAGTGCATTCCGGCAATTCACCTTGTTCATATGGATACTTTGCATCTTTATTTCCATAAAAAATACCTCCCGAAGCTAGGTTCTTTTACAACCTATGCACCGGGAGGTGTTTTTATACCAAAAACGGCCGCCGCACGTAACCGTCGCGCGGCAGCCTCACTTTTCCTTTTTATACGTATACGAGTTGTACATCCTTTGTTAAAACGTCGGTATAGCTATAGGAGAAAATCTGCTCGGTATCCGGCATATTCTCCGGAACCACCTTTACCGTAAATACGCACGGATAAATTGCGGAGATTACACCTTCCATCACATCCACCTTGTTGCGACCCTTGTTTTCACAAACCTTCACGCGTCTTCCCACGCTGTGCTTTACATTGTAAACAATCTTGCTCATTTCCGTTGGCTGACCCATATTCTCTCCTATCCGCGTAATCGCTATGTATTCTGGATAAATGCACTATATAGTATCTATCTATATACAAGTATACCATATCTTGTTATTCCGTGTCAATGCAAAACTACAATTTGTAGTAGGTCTTTATACCCAATTCTCCCTTCGAAACACATTATCTTTCACAGAGGCAAACCTCGTTTTTAATGTTTGTCATTAAAAAGTTATTGACAAATGTTAACATCCATTGTATATTGGATTTAACGATAAACATTAAATATTTATCGTTTCATTTCTTGCAAGGAAATAAAAGTATGAGATAAGGAGACAAACATTAAGGCTATGGAAAAATTGAAAAAAATATCAAAAATAATGAATGTGATGTTTAAACTTGTTTTATTAATTGCAGTGATACAGTTTATTATGCGTCTTATTGACCTGGGCACAAATCAGATAGCACTGCTTATCAAGAATCCGGGGGCAGAGTATATCAAGCTGTTCCATATTGACACAGGAAACGTGGAATGGCATTTCTTAAGAGAGCAGGACATGGAAACAAAATACTTCATCAAAGGAATTGTCCTTGCGTTTTTTGCGGCTGTACTGAAACTTGCGGAAAGCGTGTTCCTGGTATATATCCTCGGAAAGCTTCTGAAACCGATGGCAAAAGGACAGCCTTACGACGGAACGGTCAGCAAATCCCTGCGAACCTTCGGTATCGGCTATATTGTAATCGGCATTGCGGAAAATGTCATATCGTACTTACAGGCGGCAAGAGCATCTCACACCCTCGGCGAAATCAGGCGGCTATTCCTACCGGTAACGGTAACGGAAACAACGGTTCAATACAGCATTAATCTGGGATTCCTTTTCCTCGGAATCATGATATTTATTTTTTCTTTCGTATTCCGGTACGGAGAAGAATTGCAGGTACAGGTGGATGAAACATTATAGGAGGGATAACCATGTCGATTATTTTACGTTTAGACCGGGTGATGGCAGACCGAAAAATGTCTCTGAATGAGTTGTCCGAGCGTGTCGGCGTTTCGAATGTAAATTTGTCTAAGATAAAAACCGGAAAAATCAGTGCGATTCGCTTTTCTACGCTGGACGCAATCTGTAAGGTGCTGGACTGTCAGCCGGGGGACATTTTGGAGTATACTCCTTCGGAAGACGATGAAAACGAAATCATGGAATAATAGAGAGGAAGCGACTTATTATGAAACGTCTTTTTTTAGGTTTCCTTAGTTTCCTTTTTCTGACCTTTGCCGCCTGCGGTTCCGAAGAAACCGCGCTGCCGCCCTACGGGCAGGGAAACAGGGAAGATTTCGAACAGTTCCTGACGGAAATCGAGCCCAAGGAAGACCCTTGGACCGAGGAAGAACTGCAAACCTATGAATCCTACCTTCAGCCGGAACCCTTCGAGCATGTATTCAGCGAAGAGGAAATACAAGAACTTTTAAAAAGCAAAAAAATCCCAAAAACCGTCACTGCAAAACAGGCCGCAGAGGATGTTACGCTGGCCTTCGAACTGCTGGCCTATGGTTACGGCGGATATCAGTACTTCGGTGGTGACGAGGTGTTTTTCCCCATCCGGGACCGTATCTTAACCGAGCTGGAAGCGAAGGATAACATCAAAACCGAGGATTTATGGGAGCTTATGTGGGAAGCCTTGTCCCCGGTTATCGTGGACCGGCATTTTCACATTACCACAAAGCAATCCCGCAACGTCATCTATGAACGGGAATATGCACAGTCCACTTATTTTGTGCAGGATTTGTATTTCGATGACCCCACCGATGTGGATTCTCAATATGTCAAACGCACCATCGGGCCGGACGGAGCTCTTACCTACTGTCTGGCAGCCGTATGTCTGAATCCCGATACGCTTCCCACAACCATGACCATTGAGGGCGTTACACACAACCTAAGCTGGCAGTTGGCCCGACCGATGGCTCACTCTGATTTTACACTGGCAAAGGTGTTCTCGGAAACCACCGTAGCAGACGGACAGCTTCCGGTATTACGACTGTTTTCCTTTGACGGCTCCGAAAAGAAATTGAATGAATTTGCAGCCACGGGTACTTCCTACCGGGAGAAACCGTTATTTGTACTGGATTTAAGAGGAAATCCCGGCGGAAATGACGGATACGCCCACACATGGATGAAAAATTTTTGTGAAAAAAATATTACCGAAAAGGAGCTTTGGTCAAAAAAAGTAAGCACCTGTTATACGGCAGTTTACGGCGGTTTCGTAAATTCCCAGGGTGGCGTATGGCGCACCAGCCGGTCCGACGGAACCTTTTGGGAAACCGACAATCTTGTCTTTGTTCTGATTGACGATAACACCTCCTCCTCCGGAGAATCCTTTACCAATATGCTCACCCTTGGAAAACAGGTGGTATTGGTAGGAACAAATACCAATGGATGCTTAAATTTCGGCAACGCCTACGAACTGTATCTGCCAAACACCGGCATTGAACTTCGCTTCGGCGCAAACTGTTGCTTTTATCAGAGTCTGGAACACACAGACGGCATCGGCTATTCTCCCGATTTGTGGGTAGAACCGGGCGACAGCCTTGACGCGGTAGTTCGGCTATGTAACTATTACGGACTCTATGGGGAGAATGGTAACTAACGTTTTTATGACCCCTTTCTGCAAAAAAACCGGCGAAGTGCCCCTGCGCTCTGCCGGTTTCTTTTTTATCCCTTTACTCCATAAAATGTACTTCCGTCTCCATCTTCGGAAGCTTAATCACGATATACGGATAGGTTGACACCGTGGTCACCTTCTCATCTGCTGCCGGGCCGATTAAGGTGGTTTTCAGGCAAATGCCTTCCTTTGCCTGAAACAATTCCTCTACTGCGATACTGTAGCCGCCGGAAGGCTGTTCCCCGTAGCCCTGCCCCAGGTAAAGTGCATCCTCTGCAAGGTATGTAAGCTTAAAGGGCTCTGCTTTCTTTCCGTTAATTGCGTCCAACAACTCCTTCGGTACATCCGCTTCCTCCACCACCGTAAATTCTACCTCTCCCGTTTTTGTGTATTCTTCCTTTTCCGTGCCGCAGCCTACCGCCATACAAAGGGGCAAAAGGGCAAAGAAAAGGAGAAGCCGTCCGATTTTATGTTTCATCCTATGCTTCTCCTAATGCTTATTCAATTATACCATATGCGGCATTCCCTGTTTTAATGCACGAATTACCGCCTTACGGGTCATCTCCTCGATGTAAAGCGTATGCTCCGGCTCATGGATGTCCTGCAGGTAGTGGGCATCGGAGTTTGAAATGATCCGACACTGCTCCAGATACGGATGCTCCTTACTCAAACGATGGAGATTGCCGAAGTTTTTCAGCTCCGCCGTGGCAAACTTCGCATCCGGCGGAATGAAACCGAGATTGGAAATCAGCGACGTGGTGGACTTATCCAAATGGGCCGGTATCATGACGCCTCCCCGCTCCTCCACCAGTCCGTACACATCATCAAAACTGATGCTTGTGGCATTAATGAGAAGCTTATCCACGATTCCAGTGACATTCTCGTCCTCGTCCATCATCTGCTGCTTACCGAATATCTTCTCCACGTTCTGAATATCCGGTAATCTACTGTACACATACTCGTCAAAATCCATAGCCGCATGCAGGTCCTCAAACAGGCACACTACATGGACTTCCTCCGCAGTGGTCAGCTCCATTCCCGGCACGGCAAGTACACCGTACTCCTCCGCCAGGCGAAGCACCGTCCCGCAGTTTTTACAGGTACTGTGGTCCGTCACCGCTATCAGTCCCAACTCTTTTACCGCTGCCATTCCTACGATATTTGCCGGTGTCATCTCATCATCTCCGCAAGGAGACAGGCAGGAATGGATATGTAAATCGTATGCCGGATTCGGCATTTACAGTCCCTCGTGGACCATCAGTGCCGCATCGAATACCGGCTTTTCCGTATGGAGTACGGTAATACCCTGGGCCTTTGCTTTCTCCGCAAATTCCGCGTCCGCGGCCGCATTTTCCGCAACAATCACACAGGCCGCCTCCGTCAGAGACGCCACCGCCAGCGTGTTGATGTTACTCATTACCGTGACCCATGCGGCGCCCTCCGGCACCTTGGTCATTGCTATACTGAGCAGGTCGCAGCAGTATGCTTGGCGGATGAGAACTTCCCCGGCATTGTCCGCCAGATTAATGATGCGAAAACCGCTTTGTTCTGCAAACTCTTTTACTGTCATAGTCTTCCTTTCCGTACTGGGCGCGCCCCATTCTTATATGTAGGGAAAGTTCCCCAATATCGTTCCTCGCCTTTCCAATCTCCTTTTTGCTGAGCGCAACGGGGTACGTTATCTTTTTTGTTATAATCTACTGTTGTCATCCGCCGCGCCGATTAAGCAAACGACGGACCATCTTTCATTTGTTTTTTATTCCACAATAATTTAACCCTATCCCTTCCAGGCAGGACTACTCTCCGTCCAGCTTCGAGAATTCGTCCGAAAGGTGATGGATATATTTCTTTAAAACATGGATACAGTCATGCTCACGGGCCTTCCCGCGGACGATGTCTTCCGCCAGTGCCTTACAGGTCGGCGCACCGCAGGAGCCGCAGTCCAGGCCTGGGAAGTGCTCGCACAGTTCTTCCACGCGGGCCATACGGGCAATGCTGTCCTTCATGTCGGTTCCAAGCTTAAATACCGGCTCATAGGTGACTTCCTCGGTCCAGTATGCGTCTTCCTCCGCCACGACACCTTCCACATGACTCTTAGCTACCGTCATGTATTTGCGGAGGCGCTTTAGTTTTACCATGGCAAGGTACGGATTCTCCACCGTCAGTACGCCGCCCACACAACCTCCGTTACAGGAGTTGAGCTCGATAAATTCCAGGTTGTCTAATTTCTCGTCCTCTAAGTCCTCTAACACGCGAATCACGTTTTCGATACCGTCCGCCGCCAGATAATTCTCTACCAGAAGGCCGCTGGCCTCTCCTCCGCTGGTGCCCCAGCTGATGCCGATTTTACCGGAAATACGCAGTTCCTCCGGATCGTCCGCCACTGCCTTCATCTCCGGAAGAAGTCTCGTATAAATGTCCTTTATGGCGCAAACCGCATCGATGTTACTTTTTTCGGTGCCAAGCGGCGACTTCATGGCCGTCACCTTGGACGGACACGGAGACAGGAAAATAATACCGATTTTTTCCGGCGGTAACCCGGTCTTTTTTACCGCCCGCTCACGAGCCAACTCCGCAGCCAGCTCCACCGGCGGTTTAATCGGAAGCAGATGCTCGATTAAATTCGGAAAACGGACACGAATCAGACGGGTCACGGACGGACAGGCCGTACTGATAATCGGATGCAGTTCCGGATGATTATGTACATATTCTCTGGAGAGCTCGGATACCAGCTCCGCCGCTCCGCTGACCTCGTATACATCATCAAAGCCTACTCTCTTTAAGGCCGTCAGAACAATATTAACATCGTCCAAATTATTGAATTGTCCGTATAATGCCGGTGCCGGCAATGCCACGGTATATTCGTAATCCTTTAGCACCTCCAGCTTGTCGTAGGACGGAAGCTTGGCGTGGTGCGGACAAATACGGATACACTCGCCGCAGTCGATACAGAACTCATTGGTAATCTCTGCTTTGCCGTTTCGCACACGGATGGCCTGGGTCGGACAACGTTTGATGCAGTTAATGCAGCCCTTGCATAAATCCGCATCTAAATTTACCGATGTAAAGAATTTCTCATTCATGCAAACCCTCTTTCCTGTGCAGTCCCGGACCTATCAGGTCTGGAACACCTTCATCGTCACCTTAGTACCCACTCCTATGGTCGTCTCAATCTCCATCTCATCGGAATACTGCTTCATATTCGGAAGACCCATGCCGGCTCCGAACCCAAGCGCTCTCACTCTGTCCGGTGCCGTGGAATATCCGGCCTGCATTGCCTTCTCCACATCCGCAATACCCGGGCCGGAGTCCTGCAAGACCATCAAAATCTCCTCCGGTGTAATCTCTACATCAATGGTGCCGCCGTTGGCATGAATGACCATGTTAATCTCACCCTCGTACATGGCAATGGCCACCTTACGGACTACCTCCGGGGCACTCCCCATCTTCTTTAACTTACGCTTCACATCACCGGAAGCCTCTCCCGCTCTCGTAAAGTCATCGGTAGAAACGGTATACTGCAACTTAATCGTATCGCTCATAATCTGTTCCTCCCCGTAATCCTTTTTCATAAAGTATTCCGCAGGCGGAAAACATGCGATGTCCCGTAGCCAAGAGCGGGATTTCGCGCTCGTTTGCAAGACGGATCATTTCCTCGTCCGGCTTCTTGTTGCGGACAAATACGATGCAAACGATATCCATCATCTCCGCAGTACGAATGACCTGCGGATTGCAAAGGCCGGTAAGAAGAACCGCCTGATCCTTTACAAAAGCCAGTACATCACTCATCATATCGGAGCCGCATGCCGTATGTACCTCCTTGTCAAGCCATTCCTCCCCGCTCAGTACTCTCGCTCCCAGAATCTCCTTGATTTCCAAGATTGTCATACCTTCACCATCCTTTCCTCTATAAAAAATATTTGTTTTTCAATAAAGCGTATATACAAATAAAGTATACCACAATTCCCGGAAAAAGTCCCGAATTTTTTACACTTTTCTTATAGCTTTTTTTCTCAGAGTGTGATATAATATTGTCAACTGTACGACGCACGCAAAGGCGCGTTTCTTTTTTTCGTATCTTTGCGCGTTTTTTGTCGTGCGCCCATGATATCGTTATTTTTTTAACAAAAAGCGAGTGTCATGTGATTGATTTCCCTTAAGGGAAATCGCAAAGATATTAAAGGAGGTTAAAGAAATGGCTGCAAAATCAACAGTTCCGTTCCAGGGAACAAAGGAACAGGAAGCACAGCTCCGCTCTGTCATCGCTGAGTTAAAGGATGAGAGAGGCTCCCTGATGCCGATCTTACAGAAGGCTCAGGACATTTACGGCTACCTTCCGATTGAGGTACAGACTATGATTGCTGACGAGTGCGGCATCCCGTTGGAGAAAGTATACGGCGTTGCTACCTTCTACTCCCAGTTCTCTCTGTATCCGAAGGGAAAGTACAAGATTTCCGTTTGTCTCGGTACCGCTTGTTACGTAAAGGGTTCCGGTGACATCTACGAAAAGCTTCAGGAATTACTCGGTATCGAAGGCGGTCAGTGTACCCCGGACGGCAAGTTCTCTTTGGACGCATGTCGTTGTATCGGTGCCTGCGGTCTTGCTCCGGTATTGACCATTAACGATGACGTTTACGGTCGTCTTACCGCTGCCGAGATGGCTGACGTTCTCGCGAAGTACGAATAATTGTTACGTTTCGTTTTCGAAAGGAGTACCTAAGGTTATGATGCCCGAGATTTCCTTAAATATACTGGATGTAGCGGAAAATTCCACCCGTGCAAAGGCCTCCCTGGTTACCATCATCGTAGATGTCCAGACAGCTGCGGATACGCTGACCGTTATCATAGACGATGACGGCTGCGGCATGACACCGGAGCAGGTTGCTGCCGTAACGGACCCGTTTTTTACCACTCGTACTACCCGTAAGGTAGGCCTGGGGGTTCCGTTTTTCAAGCAGGCTGCGGAGAGCACCGGCGGTTCCTTTTCCATTGAGTCCACACCGGGCGTCGGTACCCGCGTGACCGCAGTGTTTACACTGTCCCACATCGACCGCATGCCTCTGGGTGATATGAACGGCACCATCCACACCTTAGTTACCATGCATGAGGAATGTAACTTCTTATATACATTCCGATTCAATGAAAAGGAATTTTCGTTAGACACCCGAGAATTTCGCGAAGTTCTCGGTGATATCTCCTTTACGGAGCCTGAGGTGTCTCTTTACATAAAGGACTACCTAAGAGAAAATTTTAACGAAACCAATGACGACACCTTTGAACTTTAGATTCGTTTAAGCGAATCCCATGTAACACAAACTTGATATGCCGAGAAACGGCAGATTGGAGGAAAGTATGAAGTCTCTTGCAGAGTTAAAGGCAATTCGGGAGAAGATGCAGGGCCAGGTTGGTCTTCGCTCTGAGTCCGAAACACAGACAAGAGTTGTTGTCGGTATGGCTACCTGCGGTATCGCAAGCGGCGCAAGACCGGTACTGACTGCTCTTGCAGATGCGGTAATGAACAAGAAGCTTGAGGACGTGGCTGTTGTACAGACCGGTTGCATCGGTCTTTGCCAGTTCGAGCCGATCGTAGAAGTTATCGCTCCGGGTAAGGAAAAGGTTACCTATGTTCATATGACCCCGGAAAAGGCAGAAGAAATCGTAGAACAGCACCTGATTCGTGGACAGGTAATGACCCAGTACACCCTCGGTGCAGCAACGAAATAAGGAGGAAGAAATATTATGTATCGTT
>JAFYMC010000006.1 GCA_017556805.1 Lachnospiraceae bacterium | reverse complement strand
CCCGGTCAGTTCTTTGATACGGTCATGGGCTTTCTGAAGCTCCGTGCGGCACTGTTCCCTTGATAGCTGGGACATTTGTTTGTGATTCTCGCTGTGATTGCCCAGGTCGTGGCCGTCGGCAAGGATCGCTTTCACATCCTCTGGATATTTGTTCATCCATTCTCCGGTCATAAAGAAGGTGACGCGGACGTTATGTTTTTTCAGGATGGCGAGGATGTTGCGGGTGTCTTCATTCCCCCACGCAGCATCAAAAGAGAGCGCCACCTTCTTCTCCTCCGTATCCACGCAGTAAATCGGCAGTTTTTTCGCTTTACCGGCGGTTGGGATGGTGTCGTTTAAAAGTTTGCTTCCCGCAAAGAGGAAAAAGGCCAGGGAGAAGAGAAACAGGGAGTATTTTACGATGCGGTAGACTTTGGTTGGGGATTCGTCAAGGTTCATGGCATACCTCGTGTATGTAGTGCTTCGTATAATGTATGGCCTTTTTTCTGAAATAATGCTTGATAAAAGGGAGAAAGTATCGTATGATGGAAGGAGAAAGATTTTTTTGATAATTCGGTTGTTTTAAGACTTATTGAAGCGCAGTTTCGATAAGTGTCAGGTGTATGTTCGAAGGAGGAATAAATGAGCAATTTACTGTCCGGATTAGAGGCGTTGGGACTCGGCGGCGTAAGCGACATGGAGGTTTACGAGGATGTTGAGACCAAGGCGAAACGAGAAAAGAAGGAAAATGCTGAGGTTGAACAGCATGAGAAGACGGAGATAGATTATTTATTTGAGAAGACGCATACCTGTCCGGTATGCGACGAGGAGTTTAAGAGCAGCGCGGTGCGTACGGGTAAGGCAAAACTTATCGGGACCGATACGGATTTACGTCCGCGGTATCAGGGAATCGACCCGTTAAAGTACGACGTCATTGTTTGTCCGCGGTGCGGTTATGCGGGAGTAAATCGTTTCTTTACCACGATTACCACGCCTCAGGCGAAGCTGGTTATGGAGCAGATTTCCAAGAAGTTTAATGCTGTGTTGAAGTTGGACGGGGTGTATTCCTACGACGACGCGATTTTGTTCCATCGTCTGGCGCTGGCCAGTGCGGTGGTAAAGCGCGGGAAGCTCAGCGAAAGAGCCTATACCTGTCTTAAGACCGCGTGGCTTCTCCGGGCAAAGCAGGAGGATCCGGTGACGGAGGAGAAGGATAAGGCAGCGTTACATGCCCAGGAGCTGGAGTTTTTAAGTAATGCGTATGACGGTTTTAATGAAGCAATGTCCAAGGAAAACTACCCGATTTGCGGTATGGATGAGAACACCATGTTTTGTATGCTGGCGGATATCGGCCGGAGAGTCGGCCACTATGATGAGGCGGCGCGACTCATATCCCGCGTGATTGTTTCCCGGAATGCTTCGGAACGTATCAAAAACAAGGCCAGGGAGATTAAGGAATTGATTGTGGAAGATATGGGAAAGGCCAATAAGTAGAAAGAACAAGGATTCGGCGCCGGTTCACCGGCGCCTTTGTCTTGGAAAGGAGAGGTTCGGATGAAGGAGCAATTGTATACGATACCGGTCAGTGAGGCATTGGAAAAGGAGTGCGAATGTCCGGTTTGTGCTATGCGGCAGGAATTGGAGAAGGCGTCTTTAGAGTATACGTTAGGACCGAGTTATATGGAGGATGATATCCGGATGGTGACGGATAAGGCGGGATTTTGCGGGGCCCATGCAAAGGAGCTTTACAGACAGCAAAATCGTCTCGGTCTGGCATTGATTTTAAAGACCCATATGGACCGTACCATCAAGGATGTGGAACGTTTATCCAAGGGACCGGTGATGGGCGGTGGCCTGTTTAAGAAAAAGTCCGATGCCCCGGTGGTGGAGTATATGAAGAAACTGAATCGTTCCTGCTTTATCTGTGAGAGAGTAGAGAATGTGTTTGAACGGTATATTGCCACCGTCTTTTACTTATATGAAAGGGACGGAGAGTTCCGGGAGAAGTTAGCAAAGAGCAAGGGCTTTTGTAACGAGCATTACGCGCTTTTGTACGAGCAGGCTCCCATGCAACTGTCGGGAAAGGATTTGCAGGAGTTTATCGATATGTTAAACGAAGTGTACCTTTCCAATATGAAGCGGGTACGGGATGATTTGGAGTGGTTTACCGATAAGTTTGATTACCGTAATGCGGATGCTCCGTGGAAGAACTCCAAGGATGCTTTGCCGCGAACACTTCTTAAGACCAATAGTGTTGATGTGGAGTGAAATGGAGAATAATTGAGGAAAACTTAGAATAATAGAGTATATCGGAGTATGTGTTTGAATGCTTATAAAATGACACGGATTGCTCCGAGGGAAAAACTTGCAACTTTTTTCCCGAGTATGTAATATATGGATATCGGTTAGCACTCGGGTAAGAGGAGTGCTAACAAAAACTGACAGAAAGCGGGAAGGTCCGCGCAAAATAGAAGGAGGATTCATCATGAAGTTAGTACCGTTAGGCGATAAGGTGGTATTAAAGCAGTTAGTAGCAGAGGAAACGACGAAGTCCGGTATCGTACTTCCGGGCCAGGCAAAGGAAAAGCCGCAGCAGGCTGAGGTTGTAGCGGTAGGTCCGGGCGGAATGGTAGACGGTAAGGAAGTTACCATGCAGGTTAAGGTTGGAGATCAGGTTATTTACTCTAAGTACGCAGGTACCGAAGTAAAGCTGGGTGAGGAAGAGTTCATCATCGTAAAGCAGAACGATATCGTAGCGATTGTTGAAGATTAATTTTTGGGAGGTTTTTGATCATGGAAAAGGAAATTAAGTATGGCGCAGAGGCTAGAACCGCGCTGGAGCAGGGCGTAAATAAGTTGGCAAATACCGTAAAGGTAACTCTCGGACCGAAGGGCAGAAACGTAGTTTTGGATAAGTCCTACGGCGCACCGCTCATCACCAACGACGGTGTTACCATTGCAAAGGAAATCGAGCTTGAGGATGCATTCGAGAACATGGGTGCTCAGCTTGTAAAAGAAGTTGCTACCAAGACCAACGATGTAGCAGGTGACGGTACCACCACCGCTACCGTTCTGGCACAGGCAATGATTAACGAGGGTATGAAGAATCTGGCAGCAGGTGCCAACCCGATTATCTTGAGAAAGGGTATGAGAAAGGCTACCGAGTGTGCGGTAGAGGCGATCTCCAACATGAGTTCCGCAATTACCGGCAAGGAGCAGGTAGCAAAGGTTGCTGCTATCTCCGCAGGTGATGAGACCGTAGGTCAGATGGTAGCGGACGCTATGGAAAAGGTTTCCAAGGACGGTGTTATCACCATCGAGGAGTCCAAGACCATGAAGACCGAGTTAGACGTAGTAGAAGGTATGCAGTTTGACCGCGGTTACATTTCCGCATACATGGCTACCGATATGGATAAGATGGAAGCAAATCTTGACAATCCGTACATCCTCATTACCGACAAGAAGATTTCCAACATTCAGGATATCCTTCCGGTTCTTGAGCAGATTGTACAGTCCGGCCAGAGACTTCTTATCATTGCCGAGGATGTTGAGGGTGAGGCTCTTACTACCTTAGTTCTTAACAAGCTTCGCGGTACCTTCGTAGTAGCGGCTGTTAAGGCTCCGGGCTACGGCGACAGAAGAAAGGCTATGCTTCAGGATATCGCAATTTTGACCGGCGGTACGGTAATTACCGACGAGCTTGGTCTTGATCTTAAGGATACCACCATGGATCAGCTTGGTCGTGCAAAGTCCGTTAAGGTGCAGAAGGAGAATACCATCATCGTTGACGGTGAGGGCGATAAGGCTGAAATTGCTGCAAGAGTGGCTCAGATTAAGGGACAAATCGAAGAAACGACTTCCGAGTTTGATCGTGAGAAGCTTCAGGAGAGACTGGCTAAGCTTGCAGGCGGTGTTGCTGTTATCCGCGTAGGTGCTGCTACCGAGACCGAAATGAAGGAAAACAAGCTCCGTATGGAGGATGCTCTTGCGGCTACCAAGGCAGCTGTGGAAGAGGGTATCATCGCAGGCGGCGGTTCCGCATACATTCACGCTTCCAAGGAGGTTGCTAAGCTTGCCGCATCCTTAGAGGGTGACGAGAGAACCGGTGCAAACATTATTCTTGCGGCGTTAGAGGCTCCGCTTCGTTGCATCGCAACCAACGCAGGTCTTGAAGGCTCCGTAATCGTAAACAAGGTGAAGGAGCAGCAGGTAGGTATCGGCTTCAACGCTTTGACCGAAGAGTATGTTGACATGGTGAAGGAAGGCATCCTGGACCCGGCAAAGGTTACCAGAAGTGCGCTTCAGAACGCAACCAGTGTTGCTTCTACGTTCCTTACCACCGAGTCCGCTGTGGCTAACATTAAGGAAGATGTTCCGGCTATGCCTGCAGGCGGTGCCGGCGGCATGGGCATGATGTAATTTAATCGTACGATAAAATGCAGGACCTCGGGGGCAGTTTTGCCGCCGGGGTATCTGCGTATTGTAAAGGAGAAGGTGAATAGGATGAACGATTTGTATACGGAAGCAAGTGTAAAGAAGAAAGTAACCGTGACGGATACCTTGATTAAGGTGGTTATGGTCGTACTCATAGCCGGCTTGATTCTGGGCGGCTTTTTGACCAATAAGCTGATTACGATTCTCGGGGTATTCGGTGCCTTTTTTGCATACTATTTTTTGCCGCTCTTAAACGTAACTTATGAGTATATCTTTTGTGACGGACAGTTGGATTTCGACAAGATTATGGCGGGCGAGAAAAGAAAGCATATGTATCGTCTGGATTTTGACCGGGTGTTAATTATGGCTCCGGCCAATTCCCATGCACTGGATGGTTACAAGAGTAATCCGGCGGCGAAGAAGCTGGATTTTACTTCTTTGGAAAAGGACCGCAAGGTATATTGTATTGTTGAGTCCTCCGGGGATATACAGACTTTGGTATATTTCGAACCGAATGAGAAAATGATTTCCTATATCAAGCAGAAGGCACCGCGCAAGGTGTCGGAGTACTAAACAAAATGTTGGGGCTGTCGCAGGGGATGCGTGGCCCTTTTTCTTAATATTTCTTCAATTATAGCTTGACAAGTAAAATAAAACAAAGTAAAATACAAAGAATACAACCTCTAGTTATTTTTTGAGGAGAATATTACTACAATTATTAAAGAAAGAGAGGATTAGAAACATGGGCATGATTATCGGTGACGGTATTACCTTTGATGACGTGTTATTGGTACCGGCGTTTTCGGAAGTGATTCCGAATCAGGTGGATTTGACGACCTATCTGACAAAGAAGATTAAGTTAAATATTCCGTTGATGAGCGCAGGTATGGACACCGTAACAGAACACCGCATGGCAATTGCAATGGCAAGACAGGGCGGTATCGGTGTAATTCATAAGAATATGAGTATTGAGGCGCAGGCAGAAGAGGTAGATAAGGTAAAGCGTTCCGAGAATGGTGTTATCACCGACCCGTTTTCTTTATCCCCGGAGCATACACTTCAGGATGCGGACGAGTTAATGGCAAAGTATCGTATTTCCGGCGTTCCGGTTACGGAAGGCAAGAAGCTCGTTGGTATCATTACGAACCGTGATCTTAAGTTCGAGACCGATTTCTCCAAGAAGATTAAGGAGAGCATGACTTCCGAAGGTCTTGTAACCGCAAGAGAGGGCGTTACCTTAGAGGAAGCAAAGAAGATTCTTGCACAGGCAAGAAAGGAGAAGCTTCCGATTGTTGACGCTGAGGGCAACTTAAAGGGTCTTATTACCATTAAGGATATCGAAAAGCAGATTAAGTATCCGCTTTCCGCAAAGGATGCACAGGGCAGACTTCTCTGTGCAGCAGGTGTAGGTGTTACCGCTAACATCTTAGAGCGTGTAGATGCACTTGTAAAGGCAAAGGTAGATGCGATTGTTATCGACTCTGCACACGGTCATTCCGCAAACGTAATTCGTTGTGTACAGATGGTACATGATGCATATCCGGAGTTACAGATTATTGCAGGTAACGTAGCTACCGCAGAAGCAACCGAGGACCTGATTAAGGCCGGCGCGGATTGTGTAAAGGTTGGTATCGGACCGGGTTCCATTTGTACCACCCGTGTGGTTGCAGGTATTGGTGTTCCGCAGATTACCGCAATTATGAATTCTTACGAGGCAGCAAAGAAGTACGGTGTTCCGATTATCGCAGACGGCGGTATCAAGTACTCCGGCGACCTGACCAAGGCAATCGCAGCAGGTGCTAACGTATGTATGATGGGTAGCATCTTCGCAGGCTGTGACGAGAGTCCGGGAACCTTTGAGCTTTTCCAGGGTCGTAAGTATAAGGTATACCGCGGCATGGGCTCCATCGCAGCAATGGAGAACGGTAGTAAGGACCGTTACTTCCAGGCAGATGCGAAGAAGCTTGTTCCGGAAGGTGTAGAAGGTCGTGTGGCATACAAGGGCCTCGCAGAGGATACCGTATTCCAGTTACTCGGCGGTCTTCGTTCCGGTATGGGTTACTGTGGTGCAAAGGATATCGAGACCCTAAAGCAGACCGGTCGTTTTGTTAAGATTTCCGCTGCTTCCTTAAAGGAAAGTCATCCGCATGACATTCACATCACCAAGGAAGCTCCGAACTACAGTACCGGAGAATAAGTAGATATTACAGAAGGAATTGTAATTGTGTATCAATTGCAATTCCTTTTTTTATGCTATTTCAAAAGGTTTTTGTGAGAAGAATGTTGAAAATTGGAGCGAATTGTGTTAAAATAATACAGGGTATGTATGAATTCCACGTATAATAGTAAATTGAGGAACTATGAGGAGAAGGGGGCAAAAATGGATATGGATATCCTGGTGCTCGGCTTGCAATATATTTCGGTCTTGCTATCTTTCTTTTTTATTGCCTTTGTGGCACATCAAAAAAGGTCAGCTTTGTGTAGCTATCTGTTGATGTTTTCTCTGGGTGTATGGATGAATGGGTTGGCCTATACCTTCGAACTACACAGCGGAGTAATCGAGGAGACCTTAATGGCCATTCGGTTTGAATACATCGGTCTTTGTACGGCTACGATTTCCGCGGTGTTATTTGTCTGTGAATTATTCCATGTGAACTTAAAAAAATGGATACAGGGGGCGATGATAGGGTGCTTTATTTTCTCCTGTATTGTCATAACCACAAACGAGTATCATCATTTGCATTATAAAACCGCTGCATTGGAGCAGCATAAGTATGTAGCGATATTCCGTATGACGCCGGGACCGTATTATGTGGTTCATTCGGTGATGACTTTAATTTTTCTTTCCACGTGTGTGGGCGTAATTATTTATGCATGGATCCGGGATTTAAAGTGGAAAGAGAACTATAAAAAGTATCTGTTCCTTGCTCTTGCGGCAATATTTCCGGTAGTGTGCTGGGCCTTTCGTCTGGTGGAGAACTTAAAGGATTATGACTTGATTCCGTTTGGGTTGTTCTGGACCAATGCGTTCTTCATCCTGATTTTATATTATTTCCGTTATTTTGACGTGGCGGAAAGTGCAAAAACCGAAGTGTTGGAAACACTGGAGGAAGGAATTCTCGTATGTGATGAGGACGGGCACATTTTGTACAGAAATGAACGAATGCGGGAGATTTTAAATCGCAGAGAGGTAAAATCGATTTCGGAAGTGATGCGGCAGATGGTTCCGGCAGAGGAAGGCGAGTTTTTGGTAGGAGACTGCTATTATGCCGTGACCGAATCGGAGGTATACGAGGGTGACCGGGTAAAGGGTAAGACCTGGTGCTTTATCGATATGACATTAACCAAGGAAAAAGAGAACCAGTTAAAGGAGCTTCATCAGGAAGCAATGGCGGCGAATAAGGCGAAGAGTAATTTCCTTGCCAATATGTCTCATGAGATACGGACGCCGATTAATACCATACTGGGTATGGATGAATTGATTTTGCGGGAAGCTCATAATATCAACGTAATCGAATATGCACAAAACATAAAGAACGAAGGAAAGACACTGATGTCTTTGATCAATGATTTGCTTGATTTCTCTAAGATTGAATCGGGTAAAATGGAACTGACGGAAACGGAATACGGTCTCTCGTCCTTGTTACATGATGTGGTTGCCATGTTTTCTCTGAAAGCGGAGGAAAAGGGACTGGAGTTAAAGGTAGAGACAGAAGAGGATATTCCTTCCGTATTACGCGGTGACGAAATCCGGATAAAACAGATTCTCAGTAACCTGTTAAGCAATGCCGTAAAGTATACGGAGCGGGGAGAAATCGGTTTGTTTGTCGAATGGTCGACAAAAGACAACAAAACCGCATTACTTTCAATTACGGTAAAGGACAGCGGTATCGGGATCAAAGAAGAGGATTTGGATGATATCTTTGAACAATTCAAACGGTTTGATGCGGAACGTAACAGTAAAATCGAAGGTACCGGTCTTGGCATGAATATTACCGCACAGTTGCTGGAATTGATGAACGGTGAGATTTTTGTAAAGAGCAAATACGGTTTCGGCTCCGAGTTCCGAATTCAGATTCCGCAGACAATTGTGGATGCGACTCCGATGGGCGGATACAACTATACGAAGCAGATGCAGATACAAAATAGCAGACGGGAGACGTTTACGGCACCGAAGGCGAAGCTGCTGGTGGTAGATGACAATCTCATGAACCGTGTGGTAGTAAAGGGGTTGTTAAAGCAAACCTTGCTTCAAATCGAAGAGGCGGAAAGCGGCGAGGAATGCTTGAAGAAGACAAAGGATACGCATTACGATATTATACTGATGGACCATATGATGCCGGGAATGGATGGCGTAGAAACATTGCACCGGTTACGGGAACAGGACGGTGCGAACAAGGAGACAACAGTGATTGTTCTTACTGCCAATGCGGTGGTCGGTGTGAAAGATGTTTATTTGCATGAGGGCTTTGACGATTACCTGAGTAAACCGATCGGCGGAAGGCTGCTGGAAGAGATGCTGTTAAAATATCTCCCGGAACACCTGGTGGTTAAACGTGAGGTTTCGGAAGGGATTAATGTGATAAACGGCAAACAGGAGGGCTTTCGACCGGAGGAAATCCGCGATGCCTTGGAAAAGGAAGGAATCGACATGGCGGGTAGTCTGGAACGTTTGGACGGACAGCTGGAACAGTATCGCAACAGGGCAATGCACTTTGCTGCCTTATGTGAGGAACGCCTTCGCCTGCTTCATGAATATATTCGTAAAGAAGATGTTCCGGCATATGCCGCATTGTTGCGCGAATTGAAAAATGAGGCCAGACAGTTGGGGGCATCGGAGCTTACAAAGTTGGCCAGAGAACAGGAAAAACTCGGAAAGGAAGGTAACTTATCGTTCCTCAAAGATAAGTTCGGGTTGCTTTCGGAGGAGTATCAACGGGTTGCCCAGTGTTATAAAACATTATTTGATAATGTAAAGGAGGAGGACTGCTAGCGTATGGTGCAATTTCTGATTGGCTTTTGGTGCGGCTGTGCGGCATCTATACTGGTGGGAAGTATTGCTTTTTCCGGGAAAATAAAACAGTATAAAGAAGAACGAGGTGCAGAATCGAAAAAAGACGTAAAGCCGGAGCGTACGGAACATTGTCCGAACGGAACGAGTGTACTTTTGGTCGATGACAGTAAGCTTAGCAGAACCGTAATGAGAGAAATTTTGGCAAGGCATGAGTTGGATATCTTTGAAGCGGGAAGCGGGGCTGAAAGCCTGAGGCTTGTCAAAGAGCATTCCTTTGATTTGATTTTTATCGATCAGCACATGCCGGGGATGAACGGAGACGAAACATTGCAGTACCTAAGAGAACGAGGCGGCGTATCTGTCGATGTGCCGGTGGTTGCGGTCGGTTCTACCGTTAGGAAAGAGCATGAGGAAGCGTATCGCGGGAAAGGCTATGCGGCTTGTCTCGGGAAGCCGTTGCAGGAGAATCGTTTCAATGAAATCTTAGCCCGGTTGCTTCCAAAGGAGGAGAAGGATGAACAACCGGCGGACTTTTCTTACCGGAAGGGATTGACGAATTTTGACGGAAATGAAGAGGTATACCGGGAAACACTCGTATTGTTTGCTGATTTATGGGAAGAGAGAAAGGAGCAACTACGGCAGTTTTTAGAGGAGGAGAACATGCCGGAGTACGCAATTTTGATTCATGCCATAAAGGGAGATGCACGGACTTTGGGTGCGGAAGGCCTCGGGGAACTGGCCTATGCCCAGGAACTGCAGGCAAAGGCAGAGGATGCGGAAGCCGTAGAAAAGGGGTTTGCAAAGGTAATGAGTGAGGGAGATAAGACTGCGAAATATTTTAAACAAATGTATTCATAAACAGGAGGGTAACGATATGGTAAAGAAGAGAATTCTTGCAATTGATGACAGCATTATTGCGCTGAAGCAGCTTCAGAATATTCTGGAAAAGAAGTTTGAGTTTGCCGGTGCAACCAGTGGGCTGGCAGGGTTAAAACGTCTGGATAGTGAACCTTTTGATTTGGTATTGTTGGATATTGAGATGCCGGTGATGGACGGGTTTGCGACGCTGACTTCCATCAGACAACGTGAAAGATTGAAGGATTTACCGATTATTATCCTGACCGGTACCAGACATAAAGACAAGGTAATCAAGGGGATTACCAGCGGCGTGCACGGGTATGTGGTAAAACCGGCGGATTCCGAACTGTTGATTTCTAAAATCGAGGCGGCGTTGGGCTTATAGGTGTTACCGGATAACGGCTTCACATTTTTTTCACAAACAGAACAAATACTCTTCATGGTTGCAATGTAGAATAAGATGTGGTATGGTAGGAGAGAAGCAAAAAAAAGGAGGGCACAAAAGTGATTGAAGCCATTGGTTTGGTGAAGCAGTACGGCGACCATATTGCCGTGGATCACTTGAATTTTACAGTAGAAAAAGGACAAATTCTCGGCTTTTTGGGACCGAACGGAGCCGGTAAGTCCACAACCATGAATATGTTAACCGGTTACATATCCGCAACGGAAGGAACGATTTTGGTAAATGGCTACGATATGCTTGAGGAGCCGGAACTGGCGAAAAAGAGTATCGGCTATTTGCCGGAACAGCCACCGGTGTATCCGGATATGACGGTAGAAGAATATTTACAGTTTGTAACAGAGTTAAAGAAAGTACCGCGGAAGGAGCGTGAGGCGGAGGTGGACCGTGTTATCGGCATGACCCAGTTGGAGCCGATGCGTAACCGCCTGATACAGCATCTTTCCAAGGGCTATCGCCAACGCGTGGGCATTGCCCAGGCACTGGTAGGAAACCCGGAAGTAATCATTCTGGATGAGCCGACGGTAGGTTTGGACCCGAAGCAGATTATCGAGATTCGTGATTTGATGAAGGGACTTGCCAAGGAACATACGGTATTGCTCAGTTCTCACATTATGCAGGAAATCAGTGCGGTATGTGACCATATTATGATTATCAGCCACGGAAAGCTGGTACTTTCCGGTACCCCGGAGGAGTTACAGCAAAAGGCAAATCAGGGTATTAATTTGGAAATCGAGGCGTTGGGAACGAAGGAGCAGGTTGTGCAAGTGCTTTGTTCGGTTGCCGACGGTTTGGATATAGAAGAGATTGCAGGCGAAAAAGAGGGTAGTGTTGCTGTGCGTATTAAGAGCACGGAGGACAGCCGGGAGGCGCTGTTCGGTGCGTTTGCCAAGGCTAAGCTTCCGCTTATTAAACTGGTGCGTAACACAAAGACATTAGAGGATATTTTCCTTGAGGCAACCTCCGATACATGGACATTAGCGGAGGATGAGGACGAGAAGTCCGGCACGTTTGCGGATGAGACGGTTGTGGGAGAACAGGAAGAGAAGGAGGAGTCAACGGATGTTAGCGATTTATAAAAAGGAATTACGCGCTTACTTTAACTCGTTAATCGGTTGGCTGTTTTTGGCGTTCTTCCTTGCGTTTGTTGGAGTTTACGTATATCTTTACAATATGAGGCAGGGATATTCGTATATCGGTTATGCGTTGTCCAGCATTAATTTTGTATTTATTTTATTGGTACCGATGGTTTCCATGCGTATTGTGGCGGAGGAGAAACGTCAGAAGACGGATCAGTTGCTTTTGACCGCACCGATTTCTATTTGGAAAATCGTACTGGGTAAGTATTTGGCAATGGTGACACTTACCGGAATCGGTATGCTGTCTATTTGCGTATATCCGTTGATATTGGCACGGTTCGGAATTGTGAATTTCGGCATGTCTTATACGGCAATTTTGGGATTGTTTATGGTAAGCTGTGCATATCTTGCCATCGGTTTGTTTATTTCCAGTTTAACCGAGTCTCAGGCATTCGCTGCGGTTATGACCTTTATCGTAGTGTTGCTTACATGTCTTGCCGACGGTATTGCAAATCTGATTCCGCCGACGGCAAAGGCGGCATGGATTACCTACTCCGTACTTTGGATTTTGATTTCCGTATGGATGTGGCGTGTTATGAAGAATGCTACAGTGGGCTTACTGGTGTTTGCAATCGGTGAGAGTATTTTGTCGGTAGTGTATTTGTTAAAGGGGACACTTTTGGAAGGAACGGTAGAAAACGTGCTCGGTTCCCTGGCAATTTTGAATGTATACGGACAGACAATCGGCGGAGTGTTTGAATTGCGTATGCCGGTCTACTATTTGAGTATTGCGTTTGTATTTTGTTTCTTAACGTATCAGAATATACGCAAGAGAAGATACAGTTAAGGAGGAGATATAAAATGGAAAAGAAGAATGACAAGAAATCGATGTCCTTTTTCAATAAAATCGGAGCCTCCTTTCAACGTAAGGGATTTCGCTCCGGTCTGTACGCAGCAGTGACCAGTGTGCTGGTAATTGTGGCGGTAGTGATTGCAAATCTTATTGTTTCGGCGATAGGAGTACAAAAGGATTTAACCTCCACCGGGGAAAAGTCTCTGACGGAGGAAACGAAAGAGTTACTGGCCGGATTGGATACGGATGTTACTTGTTATTATTTGACGAAAGACGGTTCTTCGACCGGTTTGGAGTCTTATTATGAGATGTATATTGATTTGTATGAGGATGCCAGTGATAAAATTACCTTTGAGACGGTGGATTTGTTGCTGAATCCGAAGTTTGCGGAGCAGTATACAGACAAGACGGTAGTACAGTGTAGTTTGATTGTAGTAAACGAGGCAACAAAGCTGAGCAAGTATATCTCCGTACAGGACATGGTGCTGACGGAGCTGACGATGGATTCCGAGACCTTTCAATACAAGGAGGTGCCGGTAGGTCTTGATATCGAGGGACAGATAAACGGTGCCATCCGCTATGTTGTGAGCGGACAGCAGACGAAATTATATGCGGTTTCCGGTCACGGAGAAAAGGAGATGGAAAGCGAAGCAACGAATTTGTTGGGTAAGGCAAATATTACCTACAATGCCTTTGAGTCCATGACAGCCGCACAGGTACCGGATGACTGTGACATTTTGTTTGTTACCGTGCCGAATAAAGATTATAGCGATGCGGAGTTGGAGATGTTTAAGGCCTATGCGGACAGAGGCGGCGATTTTCTGATTCTTGCGGAGAAGCAGGCGAATGTACCTAATTATGACAGATTGCTGGCATATTGCGGTGTACAGGCCGAGAATCGTGTAATTCTGGAAGGAGATTCTTCCCGCCACAATCCGGCCAGTCAGGCGGAGTTGTATCCGTTTATTGACACGACGCATGACATTACAAAGAATTTGTCCGGAGCAAATTATTTGCCGCTCATATATGCATATTCATTGACGCTGGTAAAAGATACGGAGCATGAGATTACTGCTTCCAGATTGCTGTACACCTCTGAGGCGGCTTATGCGAAGAACGTGGAAAACGGTAAGATTTCATCGACGAAAACGAATGATGATCCGGTAGGACCGTTTACGGTAGGTATGTATTTAAAGAATACGGAGACAAAGTCCGAAGCAGTGGTAATCTCCGGAGGATATGTATTCAGCAACAATTATACAACGCTGAGTAACTATGCGAATGCCAGCCTGTTAACCGGTAGTGTGAATTATCTGGCGGGCATGGATAACATGTCTAACATCCGTACCCTTTCCTTTGAGACGGAGGAGATGCTGACGATTAATGCGGCGCAGGCCAATACCATTGCGATTGTTCTTGTAATTGCAGTGCCTGTTGCATTGATTTTATGCGGTATTTATGTAATGCTCCGTAGAAAGAATCGTTAATCGGGAGGGTTTCATGGAAGAAAGAGAAGCAAGAGAACTGCGTTTGAAACGATTGAAACGCAAAAGAATGTTTACAATGATCGCTTTGGTGGCGGTACTTGGCTTGCTGGGAGGCGGTTACTGGTTTATCACGGACCGCAAGGCAAAGCTTGCCGCTGAGGAAGCACAAAAGAAGGCGGAGCAGGAGGCTGCCCGTAATCAAAAGTCGAAGATAACGGGATTTTTGTTAAATGACGTAAATGAGGCAGAATTTACCACGGAAGATTCCTCCTATCATTTTGTATGGGTAGAGGAAGGTGAATACGGTAGTTGGGTCAGACAGGGAGAGGAGGATTTCCCGACCAACGAGGAAAAACTGCAGACAATAATCGGAGTTTTTTGTGAGCTGGAAGGCACGTCCAAAATGCTTTTGGATGACATTGATCCGGCGAATTACGGACTTCGGGATGCAAGGTTGACAATGAAGTTAACGCTGACAGACGGTACGGAGCACAGCTTTTGTATCGGTGACAAAGCACCCTACGATGCGGGCTATTATTTGTTGTATGAGAATACGGGAGAGGTGTATGTGGTATCCTCAAGTATTCATACCCAGCTGACTACCAAGGAAATCAAACTGGTACAGGGAGAAACTTTCCCAAGTGCGGAGCCGGAGTCGATTACGGAACTTCGCATTGAGGTGAGAGACGGAGAGACCGTATCCTATGTACCGGAAGTGGCGGAGGACGGGACGAAAACCATCCCTCCGATTTACTACGACAGCGTACGATTTGTTGCTTCCACTGTTCAGGAGTATAATTGTACGGATTTTGCACAGTACGGACTGGATAATCCGTATGTGACGGTAACGATTGATTATCTGGGGTATGTATTTACCGATGGCGGATTGTTGACCAGAGAGCCTTGTACCATGAAGTTGGAAATCGGTGACAAGACGGTTAGCGACAATTATTTCGTGCGTGTGGACGAAAGCGACTTTGTCTATATCATGATGAAGGCACAGGCAAAGAAATATCTTCCGGAATAAAATTTTAGGCTGACGCAGGTGATGCGTCAGCCTTTTTTGTACAGTGGAATTTAGTAACCTAACTCTTCGCCGACCAAAATGACCTTAATGCGGCCCGGTATGCGGGATTTGCGTGTGACGACAAATTCGCAACACATGCAGTCCGGAGAGTAGCAGTCGTGGCATTTTCCGTATTTGGAGCACGGAGTGGACAGACCTAAACGAACGCCGTTGGGCGGTGCGGCCATATTACGGACGCGGTCAAAACCGGATCTTACATCCGGAACGATTTTATTCATACCTACAATCAGAATGACGTTTTTCGGTCCGGTGATGAGACAAGCCACACGATTGCCGTTGCCGTCGATATTGACCAGTTCTCCGTCCAAGGTCACTGCATTACTGCTCATGAAATAATAATCGGCGGTGACGGTTTTTGCATAAAGCTCCCGCTGCTCCTCCGGTGTTTTTGCGGTACTGCGGTCGTATAACACGCAGTCGGAGGTTTTCAGCGCATCAAATAAGCCGATTTCCGTGCAGGACATGGAACCGCCCCAGGAGACACTGCAACCCGGAGTCAGAAAACGCAGGGCAGTGGAAAGTGCTTCTTCCTTATCCGCACAATAATAACCCTCGATTCCGCGGCGGTTAAATGCTTCGATTAAGCTCTCGGCAAGGTTTTCATAGGTTTGTTGTTTCGGTGTTGCCATAGGCTTCCTCCTTCTGTAAACAAATCATAGGAATTACATTCTGTATCCAGTTTACCTCACAATGAAAAGAAGTGCAATGTATTTTTGAACAAAGGTTGCAAAGTGGCGTAATAATTGATAAAATAAGAATGAGTAAGTGTTTGTAAAGGAGGCGGTTGCTTTGAAAAACACAGCATTGAAGGTTTTACTTAGTATGACAATTATCAGCAGCATTTTTTTATGCTTGCTTCTTGGATTAATGTTAAAAAAAGGAAACGGTAAGGGGGAAACCGTTTCTAAGCTAAAAGAGTTTCAGGACCGGTACGATGAGCGCAATACGGATACAAAGACCATTGCACCGAAGGTATATGGGGACTTTTCCGTGACGGAGTCTGCAGAGGAGTTGTACGACCCGAAGAGACATACGGAGGTATACGAGCGCATCGAGGCGTTAAAGCGGGACGGCGGCTATACAAAGGACAACCCATTACTTGTATATAACCCGTACGGAGTAAATGCCAATTCCGTTTATGTGTATTTTAAAACGGATACGCCGGTAAAGGTGTCCTATCGTGTGACGGTGCAGGCGGAGGGGATTCCGACCTTTGCGGCACAATGTCCTACCGCAGACGGATATTCCACGGAGCATGAGTATTTGCTTATCGGTCTTACTGCGGCACAGACAAATCGGATTTCCATGGTTTTGGAGGATGCGGAGGGCAATTCCTCCGTCAGAACCTTTTATGTAACCACGGAGGGACAGTACGGGATTGCAAAGGAGAAGGTGGATGTAACAAAGAGTGCGGGGACCACCGGACTTTCCGACGGACTGTTTGTACATTTCGGAAATGTGACCGGCAACAAAGAAGCAATCCAGCTGTATGACAATGAAGGGGTATTGCGGAGCGAGTTTCCGGTGCTGGAAGGCAGTGCAAAGCGTTTTCTGTTTTTTGAGGATGCCGTATATTTTAATTGCTCCGATAATCGGATGGTTGCCCTGGACCGTTACGGTAAGGTAAAAAGCGTTTATACTCTGGAGGGATATACCATCGGTAAGGACTACTGTGTGGACGAGGAGGCACGGAAGCTTCTTGTATTGGCAAGTAAGATACAACCGGAGGAAAAGACTCCTTCCATAGACGACAGGCTCCTTTCCGTAGATTTGATTTCCGGAGAGGCAGAGGAACTTTTAGACATGGGAGTTTTGTTGCGGGAGTACAAGGCCATTTGTAAAAAGAACGACGAAGGCGTACTGGACTGGCTGGGACTGAATTCCGTACAGATGTGTAACGGTACGGGAGTACTGTTGGGGGCGAGAGAGCCGTCGGCGGCCTTTAAAATAAAGGATATTTACGGAATTCCGATGTTAGAGTATATTATCGGGGAAATGCCGATGTTTGAAGGGACCGGATATGAGGAGTATGTTCTGACAAAGACCGATGATTTCGAGGCCTTTGTGGGAGCGAATACGTTTACCTGTGTAAAAGAAGAAATGATGCCGGCCGGTGTGTACGAGTTTTACTTGTATGATAATCATATCGCGGGAACGGACAGCCGTCCGGAGTTTGATTACAGTGAGATGGCAGAGGATTTGGGCAGTTCCTTAAAGAAGGGTACCGCTTCCTATTTCTGCAGGTATCTGGTAAATGAGACAGCACGGACTTGGGAATTGTTAGAGGCGGTTCCGTTGGATTATTCCGGTTATTACGGAAGCGTCCAGGTGACAGAGGATGGGCATTTGATTACGGTTACGGCAGGACGACTTGCTTACAGTGAGTTTGACGGGGAGCGTAATCTCCTTCGTAAGTATGCGGCAGCCGGTCCGGAGCATTTGGAGAGAGTATTCAAGTATGATTTTAAGGGCTTCTTTTTTGCCGAAGACGAAACGGAAGTTCCGGTAGAGGAAACGACAGAAAAGAAGTAAGAAAGAGAGTCCGGGTATGGGAAGAAGTTTATTTATTGCGGAAAAACCGAGCGTGGCACAGGAGTTTGCGAAGGCACTTCCGTACCAGTTTTCACGCAAGGACGGATATATGGAGGCACCGGAGGCGGTGGTGACCTGGTGCGTGGGACACCTGGTAACTATGAGCTATCCGGAGGTCTATGACCCGGCACTGAAACAGTGGCGTTTGGAAACCATACCCTTTTTACCGGAAAAGTTTCGGTACGAGGTGATTCCGGGGGTGGCAAAGCAGTTTCAGATTGTAAAGGGTCTGCTTTGCAGGGAAGATGTGGATTGTATTTATGTGTGCACCGACTCCGGACGTGAGGGAGAATACATATACCGGTTGGTAGATCAGATGGCGGAGGTTCCGAAGGACAAGGAACGTCGTCGCGTTTGGATTGATTCCCAGACCGAAGAGGAGATTTTACGAGGAATTAAGGAAGCAAAGCCTTTGGAGGCCTATGATGCACTCAGTGATGCGGCGTATCTTCGTGCGAAAGAAGATTATCTCATGGGAATAAATTTTTCCCGTGTACTTACATTAAAGTACGGAAACGCGGTTCGGAATTTCTTAAAAACCGAAAAAAGCCAGGCAATTTCCGTAGGTAGGGTAATGACCTGTGTACTCGGTATGGTCGTGCGGAGAGAACGGGAAATCCGAGCCTTTGTAAAGACTCCGTTTTATAGAGTAATATCCAAATTGTCTGCCGGTGAGGCTGTATTTGAGGCGGAATTCCGCGCGGTAAAAGGCTCAAAGTATGAGGATTCGCCGAAGCTTTATAAGGAGAACGGGTTCCGGAAAAAGGAAGACGCCATGGCGCTTATTACGGCGTTAAACGTTTCGGGAGAGATGCCTTTTGAGGAGATTGCCGAGAAGGACAAGCAGATTACGACCCAGCGTGCGGCAGAAGGCCTTGTCGCTGTGGTGGAACAAATAGAAAAGAAGCAGGAAAAGAAGAACGCACCGCTTTTGTTTAATCTGGCGGAACTTCAGAATGAGTGTGCCAAGCTGTTTAAAATCAGTCCGGATGAGACGTTGAAAATCGTACAGGAGCTGTACGAAAAGAAGCTGGTTTCTTATCCGCGTACCGATGCCAGAGTATTGTCCACGGCGGTGGCGAAGGAAATTTATAAAAATATCAGCGGTCTGAAGCAATACACGCCGGCTGCGGGCTTTGCGGAACAGGTACTGCAGAGCGGAAGCTATAAGGGGTTGGAAAAGACCCGGTATGTGAATGATAAACAGATTACCGACCACTATGCCATTATTCCGACAGGACAGGGAATCGGAGCTTTGTCCTCCGTATCTACCACGGCGAAGCGTGTCTATGCGACGATTGTAAAGCGTTTCTTAAGTATTTTTTATCCGCCGGCGGTGTACCGGAAGGTGGCGCTTACGGTGAAAATCGGCGAGGAAGCATTCTTTGCCAGCTTTAAAGTACTGGCGGAGGAGGGATACCTTGTATTGTACCGGAAACCGGCGACAAATTCTGACGGCGCCGACAAGGAAGATAAGGTCGGAGACGGAAAAGCTGAGGGAGAACGAACGGAGGATGCCGACGGCGAGCTGACCTGCGGAGAAGAAATGCTGGAAGCACTGAAGGATATGAAGAAAGGAAGCAAGCTTCCTGTGTCGCTCTTTTCTATCCGGGAGGGAGAGACTGCAGCTCCGAAGCGTTACAATTCCGGTTCTCTGATTCTGGCCATGGAAAATGCGGGACAATTGATTGAGGACGAGGAATTGCGGGCCCAGATAAAAGGAAGCGGTATCGGAACCAGTGCAACAAGAGCGGAAATTTTAAATAAGCTGGTAAAGATAGAATATCTGGCATTAAATAAAAAGACACAGATTATTACACCTACGCTTTTGGGAGAGATCGTTTTTGAGGTGGTAAGCGCCTCCATTCGCTCGCTGCTAAATGCGGAATTGACCGCCAGTTGGGAAAAGGGTTTGACTTATGTGGCGGAGGGAAGCATCGGTAGTGATGAGTATATGGGAAAGCTGGAGAGCTTTGTCAGACGTATGACCGATGGAGTAAAGGGATTGAATAACCAAAGTGTACTGCACGGAAGATTTTCTGAAGTGGCAGGATTTTACAGAAAATAGGAAGAGAAATTTATGTATGTATTTTGTATTGTAATCCAGTATATCGGAATCATAATGACAGTACTCGGTTTGATGTATCTGTTGCAACAGTGGCCGTCAAGACCGCAGTCTTTTATGCTGTTTTTGGGATTGGCAATGCTTGTGAATTCGGTCGGATATTTGTTTGAGATTACCGCGACATCGCTGGAGACCGCATTGATGGCAACAAAACTCAGCTATGTGGGAAAGGTGTATATTCCGCCGCTCGCATTCTTTTTCGTACTGCACTATTGCAGGATAAAGATACCGAAATGGCTGGGAGCGGTCATTGCGGTTGTGCATACGGCAGTACTTATATTGGTATTGACTTGTGAATATCAGGATTTGTTTTATACTACGCTTGACTATGAGAAAGACGGATTGTTCCCGCACTTGGAGCATTTACACGGTCCGGTTTATGTGGGGCATACCGCGCTGATTCTTTGTTATGCGATTGTAATGATGGCAGTTTGTATCTATCATTACAGGAGGGCCGAGCAGGAGGAACGGAATAAGGTGGCATACCTGTCCATGATTGTGCTTTTGCCGGTTTTGGGATTGGTATTGTATTTGACCGGAATTACCAAGGAATACGACGCAACGGCGGTAAGCTACGTGCTGTCGGGCATTGTATTGATGGTGTCGATTTTCCGACATGACTTTTTTGATACGGTAAATCTTGCAAAGAACTATGTGGTGGAGAATCTTTCGGACGGTTTGGTTGTATTGGGAACCCAGGGACAGTTTGTCTATGCCAACGCTCCGGCTTTACGCTTGTTTCCGCAGTTAAACGAAAAGGAATACGGAGAAGCGGTAGAAGAGATTGCCAAGTACTGTCAGAAAGGAAAGCGGCTCCACAAGGATGGTAGGGTGTACAAGGTTACCACCCAGGATATTCTTCAAAAGGAGAGCATGCGAGGTATTATGTTTTACCTTCAGGATGTAACCGATAGCTACAACTATACAACAAAGTTGGAGCAGGAGGTAAGAGACAAAACATTTGAACTGTTCAATTCCCACCACGCGCTGGTGGTGAGTCTTGCCAATATGGTAGAGGCAAGAGACGGTACAACGGGGTTACATGTCAAACATACCAGCAGCTATGTGGAAATTTTGGCCAATGCATTAAAGAAAAAACCGAAGTACCGGGAGATTATTTCAAATTCGTATGTGTCGGTATTGCATGAGGCGGCTCCGCTTCATGATATCGGGAAGATATCCATTGAAGATTCCATTCTGCGAAAAGAGGGTTCTCTGACACCGGAAGAATTAAAAGCAATTCAAAGTCATCCGGAATTGGGTGCTCAGATTATTGATACGGTTTTGGCGGAAACGGAAAGCAGTGATTATTTGGCTACGGCGAGGGAGATGGCGTATTGCCATCATGAGAAATGGGACGGTACCGGTTATCCGCGAGGCTTGAAGGGAGAAGAAATACCGCTCAGCGCCAGAATTATGGCGATTGCGGATGTATATGATGCGTTGCGTTCGGAGCGTAGTTATAAGGAAGCTTATTCCAAGGAGGAGGCACGACGTATTATTGCGGAACAGTCCGGGACACAGTTTGACCCGGAGCTGGTGGAAGTGTTCCTGGAGAGTTTGGAAGAGATAGAAGCGGTGGAATAAAACGAAAAGACATGTTCGGCTTTGAACATGTCTTTTTTGTATTCATACATTTCATGATATATTATCTTTGATGTTTCCTCGGATGTTCTGCTGGGAATCGATGTGGAAAAGAATGAGGAGCGTATCAAGAGTTATTTGGAAGAGGCTCACAAGGCGGATTGGGAAGGAAATTTTGAAAAAGAGGTGGAGATTTTACGGGAAGCACTGGGAAAATTTCCAAGATCCTATCAGATTATGCAGAAGCTTGCCAATGCCTTGGTAAATGTTTACTCCCGAAAGGGTGTGAAAGAGTACGAGGAGGTGTTTTCCCTTTGTAACCGGGTGCTTGCGGAGTGCACCGATAGCACAACTCGCTACGAAGCAACGCAGACACTTGTTTACGCATACGATTATGCGGGAAAAAAAGAAGAGATGTTAAGAGTTGCGGAAGAAATGCCGAAATCGATGATCTCTTATGAAAGTTGTATGCTTTGGATTTGGGAAGGCGATGCAGATTTTGCCAAAAAGCAAGAGTTTATTCACTATTTAATCTATCAATTGGTTTCGGCCATCGGTGCTGCCGGAGTTCATCGTCATGATGACGGTACCATGTTTTTCGCGCCGGAAGACAGAATGAGGCTCCATAAGCTTCAGGTAGACCTGCTGGAACTTCTGTTTCCTGAGAAAGACTATCAGAATGTAGCTCAGGTGGGGTGGATGGCTTGCATGCACATGGGGAGACTCTTTCTTCGAAACAATGATTTGGAAAATGCATGGAAGTGGTTGGAAAAATGTGCTGATTTTGCAATTCATATGGATACCTATGATTTTGAAGGAAAGCATACTTCCCCTGTTCTTCGCGGTTACTCCGACGGAGGATTTATTCCGGAAGCGGTAGGAAACACTTCGCAGATGACGCTTAATTGGCTATTGGAGGAAGAATTTGATGTTTTGCGCACGGACGAGCGTTTCGAGATGTTTGTGGAGCGTTTGAAGGAGGTTGCGAAAAAACCGTAAATTGTGAGGACCGCGGAAGGGGGATTTGGTCTCCGCTCCGCTACGGTCCGCGCTAAACGGAGGTCCACCGGACCTCCAGCGCCCCTCGACACCACGTGGTGTCTCGTGTTCAGTTTCTTTTTCATTACTATCACAAAAAGGGAATCCTTTTGGATTCCCTTTTGCGATAGTAGCGGAAGGGGGATTTGAACCCTCGACACCACGGGTATGAACCGTGTGCTCTAGCCAACTGAGCTATTCCGCCATATGAAGTTAGTGTCCGTTCGGAATGGGGCCTATAGGGCTCGAACCTATGACCCTCTGCTTGTAAGGCAGATGCTCTCCCAGCTGAGCTAAGACCCCAAGGTTTTCCTTGCTCGAACGGTACGTTTGATATTATATTAAATAATATTGGGTTTGTCAAGCGGTATTTTTTCTTTTTTCAGTAATTTTTGTTTTTTTATTGTTTTTGTTATCTTGTTTATTTTTTTTGATGCGTTGCCTTTTTGACGGGAAAGCGTTATACTATGATTATTAATTAAGAATGGGACTACATAGGAGGCGTTGTATGAGAGGACCGAAAGCACCGAAGGACCCGGTAGCAAAGCGACCGGCGGTATATGTGATGGTGGATTCCGTAATCGAAGGGAGTCCGCGAGGAAACGGAAAGTTTCAGGATATTTGTTACTTGAACGGAAGAATTGCACAAAAGATTTCTATTTTGTGTAATGACATGCCGAAAGAGATTTTGGATTCGGTACCGGGGAGTGAGGGATTCCGACGGCTGGTTCACAGCATCGGAGTTACGGTGCTGGCGACCAAAAAAGAATTACAGGAAATGTCGGTTGAGTTTACGTTAAATTGTCTTTCGACGGTACCGGGGACAGATGGCACCTGTTATAAGGCTGAGGTGCCGTGTAACGGGCAGGAAGTAAAGATTACGGTAGCGGACTATCCGGAGAATCCGGCGGATGGATTGCTCGGCTCCTTTGTGACCACATTTCCGTCCCATGAGACGGCAAAACTTACGGTGTGCTTTTACTTAAATGACGGATACACAGCGCCGGAGCCGGTGCCGGATGCGCCGGTGGAGTTCGAATCACCGCGGTATCGTGAAATGATAGAACGTTCCCTGATTCAGACCGGTAATCTGTATCGTGTACAAAAAGCCATAGAAAAGGCGCAAAACGGCGAAGAAGTAGTAGTTGCCTATTTGGGAGGATCCATTACCCAGGGAGCGGGAGCAAAGCCGATTCATACGGAATGCTATGCGTATCGTTCGTATCTGGCGTTTAAGAATCGCTTCGGCAAAGACAATGGTGAAAATGTGAAATTCATCAAGGCGGGGGCGGGAGGTACCTGTTCGGAGCTTGGACTGACCCGCTACGAAATGGATGTACTTCGCCGGGGAGAGGTAGTTCCGGATATCGTATTTTTGGAATACGCGGTGAACGATGCGGGAGACGAGACCGACGGTGTATGCTTTGAAAGCCTGGTTCGTATGGCGATGGACGGACCGGGACAGCCGGCAGTGATATTGCTGTTTTCCGTGTTTATGGATGATTTTAATTTGCAGGAGCGGATGATTCCGGTGGGAGAACGTTGTAAAACGGCAATGATTAGTCTGAAGAATGCGGTAACCCCGCAGTTTACGGATGATACGCCGGTGATTACCAAGCGGCAGTATTTCTACGATTTATTCCATCCGAGCAATGACGGACACCGTATTATGGCGGATTGCATCGATTATTTCTGGGAGAGGGCAGCAGCAGCGCCGAAGGAAGACGCAGATGCGGTGATTGATTCCGTACCGGCCATCGGAGAAACATATCGTGCCTTATGGGCTTTTGACCGTAGCAATTATACGGAACATCCGGCGGTCAAAAAATTGTCGGAGGGTGTATTTTTTGAGACGGACGGAGTACTGCAGTATGTGGAAAAGGATGACAACCCGCAGGCAACGGCGGAATTCCCGGACAACTGGATGAAGGGACCGGAAGCCTCTGGAGAAGCATTTTCCATGACGCTGTATTGCAAAGATTTATTGCTGGTGTATAAGGACAGCGGAGATACAAGCTTCGGAAAGGCAGAAGTGCGGGTGGACGGTAAGGTTACCCGCGTGATTGATCCGTTAGAGGTGGGTTGGAACCATTGTACCGCTTATGTGGTGTATGAAAGCGATACGGCAGCGGAGCATGAGATCGAGATTTCCATGGTTAAGGGAGATGAGGGGAAGGCCTTTACGATTTTGGGCTTCGGATACACCTTACAATAAACAAACTGTATACGGATAAAAACAGAGCCGGTGCACGGAAACGATGCATCGGCTCTTGCTGTTGTATGTTCTTTTGTGAAAACGGGAAAGGAATCCGTAAGTGACAGACTAGCGATTCTTTCCCAGATAGAATAATGCGACGGTACCCGGGCCGGAATGGGCTCCGATGGTCGGACTGACATAATCAATCAGGAAATCCTGAATGCCGAAACGTTCCTTTATCTGAGCGGCTACAAACTCCGCATCCTCCGGACAATCGCCGTGGCTGATAAAGATAATATCGTTCCGGTAGCCTTCAATTTGCTCGCCCATATGCTCGACTAGCTTAAGTAATGCTTTCTTTCTGCCGCGTACATTGCAGACGGAAGTAAGATGTCCTTCATCATCTACGTGAAGTACCGGCTTTATATTAATCATGGTACCCAAAATTGCAGTGGCTTTGGATACGCGGCCACCGCGATGCAGGTGGAACAAATCGTCTACCGTAAACTGATGGCAAAGATGAAGTTTGTTTTCCTCAAGCCAAGCGGCAACCTCTTCTAAGGACTTTCCCTGCTCCTTCATGGTAACCGCATAGTGGACAAACAGACCCTGTCCGAGGGAAGCACATAAGGAATCAACCAAAATAATCTTGCGGTCCGGGTACTGCTCTGCCAGTTCGTTTGCCGCAATGCGGGCATTGTTGTAGCTGGCGCTGAGTCCGGAAGAAAAGCTGATATGAAGGATGTCATAGCCTTCCTTCAGGTATACTTCGAAACTATTCTGTACTTCGTCCGGAATGCAGGCATTGGTAGTCGGCATTTCGCCGGAACGCATCCGCTCGTAAAAATCATGTGGGTCCAGCTGGTTATCTAAACCGTAGACGGTGTCTCCGAATGCGTAAGAAAGAAATTGAACGGCAATGCCGTGCTCTTTTACATAGGATGCCGGTAAATCGGCGGTGGAATCGGTTGAAATAATGTATTTCATAGGACCTCCTTATTTAAAACGACAAAATATAGTATAGAAAGATGTCGCACATAGTTTTCAAAACTATTTTATAATAAAACGCGGAAAAGTGCAAGTAAAAGATAAAAAAGTCTTTCTTTCGGAGACGCTGTGTGGTATACTTATGGCTTAGGGACGAAAGTCCAATAAAGGTAGTTACGGAAAGAGGGAAATTATGAACCACAAGGTAAAAGGTTTCGGAAAATTGGTTTTGACATTGCTTGTGGCTGCAGCGGTTCTGTTTGTAGCATTATGCGGTGTCGGAGAGAATAAGAAGGGTAGTGCAAAGGGCATTCGCTTGGGACTTGATCTGGCGGGCGGTGTCAGTGTTACCTATGAGGCAGTGAAAGAGAGTCCGACGGAGCAGGAAATGGAAGATACAAAGCACCGGATTCGTAAGCGTGTGGACGCCAGCGGACAGACGGAAGCGGATGTGTATCTGGAGGGCGAAAACCGGATTAATATCGATATTCCGGGTGCGACCGATGCGGAAGCAACCTTAAAAGAGTTGGGACGCATGGGAGAGATTTTCTTTATCCTTGGTACGAATAATGTGCAGCTGTTGGGACAGAATGCGGAAACAGGAGCGTATGAGTACGCATTTTTAAAATCCTGGGAGGAGATTAAGGCGTCCGGGGACATTATTTTGGACGGAGCCGATATTCAGGGGGCTGACGCAGGCTGGTACAGCGAGTACGGTGTAAATAAGTATGTAGTTGATTTGACCTTGAACGATTCCGGAAGAGTAAAATTTGCGGATGCAACCAGCAAGCACGTGAACGAGGTGATTGCGATTGTATATGACGGTGAAATCGTCAGTGCGCCGGTGGTACAGCAGGCATTGACGGAGGGTAAAGCACAGATTTCCGGTAGTTTTACCGCAGAAGAAGCGGAGAATCTGGCAACCACCATTCGTGTCGGAGCGTTGCCGTTAGAGCTTAAGGAGCTTCGTTCCAATGTGGTAGGAGCAAGTCTCGGTGCGGAAGCGGTGAAGACCAGCTTGATTGCGGCTGCAATCGGTTTGGTTCTGGTGCTTTTGTTTATGGCAATCCGTTATCGTATCCAGGGTATTGCGGCAGACCTTGCATTGATTATTTATACCGGATTGATGGTAGTATGTTTGAATTTATTGGAGATTACCCTGACCCTTCCGGGCCTTGCGGGTATTATCCTGTCCATCGGTATGGCGGTGGATGCCAACGTTATTATTTTCTCCCGTATTCAGGAGGAAATCGGTGTGGGTAAAACGGTAAATTCCTCCATTAAGCTTGGATTTGCCAAGGCATTTTCCGCAATTATTGACGGCAATATTACCACGTTGATTGCTGCGGTGGTATTGTATGCGTTAGGCTCCGGTACGGTAAAGGGCTTTGCAACAACTCTTGCACTGGGTATTGTGCTTTCCATGTTTACGGCATTGTTTGTAACGAAGTTCATTTTATACACTTTCTATGATATGGGCTTTGATAAGGAAAAGCATTACGGTCAGGTAAAAGAGTACAAGATGTTCGAGTTTACGAAGCACGGAAAGAAGTTTGCGTTGATTTCCTGTGTACTCATTCTTGCCGGCGTAATCGGTATGGTGGCAGGCAAGGTAAGTACCGGCGAGATTCTGGCCTACGGTTTGGATTTTAAGGGTGGTACGGCAATGACCGTTACTTTCCCGGAGGGAACGGAACCGACCATCAAGGAGTTGGAAAAGGCGGTACAGGAGGCTATCGGGGAGAAGGCAACGATTAATCTTGTGGGAGATGCCAATGCGGCCACCATTAAGACAAAGGAGCTTTCCGAGGATACCCGTAATACACTGATGAATTATTTGGAGGAAACATACGGTGTAGCCGAGAGCGAAGTTGAGATACAGAGCATCAGCGGTACGGTCAGCGGCGAGATGAAAAAGGATGCGATTCTCGCGGTGGCTGTGGCGACGGTATGTATGTTGATTTATATCTGGTTCCGGTTCTCTAACTTGTCCTTTGCGGCAAGTGCGGTACTGGCACTCGTTCATGATGTGTTGGTTGTACTGGCGGTATATGCGGTGGCACGAATCGGCGTGGGAAATACCTTTATCGCATGTATGCTTACCATTGTGGGTTATTCCATTAATGCGACGATTGTCGTCTTTGACCGTATCCGAGAGAATTTGAAGGAGCGTTTAAAGAAGGAGACCTATATTGATATTGTAAATAAGAGTATCGCACAGACCTTCTCCAGAAATATCTATACTTCCCTGACCACGTTCTTTATGGTGGCAGCGTTGGTTATTTTCGGTGTAAGTGCAATCAAGGAGTTTGCAATTCCGCTTATGGCAGGTATAATTTGCGGAGCGTATTCTTCCATCTGCATCACCGGTTTGTTGTGGGTGAAGCTACGCGAAAAATTCCCGGAGGACGAGGAAGAATAGAGGCTGTTTTAGAGGATTTTTTTGAAATTTTATAAATATTTTCTTCCTTTTGAAGGAAACAAATGCTATACTGTTTCGGGAAAGATGAGACAGGTGAGGTGACGTATGGATATTTCGGAGAAAAAAACAACCTTGGATGATTCCGCATCTATTTATCAACAAAGAGAGGAAAAGACAGATAAGCAGAAGTGGCAGGAATTAAAAGGTTTTAAGGCAAAATGGGAGCATTTTAAGGCATACTATTTGTTAAAGGTATTTATATGGGCATGTGTAATCGGTTTTGCAGGCTATGCAATCTATGAGATGGTTGCGCCGGACCCGGAGAGGATGTTGTATGTGGCGATTCTGGATACGGTAGTACAGACCGGAGAGATGGAGCAGCTTCAGGCCGGTTACAAAGAGTATATTTCTTTGGATGAGAAAACCCAGGACGTGTATTTTGATAATACGATTATGGTTTCCAATCAGTCGGACCCGACTTCGGCACAGAAGTTTACGGCCCATGCGTTTGTCGGAGATATCGATATTATCATTGCCAGAGAGGGTTTGATAAAGGAGTATGCGGGATATTATTTGCGCCCGTTGTCGGCTCAGATTCCGGCGGATTTGTATGAAGCACTTTCCGATAAATATTGCTATGCGAGAGCAGTGGACGAGGACGGTAATGTAGGAGAAGAACTGCCTTACGGTTTTTATATCGGGGAGTATGCGGAAACCAGTCCGTATTACGGAGAACAGATTGTTCTTGCCATTGTGGGAAATTCCAAACGTGCAGATAACGCAACGGCGTTTGTACGGTATTTGATGGGACGTGAGACGGTAAAGGATGAGGTAACCGTTAAATAAAAATAAAAGAGTCTTGTGTCGTAGTTTGCGGCAAAGGCTCTTTTTTGTGAAAATAGAAAGAATTCCGCAGATAATTTCTGCGGACAAGAAAACCTTAACGACTATTTAACAAGGAAATATGGTATACTGCATGCTGAGGATTTAGGTTTAAGGTATGATGGAGAAAAGACGAGGGCAGTCAGATGAAACAAACAGCCGGACAAAAAACAGAATCATTTGTAGCGCTGACATGGAAGGATACGTTGATAACCGTTGGAATATTGGCGCTTGCTACCGGGTGTTGTTTCCTGATGCATAACGGGGAGCAGGCAAATAACCATGCGCCGCTCTTGTTTGTGTTGGCAATTCTGTTGATTTCACGGTTTACAAACAGTTATTTTTACGGTATGTTTGCATCGATTATTGCCGTAGTCGAAGTGAATTACATATTTACCTATCCGTACTTTCATTTTAACTTTACGCTCAGCGGCTATCCGCTGACGTTTGTTGCGATGTTTTCCGTGTCTATAGTGGTAAGCATGCTGACTACCCAGATTAAGCAACAGGAAAAAATACGTACGGAAATCGAAAAGGAGCAGATGCGTGCGAATTTGTTGCGCGCGGTTTCCCATGATATCCGTACACCGTTAACCTCTATTGTAGGGGCAGTATCCGCAGTGGCGGAAAATCATGATAAACTGTCCGAAGAAAAGACGTTGTCTTTGCTGGGTGATGTGAAGGAAGAAGCCCAGTGGCTGGTACGTGTTGTGGAAAACTTGCTTCTGGTTACAAGAATTGACGCAGATTCCGCAAAGATAACGAAGGCGCCGGAACTGGTAGAGGAGGTCTTCGGGGAATCGGTCGCAAAGTTTAAGAAACGTTTTCCGGGAGCGCCTGTAAAGATTGAAATGCCGGAGGAGGCACTGTTCGTTCCGATGGATGCGATGTTAATCGAACAGGTTTTGTGTAATCTGATGGAGAATGCGGTGTTGCACGGAGGTGTTGTCAGCGAAATTCTTCTTAAAGTAAGACCGGAAGGCGAGTATGCCTATTTTTTTGTAGAGGATGACGGAGTCGGTATTGCAAAAGAGGTTTTACCGCGAATTTTAAGCGAAAGTATTTACAGAGAAAATAGCGAAAATATTGACGGAAAGCGTAATATGGGAATCGGTCTTACGGTTTGTCAAAGTATTATCCGCGCCCACGGCGGAATCGTAAAAGCCTATAATCGAAAGGAAGGCGGCGCTGTGTTGGAGTTTTCGTTACCGATAAAGGAGGGATAACATGCCGGTAAAGAATAAGGTTCTGGTAGTGGAGGACGAAAAGAGCATCAGCAATTTTATAGTTGCAATTTTGAATGCAAACAATTATGATGTAGTTACGGCAAGAACCGGTCAGGAGGCATACAGCCTGATTACCTCTTGCTGCCCGGATATTGTTATACTTGATTTGGGGCTTCCGGATATGGATGGCATGGAAGTTCTTAAAGCGGTACGTAAGTGGTCGATTTTGCCGATTATTGTAGTTTCGGCGCGGACGAACGAAAGGGACAAGGTGGAGGCCTTGGACATGGGAGCAGACGATTATATTACAAAGCCGTTCGGAACGGCGGAATTGCTTGCTCGTATTCGTATGGCACTTCGTCATACAAGAACCGCAGGAGCGAACCGTGATGTGGCACAGAACGGAAAGTTTACGGCAGGAGAACTTACCATTGATTATGAAAAATACCGTGTATTTGTGGCAGGAAACGATGCGGGCCTGACACAGAATGAATTCAAGATTATTAGTCTTCTCGGTAAATATGCGGGGAAGGTGTTGACCTATGACTTCATTATTCGTGAGATTTGGGGACCGAATACCAACGGGGATAACCAGATTCTTCGCGTAAACATGGCGAACATCCGAAGGAAAATCGAGGAGAATCCGGCAGAGCCGAAGTATATTTTTACGGAAGTCGGCGTAGGATATCGAATGATTGAAGGAGATTAAGAAAGTATGAGAAGAACCAAAATTGTATGTACGCTGGGACCGGCGTGCAACAATGAGCAGACCTTGGCGCAAATGTTGAAAAACGGAATGAATGTAGCACGTTTGAATTTTTCCCATGGGACCCATGAATATCATAAGGCCAATATTGAAATGTTCCGTAAGGTGCGGGATGAGCTTAAGATGCCGGCCGCAATTATGTTAGACACCAAAGGGCCGGAAATCAGAGTGGGAAACTTTAAAAACGGCGCTGTAACCTTAAAGGCCGGAGATACGTTTACATTTACTACGAGAGAAACGGAAGGGAATGAGACAGAGGTAGGGATTTCTTATAAGGAGCTCCCGAAGCAATTGTCCCCGGGAAACGACATTCTGGTAGATGACGGAAAGTTGTTACT
The DNA here is from genome assembly GCA_017556805.1 of Lachnospiraceae bacterium. Lineage (GTDB taxonomy): Bacteria > Bacillota > Clostridia > Lachnospirales > Lachnospiraceae > SIG307. The sequence continues at coordinate 12,460 of JAFYMC010000006.1, read as the reverse complement.
TCGTGTAACGGAAGTGACGGATACGGACATTCTTTGTAAGGTAATAAACGGCGGTACGATTTCCAATCATAAGGGTGTGAATGTGCCGAATGTACATTTGGATTTTCCGCATTTAAGTGAGCAGGACGAGGCGGATTTGCGCTTTGGTGTAGAGCAGAATGTGGATTTTGTGGCAGCGTCTTTTGTACGTTCCAAGGAGGATGTCATCGGCATCCGCAACTGTCTGGATTATTACGGTGGTTATGACATAAAAATTATTTCCAAGATTGAAAATATTGAGGGCGTAGAGCACTTTGACGAGATATTGGAGCATTCCGACGGTATTATGGTAGCCCGTGGTGATATGGGCGTTGAGATTGAATATGAGAAGCTTCCGGGACTTCAGAAGAAGTTTATCAAGAAGTGTTATCAGGCCGGTAAGATGGTAATTACGGCCACCCAGATGTTAGAGTCTATGATTCACAACAATACACCGACCAGAGCAGAGATTACCGACGTGGCAAACGCGGTATTTGACGGTACTTCCGCAATTATGCTATCCGGAGAGACCGCAGCGGGAGACCATCCGGCCTTGGTAGTGGAGGTAATGGCCAAGATTGCGGAGCAGGCGGAACGGGATGCTTTCGAAATGGATGTATACCGTTGGGCACAGTACGAGAATGATACCAACGATACCACTAATGCGATTTGTGACGCGGCATGTACCACGGCCAAGGATGTTAAGGCGACGGCTATTATTGCGGTTACTATGTCCGGTTATACCGCACGTCGTATGTCAAAGTTCCGTCCGTTGCAGCTCATTATTGCGGCAACACCGAACGAAAAGACCTTCCATCAGCTGGCTCTTTCCTGGGGCGTATATCCGGTAACGGCATTGTATCAGCCGGATGCTAACGTACTCTTTGATCATGCGGTGGCTTGCGGCAAGCGGTACGGTCTGCTTTCGGAAAACGACAGAGTAGTCATTGCGGCGGGAGCCGAGGGCGTCACCGATGTGTTAAAGGTACAGACTGTAAAGGGCGACAGAATGTAAGAAATGATATAGAAGAGGAAAAGTGTGCGGGATTCTGCTTGTTTCGGGCGGAATTCATGCACACTTTTTTCTGCGTTCTCCATTGCGGAAAATCGGAAAATATGATATACTGAAAAGGCGTATGGACGATTCACAAAAGGATAAAATAGGAGGGATCATATGGCAACGAAAAAGAAGAATAATTCTAAGAATAAAGGGTCTCAGGGACCGGATTTATTAACCGTTGTGGTGGTATTGATTGCGGTGGTTTTGGTGATAGTTCTGGTTACCAAGTATAAGAAAGAGCAGGAAGGCAGTGAAGCGGGACAGCCTACCGGAGGAGCTCCGGTAACGGAGGCTGTGGTTCCGGATACGCCTACTCCGGAAGCAACACAGGAAGTGGTTGCTCCGACCAAGGTACCGGAAGGGACTACGGATACGCCTACCCCGGAAGCACCGACTCCGACGGAGGAGCCGGTATTGTCCAGAGAGGAAGCGGAGCGTATTGTCAGGGAGATTATCCAGTTAGACACCTATAGTGTGGAGCTGTTGGATGACCATTTGATGATTGACGGTGCGGAGTACTACTCCTTCTGCATTAACGACGGAAACGGAGCTGCCATGGAGCCTCTTTTGATTGTGGAAAAGAAAGAAGGCAAGCTGTGGTGCTATGATTTGTCCGGTGTGGTAGCTTCCATTGAGAAGTTCCCGCTTGATAAGACGGAGACCGGAAACGAGGGAGATAAGACGTTTACGATAGAGGAAGCCAAGCAGTTGCTCGCGGGCTATTCCGGAGAGCGTCTCGGGCTGGCAAAGGATACCGCAAGCTACGAAATGACGGTGGATGACTGGACCACCAATGCAAACGGAGTGGAATGCTATGGCATCAATTTCTTTGAAAATGTAAACGGAAAACAGAGATTCCGCGGAACCTTCTATGTAGCATTGGACGGCAGCGCCGTTTACGGGAAGGACGATATCACGGGAGAGTTTATTAAGCGATAAAGTACGGTTGCAGACAGGTGGATAAACGTGAAGGATAAAGTAGAACGATTGGCAAAAGGAATATTTGAATATGAGCCGACGGATATATTGGTGTCGGAGGAGTCACTTTCCGTAGAGGTTTCTGCGGGAGAGACTTTTTGCGGCAAATTTTCCGTGCGCAATCGGAAGCTGAGTGTTATGAAAGGCGTGCTTTATTCTTCCAACGAGCTTTTGGTGTTGGAGGAGCACCAGTTTGTCGGTACCGAGAATGAGATTCATTATACGGTACACGGAGAGTATGCCGTACCGGGAGAAGTACACAAGGGTGTCATTACCGTGGTCAGTGAATGCGGAGAAATAGAGATTCCGTTTGTGATTAAGGTGGTACCGCTTTCCTGTATGTCTTCCGAGGGTGAAATCAGGGATTTGTTTCAATTTGCGGGTCTGGCTCAGAGCGATTGGTTTGAAGCAAAGCGGTTGTTTGCGGAGAACAGTTTTGCAACTACGGTATTAAGAGACCGGGAGGAGGAGACTACCGTATATCGCCAGCTACGGAAGAGTCGTTCCGTAGACCGGGCCTTGGAAGAGTTTTTGGTATATACGAAAAAGAAAGCACCGATTCAGATAAAGGCGGATAAGTCCGTATTGCGTTTCGAGCCGGGAGATAAGGCGGTGATGGAGCGGATTACGGTGTCCAGAGATACCTGGGGACATACGGATGTGACAGTGGAGACCGAGGGAGAGTTCTTTATGGTATCTTCCAAGAAGCTGTTATCCGAGAGCTTCAACGGCAATCGTTGCGCCCTGGAGGTGGCGGTGGACGGAGCTACGCTGACAGAAGGGAATCACTTCGGCCGGATTGTGCTAAAAACACCGCGGCAGAAGATTCGCATTGATGTGGAATGTATTTGCGAGCGTACCGCAAGGGAAGAGGAACGGAAGCGTCGAGCTTTTCACGAGACGGAATGCAAGCTGTTTCAGCGCTATTTTGATTTTCGTCTCGGAAAGATAAAGGCGGGCAGCTATATTGCGGAGGCGGAAAGTCTGGTGGAATTGTTACTTCTTCGCCTGCAGGACGGGATATTTGACGACGGTGCGCGTCGGAAAAAGGAATTGACCTATCAGATGTATCGTGCGTATCTGGCACTGATAGGGAAGAAGGAAAAGTTTGCGGAGAGCGAATTTGTACAGGTAAAACAGCGTTTGGAGCGGGAAGGCGCCGACGCGGAGCTTTTGGGAGCTATGCAGTATCTGGAAGCTATGCGGCAAAAGAACGCGGAGGATGTGAAGGCATACGCGGCGCAGATTAAGCTGTTATCCGAGCGCTATAAAGAAAGCGGTTTGCTTTTGTGGTTCCGGCTGTATACGGATAAGCGCAGCGAGAACGGCAGAGCCATGCTTTTGGAGGAACTGGAAGACCGGTATCGCAGAGGAAACCGGAGCCCGTTGTTGTATTTTGAAACAGCGATGCTGTGGAATGAGGAACCGGCACTGTTGCGGACGTTAGGCGCTTATGAACTGCAGGTGTTGCGGTTCGGATTAAAGAGCGGAATGTTGCAGAAGGAGACGGTACTGCAATTTTCTATTCTGGCATTGCAGAGTAAAGAATGTTCCCGGTTGTTGCTTTGTTGTCTTTGTCTTGCGTATAAGCAGTACGGGCAGCGGGATACCTTACAGGCGTTGTGCTCCCTTTTGATTATGCAGGGAATCCGGGATAAGAAATATCATACGTATTTTGCGGAGGCATGTTCCTTGCAACTGCGGATTCCGTTGTTGCAGGAGTATTACATTTATACCTGTGAGTGCGGCTCTCAGACAAAGATCGACCAGTCTGTATTGCTTTATTTCATTTACGGAAACGAACTGGAGGAGCCGTATTGCGCGTTTTTGTATGCGTATATTGTGCGGAATCAGGAGTCTTTAAGCTCTTTTTACCGGACCTACTTAAAGCGGATGGAGCAGTACGCGGTGAACAGTATAAAGAGCGGCCGGATTGATAAGAACCTGGCCACGGTTTACGGCGAAGTGCTTCGCAGCTCTTTGTTGGACGGAGAACTGGCGGCAGTCCTTCCGAAATTGATTTTCAGCTATTACGTGGAGTGTGATAACAAGGAAATGGTGGCGGTTTCCGTATTGCACAAGGAGGAAGAGCAGGAGTGCGTGGTTCCGTTAACGAACGGTGCTGCGGTTGTCTGCATGTATACGGAGGATGCCAAGCTGGTATTGACGGATGGGGAAGGCAATCGTTATTTGCCGGGCACCGACTGTCATATTTCCAGATTGCTGCATGAGGAAGAACTGATTTATCGTTGTTACGAACTGGCGGGAGAAAACCGCATTTTATTGTTAAATCTTTTGGAAAAGGTACATAATTTCCGTACGGTAGAAGTAGACGCTACGGAACTGAGCAAGCGGATTGTACATGTGGACGGTTTGCTGGAAGAGTTCCGTCAAGGGGAAATCCTTTCCTTAATCCGGTACTGTTACGATAATTACCAGGGAGAGCTGTTGGACGGATATCTTTCAAAACTGAATCTGGACTATCCGGACAAGGAAGAACGGAACCGTATGATAGAGCTTATGATTGTGCGGGGTCGGTATGATTTGGCGTTGGATGCGTTAAAGAAGTACGGGATGGAGGGCGTGGCCTCCAAGCGGCTGATGAGGTTGTGCGAGAGAATGCTGTTGCAATGCGGCGGAGAGCAAAACGACATGCTGTTACTTTTATGCAGGCAGGTGTTTTTTGAAGGAAAGTATGACGAAAGCATTGTGCAGTATCTCGAGAATTATTTTTACGGAACCACTGATGAAATGTATCGTATCTGGCAGTGTGCGTCGGAATTCCAATTGCCGACCGAGCACATCGAAGAGCGGTTACTGGGACAGATTTTATTTGCCGGTAGTTATGTGCCGGAGGCATATCATGTATTTTTAAGCTACCGGAAAAAGAAGGGCAATCCGAAGCTGATACGGGCGTACCTTTCCCAGTCGGCCTATCGCTGTTTTATTTTGGGATGCGATATGCCGGAGGAATTGTTGGGACTGTTATACGAAGAGGCGGAGGAAGACAGTGAGATTTGCCGTCTGGCGGTGTTAAAGTATTTTTCCGAGCAGGACGCGCTTACCCCGGAGCAGGTGCGCTTTGCGGAGCAGAGTATGCGGATGTTTGCGGAAAAGGATATGATTTTCCCGTTCTTTTCCGGTTTTGAAGGAAAGGCGGAGCTACCGCCGTGTATGGCAGATAAACTGTATGTGGAGTACCAGACCGACCCGGAGAGCAGAGTATCCATTTCTTATTTGTTTGACGGTGCGGGAGAAGAGCGCTTTGTCAAAGAAGAGATGCGTCATGTGGGATACGGTATCTTTGTGAAAGAGTTTATTCTGTTTTACGAGGAAGTGTTGCAGTATTATATTACCGAGGAACGGAACGGAGAGGCCCGGATTACCGAGAGCTTTTATCGTCAGCTGGATGCGGTGAAGATGCACGATGAAACCACAAAGTACGGACAGATTAATTTGATTTTGACGGCGCAGGATATGAAGGATGAAAAGACTACCATGGATATGTTGGAAAACTATTATCGCATGGAGTATACCATGAATCGTTTGTTTGCGCCTATAAAGGAGTAGTAACATGCAGGAGACCGGAAAACTTGTTTTGGGAATCGACTTGTGTGACGATATTACGCAGGTAACAGTGATGCGCCCGCATGCGGCGGAACCGGATGCGGTTTGTTTTGATGCCCGTACAAGAAAGGAGTTTTTGCCGACGCTTCTTTGCCTGGGGCAGGACGGAGTATGGAGCATCGGGGAATCCGTTGCGCCGGACGCTACGGTATTGCCGCCTTTTTTTCGGGCGGCGGTAATGGGAGAAACGGTGGTATTCGGAGATACTGCCTATTCCGCGAAGGAGCTTCTTGGTCGTTATATCGCTCTTTTGATGCAAAAGATAATGCAACGGTTTGAAGGGCAGGAAATCAGCTTTCTTGCAGTTACCTGTGAAGAGGCAAAGGACGGAGAAGCAGCCCGTGAAATATTGCGCGAGATGTTTGAAGAGGGTGAGGGCTATAGAGGACGTTGTACGGTACTCAGCCATTTGGAAGCCTTTTTACATTTCATCATTCGTCAGGAAGAAGGACTTTGGAAGGATGGTTCGGCGGTATTTGATTATGCCACCGATGGACTGTTGTTTTATTATATGGAGTGTCGTCTGGCCAACGGCAGACGGTTGTTTACGTCGGATTATAAGGATTATTCCGAGGTGATCGGACCGGACTTCGTTACTCACGGAGACGGCGGTCAGGGAGCATTGATCTTTGAGCGACTGGCGGGAGAAGCTATGAGGCAAAAGCCGGCGTCCCTGTTTGTTACCGGTCGCGGCTTTGAAGGAGACTGGGTGTCCGATGTGTTACGTTTCTTATCCACCGGACGCCGGGTGTTCCGGGGACAGAATCTATATACGCAGGGTGCTTGTTATGCGGGGGCAGAGCTGTTCCGAGGAGAACAGAATGTGGACTTTTCCATAGTAACACCGGAGCAGGTGACGGTAGATGTCTTTTTGCTGGCGGAGAATGAGGAGCAGGAGGAAAGAGTGCTTCTTGTAAATGCGGGGGAGAATTATCGTAGCGTGGCAGCCCGGGCAGAGGTGATTCTGGATGCCACCGATAAGCTGACCTTTCAGATTCTTCCGGTGGGAGAGACGATACCGAGAGCGGTCCGGATTGCGCCGAATTTACCGGAGCTTAGAGGTGACCGTACCAGCCGGTATGAGATAAGAGTATTTTTTGCAAAGCGGGACTTGATGGTAATTCAGATGAAGGAGACCGGCTTTGGTGCATTTTATCCGGAGACCTACCGGATTTACGAGGAGTTACTGGATTTTTCCCGATGGGAACAATAGAGACAGAAGTACGAAAGGAGGGGGAATCATATGGCAAGAGTGGTACTGTGTGCCGGCAGAAGAAGCAGGGTTCCCCTGCGCCTGCATAATGTAAACAGAGAGCTGTATTCCGCCGAAGAGATTTGCTATTATTTGTATCATCATGCGTCTACGGCTGAGGATTACATTACGGAGAATGCCCTGGCAGAGTTTTATGAGAAGGAGCTTTGCTTACCGTCGGTGGCGGAACGTCTCCGTGTGTTAAAGGCCTCCGAGGCGACGGTTAAGGAATATGTGACGGTGGTGTTCGGGGCCACCGGAATGTATACCGCTGAGGAGATTGGGGAGTATATGGCGGAGTTAGAGCGCCTGCAGGAGTTAAAGGGCTGGCAGAAGCAAAAGGCGAAGGCGGATACCTATCTGGCACATCGAAACTACCGGGACGCGATGCTGCAGTATGAGCAGCTGCTCCGGAACCGTAAGGATAACGACATGCCGGAGGTGACTGCCGGAAATGTATATCACAATTTGGCAATTTGTGAATTGCATATCAGCGGTGCGGGAACTGCCGCCGGACATTTTGCGGATGCCTATGAGAAGAACCGCAGTCAGGAGTCGCTTCGTTCTTATCTGATGGCACTCCGGCTGGCACAGAAGGATAACGAATACCTGACCGCATTGGAACGGTATGAGGTATCGGAGTTGTTAAAAACAGAAATGGATGCACAGATGTTTGAGTGCATGGTAGAAGCTGCGGAGGCGCCGGAATATCAGGAACTGGTCCGGATTAAGAAGCTGTTTTCGGAAGGACAGTTAAAGGAGTACCGGGAGGCTACCCGCCAGCTTCTGGATGAGTTTAAGAGACAGTACCGGTTAGACAATATGTAGCGAATGATGAGGGATTGATATGGGCTTGTTTTCATGGTTGAAAAAGAAAAAGAAGACCTCCCGGGCGGAAGAGGTACGACAGGCCGGGGTATCGGGAAATATAGAAGACAGCGGAGTACGTCAGGCGTTTTATGCGGAATGCAGCGAACTGATTGACGAGGCGGTATTGCAAAGCGAACAGGCTAAGAACGAGTACGGTCTGGTTACCACCTATCTGGCGGATGTACAGAAAATCGAGACCATGACCGGAGAGGGTCGGGCAGAGGTAGAGGCTGCGGCAAGGAATCTGATTGCTTTGGAAAAGGAAAAAGAGCGGATTCGTACCAAGGAGCCATCCATCAGTGAAGCCCAGAAAGGCTTTCTGGCATTGCATGAAGCGGAGATTCCGAAGACCATACAGTGGCTCCGGGGCGAGGAAGAGCACCAGAGAGAAATCGAAGGGAAGATGCGCTTTTTGGCAGGAGAGAAGGCGACTTATCAGGTGGAACAGGAGGAATGCCTGAATCGCAACGAATTTTTGAAGAAGCTGATGATCGGTATCAGTGTAGGTGTGGTAGTCTTTCTTGTGCTATTTTTCTACATCGGGGAAGAAACGGGGAAGGATTTGCGGATTCCGTTTTTACTTACGGTAATTGTGGCATTGTTGTTTGCCATGTATGTGGTGGTAGCTACGAGGAAAAATATCTACAACATGAAGGTGGCGGAGATAAAGCGCAATAAAGTCATTGCCATCGAAAACAGGATTAAGCTTCGGTTTGTGAATTGTACCTGGGGAATCGAGTATGCTTATGAAAAGTATCATACCTCCAGCTCCGTGCATCTGGAAGGCATGTGGAAGGAGTATATGCGGATTCGCGCCGAGGAAGAAGCAAACCGGAAGAACGAACGGCAGCAGGAGGTGCACCGCAGTGCGATTATTAAGGAACTGCGTCGTGTAGGAGTTGTGGATACGGGAATCTGGGTATTGCAGCCTCAGGCATTAATCGATAAAAAGGAAATGGTAGAGGTTCGTCATAGTCTGAATGTGAGACGGCAGAAGCTGCGAGAGCATATTGACTACAATATGAAGCAAAAAGAAAAGAACGAAACGGCAATCATACAGTTTATTAAGGAACATCCGGAGTACGCGGAGGAGGCCAAGGGTCTTATTGAACGGTACCGGTTGCTGCAGAAGATGTAAGTATAGGGTAATGGGAGGCTGAGAGGATGGCAGACAAACAAATTAAAAAGATACGGCAGTATATGATTTCTGTCATGGTGCTTTGCCTTGTATTCTTTGGCGTATATACGGTTCAGGAAAGGACCGGCGTGCGGAAGGCAAATGCGGAAAATGTTCCTGGAATCGAAGATGCGCTCACAGAGGGAGGACAGCTGATTCAAATCGGCGGCGGTCACGGGAACTCCGTGGTGGAAAGCTCTGCCTGGTCCCGGTTGTTCGGTACAAGTCTGCCGGAAATCGTTAAGCAACAGGGAGATACCTGCCTGCTGATTAAGAAAAACGGCAGTACGTTGGGAAATATCACGGAGGAAATGGTCTACCGGAAGGTGACGGTATCGGTAGAAGGCGCCTTAACTGCAGAAGATATTTACCGGGTATCCGGAGATTGCTTGTATGTGGGGATGCCGGAGACTCCGACGATGATTATTCCGGAGGAAGAAAAAAATGTACCGCTTGTCAGAGAACCGAAGGCGCCGGAAGAGGATTTGCTTCTTGCCTTGGAATTGACGGAGAAGGACGGAACGACGGAAGCGGTATTCGAGTTTAATTCCGTGTACGAGGTGGCGGTAACGGAGGACGAGGAATTTTTATACTTCAGTCTCATACGCCCTCATGAAAAGTATGATAAGATTATAGTGATTGATCCGGGGCACGGAGGAATCGACATCGGAACCAGCGGCGGCGGGTATACGGAAGCTTCCATAAATCTTGCGGTAGTGAAGTACTTAAAAGAACTGTTGGATGAACGGGAAGACTGGAAGGTGTATTACACCAGATTGAATAATACTCTTCCGGATTTGTCTACCCGTGTGGAGTTTGCCAATGCCCTGCATGCGGATATGCTAATCAGTGTACACTGTAATCACAATCCGGTCAGCGTGGTAAACGGTGTAGAGGTGCTTTACAGTAAAGTACAGGGTGCTGAGGATACGTTTAATTCCAGATATTTGGCGGGGCTTTGCAGCGAATATGTTACGGAGGCCACCGGCTTAAAGGAACGGCCGTTGGTGGAGCGCTCCGCTAATCTTCATATTATTAAGTATTGTAAGATGCCGATGGCACTCATTGAATTCGGTTATATGTCCAACCGGAAGGATTTGGCCGTGATTACAACGGAGGCGGCCCAGAGAGCCTGTGCGGAAGGTATTTACCGCTCCATTGAAGAGGCGTACCGGGTACTGGAGGAGTAAGCACTGAGATGTTCTCCGGGCCGGGAAGTGGTGACGGGCGAACAGAAGAAAGATAAGAGGAGAAGAAAGATGCCGAGAATTATTTTTGCAACCGGAAATGCCGGAAAGATGAAAGAAATCAGAGAGATTTTAAGTGATTTGCCATACGAAGTGGTTTCTATGAAGGAGGCAGGGGTGACTGCGGATATTGTAGAGGACGGCACCACCTTTGAAGAGAATGCCATGATTAAGGCGAAGAACATTGCGGAACTGACGGGAGAAATCGCTATGGCAGATGATTCAGGTCTTGAGGTGGATTATCTCGATAAGGCGCCGGGGATTTACTCCGCACGCTTTTTGGGAGAGGACACGTCCTATGACATTAAGAACCAATACTTAATCGATCAGCTTGCCGGCGTGGAGGGCAGCGACCGTTCCGCACGGTTCGTTTGTGCCATTGCCTGCGTATGGCCGGACGGAAAGAGCAAGGTGTGCCGTGCTACCATTGAGGGTGAGCTGGCGAAGGCACCTGCGGGAGAAAACGGCTTCGGTTATGACCCGATTTTCTATGTGCCGCAGTACGGTAAGACCACGGCGGAGCTTTCCATGGAAGAGAAGAATGAAATCAGCCACCGTGCCAAAGCGTTACGGGAGATGAAAAAGGAGTTTTAAGGTGAAGGCAGTTATTGTAAGCGATTCCCACGGACGCTTCGGTGGGATTCAGGACATCATAGAACGGGAAGCGCCCTTTGATGTGTTTCTTCACGCGGGTGACATTCAGGGTGGCGCAGGACGTATCGAAGAATGGGCCGGTTGTCCGGTGTATGTGGTAAAGGGCAATTGTGACTGGTCCGGTGACTTCCCGCAGGAGGTTATGGTACCCTTCGGCAGTCATCGCATCTTTCTGACCCATGGTCATCGTCATGCGGTAAAGGTAGAAAAGGAGACTCTTGCGCGGGCTGCAAAGAATTTGGGCGCGGACATTGCGGTACACGGCCATTCTCACATTCCTTCGGCAGATGAGAGGTACGGTGTGATTGTGCTTTGCCCGGGCAGTGTATCGGAGCCTCGGCAGCCAAATCGCAGACCGACCTACATTGTGCTGGAAACCGCGCCCGGGGGAAAGGTTACCTGGGAGATAAAGTATTCGGAGTAGCGTCGTATTTTAAGGAAAAAAGGTCTTACGGAGGCCGGACAGAAAAATCTTTCAAATTTTTAAAAAAGTTGTTGACAATTCAAGGAACGTCATATATAATATGTCTTGCGTCACGAAAAGGAATCTCGGTTCCAAAACTCTGACCGGGGTGTGGCTCAGTTTGGCTAGAGTGCTTGATTTGGGATCAAGAGGTCGCAGGTTCGAATCCTGTCACCCCGATTCCGTGACTTCATATAAGGCATGCGGGTGTAGTTCAATGGTAGAACACTAGCCTTCCAAGCTAGATACGTGGGTTCGATTCCCATCACCCGCTTTTGAAAATCCCAGATTTTCAAAGGCGACAATCGCCTAATTTTTTTGCTTCCCGTAAGGGGCGACAAAATGTGTGTCAGTAGCTCAGTTGGATAGAGCAACGGCCTTCTAAGCCGTGGGTCGGGGGTTCGAATCCCTTCTGGCACATTCTGCTTAGGCAGACAATACTGTGGTGGATATAGCGCAGCTGGTTAGCGCGCCAGATTGTGGCTCTGGAGGCCCAGGGTTCGAATCCCTGTATCCACCTTGAAAGTCTATTGCGTAAGCATTAGGCTTTTTTGCTTCATGGGGTATTTTGAAGCAAACGCTCCCATAGGAGTATGGGGGGACATTGGGGTATCGCCAAGCGGTAAGGCACAGGGTTTTGATCCCTGCATCCGCTGGTTCGAATCCAGCTACCCCAGCTGACGGTTTCCGCATAGGACCGTCTGTACCGACACGTCGGTGATGGGCTACTAGCTCAGGCGGTAGAGCACTTGACTTTTAATCAAGGTGTCGCGGGTTCGAGTCCCGCGTGGCTCACGAAAAGATGAATAAGCGGGTGTGGTGGAATTGGCAGACACGCCAGATTTAGGTTCTGGTGGGCGACCGTGCAGGTTCAAGTCCTGTCACCCGCATTAAGAAGAGGACCTTGGGCAAGATGCCCAGGGTCCTCTTCTTAATGCGAGTGGAGACCTTGAACCTGAGGTTCAAGGTCTCGGCTTCGCCTCGGTCGGTCCAGGACCAACGTCCCCCGGACGTTGTGGACCCTGTCACCCGCATGTGGAGACGGTAAACCTGAGGTTCAAGGTCTCGGCTTCGCCTCGGTCGGTCCAGGACCAACGTCCCCCGGACGTTGTGG
>JAFYMC010000005.1 GCA_017556805.1 Lachnospiraceae bacterium | reverse complement strand
GAGCCGTTAATCAAGCAGCAGTGGTTCGTAAAGATGGATGAGCTCATTAAGCCGGCGGTTGAGGCGGTTAAGAATAAGGAAATTACCCTTGTTCCGGAGCGTATGGAAAAGACCTACTTTAACTGGACCGATAACATCCGTGACTGGTGTATTTCCAGACAGTTGTGGTGGGGACACCGTATCCCGGCGTACTACTGTGACAAGTGTGGTGAGATTATCGTGGCAAAGACTGCGGATGCACCGAGTGTTTGTCCGAAGTGCGGACATGATCACTTAGAGCAGGATCCGGATACTCTGGATACCTGGTTCTCCTCCGCATTATGGCCGTTCTCTACTTTAGGCTGGCCGGAGATGACCGAGGACTTAAAGTACTTCTATCCGACGGATGTTCTTGTTACCGGTTATGACATTATCTTCTTCTGGGTAATCCGTATGATTTTCTCCGGATACGAGCAGATGAAGGAGAAGCCGTTTAAGACGGTTCTGTTCCACGGACTTGTACGTGACTCTCAGGGACGTAAGATGAGTAAGTCCTTAGGAAACGGTATCGATCCGTTAGAAATCATCGACCAGTACGGTGCCGATGCACTTCGTTTTACGCTTATTACCGGTAACGCACCGGGTAACGATATGCGTTTCTATATGGAGCGTGTAGAGGCAAGCAGAAACTTTGCAAATAAGGTATGGAACGCAAGCCGTTTCATTATGATGAATATGCAGCAGATGGAGGCAGCCGGCAACGGTGCTGCGGCAAAGGCAGCTACCCCGGATATGGCAAGTCTTGCGGATGCGGATAAGTGGATTCTTTCCAAGGCAAACACTCTTTGCAAGGAAGTAACCGAGAATCTTGATAAGTTCGAGATGGGTATTGCGGCACAGAAGATTTACGACTTCATTTGGGAAGAGTTCTGTGACTGGTACATCGAGATGGTAAAGCCGCGTCTCTACGGAAATGACGAGAGCAGCAAGGCAGCAGCCATCTGGACCTTGCGTCATGTACTGACCGATGCCTTAAAGCTCCTTCATCCGTACATGCCGTTCGTAACGGAAGAAATTTTCTGTACCTTAAAGGAAATGGAAGAGAATACCGCAGATGAGTCCATCATGATTTCCCAGTGGCCGGAGTACACCGATGCATTCGCATTTGCAGCGGAGGAAGAAGCGGTAGAACTCATTAAGGAAGCAGTAAAGGGAATCCGTAACCTGCGTAGCGAGATGAACGTTCCGCCGAGCAGAAAGGCACAGGTATTCATTGTATCCGAGCAGGAGAACGTTCGTACCATCTTCGAGAACAGTAAGGTGTTCTTCGCATCCTTAGGCGGTGCAAGTGAAGTACAGATTCAGGCAGACAAGAACGGCATTGATGACGATGCGGTATCTGCAGTGATTCCGAACGCTACCATTTATATTCCGTTTGCAGACCTGGTTGATATCGAGAAGGAAATCGAGCGTCTCACCAAGGAAAAGGCTCGTCTTGAGGGAGAGCTTAAGCGTGTAAACGGTATGCTCGCTAATCCGAACTTCGTAAATAAGGCTCCGGAGGCAAAGCTGGCAGAGGAGCGTGCAAAGCTTGAGAAGTACACCGCAATGATGGCGCAGGTGGAAGAGCGTCTGGCACATTTTTCCAAGTAAGTACTCGGTAAGAACGGAAAAGCTGTAAAAGTATAGCAGAAAATAAGAGATAAGGGCGATGTTACACAAAAAAACGTGTAATATCGCCCTTTATTGTTTAAGATTTATTAAAAAATGGCAGGAAACTATTGATTTTTGAAGCATTAACCGATATGATAGAAATTGGAATGAAAGAAACAAAAAGGTGTTTTGTTGCAGTGAACAGGCTGTTTTGGAATTTGTACAAGGCAGGAGGAAACGGGATGTTAAATTACGAGGAAGAGTTGGCGAAATTTCAGCCGAGTCTGGAGATTGACCAGGCAGAAGAAGCAATTATGAACAATGATTTGACGGATTTATCCGATTTATTGGAGCAGGTAGTGACCGGAAAAAAAGAAAGAAGGTAGGGAGACGCCATGAATTGTCCGAAATGCGGCTTTGAAATGGGGCGGAATCGTCGGTATTGCGATCAATGCGGTGCAGACACGGTTGTTGCAATGCGTCTTTACCGACTTTCCAACCGTTATTACAATGAAGGTTTAGCGAGAGCGCAGGTACGGGATTTGTCCGGTGCTGTGCTTATGCTGAAAAAAAGTCTGGAAAACAACAAGCGGAATATAGAGGCAAGAAATTTGCTTGGCTTGGTGTATTATGAAATGGGAGAGCCGGTATTAGCTCTCAGCGAGTGGATTATCAGTAAACATTTTGTGCCGGAGAATAATCAGGCGGACTACTTTATCAATAAGGTTCAGTCCAATCCGGCGAAGCTGGATGCGGTGAATCAGACCGTGAAGAAGTATAATCAGGCCCTTGCCTATGCAAAGCAGGGAAGTGATGACTTGGCAATGCTGCAGCTTCGTAAGGCTATCAGTATCAATCCGGGTTACATACGTGCCCTGCAGTTGTTGGCGCTGTTATACATGAAAAACGAAGAATACGAAAAGGCGAAGCGTTGTCTTGTGCGTGCCCAGAAGACGGACGTAGCAAATACTACGACTCTTTCCTATCTGGCGGAAATCGACCGTGTGTTAAATCCGGACGGTGCGCCGGTACGGGCGGAGCGGAAGGAGGAGGCTGTTTCCTATCAGCCGGCGTCTTCCGGCATTACCTACCGGGAGGACAAGCCGAATTATATTGCGTTTATTACCTTTTTTGCCGGTATCTTAATCGGAATTGCGGTGTTGTACTGGCTGGTAGTGCCGACAGTGCGCTCCGATGTGAAGGCGGAGTATGCGGCACAGGAGCGTGATTACGGTGCGGAGATTGCATCCTACACGACGCAGGTGTCCGTATTGGAGAACGAAAAGAAGGATTTGGCAGATAAGCTGGCGGATGCTAAGCTGCAGGCGGAGCGTTTGCAGGAGGAAGTAGATGCTGCGATGTCCGGTGAGTTTGACGTGGCAGGTTACGAGCAGGCGGTGTTGGTGCTGATGGAGTATCCGGAGCTGGAGGCAAAGGTAAAGAAAGCAGAGAGTGACAAGAAGCCGAACAGTGTACTGGATGATTTGATTGCCTACGGGGAGAAGCTTCGTGCCAGTGAAAACGGTGCTACGTTACGTAAGAAGACCGGTGAACGCTACACTGAAATTTTTAACGAGGTGGCGAAGCGGGTAAAGGAATACGGCTACGATTACGGACACGATTTATATAACGACAAAAAATACGCAGAGGCGATTCCGTACTTGTTGGCGGTTTATCAGATGGGCGGTACCGATGCGGATACGATGTACTTTTTGGCCCGTTCCTATCAGCGTAGCGGAGATGAAGAAAATGCCAGAGCGTATTTTCAGACCTTGGTAAGACAGTATCCGAACAGTGAGCGTGCGGAAATGGCACATCAGTGTATGGACGGACTGGAATAAATTGAATACAAAATTATAGTACGAAAGAGGACATGACGAGCGCGTGTCCTCTTTCCTTATGTTTTGGAAAGGAGAAACTATGCAGGCTGCGGAATATGAACTGCAAAAAGATGTATTGGTGATTCGTCTGAAAGCGGATTTGGATCACCATACGGCGGTAACGGTACGGGAAAGTGCGGATGCGCTTTTGACCCGAAGCCGTGCCAAACATATTTTGTTTGATTTTACGGGAGTGGATTTTATGGACAGCTCCGGAATCGGTGTCATTATGGGACGCTATCGTCAGGTGATTTTTCAGGGGGGACGCGTAGGCGTTATGGGTGTCGGTAGCAATGTGGACCGAATCTTGAAAATTTCGGGGCTTTATAAAATCGTAGAGCGATACGAAACGGCAGAAGAAGCATTTACCCGCCCGTCGGAAGAATGTCTTACGGGCAGTAATTAAAATGAAATAAGGAGGCAGGAGAGTGGAGACTTTTGATAACGAGATGAGGCTTATGTTTCAGGCAAAGTCCTGTAACGAAGCATTGGCGCGAATGACGGTGGCAGCTTTTTTGACGCCGTTAAATCCCACCTTAGAGGAATTGGCGGATACCAAAACAGCGGTGTCGGAGGCGGTGACTAATGCGATTATTCACGGGTACGGGGATAAGGAAGGTACCGTGGAGCTGTGGTGCGCCAGAAAGGGATCGGAGGTGTTTTTTCATATAAAGGATACCGGAAGCGGAATTGCGGATATTGAAGCTGCCATGGAACCGATGTATACCACAAAGCCGGAGATGGAACGTTCGGGAATGGGATTTTCTTTTATGGAAGCATTTACGGACGAACTGGTGGTGGAATCCGCAGTGGGAGAAGGAACTGTAGTAAAAATGAAAAAAAGAATCGGGTAAGCGGGAGGCGTGGGGTTGGATACAATCGGACTGATTCGTCTTTCGCAGGCGGGAGACAAGCAGGCTAGGGAGCGGCTGATTACCGAAAATGTAGGCCTTGTATGGAGCATGGTACGAAGATTTTTGGGACGTGGCTGTGAAGCGGAGGATTTGTTCCAAATCGGAACCATCGGATTAATCAAGGCCATTGATAAGTTTGATGTCAATTTTGATGTGAAATTCTCCACCTATGCGGTACCGATGATAACGGGAGAAATCAAACGGTTTCTTCGGGATGACGGCATGATTAAGGTCAGCAGAACCTTAAAGGAAAACAATATGAAGCTTCGTGCGGCGGGAGAACGCTTGTCGGCAAGTCTGGGCAGGGATGCAACATTGGAGGAGATTGCTCTTGACACCGGGCTTAGCATGGAAGAAATCGTACTGGCTATGGAAGCTTGTACGGAGGTGGAATCCTTGTCAAAGCCCGTCAATCGTCCGGATGGTTCCGAAAGTACTCTGGGAGAACGGATTCCGGGAGAAACGGATGCTACGGAGGAGATTGTAAATCATATGGTGATGAAGCAGCTGCTTCGGGAACTTAGGGAAGAGGAACGGGAGTTAATCGAATTGCGCTATTTTAAAAATAAAACCCAGACCGAGATTGCCGGACTTCTTGGTGTCAGCCAGGTGCAGGTCAGTCGCATGGAAAAGAAAATTTTGCAAAGAATGCGTTCTCTGCTTGCATAGTTTACGCAGAAACGGCACATACTTCCGTCAGTAGAAAGAGAGGCGGTGAAAATGCATGACGGTGAAGCAACGGATTGTGTTGGCAGCGGTTGCGGTGGCACTTGTGGCGGTAATTGTTCTTTTGGTCTGGGTGGTGAGGAAGCCGGAGAAAGCACCGGATGGGGTATTGGTATATAAAGAGGCATATATGCGGATGGCGGACCGGCCGTGGCAGGGAGAATATTTATGTCGCGGGAGATAACGGTATTTCTTCAATTTGACCAGTGTGTGTTGGTAAAACAAAACAGAGTATTGCTATCCGAGGTGGCATCGATTTACGGAAGTGAGCCGGCTATGAGGCAGAAAATAGGTGCGCTTGAGTTACATCGGTTTCCGAAGGAGCAAAAGGAAAAACAGGTTTTTTCCGTAATGAAGGTGGTAGAACTCATCGGGAGAGCATATCCGGAGGTTACGGTGACACCGGTGGGAGAACCGGATTTTATTGTGGAATATAAACCGGAAAAGAAGCGGAAATTTGAAAAAGCAGCGGAGTGGTGCAAGACGGGTTTTGTGGCGCTGGCGGTGTTTTTCGGCTCCGCATTTACGATTGTGACCTTTAATAAAGACGCCGGTGTGGACGAGATTTTTCCTATGATTTACCGCCTGACGGAAGGGGCGGAACGGAGCGGGCCGGGAGAACTGGAAATTGCATACAGTCTGGGTCTTCCGTTGGGAATTATCCTGTTTTTCAATCATTTTTTGAGAAAGAAAATCGACAGCGACCCGACGCCGCTTCAAGTGCAGATGCGCCAATACGAGAAAGACGTGAATGCTACGATTATCGAGAATGCAACAAGAGAAGGAAAGAAAGTGGATGTCTGACTGGATTCGAACAATGGTGTATTATGGAGTGGGAATCTCCTTTGGAGTCGCTGTGGCAGCGGGATTGTTTGCATTTATTACGACCGTAGGTGTGGTGACACGACTGGCGGCGGGAACAAAAACCGCAAAACATGTGATGCTTTATGAGTCGATTGCGATTGTGGGAGTGACGGCGGCGAATCTGGTGGATCTGTTTCAGTTGCAATTTGCGGGAGGCGTAATATTCCGAGCGCTGTGCGGGTTATTCAGCGGAGTGTTTGTGGGCTGTCTGGCGGCGGCGCTGGCAGAGGTGGTCAATGTATTTCCGGTAATGACACGTCGCATTAAGCTTACGGTGGGAATGGCGTGGCTGGTACTGGCCTTTGCACTGGGAAAAGGGTTCGGGGCCTGGTATCATCTGATTATAGGGAATGGAAAGTAGAGAGTTTTTGTAGAGACGGATACCCGGAAAAAGAGTGGATGGACGTGGACATGGGAAAATGACGGAAAGGAGCAGGAAATGGACGACAAACAAAGAAAGCGTATGATACATGAAGTGGTAAAGGAGACAGACACGCAGAAACGGGATAAAAAGTACAATCAATATGTGGAGCAGGTCACTCCGAAGCATAATCCCTGGATTAATATTGTATGGGCCTTTGTAGTGGGCGGTGCGATTTGCACTCTGGGACAGGTGTTGCTCAATCTGTATCAGGGCTGGGGCGCAAGCAAGGAAGATGCGGCCCTGTATGAGACAATTACACTGGTGGCATTGTCAGCGCTGTTTACCGGTCTGAATCTGTATCAGAAGCTGACGAAATATGCCGGCGCGGGAAGCGTGGTTCCGATTACCGGGTTTGCCAATTCCGTAGCGGCCTCTGCCATTGAGTATGGCAAGGAAGGGCAGGTCTTCGGTATCGGTTGCAAGATTTTTACGATTGCCGGACCGGTCATTTTGTACGGAATCCTGACCAGTTGGGCGTTGGGGGTGATTTACTGGATACTGAAACTGTTGGGCGTGGTGTAAAGTCAGCCTCTTTTATTTCTTTCGTAACAAATAGAAATTAGCCGGCGCCCTTTCAATTATCCTCTTTTCTCGTACTACGGATAGAGGCTTTCTAATTACTTCGGGAGAATATATGAAGAAGTGACGCAACCGCCCTGATGCGGCATCCGTGCCTTATGGCGGGCTCGCCCGGACCTCCTGTCCGTGCGTTGCTGATAGTCATCGAAGTAATAAGATAGTCTACTATCCTGCGTAAAGTTCAAAGAGAATAATTGAAAGGGCGCCGGCTATATTCAGAACGATGTGAAAGAAAATAAAAGAGGCTACTTTTGCGTAAAAACGGCGATATTCCGGGATTAAAAAAATATTTTAAAAAAATTTAAAAAAGTACTTGACATATTATCAAAAAGATATTATTATAATAGCAGAATTGATATTAACAAAAAGATAATATCAAAACGAAATATTAAGACAAAGCTTTTACAAGAAAGAAGGAGGAAAATGAAATGGCAGCAAAAGAAAAGGTTTGGAATGTTGTGGTAGAGGAGGTTTCGTACAAGGTTACAATGGCAAAAAACAAGATTTCCGTAAACGGTTCGGAGCCGGTGAAGTTCACGAAGCTCCAAAAGGCAGTGGGGGAAGGAAAGGGTTCGAATTACATAGTTCCTTTAGGAAATCAGAATGCGATATTGCGTGTAACCAACTTGGGACAGGTTGCGTTGACTCTGGACGGTAAGGATTGCTTGACAGGCGAAGCATACGAAGCACCGAAGATTCCGTGGTGGGCATGGATTCATGTAGTCATTCATGCACTGGGATTCTTTTTACTGATCGGGGGCGCTGTAGGTGGTGCCATTCAGGGTGGTGTGATTTGTCTCATGCTTGCGATCGCATCGGATAATAAAAAGGAAACTGCGTACAAAGTAGGAGTATGCACCGCTATTTTAGCGATTTCGTTACTTGTGCAGTTTGCGTTGGCAATGCTGATTGTGAGCGCTTTCGTATAAGCGGAGTAGATTCTATAAATAGAGAAAGCCTGAACCGGATTGCCGGTTTGGGCTTTTTATTAAAATAAATTGAATTACCGGTTGACATAGTATTGAAAAAATATTATCATAATAACGGAACAAATAATATTAAATTGATAATATCAAAAGGAGGTCGTTGCTATGAAAAAGACGTTGATTGTGGTAGACATGCAGAAGGATTTCATTGACGGTGCATTGGGTACCAAGGAGGCGGTTGCCATCGTGGACAACGTAAAGAAAAAGATTGCCGAGTACCAAGCGAACGGTGGCGAGGTTATCTTTACGAGAGATACCCATCAGCAGGAGTACTTAAGCACCAACGAAGGAAAGTATCTTCCGGTACCTCATTGTATCGAAGGAACCGACGGCTGGCAGATTTATGACGGTTTGCCGACGGAGGGAGCTAAGCTTGTGAACAAGCCGACCTTCGGTTATCTTGATTGGGCAAAGTATCAATTTGAGGAAGTCGAACTTGTTGGATTGTGTACCGATATTTGCGTGGTTTCCAATGCATTGATTTTAAAGGCATTGTATCCGGAAATTACGGTAAAGGTAGATGCCACCTGCTGTGCGGGAGTAACACCGGAAAGTCACGCGGCGGCACTGACCACCATGAAGATGTGTCAGGTGGAGGTATACGAGGGCTAATGCTTCGAAAGGGGAGTGTGTTATGATACGATATAACGGAAAACCGGTGGAACCGAATCATTTTCCGGACGGTACTCTTTTGATGAAGGAGACGGTGACGGAGACGGAAGAGGCAGTCATCTGCTGGAATTTTGAAAATAATGAAGAGATGGTAGCATTGTATTTTCTTACAAGACATCTTAGGGGCAAGGGAGTAAAGCGGATTGTTTTGGAACTTCCGTACATCCCGAATGCAAGACAGGACAGAGTAAAGAAGCCGGAGGATGTATTTACCTTAAAATATTTTGCGGAGTTTATCAATTCCCTTGGTTTTGCGGAGGTTGCGGTGCTGGATCCTCATTCCTATGTCAGCGAGGCACTGTTTGACAATCTCCGGATTCGGACGCCGAAGGACTATGTGGCGCAGGTGATTGAGAAACTGGGCGGAACGGAGAATTTGCTTCTTTTCTTCCCGGATGAAGGGGCTATGAAGCGTTATTCGAGTATGTTTGAGTTACCGTATGTGTTCGGAATTAAGAAAAGAGACTGGACTACCGGGGAAATTCTGGGTCTTGACGTGGCGGGACGCACAGAACTGATTGCGGGAAGCAAGGTTTTGATTATCGATGATATTTGCAGCAGGGGAGGTACCTTCTTTCATAGCGCAAAGGCATTGAAGGAGTTGGGGGCAGGTGAAATTTCTTTGTATATTTCCCATTGTGAAGCTACGATTTTTGAAGGAGAGCTTCTTGCGACCGATTGGATTACCCGGGTGTATACCACGGACAGTATTTTTACCGGAAACCATGAGAAAATTACCGTTTTAAAGGGGTAAGGAAAGCGAGGGAGAGACGATGAACAGAACAAATCCGATGTTGTTGATTGATTTTTATAAGGCGGTACATGCCGAGATGTTGCCGAAGGGAATTACGAAGTCAGTGTCTTATTTTACCCCGCGGATGAGCCGGGTAAAGCGCTGGAACGAGGTGGTTATGTTCGGCTTACAGGGATTTATTAAGACCTATCTGGTGGATTATTTTAACGAAGAGTTTTTTCTAAAGTCCTTTGACGATGTGATGGAGGGGTATCGGAGAATTATGGATGCCACCTTAGGCGCGGAAGCGTATAAAATCGAAAAGGTGGAAAAGCTCCATAAGCTGGGCTATCTTCCGATTGAGATATTTGCTCTGCCGGAGGGAACCTTAGTACCGATGCATGTGCCGATGTTCGGAATCACCAATACCCACCCGGACTTTGCATGGCTGCCTCAGTCCCTGGAAAGTTTGATTTCCGCGGAGAGCTGGCACCCGATGTTGGCAGCTACCGTAGGACATACCTACAGAGAAATCGTAAACAGGTACTATGACCTTACCTGTGAGGATACCATACCGCGGGCGAGAGCCTTAGGAGCCTTTGATTTCCGCGGAGAAGAATGTACGGAGTCTGCTGTAAAGGCGGGTGCAGGCTGGTGTCTGTCCTTCCTAAATACCGCTACGGTGCCGACCATTCCGTATCTGGAGCAGAACTATAACTGCGACTGTACAAAAGAGCCGGTGGCCTTCGGCAGCCCGAGTACGGAGCATTCCGTCATGTGCAGTAACTTTGCTGTGGACGGAGATGAAATCACCCTGCTCCGTCGTTTGTTAACCGAGATCTATCCGAATACCTCTTTCTCTGCCGTGTTGGATTCCTATGATTACTGGAACATTATTGAAAACGTGTTGCCGCAGTTAAAGAAGGAGATTTTGGAGCATAACGGCTGTATGCTGATGCGGGGAGATTCCGGAGATTGCGTGGAGGTAGTTACCGAAACCGTATTTAAGCTTTGGGATATTTTCGGAGGTACGGTAAACAGTAAGGGATATAAGGTGCTGGACCCGCATGTGAAGGCGATTTACGGGGATTCTATTACGGTACAGCGTTGTGAGCAGATTTACGAAATATTGACGGAAAAAGGTTTTGCCTGCTCCAATGTGGCGCTGGGCGTAGGCTCCTTCTCCTTCCAGTGTATCGAGGAGGACGGTATTTTAAAACCGTTTACAAGAGATACCTTCAGTTCCTGTATTAAGGCAACCTATTGTGAGATTGACGGGGCTCCGTATCCGATTTTTAAGAACCCGAAGGATGGTGGTTTTAAAAAGTCCCAGAAGGGCTGCTGTGTGGTTTATCGCGAGGACGGAGTACTGAAATACAAGGATGAATATAACTGGAACGAGGCGGTGACGGATGAACGGAACTTGCTTAATATCGTATTTAAGGACGGAAAGCTTGTAAAGGAGCAGACGTTACGGGAAATCAGAGAAGTATTAAACGGAGGTGCTTTTTAGTGAGTGGCTATGAATTTAATGCAAAAGAAATGAAGGACAGATGTGTACAGTGGATCAGAGACTGGTTTGATGCAAACGGAACCGGCTGTAATGCGGTAGTGGGGATTTCCGGAGGAAAGGACAGCTCCGTGGTGGCAGCCCTTTGTGTGGAAGCGTTAGGAAAAGACCGGGTCATCGGTGTACTGATGCCGTGTGGCATACAGGGGGACATCGACATGGCAAGAAAGCTGGTTGACGTATTGGGAATCAAGAATTATGAGGTAAATATTAAGGCGGCCCTGGACGGTATTCTGGGAGCGCTACCGGACATCGAGATTTCTACCCAGTCCAGAACCAATTTGCCGCCGCGTATCCGTATGACGGTGCTGTATGCGGTGAGTCAGAGCGTAAACGGACGCGTGGCAAACACCTGTAACCTTTCCGAGGACTGGGTAGGGTATTCTACCCGTTACGGTGACAGTGTGGGAGATTTCAGCCCGTTGTCCCGGTTTACGGTGGCAGAAGTAAAGGCCATCGGAAAAGAGCTGGGATTGCCTTTGGATTTGGTGGAAAAGGTACCGATTGACGGCCTTTGCGGAAAGACCGACGAAGATAATCTGGGCTTTACCTATGCGGCACTGGACCGCTACATCCGGGAGGGGATTTGCGAAGATCCGGCGGTAAAGGAGCGTATCGATACCCTGCATAAGAGAAACCTGTTTAAGTTGGAGTTAATGCCGTGTTTTGAACCGTAGAAGTTATCCGGGGAAAGGAGAAGAAATGAATAAGTACAGAATGAGTGAAGAAGAAAAAAAGTACCTGGAGCAGTATGACATATCCAGATATAAGCGTCCGTCGTTGGCAACGGATATGGCGATTTTTTCGGTAATGGAGGCGGCGGAAGCGGAGAACTTCCGAAAGCTTCCGAAGAAATCGTTGCGGATTTTGCTCGTTTGCAGAGGAACTTACCCGTATAAGGGAAGCTGGGCGCTGCCGGGCGGCTTTTGCAGACCGGAAGAGGATGTGTCGGAGACCGCAAGACGGGAGTTGTTGGAGGAGACCGGGGTGCAAAATGCCTACCTGAGTCTGTTCGGAAGCTTCGGAGAAGCGGACAGAGATCCCAGAGGCTGGGTGATTTCCAATGCGTTTCTGGCCTTAATCGATGCCGGAAAATATAAGTTGAATGCGGGAACGGATGCCAAGGAAGCGGCATGGTTTACCGTAGAGGTGTCGTCTGCGGAAGTGAAAAAAGAGGTAAAAGAGAATTATGCCGGTATTGAAACAGAATACAGCTTAAACTTCCGTCAGGAAGAAACGGGAGTGGTGCTGACGGCAAAGGTTACGGAATGCAAGACTTTTTGTGACTACCACGAGAGAGTGAGCTACAGCATTACGGAAAGCAACGGACTTGCCTTTGACCATGCGAAGGTTGTTTTAAGAGCATGGCAATATCTGCGGGAGACCTTGGAGAAGGACCCGAGAATCGCATTTGACCTGATGCCGGAGATGTTTACCTTAAATCAGCTTCAGAACGCCATGGAGCTCATATCCGGGCAGGAACTGTTAACTGCAAACTTCCGGAGAAAGATTGCGGATTACGTGATAGAAACGGAAAAGATGACGGAAGGAAAGGGACATCGGCCGGCGAAACTGTTTGTGCGGAATCTGAAGCAATTCTACAAGTAGAGAATAAAATACTGCAGTAGAAATTTGTCGAAATAAGAAATTCGTTCCGAAAAAGTCTCGTTGCATGTGAGAATTGGGGATAAATGGGAAAAATGGCTGTTTTATATAAAACCGGTTGACGTTCTTACGTAAATGGCATATAATATAATTACAGATATGAATCTGTTGCACGAAGTGCATTGAAATTTGGGCTGACCGAAAGGTCCTGGTCCACCGGCTGGCGGGGATTTACCCCGCCATTTTTATACATTGAAGGGGTGTTTGTGATGCGGGAGAAGGTACTTAGTGTTTTTATAGATGAATCCGGAGATTTTGGGGAATATAATCCACTTTTTCCAAATTATTATGTTGCAATGATTTTACATAATCAGGAAATAGATATATCAAAGAATATTGAAGCTTTAGAAAGACAAGTAAGTAACTGGGGATATCCGGAACATACGATTCATACAGGTCCGTTAATCAGACGTGAAAGTGTATATAAAAATGATTTGAGAGAACAAAGAAAAGCTTTGTTTAATGCACTGTATCACTTTACGCGTATGTTAGATGTGCGATATATTTGTCCTGTTATTAATCAAGGGGAGTGTGCGGAGAAATCTAAGCTAGCGTATACTGATAAACTAACAAAAGAAATAGCGAATCAACTACGTGCAAATTATGGTTATTTTTCCGCGTTTGATAGGCTTATTGTATACTATGACTATGGACAGATAGAACTGGCACAGATACTGATATCGGTTTTTAATGCGATGTTTTCTAATGTTGAATTTAGAAAGATTGAGACGAATCAGTATAAGCTATCGCAAGCGGCAGATTTAATTTGCACGGTTGAAGCTATTGCACAGAAGAGTGTGTTGAGCAAATCGGAGAGTGAATTTTTTCATTCAAAGAAAGATTTTAAGAAAAATATTTATAAAAATATTGCAAAGAAAAAGTTATAAGAAAACCACTAAGGTGCGTAAGCTAACACCTTAGTGGTCTTTTCTTTATTATTATTTCTTTAACTGGTCACGAATCTCTTCGATGAGGAAGTCCACATAAGCACTGTCGGAGTTTTCCTCGCCGTAGCAGTTTTCCTTGCCGAAGACGATACCGGAGTTGTGCTCCTTGGTGTAAGCCTTCCATTCCGGAAGCGGTGTGCCGTCGATGTCAAGGCCGTTCGGGTTGCCGGTCTTGATGAAGTTGGTCATGTAGTTACACATCTGACGGGATACATCGTAGTGCTTGCCGGTGAACGGTCTCCAACACTTTGCCAGTGTTTCGAACCAGAACCATAAATCCACGGAGTGGAAGGTGCCAGGCGCATCCGGTCCCGGAATATCCGCATCGAAACGATAGTAGTAGCAATCCTTGGTGTTGCCGTTTTCCTGACGGTCAAGGAACAGGCTCTTTACGGAGCATTCGATGCCGTTTACCGGTGCGAATGCGGTGTTGCCCATGAAGGAAATCTGCTTCTTGCTTTCTGCGAATGCCAGGAACTCGTCTGCCTTGTCGCCGAACATTTCTTTTGCCTTGGCAATGAATTCCGCCTCATCCTTTGCCGGGATGGAATTCGGGAATTCGTCAGCGGTATTACCTGCCATAATCGGAACGTTTAAGGCCTGACCGGCTGCAATACGCTTCATCGGGTCTCCGACGGTAAATACGCCGTCTTCAATCGGGAACATGCGTCCGTGAGTAACAACATACTCATCATATTTACTAAGGAGCCATGTAGCATCCATCGCTCTTGCTTCGGCTAAGGACTTGGCACCGATGAAATCGAAGAAGCCTTTACCCTGCTCCTGTGCCTTTTCAAAGGTCATCGGAGAGGTTACCGGAGACTGTACCTGGTACGGACTGCGGATAGCGCCGCTCATAATAACTGCCTTTTGGAATAATCCCTCATTCTGCGGAGTGGCCAGCTGCTGCATTACGCTGCCGCCGCCTGCGGACTGGCCTGCAATGGTAATATTGTCCGGGTCGCCGCCGAAGGCTGCAATATTTCTCTTTACCCATCTGATACCGGCCTGCTGGTCCAAAAGACCGAAGTTTGCCGGAGCGCCCGGCTGTTCCTTTGCAAGCTCCGGATGAGCCAGGAAACCGAACAAATTCAAACGATAGTTTACGGTAACCACAACGACGCCTCTGCGTGCGAAGCGCTCGCCGTCAAATTCCATTTCAGCGGTATAACCCCAGTTGAAACCGCCGCCGAAAATCCAAACGAGAACCGGAAGCTTATCCTCGGTGCTCTTTGCATTGGTCCATACGTTTAAGTACAGACAATCCTCGCCCATCGGAATCTCCGGATCCACGTGCCATTCCTTACAGTAGATGTCGGTGCCCAGGCCCGGTGTGTTCTGAACGGAAATCGGAGCGAACTCATAGGCTTCCAACTCGCCTTCCCAGTTCGGACACGGCTGCGGTGCGCGCCATCTGTTTTCGCCTACCGGCGGAGCTGCGAACGGAATACCTTTAAATGCGGTAATACGCGGGTCTGCTGCCGGGAGACCCTTTACAATACCGTTTTCTGTTTTTGCCTTACGAATCATAATACCCTCCTTTTTGATTGTGCGCCGCCACGCCCTTCTTACGATTTGAGAGAGCTTTGGTAGTTCTGCCTCCACTGAGTCCATTCCATTTTTGCAGAGCGCAACGCTCCGTCAAACTTCCTCTAACCGGTTCTAGGCGTCTCTCGGGAGCGACCTCGAGACTTAGAACCGTTAAGAGGTGATTTCGACTGCGCTAGAAGCGCGCCCCTTCGGGAAAAGCAAAAATCGGAATGGCACAGTGGGAGCCAGAACTATTTAAAGTTCCTCCGATCAAATCGTAAGAATCGCCACGCCCGTAGCCCGTGGCGGGCGCAATTTCATAAAATCCTAAATTACTTTATCAGTTCAAATGACTTTAAGCTTACGTTTCCGCCACCGCGGTAGGTAAGATAGATTGCGTTGACACCGTCCGGGATGTTGGCTTCGGCCTCGTAGCGCTCCCATACGTTGGTGTACTCTAAGGTAACGGAGCCAAGAACCTCGCCGTCCCAAGCGGTCTTGATTTCGAAGGTACCGTTGCCGTAGCCGCGGGTGGTCACCGCGAAACGCTTGATGCCCTTACAGTCAAAGTACTTGAAGCCTGCGGTTGCGCTGTTGCTGATGTTAGCCACATAGCCGATCTCTTCGTCGCCGTCGCGGCCGTCCTGCATAACCTTCGGGAAGCCTTCGCCGCCTACGTAAGCCCGCGGCTTATCGGTGAATAAGTTACAAGCAAGGTAACCTGCGTATTCGCCCTCGCCCGGAAGCGGACCGCCGTTTAAGCCGCAGGAGGTAATCTCAACCTGCGGGATGGAGCCGTCTGCAAGGACCGTAATCTTTTCCGCACAGCCCTGACGGGAATACCAGCCGCCGTTGGTCTGACGGTGATAGAAGATGTACCATTCGCCGTTAATCTCCACGATGCTGCCGTGGTTGTTGGCACCGTAGGCAGCAGGCATATCTGCCGGCTTGTAGGTGTCGATATGTAAATCACAGTTGCTGACGATAACGCCGCCGTAGGTAAACTTATCCGTCGGGCACTTTGCGGTAGCGTAGCACAGTTCGTGCATTACCTCAGAGGAATAAATCAGGTAATAGGTATCGCCGATTTTGCGGATGGAGGATGCTTCGAAGAAGGAATGTCCTTCAAAGCCGGTACCTTCACAGTACATGCAACCCGGTGCTACCAGCTTCGGAGCCTCTAAAATCGTAATCATATCGGAATCCAGTACCGATACCAAAGAACCGGTACGGCTCTTGTCGCCTCTGCCGCAGAAACCGGTGTAAAGGTAGGTCTTGCCGCCTTCGGTCAGAACGCCCGGGTCAAACTGCGGTTCATCCCCCGGCTTTTCGCCGAGACGGGTGCCGTCTTCATAGTGAACATAGCCGTAGAACTCATACTTACCTGCCGGAGTGTCACAAACCGCAACGGAAACTACCGGAGCGTGGTCGAGACAATAGTACAGATAGTATCTGCCGTCCGGACCTACGGTCACGTCCGGTGCATAGAGACACATCTTACCTTCCGGGTTCAACGGGTCTGAAGTCTTCGGGTAAATCACTCCCTCGTAACGCCAGTTGCCGAGATCATCTACCGGTGCGGACCAGCAGACATAATCGCCCATACAGAATACATAACCGTTGTAATAGTCGTGGGAACCGTACACATAGACACGACCGTCGAATACATACGGCTCGCCGTCCGGAATATATTCCCAGGACGGAAGATACGGATTCAAACCAAGTGCTTTTGCCATAAAAATACCTCCGTAAAAATTCATAAATTTAAAATCCGGGGATGATTTCAAAACAGAAACAAACCCCATTGATTCTATGATAAAACAATTGATTCCTAAAGTCAATTAGAAAGCTAATCAATGCAAGGATTTTTATATAAAAGGTTATTTTATGGGGTGGGGGAATGCTACTTGACGATGTTACCGCTTGCGGTCTATAATAAGTGAAAACGTAGACCTATTTATGCTTTCTTCGAAAGGAGATTCGTTGCTATGACTACACATAAAAGAAAGATTACCGTCATCGGTCACAAAAACCCGGATACCGATTCGATTTGTTCCGCCATTGCTTATGCGGAGTTAAAGAACAGGGTGACTGATTCCGATTTGTATGTACCGCGCCGGGCAGGAGGGATTAACGCCGAGACCCGATTTGTTTTGAATTATTTTAAAGTGGATGTGCCGGAACTGGTGGAGGATGTAGGTACACAGGTAAAGGATATCCAGATTCGTGAAATTGACGGTGTGTCGGGGGGCATTTCGTTGAAAAACGCCTATACCCTTATGAAGGAAAAGAATGTGGTAACCTTGCCGATTGTAACGAAGGACGGTTACTTGGAGGGCCTCATTACCATCGGGGATATCGCTACTTCATATATGGATGTTTATGACAGCAGCATTTTATCAAAGGCAAAGACCTCCTATCGCAATATTGTGGAGACTTTGGACGCGCAGCTTTTGGTGGGAGACGAGAATGCGCTTTTTGATGCAGGAAAGGTACTGGTTG
The DNA here is from genome assembly GCA_017556805.1 of Lachnospiraceae bacterium. Classification (GTDB taxonomy): domain Bacteria; phylum Bacillota; class Clostridia; order Lachnospirales; family Lachnospiraceae; genus SIG307. Next base: position 37,861 of record JAFYMC010000005.1, on the reverse strand, counting down.
CGGCGGCAAATCCCGATTTGATGGAGGATTATATTGCGGAGCACGACCTGGTCATTACCGGAAATCGTTACGAGACGCAGTTATGTGCCATTGAAATGAACGCGGCCTGTATTATTATTTGTGAAGGAGCCAATGTATCTCTGACCATTCGTAAAATGGCGGAGGCCAAGGGATGCACCGTACTGTCTACCCCTCATGACACGTATACGGTGGCACGACTGATTAATCAGAGTATGCCGATTGCGCATTTCATGATTACAGAGAAAATCGACAGCTTCCGAACTACGGATTTTGTAGATGAAATCCGTGAGGTTATGACAAAGAAGCGTACCAGAGACTTCCCGATTTTGGATACGAAGGGGAAGTACCGCGGTATGATTTCCCGCAGAAATTTGCTGGATATGAAGAAAAAGCAGGTGATTCTGGTGGACCATAACGAAAAGAGCCAGGCGGCGGAAGGTGTGGAAAATACGGAGATTCTGGAGATTATCGATCATCATCGTCTGGGTACCATGGAGACTATGGCACCGGTGTTTTTCCGAAATCAGCCTCTCGGTTGTACCGCAACCATTATTTATCAGATGTATCAGGAAAACCGGGCGGAGATTTCAAAACAGATTGCCGGGTTGTTGTGTTCCGCCATTTTGTCCGATACCTTGATGTTCCGTTCCCCGACCTGTACCCCGGCGGATCAGGCGGCAGCGGAATATTTGGCGAAAATTGCGGGAATTGATGTGGAATCCTACGCAAACGAAATGTTTTTGGCGGCCAGTGACCTTTGTCATAAATCCGAGGAAGAGATTTTCTTCCAGGATTTTAAAAAGTTCTCCTCCGAGAACGTGACCTTCGGTATCAGCCAGATTATGTCTATGAATGCGGAAGAACTGAAGATGATCGGCGATCGAATCAAGCCGAGCCTTACGCGTTTTCGCGAGAACCAGCAGGTGGATATGGTATTCTTTATGCTGACGGATATTGTAAAGGAATCCACCACTTTGCTGTATGCGGGAGAAGATGTGGGAAGTTTGTTGGAGGTGTCCTATGGTCATGGCGGCGCGGATAACAGCATCGAACTGGCAGGGGTAGTGTCCCGTAAAAAACAGTTGGTGCCGGTGCTGATTCGTGGGGTGGAGCAGATGTAAAATCGGTTCCGTTTTGAATAAAAAGAAAAATGAGCGGAGAACCGGAGGAAAACAGTGCCGGTGTCGACCGCTCTTTTTTATGGCTGATTCTTTACTATATTAAAATATTGCAGTAAAAAAACGGGTTTGCAGAGGTTGAGAAATATTGATTCGGTATAAAAAAACGAATCACATGTTAGACGGAAGAAAAGAAGGAAAGACGTGTCAGACTGGTAAAAACAACCGCATGACAAAATGAACAAAAATGAATAATATAAATATTTGCATATTTTGGCTTGCAAGATGGAAAAAAGTGGTGTATAGTAATGTGAATGAAGGAATGTGTATCAGGATTTGCAATGAGGCGTATTGTTGAAAAACAGGTAGCGAGAAGCTTAAAGGAGAGTTGCAGATGAAGCAGAGCAAGCAAAGAACAATGGAAATCAACGAAAAGACCTCCATGCTGTTACTGGCGGGACCGATTTTTGTGGAACTGTTGTTAAATATTTTGTTAAATAATGTGGATACCGTAATGCTCAGCCGGTATTCCGAAAACTCGGTAGGCGCGGTGGGAAATGCCAACCAGATGATGTTTTTGTTTATTATTATGTTCAACGTGATTGCCAGTGCGACCGGCGTTGTGGTGGCACAGTATCTGGGAGCGAAAAAGACGGAGAACATGAATCAGATTTATACCCTGTCGGTGGTATTTAACCTTACCTTGGGTGTGGTTTTAAGTACTGTGGTATTTTTGTTCCGGGACACCTTTTTGCGTATATTAAAGGTAAGTCCGGCTCAGGTAGAGGATGCCGGTATCTATATGGCCATCGTAGGTGGTTTCCTGTTTTTGCAGGCAGGCTACAATGTAATGGTGCAGATTCTCCGTTGTCACGGATATACCCGAGTGGGAATGTTTATTTCTCTTGCGGTGAATCTGGTAAATATCGTGGGAAACTGGCTGTTTTTGTACGGTCCGTTAAAGTATTTGAATCTGGGTGTTGCAGGTGTTGCAATTTCCACCGTAACGGCCCGTATTTTGGCACTTTCCGTGGCGATGTTTATTTTCTTCCGATATAAGATCGGTAAGATTTCTCTTCGGACGCTGAATCCGTTCCCGAAACAGATTCTTGTGAAAATGCTGAAAATCGGCGTGCCGTCCGCGGGAGAGAATCTGGCCTATTCCATGTACCAGTTGGTGTTGCTTTCCTTTATTAACCCGATGGGAGAACTGTCGGCGAATGCCAAGGTGTACAGCAATACACTAATGTCCTTCTCTGTTGTGTTTTCCAATGCGCTGGCGCAGGCAACCCAGATTGTAACAGGACATCTGGTTGGTGCGGGTAGAGAGGACGCAGCGGATAAGCGTGTAATGAAGACGCTTATGACCTCCCTGCCGGTGGCCATCGGAATTGCGACGTTAAACTTTTTGCTTTGTCCGTGGACTCTAAAAATCTTTACTCCGAATACGGCTGTGGTGCCGTTGGTACAAAAGGTGCTGGCGGTAGGTATTGTACTGGAAATCGGTCGTACCACAAACCTTGTGGTCATCGGCAGTATGAAGGCGGCCGGTGATGTGTTGTTCCCGGTACTGATGGGACTCTTATGTATGTGGGGATGCGGTGTAACCGTAGGCTATACCTTCGGTGTGGCATTGTCCTTCGGAATCGGCGGCGTGTTTATGGGAACCGCTGCGGACGAATGTATCCGCGGTATTATCATGCTGGTACGTTGGCGTCTCGGAAAATGGAAGGGCAAGGCCATTGTACGGAGAAACGCCTAGTCTTCGTTTGAGCGGGACGAAGCTCGTTTTTTACGACGGACACGGTTGATGTGTCGTTCGAAATCGCCGTTATTTAAAAGCTTGGCTAATACATACTGCATGTAGGTTGGTACGGTGCAGGAGTAGAAGCCGAGCTTTTTTTGAAACTCCGGAACCAGGTGCTTCGGCAATACCATGTAGCCGATACGTAAGGAAGGCGAGATGGTTTTGGAGAAGGTATTCATGTAGATGACGTTATCGTCGGAGGTGTGGGAAAACAAGGTTTCCTCCGGCTTTTTCGAGACGGTAAATTCCGATTCGAAGTCGTCCTCGATAATATATCGTTTCCTGTTTGACGCCCAGCGCATATATTCGTGACGTTTAGAAGCGGATGCGGTGACACCGCTTGGGAAGCTGCGGTACGGGGAAATATGCAGAACATCGGCGGTACATGACCGCAGGGCGGTGCTTTTAATACCGTCGGTGCCTAAAGGAAGCAGTGTGGTCTGCACATCTGCGGCGTGATATACCTGCTGGATTTTTTTGTAGGAAGGAGATTCCAAGGCGTAGGTTTTATCACGACCCAATAATTCTACAAGCAAGCTGTACAGGTACTCGGACCCGGAACCGATGATAATTTGCTCTGTATCCGCCGTAATGCCGCGACTGCGTAATAAATAACGCCGAATGGCATTTCTAAGTTCGGTACAGCCGGAGTTGGGACTGCGATCCAGAATTCCTTCTTCGTACTCGCTTAACACGCTACGCATTGTTTTTGCAAGGACGGAAAAGGGAAAATCCGGTGTGCCGGCGTCGGTGTGGTGGGGAAGTACTTCGGAAACAGGAGCGGTATCTGCGGTGGAGGCTAAGAAAGCGTCCTCGGTACGAAAGCTGACAAAGTAGCCGCTACGTTCCCTGGTTTCGATATAGCCCTCTTCACACAAAAGCGCATAGGAATGCTCCACCGTAACCGTACTGATGCCGGTTTCCGTGGCAATGAGGCGCTTGGAGGGAAGCTTGGTTCCGTAAGGGTAGATGCCCGCAATAATATCGTCCCGGACCTGTTTATACAACTGAAGATAGGCGGGGATGGTGTCTGTCTTTTGAATGTTATACTTCATCTGGTATTATAAAATTCTCCTTTTCTGGCTATTATCATATAACCAAATCTATTATATACTGAGAAAAGAAAAAAAGCAAGGAGGATCGGAAATGGTACACAATCAGCAGAAAAAGATTGCGGTAATCAATGATTTTTGCGGATTCGGACGATGCTCTCTGACCGTGTCCCTGCCGATTGTCTCGGCCTTAAAGGTGCAGTGCTGTCCTGTGCCGACATCGGTATTCTCCAATCATACAGCCTACGACAGTTTCTTTTATACGGACTATACCAACAATATGAGTGCGTACATAGACGAGTGGAAAAAGTTGGGACTGACCTTTGATGGGATTTTGACCGGCTTTTTGGGCTCCCCGGAGCAGACAAAGATTGTAAGGCACTTTTTGGAATACTTTAAGAAAGAAGGCACTGTGACGGTGGTGGACCCGGTGATGGGAGACGAGGGAAAGCTTTATTCTACGTATTCCCCGGAACTGGCAAAGCAGATGAAAGAACTACTGCCCTACGCCGATATTCTGACGCCGAATCTGACGGAGGCGTGTATTTTGACGGATACCGTGTATCAGGCGGATATGGGAGAAGCGGAGTTGACCTCGTTGTGTGAGAAGCTGAGTGTTTTGGGACCGAAGAAAATTGTGATTTCCGGACTGGAACGGGATGGACGTCTGATTAACTTTGTTTATGAAAAAGGGAATGTACCGGTGGAGGTGGCAGTGCCGAAAATCGGACCGTTCCGTGCGGGAACGGGAGATGTGTTTTCTTCCGTCATAGCGGCAGATGCGGTAAACGGAGTGGGATTTCTTGCTTCGGTGCGCCATGCGGCGGCTTTTATTACAAAGGTGTTGCGTCGTACGGTAGAGCTTAATATTCCGGTTACCGACGGAGTATGTTTTGAAGAATTTTTAACGGAAATCAGAGACGAAACGGAGGACGTAAAATGAAACAAGGAAATCAAAACAGATTGAAAAATATGTGTCTGGCCGGCGTGCTTACGGCACTGGTATTTGTGTTTACCGCCTATCTTCATATTCCGAGTGTAAACGGGTATGTTCATGTGGGGGACGGATTTATTTATTTTGCAGCCTGCCTGTTGCCGCTTCCTTATGCCTTGTTTGTGGTACTTGCGGTTGCGGCGGATAAGGTGAATCTGAAAAAAATACTTAAATAAGACCAATGAAGTTTTGGAATGAGAAGCGTGCTTTCGGATAGAAGGTGCGCTTTTTGCGTTATAGGAAATTGTGCATTTCCTAGAGAGCAAAAACGCTCCGCTATGGACATTGGGTAATTCGATTTTAATGTATAATTCGGAACGGAACGCGAATACTGTAAATGAATTAACGGCAAAATGAATCGGACGGGAAAGAGATGGAAAATCCTGCGGAAAGGCGGCAAGGGAATGGGAGAAAGCAAGAGTGTCGGTGCACAAAGTGTTCGTTTTACAGAGGATGTGTATGTACTGGGACGGGCGGCAGTGGTAGGAAGCAAAGAAGGGGAAGGTCCTCTTCGTTCTTTTTTCGATATTATCGATGATACGGACCGGTTCGGAGGAGAGAACTGGAACGATGCGGAAAGCCGGATGATGCAGACGGCAGCTGCGCTGGCGATAAAAAAGGCGGGCCTGACGCCGAAACAGATACGGATGTTGTTTGCGGGAGATTTGCTGGGTCAGCTTCTGGCCAGCTCCTTCGGTGCGGGAGAGCTGCCGATTCCGTTTCTTGGGGTATACGGAGCTTGTTCCACCATGGGAGAAAGCCTGCTTTTGGCATCCATGGCGGTGGATGGCGGGTTTGCGGATTGTACCGAGGCGGTTACCTCCAGCCATTTCGCCAGTGCGGAGAAGGAATTCCGCTTTCCTCTCGCCTACGGAAATCAGAGACCGCTTGCGGCAACCTGGACCGTAACCGGCAGCGGCGCCATTGTCCTGGGAAATAAGACAGCGCTTGAGAGGAGCCGTGCCCAACGGGAGGATACAGCGGCAGTACGCGGCGGAACGGGAAAACAGGGAGTAGAAGTGGTGGTGGCCGGAGGTACCGTGGGCCGGGTCACGGATTACGGTGTTAAGGATAAGGCCAATATGGGAGCTTGTATGGCTCCGGCGGCCGCTGCGGTAGTAGAGGCTCATTTGAAGGACTTTCATCGGACGCCGGCGGATTACGATAAGATTATTACCGGCGATTTGGGTGCGGTAGGCGTGAAAATTTTTGCGGATCTGTTGGGACAGAAGGGCTACCGGGTGGAGCCGGTACAGGAGGATTGCGGATTGCTCATTTATGATAATGAGCTTCAGGATACCCATTCCGGCGGTTCGGGCTGCGGATGCAGCGCGTCCACTCTGGCGGGCTATTTGCTGGATCAGTTATATAAGGGCGATTGGAACCGGATTTTGTTTGTGCCGACGGGGGCGCTGCTTTCTCCGGTCAGTGCCAACGAGGGCAGCAGCATTCCGGGAATTGCTCATGCCATTGTTTTGGAACGGAAACAGGAGGTGTGGTAAAGTGGAGTATGTGCTTGCATTTACGGTAGGCGGAGGAATCTGTGCCCTGGTACAGATTTTGATGGATCAGACGAAGCTGCAGCCGGGGCGGATTATGGTACTTTTGGTATGCACAGGTGCGGTGCTCAGTGCGGTAGGCTTGTACGGGCCTTTTAAGGAATGGGCGGGGGCCGGGGCGTCGGTTCCGTTAACCGGTTTCGGGCATACGTTGTTTGAGGGAGTAAAGAAAGCGGTAGACGAGTCGGGGTTCCTTGGTATATTTAAAGGCGGCTTTGCTTCCTCTGCGGTAGGAATCAGCGCGGCACTTGTATTCGGATATTTGGCGGCTCACGTATTTAAATCTCAAATGAAGGATTCGTGAAAAATTGGTGAACAGGGCATTTTAACGGTGTTTTGCTTGCCTTTTTCACTGCATCGTGGTATACTATAAAGCGTGTTTTCCGATGTTGCGGGAGGCACGCTGTTTTTTTCTGGTTTCGCAGGATTGCGGGAGTTTATGGAAAATGAATGTATTTTTAGAAAAGAGGAAGATAAGTATGAAAAAGAAGATGTTAGTTGCTGCTGTTTGTGTGGCAATGAGTATGGCACTTTGTGCATGTAACACGACGAATCCGGCGGGAGGAAAGAACCCGACCCAGGCACCGGCGGATGTGACGTTGCCGGCGACGAGTACTCCGGGACCGACCGCAACACCGACTGAGATGGATCAGGCTTATGCGGAATTGCCGATTACAAATTACGATGACTATGTGGCAACTACCGTGTTACCGGAAGGGTATATGGGCTTTGAGGTAGAGAAGATTACGGAGACGGATGTAGATGTCTATGTCCAGGAAGTACTGGAAAATAACAAGGTCAGAGAGTTAAAGGACGGACCGTTAGAGATGGGCGATATTGCCATCATTGATTATGTGGGATACTTAGACGGGGTGGCTTTTGAAGGCGGTTCCGAAGCGAGTAAGGAGTTGGAACTGGGCTCCGGAGAGTTTATGGAGGGCTTTGAAGAAGGTCTGGTCGGTGCGAAAAAGGGAGATGCTTTGAGCCTGAATTTGAAGTTCCCGGACGATTACTGGAGCGAAGAAATGGCAGGCAAAGAGGTTGTGTTTGAGGTAAAGATTCATTCTTCCGCCGCACAGGTACTGCCGGAGTTTACGGATGAGTTTGTAACGGAGATTACCTCAGGAGCATACACCACCACCGAGGATTTCCGTTTGTATGCCAAGGGCTTTTTGACCGAGGAGAGAAAGTACAACGGGATTATGGATTATCTGGTGGAGAATGCCGAATTCGGTAAATTGAATGAGGACTATATTGCTGCGGCCTTTGATTTGGAGAAGCAGTATTATGCCTATATGTACGGATTTACGAGCGTAGAAGAGTTTGAATCGGTATTTGGTGAAGAAGCAAGCGAAGTGTTGTGGACCATGGTAGAGAAGCAGATTCGCCGTTACGAGCAGGACAGAATCGTATTGTATTGTGTGGCAAAGGCCGAGAATATTGAATTGTCCGAAACGGAGTATAACGAAGCGGTAGCGGAATACGCGGCAAGCAACAACATGACGCTGGAACAGTTATACGAAGTACAGGATGAAGCAACTCTTCGCCAGTCCATGTTGATGGAAAAGGCACTGGAGCATATTCTTGTGAATATTGTCGAAGTTGAGAAGGAGGCAGAGTAATGAATTTAAAGGGACGTTCGTTTTTAAAATTATTGGATTATACGCCGGAGGAGATTTTGTATCTGGTGGATTTGGCTGCAGAGTTAAAGGAGAAGAAAAAGAAGGGCATTTTGACCAAGGATTACCATGCAGGAAAGAATGTGGCTTTGATTTTCGAAAAGACCAGTACCAGAACCCGTTGCTCCTTCGAGGTGGCAGCTTACGATTTGGGTATGGGCTGTACTTATCTGGATCCGGCCGGTTCCCAGATCGGTAAGAAGGAAAGCATTGCGGATACCGCAAGAGTGCTGGGCAGCATGTACGAGGGTATCGAATACCGTGGCTACGGTCAGGAAATCGTGGAAGAACTGGCGAAGTATGCCGGCGTACCGGTATGGAACGGTTTGACCAATGAGTTCCATCCGACCCAGATGTTGGCGGATGTGCTTACCATTAAGGAGAAGCTCGGAAGAATTAAGGGCGTGAAGCTGACTTATATGGGCGATGCCCGTTACAATATGGCAAATTCCCTGATGGTAGTGTGCGCAAAGCTCGGTATGCATTTTACCGCATGTACCTCCGCGAAGTATTTTCCGGATAAGGTGCTGGTTGCGCAGTGTGAGGAAATTGCGGCACAGACCGGTGCTACCATTACCTTGACCGAGGATGTGACGGAAGGTACCAAGGGTGCGGATGTTGTGTATACCGATGTCTGGGTATCCATGGGTGAACCGGACAGCGTTTGGACAGAGCGTATCAAGGAGCTTTCTCCGTATCAGGTAAACAAAGCAGCGATGGACAATGCGGGACCGCAGGCAATCTTTATGCACTGTCTGCCGGCATTCCATGACTTAAAGACTACCATCGGTAAGGAAATCAGTGCGAAGTTCGGTATTTCCGAGATGGAAGTGACGGATGAGGTGTTTGAGTCTGTGCAGTCCGTGGTATTTGAAGAAGCGGAGAACCGTATGCACACCATTAAGGCGGTTATGCTTGCGACTCTCGGCGAACCGGAGAAGTAGGAACATCGGGTTTTCTAAGAAATCTAATCATTTTCTAATTTGATTTTTGACCAAACCTCTTGTATGATAGAGACAGAGATAAAAATCCTATAAAGAGAGGTAATGGATATGAAGAAAAATAATACGGTCGGTATTATCCTGGGATTGCTCTTTTTAGTAATCGGTGGGGGATATTTGGCAGAGGCACTGGGCTTCATTGATGATTTTACGATTTTCTTTGACGGCTGGTGGACGTTGTTTATTATTGTACCGTGCTTTTGCAACTTGTTCCGTAAGGACGGAGCGAAGGTAGGAAACTTAATCGGTATCGCAATCGGACTGTTCCTTCTTTTGATGGCACAGGATGTGCTTAGCGGCGAAAAACTGTGGGCACTGTTAATTGCGGCAGTTTGTGTACTCATCGGTGTGAATCTGATTTTTCCGAAGAAGGCAGGAAAGACGGAGCGCGAAGACACTACAGAGGACCGGTTTGACCGGAGAGAGTCCGAAAACGGACAGCAGAGAGTCTCCGGGACGGTGGAGTATGTTACGGATGCCGAGGTGGTAGAGGGCGCAGTATACCGGGAAATCCCGGAAGAGAACGACGGGACAGAAGAGAGGATTGAGGAGAATACCCGGACTTACGAGAACGTAGGAGACACGGACAAAATTGTGTGTTCCGCAGTGTTTTCGGGACGGGATATCCGGGTAGACAATTCTTACTTTAACGGAGCGGATTTGTCCGCGTTATTCGGCGGAATTGACATGAATCTGAAAAATGCGTTGATAAGAAACAATGTTACCATTGATGTCAAGGCGGTGTTCGGCGGAATCGACATTATTATGCCGGCTGATGTCAGAGTGGTAATGGACGTTACACCGATTTTGGGCGGTGTGGAAAACGGTACCAGGGCACCGCTGGGGGCAGACGAAAACACACCGACGGTATTTATCAGAGGAACCTGTCTGTTCGGCGGTTTGGAAGTAAAGTAAATCGGAGGCTTTTATGTACGAGGGACGTGTGGTGCTGTGTGTCAGCAATGCCTATGAGCAGAAGTATTATTTAAACGAAGACTTCGAAGGTCTTCCGAAGACCATAAAGGACGAACTGAAGATTATGTGCGTTCTTTATACGGAGGATGTGGGCGGTATCCTTTCTCTTGTGTTTGAGGAGGACGGAACGCTGGTATTTGAGGTGAATTCGGATGAAGGCGATTTGTTGTACGATGAAATCGGCAGTGTCCTTTTGATCAAGAAGCTACAGGAGGATAAGAAGGAACTGTTGGAGTCTTTAGAGTTGTATTTTAAGGTATTTTTTCTGGGAGAGGACCCGGGAAAACTGATTGTTCCGGGATATTAAGGGAAATGGTGCGAGGGATAACCGACGTTATTCCTCGCTCTTGTGTATGTGTAGGGCTTCTGTGCGGAGTGCGGGAGTGTCTGACGGGAAACGGAAAGGAGTATAGGTATGTTACTTGCCATTGATGTGGGAAATACGAATTTTACATGCGGTATATTTGACGGGGAAGAGTTGGTGACGACATTCCGTATGACGACGAAAGAGAAACGTACCTCGGACGAGTACGGTCTGATGTTTTGCGGTTTGGTGGAAAACCGCGGGATAAAGAAGGAACAGATTACGGATGTGATTATTGCGTCGGTGGTGCCGGATGTGATGCACTCCCTGACCAATTCCGTATTAAAATATTTTGATTGCAAGCCGATGATTGTGGGGGCGGGGACAAAGACCGGGCTTCGGATCGTGACGGCTAATCCGAAGGAAATCGGTGCGGACCGCGTGGTGGATGCGGTGGCAGGCTATGAATTGTACGGTGGACCGATACTTGTCATCGATTACGGTACGGCAACCACCTATGACCTGGTGAACGCGGAGGGAGAGTTTGTGTCCGGTGTGACGAGCCCGGGCATTGCGATCTCTGCCAATGCCCTTTGGAACGAGGCGGCAAAGCTTCCGAAGATTGAAATTAAAAAGCCGGAGTCCATCCTGGCCAAGGAGACCATCACCAGTATGCAGGCGGGTCTTGTGTACGGGACCATCGGTCAGACGGAATATATCGTAAAGAAAATGATCGAAGAATCCGGTTATCAGAATGTAAAAGTAGTGGCAACCGGCGGCCTAGGGCGTATTATAGCAGAGGAGACCGCGTACATTGATACGTATGACCCGATGCTTACCATGAAGGGCTTGTATTTGATATGGCGTCGTAACAAAGGACAGGGGAAGTAACATGGAGAGAAGTTTACAAATCGGCAATGTAAAAGTGAACGGCATACTGGCCTTAGGGCCGATGGCAGGTGTAACGGACCTGCCTTTTCGTTGTCTTTGTAAGGAACAGGGGGCAAGCCTGATTTATACCGAGATGGTCAGTGCGAAAGGAGTTCTGTATAACAATAAAAATACAAAAATTATGCTGGAGACCGCAGAAAGCGAGCGCCCGGTAGCGCTGCAACTCTTCGGTGAGGATGCCCGGATTATGAGTGAGGTGGCAAAGAGAATCGAGGAGCTGCCCTTTGATATTCTGGATATCAATATGGGGTGTCCGGTGCCGAAGGTGGTCAATAACGGAGAAGGCTCTGCACTTATGAAGGACCCGGCAAAAGCGGGAAAGATTATCGAGGCAATCGCAAAGGCAATCAAGAAGCCGGTGACGGTAAAGATTCGGAAAGGCTTCGGAAAAGAGGATGCCAATGCTCCGGAGATGGCGAAAATTGCCGAGGAGAGCGGTGCGGCTGCCATTGCGGTCCACGGACGCACCAGAGAGCAGTATTACAGCGGCAAAGCGGATTGGGAGGTTATTAGGCAGGTAAAAGAGGCGGTAAAGATACCGGTCATCGGAAACGGAGATATTTTTACCCCGGAGGATGCGAAACGGATGTTAGACACCACAGGCTGTGACGGACTTATGCTGGCCCGGGGAGTACAGGGAGACCCGTGGCTGTTTCATCGGGTGAATCATTATTTGGAAACGGGAGAATTGCTTCCGAAACCGGCGATGGCGGAGCTGATTGAGACGATTTTGCGACACGCAAGGCTGCAGTTGGAGTTTAAGGGAGAGTACCTCGGCATCCGGGAAATGCGAAAGCACGTGGCCTGGTATACCACGGGATATCCGAATTCCGCAAAGCTTCGGGTAAAGGTAAACGCGGTGGAGACCATGGCGGAGCTGGAGGAACTGCTGGAGAGCTATGCGGAGGAGGCAAAATAATATTCGGGAGAATATCCCGGAAGATATAAGATGAAATTGGAGCAACGGCGGAATCGTATGTGTAAAGCCTCGTCAGAATAGGCAAAAAGGAAGGCACATTTCGTCGATTCTTAGACAGTGATGACAAAATTTAAAAATATTTCAAATTGGGTGTTGACAATTCTATAAAAAGAGTGTATGATAGCGAAAGACAAATGTTCGCGAGAGAAAAACAAACCGAGACGCGATAGGAAGTAATGAATAAGAAGTTCGGTTGAAAGATGGAGGTAAATTATTATGGCAAAGTTAAGAGTCGGAATTTTAGGTGCAACCGGTATGGTAGGACAGAGATTTATTGCTCTCCTTGAGAACCATCCGTGGTTTGAGGTAGTTACCGTGGCTGCAAGCCCTCGTAGCGCAGGTAAGACCTACGAAGAGGCAGTAGGCGATCGTTGGAAGATGACCACCCCGATGCCGGAAGCAGTAAAGAAGTTAATCGTAAAGAACGTAAACGAAGTAGAAGCAGTTGCTGCAACCGTTGACTTCGTATTCAGTGCAGTAGATATGACCAAGGACGAGATTAAGGCAATCGAGGAAGCTTATGCAAAGACCGAGACTCCGGTTGTTTCCAACAACAGCGCACATCGCTGGACCCCGGACGTTCCGATGGTAGTGCCGGAAATCAATCCGGACCATATGAAGGTTATCGACTTCCAGAAGAAGCGTCTCGGTACCAAGAGAGGCTTCGTAGCAGTAAAGCCGAACTGCTCCATTCAGAGCTACGCTCCGGTTCTTACCGCTTGGGCTGAGTTCGAGCCGTACGAAGTAGTAGCTACTACCTACCAGGCAATCTCCGGTGCAGGTAAGACCTTTAAGGATTGGCCGGAAATGGTAGAGAACATCATCCCGTACATCGGCGGTGAGGAAGAGAAGAGTGAGAAGGAGCCGCTTCGTATCTGGGGCGAAATTAAGGACGGCGTAATCGTTCCGGCAACCTCTCCGGTAATCACCTGTCAGTGTATCCGTGTTCCGGTATTAAACGGTCACACCGCTGCAGTATTCGTTAAGTTCAGAAAGAAGGCAACCAAGGAGCAGCTCATCGAGAAGTTAGTAAACTTCAAGGGTGTTCCGCAGGAGCTTGAACTTCCGAGTGCACCGAAGCAGTTCATCCAGTACCTTGAGGAAGACAATCGTCCGCAGGTGAAGCTGGATGTGGATTATGAGAACGGCATGGGCGTTTCTGTCGGCAGAATCCGTGAGGATTCCGTATACGACTGGAAGTTTGTAGGACTTTCCCACAACACCGTTCGCGGTGCGGCAGGCGGCGCAGTACTTTGTGCAGAGCTTCTTAAGGCACAGGGATATATTGAGGCAAAGTAAGAAATAGCAGACCATCAAAGTCCGTCGGGAAGAGTTACTTTTCGACGGACTTTTTTTATTATTTTTGGGTTATATGTATAAAGGTTTACCAATAAGTTTGTTGACAAAGTATGAGTATACTTTCCGTATTATTCTTTGGAACCGAAGCTGGACGTTGAACGCATCATGGAAGTAAAAGGACTGACGAGGGGATCACGTCAATCACGTCAAGCGCGGGGGGGAAAATCCTGCGGCGGATACGAGCAAGGGGAGAGTAAGAAGATATTCCTAAATAATTTATTAAATTTTTCATAATATATTGACGAAAAAAAAGCAATCTGTTATTTTATAATGGTTAATATTGTTTTCTTTTGTAAGCTACATATAGATAGAAGGATTTTATATTTTGGTTTGTGAGGCAGAAAATAGGAGGCGAATATGCTTACATTACGTGACATCAAGAAGGAGTATCGCGTAGGCGATATGACTGTGCCGGCGTTAAAGGGAGTCAGCATCCAGTTCAGAAAGAGTGAATTTGTGTCTGTACTCGGACAGTCCGGTTGCGGTAAGACCACATTACTGAACATTATCGGCGGACTGGATCAGTATACCGAGGGTGATTTGATTATTAACGGTGTATCCACGAAGAAGTTTAAGGATTCCGACTGGGACAGTTACCGTAATCATTCCATCGGTTTCGTATTCCAGAGCTACAATCTGATTCCGCACCAGAGCGTACTGGCGAATGTAGAGCTGGCGCTGACCCTTTCCGGTGTTTCTAAGGCAGAGCGCAGAAAGCGTGCCAAAGAGGCGCTTGAGAAGGTAGGTCTCGGAGACCAGTTAAATAAGAAGCCGAATCAGATGTCCGGCGGACAGATGCAGCGTGTGGCGATTGCCCGTGCGTTGGTAAACAATCCGGATATTTTACTGGCGGATGAGCCGACGGGTGCATTGGACAGTGAGACTTCCGTACAGATTATGGAGATTTTAAAAGAGGTAGCGAAGGATAAGTTAGTTATCATGGTTACCCATAACCCGGAATTGGCAGAGGAGTATTCCAGCCGTATCGTGCGTTTGCTTGACGGTAAGTTGATTAGCGATTCCGATCCGTACGAGGCAGAGGTGCAGGCGATAGAGCAGACCAAGAAGGAGAAGAGGGCAAAGAAGACCTCCATGTCCTTCCTTACGGCGCTTTCTCTTTCCTTTAATAACCTTCTGACGAAGAAGGGACGTACCTTTATGACTGCGTTTGCAGGGTCCATCGGTATTATCGGTATTGCGCTGATTTTGTCGGTATCTACCGGTGTGCAGGAGTATATTGATTCCGTACAGAGAGATACGCTTTCCAGTTACCCGATTACCATGGAAGCGGAAGTGGTGGATTCCTCCGCGCTTCTTGCAACTATGATGGGAGTGGATAAGGAAGGTAATCCGATTAGTGATCATGAGCTTGACAAGGTATATGCAAATTCTACCATGTACGAGATGATGAACGCACTCACGGATATGGAAACAAAGACCAATAACTTAAGAAAGTTCAAGAAGTATTTGGAAGAAAACGAGGAAATCAAGCAGTATATTTCTTCGGTACAGTATTCTTATGATATGGACCTGAGCGTTTACACCAAGGATGTGGACGGTAAGGTGGTAAAGGCTGACGTGAATGAGCTGATGTCCATGATGATGAGCTCTTTCGGTATGGCCAGCACCATGATGGAAAGCATGAGCTCCATGATGGTGGGAATGGATGTCTGGAACGAGATGATGACCGGCGAAGACGGAGAACTCATCAGCCAGACCGTAAAGGACCAGTACGATTTGATTCACGGCGAATGGCCGGATGCTTATAATGAAGTAGTGGTTTTGGTGGACAGAAACAATGAAGTCAGTGATATGGTACTGTATGCCCTTGGTCTGACCACTATGGATGTGATGATGGAAGCCACCCAGGACATTATGGCAGGTAAGCAGGTGTCTCAGGATCTCGGTCCTTGGACCTATGAGGAAATTTGCGGAATGACCTTCCGTGTGATTCCGAGTGCATTAAAATATCAGAAGCAGACAAACGGAAGCTATGTGGATTTATCCGCTTCCGATGCGGGACTTTCCTATTTGTATGACGAAAAGGGCGTAGACTTAAAGGTGGTCGGTATCCTTCGGCCGAACGAGGATGCTACCTCCGCGTCCATGACCGGTGCAATCGCTTATACCACAGAGCTGACCAAGTATGTGATGGAGCAGAACGCAGGCTCCGAGATTTTAAAGGCACAGCTTGCGGATACGACCGTAGATGCGATTTCCGGACTTCCGTTTGAGACCGGAGAAGAGGAAGAGGTTTCCGTAGAGGAGAAGGAAGCTGCGGTAAAGGCATATTTCGCGGGTCTTGATAATTCTAAAAAGGCAGAGTTATACGGCACCATTATGGCGACTCCGTCGGAAAGCTATCTTGCGGAGGCGGTAAGTGCACAGATGGCAACCATGGATGATACGGCCCTTCGCGGAATGCTGGTGCAGGCATTTGCCCAGCAGATGGCAGTGGAAGCGGAGCAGGTACAGGGCTATGTGGCAGAGATGAGTGCCGAGGAGGTACAGACCTATGCATATCAGGTGCTTGCGGCAATGGTGGCAGAGCAGTATGCAAAGGGTGTACAGGCGAACCTGGGAACCATGACTGTGGAGCAGCTGGCCGGTATGTTTGATATGGCACGGTTTACTACGGAGGAGTATGTGAAGTTTTACGAGGAGTATCTTCCGAAGGCATATTCCGAGTCAACCTACGAGGAGAACTTAAAGCTTCTCGGTTATGCGGACCCGGACAGCCCGTCTGCGATCAATATTTACGCAGAGACCTTTGAAAATAAAGATATGATTGCGGATTTAATTGCACAGTACAATGAAAATGCAGCGGAGGAAGATGTGATTGAGTACACCGATTACGTGGCACTTCTTATGTCCTCCATTACTACGGTAATCAATGCGATTTCCTACGTGCTGATTGCGTTTGTGGCAATTTCCCTGGTAGTATCCTCCATCATGATCGGTATTATTACCTACATCTCCGTATTGGAGCGTACCAAGGAAATAGGTATCCTCAGAGCAATCGGTGCTTCCAAGAAGGATATTTCCCGTGTGTTTAATGCGGAGACGATTATCGTAGGATTTGTATCCGGTGCCATCGGTATCCTGGTGACCCTCGGATTTATTGTAATCATCAATATTATTCTTCATGCGGTAACCGGTATCGCAAACTTAAATGCGGTGCTTCCGCCGCTTGCGGGTGTGATTTTGGTAGGTATCAGTATGCTTCTTACCTTTATCGCAGGCTTGTTCCCGTCTAAGGTGGCAGCAAAGAAGGATCCGGTAATTGCATTAAGAAGTGAGTAAGAAGAGAGGCGCCGGCGCATGGTGAATGCGTCAGCGCCGTAAGATAAAAGGAAAGGTGTCATCGGTATTCCGGTGGCACCTTTTCTTTATCATATCATAATTTGTGGAAAGAGAAGTCGGTAAATTACATCTGTGCCAGCTTTGCCGCGGCATCCGAAAGGAGGAGCAAAGCCTGGGATTTGAGCTCCGAAGATGCATAAAGGCCCTTTGTGGCGGCAGTAGCTGCGTTCTTGGATAAATCCAAGGCCTCTAGGTGATTTCCGTCGTTACAACGTGCATTCGCCATACGAAGGGCGACTCTGGCCAGCAAAGCCTGCGTCTCATCAAACAAAGGGGAGGCTTCTTCTATAGAGGAAAGAAGCTCGTAGGCTTTTTCGTCGTCCTCCGCAAGGTAGGCTTCCTTGGCACGATAAAGTGTGGCGGCCTCTTGCGGAACGGTGGAAGAAACGGTTGCATCCGGACCGCCGGATGCATCGGAACCCTCTGCGGTGTCCGGAAGTAATACGGACGGCGGAAGCTCCAGTACCTGTGCCAGATAAGTCAGAGTCTTTACGGAAGGAACGGCGTTGCCGCTTTCTATTTGACTGAGCATGTTGCGTGTGATAAAAGAACCGACGACTTCGGTCTGTGTCATTTTCTTTGCGAGGCGCGCCTCTTTGATGCGCTGTCCTAAAAGCTTCGGATCCATGCGGTACCCTCCTTATAAGTAATAAATTTGTAAGCGATAACTACTATATGGTAAATGAAAAAAAGATTGCATGTAAATAGTATTTACACATATTATAACATAAAAGTTAGAAAAAGCAAGTACTTTATTTTAAAGCAGGAAAAAAGTCATAAAAGGAAAAAATATCTTAAAAAACCATTGACAAGGAGGCAGTGGCATGGTATTATGAAGTAAATAAAATTTACCCCACGGTTTCACAAGGGGAAAAGGAGGGAAGTTTATGAATGCTTGGTGGGAAGCCCTTAGTATTCTGCAGAAGATTCTGTATTGTATCGCAATCCCGGCCACACTGGTTTTGATTTTACAGACGGTTTTGGTCATTATGGGATTCGGAGACGGTGCCAGCGGTGCCGATTTTAACCCGAGTGATACATCCGGACTTGATCTTGACGGAGATGTTTCCGCGGGAGATCTGGTGGACGGAGATATCGGGGATGCGGTATCCGGTGACTTCGGCAGCTTAAAGCTTTTTACCGTACAGGGTGCGGTAGCGTTTCTGGCAACCTTTTCCTGGGTGTCCATTGTCTGTGTAAAGGCTGACATGAACGAGGTGCTTGCGCTTGCCATCGGTTTTATCTGCGGTGCGGTAATGATGTTTTTTGTGGCAAAGCTTTTACAGTGGATGGCAAAGCTGGCAGAGAACGGTACCTTTAAGTTAAAGAGTATGGTAGGAGAAACCGCACAGGTGTATCTGACGATTTTGCCGAACGGAGAGAGCGGCGGTAAGGTAACCTTGAGCAGTACCTCTCGTTTTACGGAGGCAGATGCAATTACCGAAGGACCGCATGCGATTCCAAGCGGTTCCAGAGTGCGCATCGTGGACGTACGGGGCGACGTGGTAGTTGTGGAAAAAGACCTGTAAACAGCGAAGGCTGTGTTCATGGGGATAAAAGAAGTTATTTTAGGGAAAGTTTCAAAATTAAAGGAGGATTTAACAAATGGAACCAATTGTAATGATTAGTGTAATTGTACTGATTGTGTTTGCGGCCTTTGCCGGTATCTTATCCAGATATCGTAAGTGTCCGTCCGACAAGGTTATGGTTATCTACGGTAAGGTAGGTACCGACAAGAACGGTCAGCCGCGTAGTGCGAAATGTATTCACGGTGGTGCGGCCTTCGTAGTACCGGTTATCCAGTCTTATCAGTACTTAGACTTAACACCGATTTCGTTAAATGTAGATTTAAGAAATGCACTTTCTAAGCAGAACATTCGTGTAGACGTTCCGTCCCGATTCACCGTAGGTATTTCTACCGAAGACGGCATCATGCAGAATGCGGCAGAGCGTTTGTTGGGTCTTAAGTTAAACGAGATTCAGGAACTTGCAAAGGATATTATCTTCGGTCAGTTACGTCTCGTTATCGCAACCATGGAAATCGAGGAAATCAACACCGACCGTGATATGTTCTTACTTGCGGTTTCCAAGAACGTGGAAATCGAGCTTAAGAAGATCGGTCTTCGTCTCATCAACGTAAACGTAACCGATATTACCGACGAGTCCGGTTACATCGAGGCTCTCGGTAAGGAAGCAGCCGCAAAGGCAATCAACGACGCAAAGAAAAACGTAGCAGAGAAGGACAGAGACGGTGAAATCGGTCAGGCTCTCGCAAGAAAGGATCAGCGTATCCAGGTGGCGGCTGCGGACGCATCCGCTATCCAGGGTGAAAATGATGCAAAGATTGAAGTAGCACAGTCTGAGGCAAATCGTCGTGAAAAGGAGGCAGAGGCACTCCGTATCGCAACCGCAGCAGAGGCAGTACAGGCTGCAAAGGCAAAGCAGGAAGCTTACATTGCACAGCAGGAAGCAGAGCAGACCCGTGCACAGCTCGAAATGGCAACCCAGCAGGCCGACGTCATCGTTAAGGCGCAGATTGCAAAAGAGCAGGCTCAGATTGAAGCAGATGCAGAGGCTGAAGTTGCAAGACGTAAGGCACAAGGTGAGGCAGACGCTATTTTCGCAAAGATGGCGGCAGAGGCTCGCGGTACCCAGGAACTCTTGGAGAAGCAGGCAGAAGGTATGCGTAAGCTCGTAGAAGCAGCAGGCGGAGATTCCGACAACGCAGTAAAGCTTATTCTTGCGGATAAGATGGAGCAGCTCCTTCAGATTCAGGTTGACGCAATTAAGAATATCAAGATTGATAAGGTTACCGTTTGGGACGGTGGCAAGAGCGGCGACGGCAAGACCGCTACCTCCGGTTTCCTTTCCGGTATGATGCAGGCAGTACCGCCGCTTAACGAAGTATTTAAGCAGGTAGGTATGGAGCTTCCGAACTTTCTCGGAAAAGAGAAGGAAGAGGGCGTTGTAGCCGAGACAGTGAAAACGGTTGAGGCTCCGGTAGAAGAGTAATCAAATCAGGAAACAATAAATCAAGGGGACGGCGCAATTAGGCGCTGTCCCCTTTTGCTTTGCCGCGAAGTGCGTAGGCGAGCGCATAAGCGCAGACTGCACACCGTCGGACAATCTCCGAAATCTTTTGCAATACAACCCCGAATATGCTATCATAGAAGCATGTGAAAACGATACGGAACGGAGGTGAATCGGTTGGCCGGAAAGAAGAAAAGTGAGCAAGCGGGCGCAGAACGAAAGAAGGAAACTGTGACGGAGAAGAACCGAGAAAAGACCACATTGCCACAGGATAAAATCAAGGTCTCAGTCCGTACTCTGGTGGAGTTTATTATGCGCTCCGGAGACTTGGAAAGCGGAAGCGGCCGTATGGATGCGGATGCCATGCAGGCGGGCAGCCGGTTGCACCGTAAGATTCAAAAAAGCATGGGAAGCAATTATACCGCGGAGGTGCCACTTTCTATCGAACTGCCGCTTTCGGACGGAGAGGAGCGCTTTCTTCTTGTGGTAGAGGGACGTGCCGATGGGGTTATCCGGAATGCGGATGACAGCTTTGTGATAGACGAAATCAAATGCACCTACCGGGATGTAAAGAGTTTTACCGGGGCGGAACAGGTGCATCTGGCCCAGGCCCGGTGCTATGCCTATATGCTGGGGGTAAAGGAAGGAAGACTGGGGAAAACCGCAGGCGAAGCCCGGGATGCCGGGAGTGACTGCGAGGTATCGGAGCACTTTGAAGCAGATATTTTGGGAGAGAATACAGCGGAAATTACGCCGGAATTGTCGCCTACCTTCGGTATCCGTCTGACCTACTGTAACATTGAAACCGAGAATATCAAGCATTTTAACGAGGAGTTGTCCGCGGAGGAATTGACGACCTGGTTTGATGCATTAATTAAAGAATATACCAAATGGGCTGCCTGGGAGCGGCGTTGGAAGAAACAGCGGAACGCCTCTGCAAAGGAGCTGCAGTTCCCGTTTCCGTACAGGGAAGGACAGCGGGACTTTACCGCAGGAGTGTATCGTTCCATCCTCCGGGAGAAAAAGCTCTTTGCCATGGCACCCACCGGTGTCGGAAAGACAATATCTACGGTATTTCCGGCAGTAAAAGCGGTAGGGGAGGGACTGACGGAGAAGCTCTTTTACCTGACGGCAAAGACGATTGTCCGGACAGTGGCGGAGGAGACCTTTTCCATTCTTTCGGACCGGGGCCTGATGTTTAAAACCGTGACCATCACCGCCAAGGAAAAAATCTGTGTGCTGGAAAAGCCGGAGTGCAATCCTTTTGCATGTCCGAGGGCAAAGGGCCATTTCGATCGTGTAAACGATGCCCTGTTCGATATGCTGACCAACGAAAAAAACATTACAAGAGAACTGATTGAAGTCTATGCGGAAAAGCATATGGTCTGTCCTTTTGAATTTTGTCTGGATTTGACGTTGTGGGCGGATGCGGTAATTTGTGACTATAACTATGTGTTTGACCCGACAGTGGCATTGAAACGCTTCTTTGGAGGCGAAGGAAAAAATAATTTTGTATTTCTGGTGGATGAGGCCCACAACTTACCGGAGCGGGCCAGAGAGATGTACAGTGCTACCCTTTGGAAGGAAGAATTTTTAAATGTAAAGCGACTGCTTGGGAAACAGCAACCGAAGCTTACGAAACGCCTGGAGGCCTGCAATAAGGAGCTTTTGCGCTTAAAAAGAGAGTCGGAGGGCTTTACGGAGTATACGGAATTCGGTGCCCTTGCCATGTGTCTGACAAGGCTGATGACGGAGTGCGAGGAATATTTAAAAGATGAGAAACGGCCGGGAACCGAACGGGAGGCAGTATTAAATCTTTACTTTGAAGCAAGGCATTTTTTGGCAATGTACGATTTCTCCGATACGGATTACCGGTTCTATACCGCCTACGGAGAGGACGGTTCCTTTTACGCCAGAGTGCAATGCATGCAGCCGGCCAGAGCTCTGACGGAGCAGCTAAAGAAAGGAAAGAGCGCGGTATTTTTCTCGGCTACCCTTCTTCCGGTACGGTACTATATGGAGGAGCTGGGGGGCAATGAGGAGGACTATGCCATTTATGTACCGTCGCCCTTTTTAAAGGAGCAACGCCTGGTAACGGTGGCCTGTGATGTAAACTTTCGCTACTCCAACCGCGGACGGACGATGTATGAAAAGGCGGCGGATTATATTCTGAAATTTATGGAAGCAAAGCAGGGCAACTACTTTGTCTTCTTTTCCTCCTACCGGATGCTGCAGGATGTGGCGGCAGTGCTGGAGGAACGACTGGCGGACAAACTGCCGGTGTGCTTGCCGGAGTGGGAAACCGGTCCGGACGGAACGCAAAGCGGCTCGGAAATTTCCCTCCACAAGCAGAAAACCAACATGACGGAAGCGGAGCGGGAGGAGTTTCTTGCACGGTTTACCGCGGAGAACGAAGGCACTCACATCGGACTGTGTGTGTTGGGCGGCATCTTCGGAGAAGGCATCGACTTAAAGGGCGAACGCCTCATCGGTGCGGTGATAGTGGGAACCGGACTGCCTCTGGTGTGTGACGAGCGGGAGCTGTTCCGGCGGTACTACGAGGAACGGGAGGAAGGTGCCCGGGACGGATTTTCCTGCGCGTACCTGTACCCGGGCATGAATAAAGTACAGCAGGCGGCGGGCCGGGTCATCCGTACCATGGAAGACAAAGGCGCGGTACTGCTGTTGGACGACCGCTTTGCGAAAGGCCAATACACAGCCCTGTATCCGAAGGAGTGGTATCCTTACGAGACGGTGACCCTTGAGTCAATGCCGGATGTACTGGGAAGGTTCTGGAAAAGCAGCCCGGAAATTATGTACAAAAATAGAACAGATTGTGAATAAATCCCCGGCGTTATTGACATGGCACCGGGGAAATTTTATACTGAAAACAGAATGAAAACTTCGTGAGAATGGGAGGTATTTATGTATTCGGGTTTATTGGACTGTGAGGTTAGAGAAGAACAGGAAAGTACCGGGATGCCGGACTTTTTTATCGACCTTAATCTCAATCAGATTGTAAGAGAACTGCAGAATAATGTAGACGACTACGATATCCGGAAAATGTACTACCGTTTGCCGGAACACTACGAGACCGTCTGCTATCGACAGGAGATTTTTCGGGAAATTTGGGGAAAACACCTGGAAAAGCCTCTGGATGCGTTTTCGCAGAAGATGCGGGAAACCAGAAAATATAAGGCGCTTCACGATAAGGCAGAGAATAAGCAACAGTATCAGATGTACTGGTTCAATGTAGTCAGCGAGTTTACGGACGGTGTGGATTTGCTCCGGGAAACTCTTCTGGAGGCGAAGCCGGATGCCAAGGGTCTTGCGGACCTGCTTGGCTATGTGGAGGAGCTTTGCGGGAAGAAGCTGTGGGAAGAGTGTCGCCGGGATAAAGAGAAAATAAAAGGAATGCTGTCAAGCCTTCGGTTTGAACTCAGCATTGACGGAACGAATTTGCGGGTAAGAGCCAAACAGAGAGACGAGTACTATTTCGACCATCTGAAAAAGCTGTTTCCGCATAAGTTTTCCGACCGGACCGATCCGGACGGGATTCCGTATGATTATCTGATTGCCAGCCCGTTTATTGCCAATGAGCAGTTGGGCTTTTTGGAATCGGAAATTGTCCGGATGTATCGGAAAAGACGCCCGGATTTCTTTAAGGAGTTGGAAAAGTTTTATAAGAACTACGAACATATCGTAGAAGAGAGTATATACCGCGTGGAGGAAGAGGTGCAATATTATCTGGCATATTCCATGTTCCGGAAGGATATGGAGGCCAGAGGTTGCGTGTTCTGCGAACCGAAGGTACAAAACGGTGGCGGAGCTTTTGTGGCCCATGAAGTATATGATTTGGCGCTGGCCAGAAAGAACCGCTTTGCGGATTTGGAAGTGGTCAGCAACTCCGTACAGTACCGGGAAGGGGAACGTTTTTTTGTGGTAACCGGACCGAATCAGGGCGGAAAAACCACCTTCGCCCGGAGTCTGGGACAGTTAGTCTACTTTGCTATGATGGGACTGGCGGCGCCTGCGGAATCGGCAGTGATACCGTTCTTTGAAAAGCTTCTGACCCACTTTTCCGTGGAGGAGAGCTTAGAGAGCGGTCGCGGTAAGCTGCAGGAGGAGCTGGTACGTTTAAAGCCGATGATGGAGGAGCAGAACGGAAAAAGCTTCGTGATTCTGAACGAATTGTTTACTACGGCGGCCACTTATGATGCCTTTGTTATGGGGCAGAGGGTGATACGGCATTTTGCGGACCAAGGGTGTCTCGGTGTGTATGTTACTCACATTGCGGAGCTTACAAAGGCCGGGGACGATGTGGCCAGTTTGGTTGCGCTTGCGGATGAGAAGGACCACAAAAAGCGTACCTTCCGTGTGGAACGGAGAGAAGCGGAGGGCGTCGGATATGCCGGCGACATTGTGGATAAGCATCACCTGGGCTATGAAGAACTGTGTAAACGACTGGATGAGGGAGGGCTGACGAAATGAAGGTAACGTTACTGTATCCCGACAGAGAATGGGGAAGAGAAAAGCTCTACTTTGACCGGGAGGAAATCGTTAAGGATTTAAACTTACATATTTTGTTCCGGGCGGCAGCCTCTCTTTACGACGAAGCGGCAGAGGCGGGGAAAACCGTACAGGTGGCGAAAGAGCGGAACAATGATATTATGGATATGATGAAGCGTGTCATGTTGACGCCGCTTACCACCCCGGAGGAGGTGCTGTATCGTCAGCAGATGGTAAAAGAAGCTATCTCCAACTATGACCGGATGGATGAGTTTTACCGCAGAATCAAAGCTGCGGTGGATGATATTGCAAAATATACCATGGCAAAGAAAAAGCAGGGCTACGGCAGCGGCACGGATCTGGGCCGGCGGAATGTGGCAAATGTGGAATATCTGGAGCATATGGTATATCATATCGGCAGGGTGCGGGATGCCCTGGAGGATTGGAGTCCCCGCTTTGTGACGCCGGAGATGAAGACCTTTTCGGAAGCCTTCTTTGAAGAATACTCCGCAGAGTTTATGCTTTGTCTGGAAAAGGTGGTAAAGGATTTGCGTTCCTCCCTGACCGACGGAATTATCGATGTGACGGCGTCCTTGGGACCGGGACTTTTTATGTCCTCCATGACGTTAACCGATATTTGGGAGTCCAATAAAATAAAGCTTACCTTCTTGAAAAATGCGGCGGACCGGTTCGGAAAGTTCTGTAAGCAGTTGTTTACGGTGGAAGAGCTGGTATTCGAGGGAGAAAACCAGAACCTCTGGCAGGATATCTATGACATAAAAAATGCGGCCTTGGGCGGTCTTATGCGTCCGTTTGAAGGTTTTTTGGAGGAGCAGGAGGTATTCTTCTCAAAGCTCCACTCCCAGGCGGCTTTTTTGATGGGGGCGGCCAACTTATACCGCAGAATGAAGCGGATGAATGTGGATATCTGTTTCCCGGAAATCATTGACAGGAAGCATATCCGCTTTGAAGGTCTGGTGGAGCTGAGCCTTGCCATCAATACGCTACGTTGTCCGGTGGACAATTCCCTGCAGGCAAGCGATAAGCGTCTGCTGGTGGTAACCGGAGCCAACCAGGGCGGAAAATCCACCTATTTGCGCAGTATCGGCATTGCCCAAATCATGATGCAGTGCGGCATGTTCGTTCCGGCAAAGAGCTTTGCCAGCGGACTGTACAGCCGGGTATTTACCCACTTTACCCGCCGAGAGGACAGCGCCATGAACAGCGGCCGTCTCGATGAGGAGCTAGGCAGAATGGAGCGCATCATCGACAACCTGACGCAGGATTCTGTCCTGTTTTTAAACGAGTCCTTTGCCACCACCACGGAGAAGGAAGGCTCCATTATCGCGGAGGACATTACCACCGCTCTCTACGAGCGCGGCATCCGTGTCATGATGGTTACCCACCTCATGGCCTTTGCCCAGAGCTGCTACGCGAAAAAGTTGGAGCACGCCGTCTTCCTGTCCGCAGAGCGGAAAGAGGACGGAGAACGTACCTTCCGCATGGTGGAGCAGGAACCGGAGCTGACCAGCTACGGATTGGATTTGTATGACAGTGTGTTGAGAAAAGAGGTTGACAGAGTTTAAAAAACGATGTATTATTATTGCTAGACTACGGCAAACTTACAGAAATGTAAGGACGCAAAGTTGGAAGTCTACGGGGATATAATACATCCTTATGATGGTTCGGCTGCAAAGGTTTCCTTTGCAGCCTTTTTACTTGCCATAAAACATGAGAAGAAGGGGAAACTTAAAATGAATGCACTGTTAAGAAAAGTAACACGTAAATTATCATTTCTGCTGGTAGTGTCTATTTTGATAGGCTGTATAGCACCTGCAGGAACAGAAAAATCATTTGTGGTATACGCTGCAGAAGATGTGATGCCGGGGACTGTATCTACGGTACAGGGAGATAGTTTAGAAGTTGAGTTTCTGGTAGAAAACGTATGGGAAAATCATTGTACAATGAAAGCAAGACTAACGAATACCGGGGATAGACCAATGGAAAATTGGGCTCTCTTTTTTGACCAGAAGGGAGAGATTACCCAGATTTGGAATGCACAGATTGTGGAACAGGAAGAAGATGGATATACGGTAGAAAACATTGGATGGAATGAAAAAGTCGAAGTAGGAGCAAGCGTAGAATTCGGCTATGTTCTACAATCGGAGCATATAGTACTTCCGACAACGGTGCAATACACGGGAGAGTATTTTGTTATAACAGAGACCACGCCTGTACAAGGGGCATCTCTTTGCGTACAGGGAGATGGTTTTTCTGTTAAGTTTGTAGTAGAAAATGTATGGGAAAATCACTGCAATATGAATGTTATCCTGACCAATACCGGATCAAGAGAGATGGAGAATTGGTCTCTTTTGTATACCCAAAAGGGTGAGATTATTCAGATTTGGAATGCGCAGATAGCGGAGCAGAACGGAAATGAATATGTGATTGCAAGCGAGAATCAGATGCAGAAAATCGCACCAGGAGAAAGTATTAGTTTCGGATATACGGTACAGGGTGATGAATTAGAAATTCCGTCGGAAGCAGAATATACAGGGAAATATGCGGAAGAGGAAAATCCTGCTCCGACAAGCACACCGGAGCCAACAGCAACATCGAGTCCGAGCCCGGTACCGACCGTGACGCCAATGCCAACGGCAACACCTAGTCCGGTTCCAACTGCGACGCCAATGCCAACGGCAACGCCAAGTCCGAGTCCGACACCGACCGTGACGCCAATGCCAACGGCAACGCCAAGTCCGAGTCCGACACCGACCGCGACGCCGACGCCAAGTCCGAGTCCGACACCGACCGCGACGCCAATGCCAACGGCAACGCCAAGTCCGAGTCCGACACCGACCGCGACGCCAATGCCAACGGCAACGCCAAGTCCGAGTCCGACACCGACCGTGACGCCAATGCCAACGGCAACACCGAGTCCGGTTCTAACTGCGACGCCAATGCCAACGGCAACGCCAAGTCCGAGTCCGACACCGACCGCGACGCTAATGCCAACGGCAACACCGAGTCCGGCTCCGACCGCGACGCCGAAGCCAACAGCAATGCCAAGCCCGGTTCCGACTGTGACGCCAAGCCCTAGTCCGACAGCGACACCAATGCCAACGACAAGACCGGAGCCGACGACTACGCCGAGTCCGAACCCTACAGTAACGCCAGAACCAGAGGAGGAAAGAATAGAATTGACCGTGTCTTATAAGAATAAAGAGACGGTTTATTTGGCATGGACTACGGTTGAAAACATAAGTAAGTATCAAGTGAAAGTTAATCAAAAGGTTGTAAGTGAAGTGAGATGCGTTAGCGGAGGGGCATTTCAGTATGTAATACAAGATGCTTATGCAGAACAAAGTTATCAGATAAGTGGAGTTGATGAAGAGGGAGAATGTGCTGTTCAAAGTCAAGAGATTAATTATACAAACATAGAAAAAGTGGGAGGCGTGATTACAGAAGATACTGTATGGGGAGATGATGTCGGAAGTTACGAGGTAGTAGAAGAGATTACGGTTGAAGAGGGGGCAACGCTACGGATTAAGGCTGGCACAATTCTTAGATTTGATAAAAATGCAGGTATAAATATAAAGGGGAGTGTAATCGCAGAAGGTGAAGAAAACAAAGAAATTGTGTTTGTGTCAAATAGAAATGAAGATATTGTAGATTGTGAGAAGATAGACGGAGATTGGAACGGTGTTAAGGTCGAAGAAAGGGGAGTGTTTAGGGCACAGTATACAAAATTGATTTGTAGTTTAGGAGAGGATGAAGAAAAAAGTAATTCAAGGGTTATCTGGTCACAAGGTACGGTAGAATTAAGAGATTGTGATGTTAGAGGATATTTATTTGGAATATGTCTTACAGGAAAGGGAGAGTTAATTTGCAAGCGGTCAAATATAGAAGTTTATAATGACTTCAACACTTGGTATAATGGGGAAGCAGCTATTATTGTCGAGGGTGAGACCCAAGTTGAAATTGAAGAATGTAACATTAAATCTCATGATGTGTCTGTAAAGATTAAACAACAAGGATTAGCCTCGTTTGTAATGAATAAGTCTGAGTTGGCTGGGAATGGACGTTATGGATTGTTGGTTGACAGTTTAGGTATGGGTGAAATATCTATAAAGGATAATCGGTTACTTGACAAACAGCTATACCCTGTTTTTGTAGTGTGTGATTTCTTTTGTACGGGAGAGGAGATTAATTATTTCAGTGATATTGAAGAAGAAAATGGATGTTATCTCGCGTTGGGAGGAACACTGAACTGCGAGTTAAGTCTTATGGAAGGAACATACATTTTTGGTGGGATGTGGGTTGAAAAGGACGGTATACTTAGGGTAGAAGCAGGAACAAAGATTGATTTTTATGAGTCCACAGGAATATGCGTTAAGGGTAAAGCTTTGTTGTTAGGAGAAGAAGAGAAAGCAATACATTTTACGACGACTCGAGGAAGAGGACATTTTTATATTGAAAAAGGGGGAAGTTTATATGCGGAGCATGTATATAATCTGGCGGAAGAATCATCTACTAGTGTAAGATGGAGCGGCATTTCGGTAAAGGGGGAAGTGCATCTGAATAGTTGTGGAATGGAAGGCGGATCCACGCAATTGATATATGTGGGAGAGAGTGGAAGTTTGTATTGTAATGATTCGATATTAAGCGGAGATAATTATTCCATATATGTAAACTCGTCGGGAAATGTTGATTTGGAGATGAGTACTCTTCGAGGTAGAACAGCCGCGGTCTATCTTTATCAAGGGAATCAGGCTCAGTTTGTGATGTCTGAGTGTCATGTTGAAGAAAAGGGAACATACGCAATAGACATCCAGCAAGTTAATTGGAATAATGTTACGTTGGAAAGGAATGTAATCAGTAATTGTAGATTCCCGTTTCGGGTTAATATAAGTCTTATTGATGATATAAGTGATTTGGAGTGGTTATATTGTGAAGCAGTATATACAGGAGAAAATGAACATGATTATGTATCATTACATGGAACTCTATACAACGATTTTGAGTTAAGGGATGGGCAGTATAGTCTGGAAGAACTTTCTGTTCGAGGTCATCTGAAGGTTAATGCCGGGGTAAAGATATATAGTGCATGGGGAGGGAAAATTGATATATATGGCACAATGAGTTTGAATGGTACAGAAAATGAGAGAGTAGAATGGCAAGGGGGGAGCATACAGGTATATTCCGGTGGAAAGTTTGTGGCAGAGCATACTGATTTTATTGGAATGGGAGGAAGAACGCTGAATTATATAAAGAGATCTTTTTTGGTCTACGGTATAATGGATATAAAGAATTGTACGTTAAATAGTTATACCCAGAGTATCATTAATGTATTTGATACAGGAGAATTAGTATGTGTTGATTCTACATTGGAAAAGATGGAACAAATAGGTACAGAAGGGGATGCCTACGTAATTTATTGTGATGATGAGTCCAAAATTTATGTGAAAAACAATGTGATAAAGGGAGCAGACTCGGGGATTTGTATAGCGCAATCAGGGGCGGGTTCGGCTATTGTTGTGGACAATTTCTTTCCTACAAAGGGAGGGTATTACACAGGGATAGAAATAGTATCTTTGGGACAAGAAAATGTGAAAATAGAGAAAAACATATTCGAAAGAAACGGAAAAATTGTGGTGTCGTTATCTGAGATAGAGAAAAAAGATGTATTTGGTTTTATAAATGATAATGAGGTGTTCGAAGGCCAAAATTACATATCTTTTTCCGGAACTATTTCTTCTGAAGTGGAGTTGCCTGAAGGAAACTATTGTTTAGATAAGATCTATGTTAAACCTGAGGGGACTTTGAGATTTGTTGCCGGTTCAAGTATAATAACCAAGGCGTACTCACAATTATTTGTGGAAGGAAGATTGGAATTACTTGGATTGAAAGAGAAAAGAATAGAATATCGGAATATAGGTTCTTCTATGCCAGAAACGAGCCGAATCGATATACGTGAGAATGCAGTGTTGATTGCGGAAAACACGGATTTTATATCTACAGATAATTTTCTTCGCGGGTTGGATTTTGCAATAATCTATGTTGAAGGAAGTGCAGATTTAACGGGATGTAATATAAGCGGAGAAAAAAACGCATTGGTTGCAGTAATGGAGAAAGGAAAATTTAGTTGTAAGAACACAACTATAAAGGCGGTGTACAATAATGATTATAAAACGGAGTATGCAATATATGTGGAAAAGGAATCTACGCTTAATGTAAAACAAAGTATAATTGAGGGAGAAACAGCGATATATGTTAATCAACAGGGAATGGGAAATGTAACGATTATTGATTCTACGATAACAGGAAGTTTGCAGTATGGTATTCATTTTAGCTCTGTGGGAGATGGAGAATATATAGTTACAGATAATACGTTTTTTGATTGCTGTAGTCATCCGATATATGTGGCGTTAGGCAAGTTAAGTGACGGTAGAAAACTTGTTAATATAAAAAATAATATAGTCGACGGAAGTGAAAACTTTTACGATCTGGTATTGTCCGGAACTTTGCACAAAGATTTAAGTATTCCGGCTGGACGATATTTTTGTGAAACCATTATTGTTCCGGAAGGGATTAGTTTGGAATTGGTATCGGGGGTACAGGTATTAGCACTTAGTGGATGTCAGATAATTATTGAAGGCACTATGCAGACAACGGGAACAGACGAGAGTCCGGTTGTTATTACGTATGCAAAAGACCCGGAATATGTTGGAATAGATAAAGGAGATATAGAACGAAGTTGGGGAGGAATTAACGTCCGAAATACCGGTGTGGTTCTTTTGGATAATTGTGTATTACGAAGGGGTGTAAATAATATCTCAACTAGAGGACATTTATCAATTCAAAACAGTACAATCGAAGATGCAGAACGGTATGGGATATATGTATCACAGAGTGTCACAGATACAGAGATTTCTAATTGTAGGATAAGAGGCGGAGGAATCGGTGTCTATGTTCAAAATACCGGTTTTGGTGCATGTAAAATGTCAGATACATTGGTTGAAGGTTGCAGTTCTGATGGGGTGTACATTGAGTCTATAGGCGCTGGAATATTTAAAGTACAAAATAATATTGTGCGTCAATGTGGGGATAGTCCAATTTATGTAGAATTAGGGGGCTTGAATACCGGATTTGAACTGGTTGAAATAAAGGCGAATCAATTTGAAGGAAATGAGGAAGCAAATCTCTTGTCTTTGGGAGGAAATGTAAGTGACAATATTACTATTCCGAAAGGTTTGTATGCATGCGATAATATTAAGATTGAATCCGGAGAGAGATTGACAATAGAGCCTGCAACTGAATTGCGTTTTGGAGTAATAAAGGGGATAACGGTGGAAGGAACTCTATCAGCAATAGGAACACCGGATGAAAAGATTGTGCTTACATCAGTAGGTGTTTCTGAATTGAATGATATCTCAGATGCCGCTATTCCGAGCTGGAACGGAATAACTGTAAGCAAAGGGGGAAAATATGAAGCGTATTACAATGTGTTAAGTTATGCTTTTTACGGAGTAAAAATAGAAGGAGAGGCTAATATCACAAATAGTGATATTATTAATTCAAGGGTTTATGGAATTTATGTGGATTCTGATACTGTGCCTATAATCAATTACTGTTTTTTTTCGGGGAATCCATACGCAATGAATAACAATAAGGATTCTATTGTCGTTGATGCCCGATACAATTATTGGGGGGATCCGGGAGGACCAACACGTTACGAAGATGGGGAACTTGTAGGTAACGGAGAGCATATTGTTGGAAATATTGATTGGAGCCACCAACTGGGGGGAGAGATACGTACAGAAATTATTTTTGAGAAAACGGAAGGAGTGCACGCGGCAACAGGAAATTATTCCATAACAAAAACAGATCTTTCCTATGCTTGTTTAGATGGCACTATGGAGTTTGTTCGTACCTATAATTCTTTACAGATAGATGATGAGAGTGTGTTTGGAAACGGATGGGACTTTAACTACGCATGTAAGACATATGAGTCCGAAAAATATGGGGAGAAATTTAGATTTGTACAGATGCCGGACGGTAGGGAGGACTACTTCAAGTCTACAGAAAATGGGTATGTGTCAATGTGCACGAGGAACTCAATCAAAATTGGGTTAAATGGTGAACTTATACTAACCACACCTGATAATACAAGGTATTTTTATGATAAAAACGGCGCAATGTATAAAATCAGTGATGAGCAAGGGAATACGGTTTTGATAACCGTGGATGGAATCGGCAATCCATTGACAATAACGGATTGTGTGGGAAGAACGACAAGGGTTGCATATGAAAACGGTCGTTTGATTTCTATTACTGATTTTTCGGGGAGAACTGTAAAGTATCACTACGATTCGAAAGGTCGTCTGGTTGATGTGATTGGTGTAGATGATGTTACAGAAAGTTACCGTTACGAAGGCGATGCGGCATATGGTATCAGTGAAGTGATAGACGATAAGGGAAATATAAAAGAACGTCTTACATATGTAAAGAAGAATAGACAATGGCGTGTTGATTCTATCACTGACACTAATGGAAATATGCGTACTTTCTCATATGAAGATGAAAGAAAAGCTACAATTATTACAAATAGTGACGGGACTTACGAAACACATTATTATGATGAGTTTTATAATATCATAGGTATTACAGACGCAGAAGGAGAAACCTTACAATATGGATACTGGAAAGACGCAGATGGTGAGACGAAGTATGGTGAATTACAGTTTGAATGGGATGTATTAGGTAACTATACAGGATACGAAAGAGATGCAGAGGGAAATATTACCAGAATAACTCATCCTGATGGAGGTGTTGAAATTTTTAGGTACGATGAAAGAAATCATTGTGTTTTCTATCAGGACCAGATGGGTGTTGTTACACGTTATGAGTTTGATGATTCCGGATTGATGATTCGTGAAATTGTGGAACTGAGTAGTGACGTAAGTTATTCTGAAGAGGCTGATGCAGATCAGTTTGCTATTACATCGTATACTTATTATGATAAAATGGAAAATGGTTGTCCGGTCAATGGATTAGTGAAAACGCTAACTACGCCGGAGGGAGTGGTCACATCGTTTACGTATGATAGATACGGTAATCGCTTGACAATGGAAAACGAATTTGGATATACAACCTCTTATGAATACGACGAACTTGGAAGAATCATTTCCCAGGTATCCCCGGAAGGCTATAAAACGGCATATGAGTACGATGAGGCCGGTCGGTTGACAAAGACAATTCTTCATGAGGGCGAAACTGCAGAAGTAAGATATAACTATCAGGGACTTCCTGAAATGGAGATTTCTGCTGAAGGGAGTGAGGTTTTTCCATATGAGTATAAATACGATGTGGGAGGAAATCTGATAGAAAAAGAGGATCCAAAGGGGAATGTTACACAATATCGTTATGACAAGTATGGTAATGTTGCGTATGAGAAAACACCGTTAGGAGCAGAGTATTATTATACTTACGATGCAAAGAATCGTATTAAATGTGTAGAAGTAAGAGAAAAGAAAGGTGATATGAAATATGTGACAAAGGAATATACATACTCGGTTTATGACAAAAAATTGAAAGTGGAGGAGAAAATTTATAAAACGGCAACAGACTACGATGTCATAATTTGTTTGTATGATAATAACGGTAACTTAGTAGAACAGACTAATCCGGGAAACATCACAGTAAAAAAGAAGTATCGTCAGGATGGCTTGTTAGAGGTTGAATGGGATGCTTTGTCACAACCTACATATTATCAATATGATGCATTAAAGAATTGCACCGGGATGTG
Source organism: Lachnospiraceae bacterium (assembly GCA_017556805.1). Taxonomy (GTDB): domain Bacteria; phylum Bacillota; class Clostridia; order Lachnospirales; family Lachnospiraceae; genus SIG307. The sequence continues at coordinate 3,352 of JAFYMC010000005.1, read as the reverse complement.
GATACCGAGTAATGGAATTGTATGGGTAGACGGGGTAGATATTTATGCATATCAAGGTATGACATATAATCGAGACGGACAGATTAAGTCACAAGTACAAGGAGTAAACTTGGTGGAAAATGGTGAGATTCCGACAGAGGTAATTACTATAAACTATGAGTATGATAGAGTGGGCAGACTATGTTCCATAACGCATGCGAATGGGATGACTACGACATACACATATGACGCGGACAATCGATGCCTAAGTGAAGAAACGAAAATCTCTGATATGCAGTCCAGTCTTAAAACATATACATATAATCATTTGAGTGAACCGTCCACGACAAGTATCTATACAGAAGAAAATGGTTTTATTGGAAATGTGGAAGTTGATGAAACGACAGGGATGGTAAAACTTACAACTGGCTATGAGTATGATAAAGAGGGACGTTTGAAAAGAGAACTCGCACCGGATGGCACTGAGACAACATATTCATATGACCGTTTGGGAAACTGTGTTGATATTACAGTTAAAGGAAAAAACGGGGAAACAAAGACGGAGACGCGTGAATATAATGCTCTTGGAAAAATATGTAAAGAAATTGATGCGAACGGAAACGAAACCGTATACGAATATGATGGTATCGGAAACTGTGTTTTTATCAGAGATGCAGAAGGTGGTATAACATGGTATAGTTATGATCGTGCCGGAAAATGTAGAGCAGAAGTCACGCCGGCGAATTATAGAAGAGGCGTATCTGTTTGGGATTTGCCGCACATAGAATATACATACGATTCGTTCGGAAGGGTATTGACAATTGTTGAAGTTGACATTGTCGGTGATAAAAAAAGCCCGGAGCGCACTCTTATTTGTCAATATGAGTATGATAAAAACGGAAATCTTCTCAGTGAAAAAAATGAGAAGGGAGTCAAAGCGTCATATGTATATGGTTCGAATGGTAAAATAAAAGAGATTATAACTCCGGAAGCAGAAGAGGAGGAGTTGTCCTACGCAACAAGCTATCATTACGATGCATTAGGGCGATTGTTAACGGAGCATAATGCACTCGAAGGTACGATAAGTTATACCTATGATGCGTCGGATAATATCAGAACAGTAACACGTCAAGCTGTAGAGGACGGAGCGGAGTATACTGTTTCCTACAACTATGACGGTGCAGGAAATGTGTTGACAGAAATTACTGATGAAGGACTTGTTACGAACTATACTTATAACTCGTTGGGCCTGTTGCTTACAAAGGAGATAACCGGAGCTGAGGGAATGGATAGCTATAAGGAAACCTATGGCTATGATCTTGCAGGGCAGCTTGTATCCATAATAAGTTCTACCGGAACCGTAACAAAAATAGAGTATGATTGTTTTGGAAATGTAACAAAGCGGATTGTCTCTGATGCGAGTGGGGAGGATCGTCGTGAGGAAAAATATACTTACGATAAAAACGGTAATATTAAGACGTACACAAATGCGGCGGGGGTAACCACATCGTATACATACGATGCATTAGACCGCATAACTTCGGAATCATTGACTGTATCAGAAAAGGCACATACTGCGGAAACAGAATATGATGCTAACGGAAATGTGATTGGGAAGATAGATACGTTCGGAAATAAAACAAGTTATTTCTATGATGCATTTAATCATCTGACTATGGTTGTTTCTCCGGATGGAATAGTGCAGGTGAGCTATCTTTATGATGCTGTGGGAAATTGCATAGAGCAGAAGGATGCTATGGGAAATATCATATCATATGAGTATGATAGTTCGGGGCGCATCACAAAGACAACGGATGCAGAAGGCTATACTACACTTCAGTCGTACGATTCACTCGGAAATTTAAGTACAGTTACAGATGGAAACGAAAGTGTAACACGTTATGCGTATGATGGGTTCGGTAAGCTCCGTAGTATTTATAGTAACTCCTTGAATATAGCAAGATATACATATGATGTCAGAGGAAATCTGACTTGGCAGGATGGTAGTAGTTTCTCAATTGTGTCGTATACATACAACGCTGCAGATTTGTTGCTTAAAAAAAATATCTATAGTATTGGCGTAGAACAATATACATATAACGGTGATGGTAGTGTTAAGACCATGATAGATGCGAACGGTACAATAAACACATACCAATACGATGTATATGGAGAATTGGTGTCCGAAACGGCAGTCGGTATTGACGGAAGGGAAAGTACATATACGTATCAATATGACTTTGCCGGAAATTTGAGCTCAATGACCGACGGAAGTGGGACCACTACTTACAAGTATGACGAGTTGGGAAGAGTAACGGAGAAGACAGTACCGAATTTCGGAACGGTATTCTACGAATATGACTTGACCGATGGTGTGGAGTCCGGGTATCACTATGAACTGCAAACCGATGCTGCCGGAACGACCAAGACCGTATATGACAGACAAAACCGTGTTGTGAAGGTGATTACGGAGAGTACAGACGGCAGGGAGGAAACGGTTGAGATTTCCTACTATGATAACGGAGCCAGAAAGCAAGTGACCTACGGGGACGGTAGTACGGAAAAGTACACCTTTTACGGAAACGGTTTGGTAAAGGGTGTAACCAACAAGCTTGCGGACGGCACGATTGTAGATCAGTTCAGCTACAATTATGATGGGGTTGGAAATCTTATCTCTAAGATTGAATTTACAGATGGTGTAATGTGTGGAGAAACAACCTATACTTATGACAAAAGGAATCGCTTATTAACTGTAACCGAACCGGATGGCAGTGTGATAAGTTATACCTATGGGATGTATGGTGAGCGAGCTTTTGAAAAAGTAAAGGATGGGAAAACCGATGTAGAAACTGTGACAGAGTATATCTATGATGAACCGAGTAAGTTGACGGAGATTCTGACGACTGTAGACAACCGGACGGTATCGAAAACGGAGTATACATACGATGCCAACGGAAATCGATTGACAGAAAAACAGACGAGATATGCTAACATAACGGAAAGCGGAAAGGTAGAAGTTATAACAAAGACTCATACCTACGACCTTCGTAATCAGCTTATCTGTTCTGTAACAGAAGATACAGTGATAACTAATATATATAATGCCGCAGGCTACCGGGTGGAAAAGACTGTTGCCGAGAATGGAATAACCACAAATACCTATTTCCTTTACGACGGAAACCATGTTATAATGGAGGCAGATAAGGACGGTATAACGGCAAAGAACACCTACGGCGGACCTCTACTGTTGCGTACGGTATATGGTGAAGATGATGCTGAGGAGACCTATCAGTATCTGTACAACGCTCACGGCGACGTAGTGACGTTGCTTTCGGACGGAGAGGTGGCAGCTACCTACTGTTACGACTCCTTC
>JAFYMC010000004.1 GCA_017556805.1 Lachnospiraceae bacterium | reverse complement strand
AGTGCGACAGCCCCGACAATCACTAAACTAATTCAATGAAAACTTCCATTGCTGCGTCACCCTTACGCTGACCAATCTTAACGATTCTGGTGTAACCACCCTTACGATCTGCGTACTTCGGTGCAATCTCATCAAAGAGCTTATCTGCAACATCAACGGTCTTCGTGTTCTTCTTCTTACCGGCTGCTTCGGTCGGAACTGCGGTAATTCCGTAAAGAACCTTGTTCATCTGACGTCTTGCATGTAATCTGGAAGCGTTCTCCTTCTTAATCTGCTTGTCAACTTCGTCAAATACGGTTACCTTCTTGCCGTCAACTACTTCCTTTACTCTCTTGCCATCCTTGTCCTTGCGGGCAACCTTAGCCTTAACAGTAACCATCTCGTAGTTATCCTTTTCCTTAACAGCCATAGTGATTAAGTGCTCAGCGATGCTACGGATTTCCTTAGCCTTCGCTTCGGTGGTCTTAATCTTACCATGGTATAACAGGTTTGTTACCTGGTTTCTTAACAATGCTTTTCTCTGGCTAGATGTTCTGCCGAGCTTTCTATAACCTGCCATTGTGCCTTCCTCCTAAATTTAGTCATCACCCTGGTTTAAAGATAAACCAAGCTCTTTTAACTTACCAAGGACTTCCTCAAGGGACTTACGACCAAGGTTACGAACCTTCATCATGTCCTCCGGAGTCTTGTCGATTAATTCTTCAACGGTGTTGATGCCGGCTCTCTTCAAGCAGTTGAAGGAACGAACGGAAAGCTCTAATTCCTCGATGCTCATTTCAAGTGCCTTACTCTTATCGTTGTTTTCCTTCTCAACCAGAACTTCAACGTTCTTTGCCTTTTCGGACAGGTCGATAAAGGAATTCAAATGCTCACTGAGTACCTTCGCTGCAAGGCTGACTGCCTCGTCCGGAGCTAATGTACCGTTGGTAAACACATCAAGTGTCAGCTTATCGAAATCCGTAATCTGACCTACACGGGTATTTTCAACCGTAAGGTTTACACGCTCAACCGGGGTGTAGATGGAATCGATTGCGATAACGCCAATCGGCATCTTATCGTTCTTATTCTTATCTGCACCGATGTAACCTCTGCCCTTCTGAATGGTGAGCTCCATGTAAAGCTTGGAATCAGCACCACCGTTTAAGGTAGCGATTACCTGATCCGGATTCGTAATCTCGATATCCTGATCAACCTGGATGTCAGCGGCAGTAATTACGCCTTCGCCGGAGAAGTCAATGTAAGCCGTCTTTGACTCATTTGTTTCGCTTGTGTTCTTAATGGACAGGCTCTTGATGTTCATAATGATTTCGGTAACGTCTTCCTTAACGCCCGGAATCGTGCTGAACTCATGTACAACACCGTCAATCTTTACATGACTGACAGCTGCACCCGGTAAGGACGAAAGCATAATTCTTCTGAGGGAATTACCAAGCGTCGTACCGTATCCTCTTTCAAGAGGCTCTACCACAAAACGACCGTACTTATTATCTTCGGAAATTTCAACAATTTCAATTTTCGGTTTTTCAAAATCAAACAAAGCGGACCCTCCTTGTTATTAAAAAGTTGATTACTTAGAATACAACTCGACAATAAGCATCTCATTTACCGGAACATCGATCTGCTCTCTGTTCGGGATTTCCTTAACAGTACCGGTAAGGTTCTCCTGATCTGCCTCTAACCAAGAAGCAACGGTTCTGCCGCCGGTTACTTCAAGAACATCCTTGTATCTCTGGGTGCTCTTTGCCTTTTCGGAGATGGAAATCACATCGCCGGCCTTTACAATGTAAGACGGGATGTTTACGCACTTGCCGTTTACTAATACGTGCTTGTGGTCAACAATCTGTCTAGCCTCACGTCTGGTTCTTGCGAAACCGAGACGGAAAATAACGTTATCAAGACGAAGCTCTAAGAGAATCATCATGTTCTCACCGGTGGTACCGTACTTAAGCTTCTTTGCCTTCTCAAAGTTGTTACGGAACGGCTTCTCAAGCACGCCGTAGATGAACTTTGCCTTCTGCTTCTCACGAAGCTGCAAACCATATTCACTAACCTTCTTACCTGCTCTTGCGAAGTTTCTGTTGGACTTCTTATCAATGCCGATGAAAGCCGGCTCAATGCCAAGGCTTCTGCACTTCTTTAAAACAGGACCCATATCTCTAGCCATGTCAGTTCTCCTTTCAACAATTCATTAGACTCTTCTACGCTTCGGCGGGCGGCAACCATTGTGCGGAACCGGAGTTACGTCCTTAATGCTGGTAACTTCGATGCCACATGCCTGAAGGGCACGAATAGCTGCTTCTCTACCGGAACCCGGTCCCTTAACCATAACATCAACAGACTTTAAGCCGTGCGGGAGAGCTGCCTTTGCTGCAGTCTCAGCTGCCATCTGTGCTGCATAAGGAGTAGACTTTCTGGAACCTCTGAATCCTAATCCACCGGCACTTGCCCAGGAAAGAGCATTGCCTTCTGCATCTGTAAGCGTAACGATTGTATTGTTAAAAGATGACTGAATGTGTGCCTGTCCACGGTCTACGTTCTTCTTGACACGCTTCTTAGTCACTTTCTTTGCTGCTAACTTCTTAGCCATGACAAATCCTCCTTATATTACTTCTTCTTATTCGCAACGGTTCTCTTCGGACCTTTTCTGGTTCTCGCGTTGTTCTTGGTATTCTGACCGCGAACCGGGAGACCCTTTCTGTGACGAATGCCTCTGTAGCAACCGATTTCCTGCAATCTCTTGATGTTTAATGCGATTTCACGTCTTAAATCACCCTCTACAAGGAAATCCTCATCGATGATATCACGAATCTTTGCCACTTCTTCATCGGTCAAATCCTTCACACGAGTGTCCGGATTGATATTTGCCTTGGCAAGAATCTTGTTGGAACTTACTCTGCCGATACCGTAAATATAGGTAAGGCCGATTTCTACACGTTTCTCTCTTGGTAAATCTACACCACTGATACGAGCCATGTGCGTATTACACCTCCGTTAAAAATTTTGATAGTTTCTTTGGCGGAATTCCGCCTGCCCACTTTGGGCGACCCACTTCTTATAAGAATGTGGGGTTTGACTGCATTGCAGTCACCAGCCGCTTTAAATTGTGACGGCGACGGCGTTTCCCGTGCCGAAAGAGAAAGTGATAATGACACCGTCTCTAAAGCCTGACATCAAATGCCGGAACCCTTTCACACCTAAAAGGTACTCCGCAATCCAACACGCAGCCGCGCGTATCGTATCGATGTCCGCCCACAATATCACAATGTTCCCACTGCAGACCGTCCTGCGGCCTTGCGCAGGGGCTTGTAACACAAAAAGCAAGAACTGTTCCTCTATCTACCATGCGGTATTTATTGAAACGACCTGCTTTCAGGGAAACTCCCTACAAAGCAAAGGTCCTAGCCCTGTCTTTGTTTGTGCTTCGGGTTCTCACAGATAACTCTGATGGCGCCCTTTCTCTTGATGATCTTACATTTTTCGCAAATCGGTTTTACGGAAGATCTTACTTTCACGTCTTTTCACTCCTTTCGAAAAAAGTCCGTCTATCATTATAACACCGATATTTCCATTTTGCAAGTCCTTTTTTGAGGGATTTTTCATGTTTTTCCACATTTTTCTAGAGGTATGGGCTGTCGTGGGAGAATGCGGGGCTCTTTCTTCGTGGGAGGCTAGGGGCTCTTCCCTGTCACCGTCGAACAGATTGGAACAGTTTTTGCAAGTCGCAACGCTCCGTCAATCTTCCTCCAACCGGTTCTAAACGTCTCTCGGGTATGACCTCGAGACTTAGAACCGCTAGGAGGTGATATCGACTGCGCTAATATCCGCGTTGGCAAAGTGAGCATGCGAGCACGTGTGGTGCTCAGTCATGCGAACGCGCCCGCGACCGAGCGACTCTGTCGCGAGGCGCGACCCTTCGGGAAAAGCAAAAACATGTTCCAACTGTCCATCCGGTGACTTAGGGATGATTCCTCAAACCCACGAAGAAAGAGCCGCCGCATTCCTGCGACAGCCCTGTTGCTTCTATAAATATGTAGAGAAACTTGAAAAATCCCGAAAGGCATCTTTAGTCCTTTCTTTTCAGCAGAATTTTAAAGTGTGTGGCATCCTTTAAGTCGATGCCGCTGTCACGTTTGATCTGTTGCTTCACATAAGGAAGTACATAGTGCTCGCTGTATACGATTTCATATTCTTCCGGTATCATGCGGAGCAACGTTTCCACTTTAATCGGTAGGTAGTTTTCGTTTACTTCCCGGTCCCAGTTTTCCGTGTAACTGTATTTTAATAGGTAATGAATGAGGTTGAAGCGTTCCTCGATGCTTCCCCAGATGCCTTCGTATTCTGCCAGCTTTTCCGGAAAGAGGTTTCTTGCCTTTTCCACATCGGAAGGGTCTGCCTTACCGTTGGCGGTCACGGACACCATCATGTCACGGATAGCGATGTACTTAAATCCGGAGCCGAAGACTCTGTCCCAAAATTCTGCTACCGACGCCTCGGTTCCGTAAGAATACACCTCGTGCAAAGTACTGGAAATATTGATTAAGGTCTCCCTCGGGTCCATGGCAATCGCATTCCACTCTTTGTAAAACTTACAGTCCGGCAACAATTCCTTGGCCTTCCGAATCATATCCTCACTGATATCATATCCGATATACTCATACTCCGGAAACAGGTACTGCATCGCCCGAATCAGCACCCCGTTGGCACATCCGAAGTCCAGTATCGCATCAATCGGCTCAAATATCTTATCAATAAAGAACATCTTGTCCATAAAGGACTTTTGCATCCGCTGTACATATACTTCCAAGTCCGCAACCTTTTCCATCGTACGCTACCTCTCTTCTGATTGTATTTTTAGGATGCCACGGAAGCATCCTCTTCCAGACTCATTGTCAGGCTGTCATATACCGCATTGATAATCTCCCTGGCTTTGTTCTCTGATACCGCATTCGGCTTGTGTCCCAGAGAAATGGTCAATACCTCTCGTAACGACGTCACGCCGAAGGTACAATTACAAGCCGGCATCAGATTTGGTATAAAATAAGCATCTCTTATTACCATATCTCCCGCCACTTCTTCAAAGGAGATATTTCTTATGTTTGATAATTCGAAATTTTCGCTACCGTAGCTTAAGGATAATGCATTCCGCATCATTCCCAGCACTTCCATGTCCCGGAACATGCCGTATCTCGCATAATAAGCCGCACCGAAAGCATCCGCACTGAGCAGCATAAAGGTATACAAGGTCTCAAACATTTCCTCCGTATGAGTACGTCGTTCCTTGATACAACGGTCGGTAATCACCACGTTGTCCCAGAACCCGATGCTTCGGTCATAGTGCAGAAGCGGTTTGATACAGGACGCATAATTGGCCATCTCTTCCTCGTTCTTTCGTTCAAAAAAACATCTCGTGTCTACCGATATAATGGCTTCTATGGCATCTTCCTGAAGCATAGCGCCCGCAATGGCGGTACTGATTGCCGCACTGATGGTTACGCCCAGCTCCTTACATTTTTCCCGCAACTTTAAAAACATCGGCTTCTTAATATTCCTGCAGACCAAGCCGTATCCGACGGAAGCATTGTGAGTCTCAATCATTTGCTTGTAGTCATCCCACGTAAACTCCACCTGCTTTTCTTCACACTTCTTGCTTACCGCAATCAGGGCGTCACGTACCGCCTCGGGAATTCTGTACGCCTCCGGCAAATCCCTTTCGCAAAGCTCCGGATAGGCCGCCTTCTTCGCCGGAGCCTCTCCGGTACGATACGCATAAATCAAATCATCCATCAACAGTTTTACCGACATTCCGTCTCCGTACATATGCTGGCAAACTACCATCAAATAGAAACGATCGGCCCTTATCACAACCCCTATGATAACCCCCGGCGTCTCCAATAGATTAATCGGTTTGTAGATCATTTTACGGATTGCATTTTCCCATGTAAGGTTTTGTAGTTCGTCAAACTCCTTCAGTTTTACATGCTTTCCCGCATCTTCAAACCACATTTTGCTTCCGGACTTTCGTACCACATGATGAATCAGCGGATGTGCTTCCTCTAAGAGGCGCACCGCCCGCTCCATTTTCTCATGACTGTACCGTCCTTCCACAGTTACCTTCAGGGTTACATATGCCGAGGGCATATAATAGAACCCTTGTCCTGCTACAATTTCCTTTCTCTTTTTTGTCCCCATGTTTTCATTCCTTCCTTCTCTTTGGTTTTCAAACCACTCTGTGGCTATTATAGCATGGGAAAAAAAGGAAAAACAACCGAACTTTCTTCCTATTAACAGAAGACCTCTGCTCCTCATACAAAGAACAAAGAATCTCGCATGCGAGATTCTTTGAAGTGATATATCTTTTTCATTTTTCATGCGGCTTATCGTTCATCGCCGCCAGGCACTGCTTTTTCTGCTGTTCCAAACGTTTCAGACGCTGCAGCCCTTCCATTGTTTTCTTTTCCTGCATATAGCGGTAAAAGAACACACCCCAGACAATTGCGGATACGCCGGTAAACATCAGCTTTATCAGTAATGTATCCCGTATCCAGTAGGGATTCAAAAAGGAAACATAATACTTCATATTGGTGTTTTCCGGCAGATTCGGTACACTGAACTCATCGTCCTTCGGCCTATTCATCCGCCGCACCAAATACTCCGGCCAATCCTGCTCTATCTTCCCTACTTTACCCACAAAGTATAAGGGAGTGTCTGTGGAAAAATCCTTCAACTTTTCCGGACTGTTCAAATAATTTTTATTCTTCCAAAAACCATTGGAGGAATCGTCCGTCTCCGCATAGATATACTCCTCTTCTCCCCATAGCTTCAGCACCACAAAGCTCTGCGTTCCGAAGGCTCGCCCGAACTCAAAATACGAATTGTAGGCGTACTCGTACTTTACCTCTACGATATTCCCTTCCTTTAATGCTACCGCATCCTTACCGACAACAGGGTAAGGTCTGCTCATCCTCCACAATGTATACACTCCGGAGAGCACCATAATTACGCAAAATACCATGTGGACGCTTGCCAGGAAGAGCGCGATCTTTTTGCCTTTTGTTACCTGTAATTCTGCTTCCCCATATTCTCCCAATACACACGCCTCCGTTCTTAGATGAGTGACGTACTGAAATACCGCTCCGCTCTGTCTGCCAGAATCGTTGCGATGACCTTATCCTTACCGTACTTTTCCGCCATTTTCTTTGCTGCCCAGACGTTTGCGCCGGAGGAGGTACCTACCAAGAGACCCTGTACCTTTGCCAGCTCTCTGGCAGTGTTGATGGCATCGTCATCGGATACTTCCACGATGTCGGTAATAATCTTTGTATCCAGTACTGCCGGCACAAAACCGTCACCGATGCCCTGAATCTGATGCAGGCCCGGCTCGTGACCTAAAAGTGCGGACACATTCTTCGGTTCTACCGCTACGATTTTACAATCCGGATTCTGCTCCAAAAGATAACTTGCGATGCCCTGTAAGGTACCGCCGCTGCCGATACCGGATACAAAAATATCGATTTTCTTTCCAAGCTGCTCCACAATCTCCCGTGCGGTTCCCTTATAGTGTGCCTGCGGGTTGGCAAGGTTCTCAAACTGCTGCGGCACAAAATACTCGTCGGAAGAGGATGCCAACTCCAGTGCCTTCTGCACAGAACCGTCAATACTGAGCTCCGGCGGTGTCAGCACAAGCTCCGCACCGAGAGCACGGATAATCTTCTTCCGCTCGTCGCTCATATTCTCCGGCATCACAATAATGACCTTATAGCCCTTGCGCACACCGCAAAGCGCCAGACCGATTCCGGTATTACCGGAGGTCGGCTCGATAATGGTCATGCCGGGCTTAAGGGCACCGCTTTTTTCCGCTTCCTCTAACATATTGAGCGCAATACGGTCCTTGATGCTACCGCCCGGATTAAAAAACTCTGCCTTTGCATAAATCTGCAGGCCGGTGGTAGCCTCTAAGCTCACCAGCGGGGTATTTCCGATTAAATCCAAAACATTGGTTATGTACATACTACTTCTCCTTACACACAATACTTAAATACGGAACCGGTTCGCCGTCTGATATAAAAATACATATTCGCATACGCCGAAGGCCAGTACTCCCAAAGCAAAAAGGATAGTCAATATCAAAGCGATTCCCGGCATAATAAGCAATAAAATCAGAAGGATAATAATTCCTCCGAAGATCCAGAAAAACAACTTGGACATTACGTGCCAACGGTTTGCCAATGCCAAATCTCTCCGCTCCACGATTCTTCCGCAGGCAACCAAAAACTTATAGCCTGCAATGATTTCCAGTACTACCGCTGCCAACAACATCAAAATTGCAAGAATCGCACCGATTCCTCCGGCAGCCAGACCGGAAAACTCCATTGCTACAAGAGCACCCGCCAAAACCAGTTCTGCCACAAACATTAATCCCGTCGCTACCAAATCACAAATACCGGCAGTCTTAAAGGTACTTTCTTCTCTTCCCAGACGAATCATCAGAATAGCGGTTGCAATACTGGCACCGATATTCATAACGGTTCCGAGACCGATCACAACAGAAAAAGAACCGAACACATTCTCATTGGACAGTACATTTCCGAAGCCCGCCAAAAGGAACAACCAGAAAATCGCAATCAGATGACTTCTCACAAACGGTGCATCATGATTATCTCGCGCGATATTGGTTCGCGGCTCCGCATAAGTACCGCTTACCGCACCCGCCACACCGGACATAGCCGCCGGCTCTGCCGTCTCACGCTTTCTGCTTCCGTTCCACTTCTGCATCATGTTTTCACGATTTGCCAACATTGCACAAGACCCATTACTGTCACAGACCTCGCAGAAATTCTTATACTTGTTGCTACAGCAACGTGCGATCTCACATAAGGTCCCATCTTCTTTTCCCGGACCACTCTTACATCCCGGGCAGCCTACCGCCTCCCGGTCCAGACAATCGTCACAGTCTTTTCCGCAATATGAATTCTCCATCGTATCCCTCCAAAATAATCGGCTTTATCTTTCTTCAAAAAACATGCATATTATATCATTTTTACAGCGTGTCGTCAAACGGTTTATTCTGTCGTCTCCTCTTTCTCCCGGTCCGACCTGCTTGGGCAGATGACGATTTCGTCCACCCGCGGAAGATCCGGCGGAAGCTTTACAATATAATAGTATGTCACAAGCGCATCCTCCGCTCCGTCCCCCGCATAGGAAACATAGAGTGTCACCTTACTTTTTCCGTTTTCCTCTACAATTTGCGACACTGCCTGCACCTCCGGCTGTAGCCCGGCATGGTTCTGCTCCACAATACAAAAGATATCGTTAAAGGAATGAAATATGCCGCCTCCTCCGGAATGCATCCGTTCATAGCGTTTTAACTCTCTGGCATGGGCCGTCTCTACAAACGCATCCCAGGATTCCTGATACGCGTAATACAACGTCTCCGACTCCGTACCGTTTAACTGCCGCTTCCAATCCTTCCAATAATACCGGTCCGACGCAATCACGTCCACACTCCACGGAATCCACGTTTCTCCCTCCGCAAGCGTCACCCCTTCCGCCTCGGACACATAACTTGCCGGAGGCTCTGCCTGATAAAGGGTGTTCGCCTCACGCCACCACAGATAGCCCACAATGCCCGCAACCGCAAGCAACACTATACAAACTGAAATAATAAGCTTTTTCATGGTTCCCCCTCCTTGCTTATACTGTAGCATAACCATCGACATACTTCAATCAAATTCCAACACATTTTATTCCCAACCCGTGTGATTTTGTATTTTCAACCCGTGTGATTTTAACTTTTCAACCCGTGAGATTCTAAGCAAAACAGAAACCTTTACTCCATAAGTTCCTTCTGGATAAACTCTCCTTTCGCTCTTTGTCATGCTTTTTTCAACCTCATCATACACCATTTGGAACAATTTACGCAATTTTCTATAAAACAAAAAGGTGCTACCGCACCTACAATTTTTAATCATAAATGCGACAGCCCCTTTCTCTTACGAATTATATGATGTGTAGTATTTTTCATACTCGCGCATTGCTTTTGCCGATTGTTCTAAATATATCATTCGGAAGATAGCGGCAATTCCAGATACAACTAACATTACCGTCCCCAAAAACAGCCCTATCCTTACCGTAATCAATACCCTATCCAATCTTTGATATATTAACAAAAGCGACCCGACAAAAGTACCTGCACTTCCGATTACTTGCCACTTCCAAAGGCCTAACCACTTTTTTGCAATGTCATCATCCACACTATATATCACCGTTGCATGCGCAGAACACTCATGATACATCCGAAGACAAGATAACACCACAGCAACACCTTCGAAGAATAACCAACCCAAATACAATCCCGATGCATCTATTCTGTACATCACTTCAGAAATCCCATATGTGATTATTGCTCCCATTCCAAACAATGCACATTGAAAATACTCATCCTCGTCCTGACGAAGCTTTATCAAGAAGAAAATCTCTACGATTGCACATAAATATCCGATGATACAACCTATATTGTTGAACAAATCAATGGACGATAAGTATGTATTCGTAGTAAGTACATTTGCAATTGCATTTGGAATCGCCAACCACAACAACCCCAATATCCATTTTCTCGTATAATTCGCCAACCACTTAGCTCTTGCTTTTTTGGCTGCGCTTACTTCAGGCTTATTTTGCGTAAGTATGCTTTCCCCCATCTTTTTCCTCCTTACATCATTTGTCCTCTGTTTGCCAAGAAAAGTATAGCATACTTCCGAGTTCCTTGCAACTAAAACCGCAATGCCACCAGCCCCATCGGGATAATCAGCAAGAACACACCGAAGGCCAGCGTGGTAATCCGGCTGAATTTACTGCTGAGATACATAACTGTACTGCCCATAAGCATCGACATCACCACGCGAACTCCGTAGATAAAGTACAGGTACTGCCCAATGGTGATGGCTAACGGGAAGTCCCGAACACACGGAATGCTCTGGACCAGTACCTCCTTATCGGTAAAATTCAGCACCTCCCCGATTTGGAAATACTGCACCAGATGAATGGAAAGAGTCGCTACGATACAAACGGCAAGCATAATTACAATCTTGCGGACCATGGTCTGTGCTCTGCCCCGATACAGGGAATGCAGCATCATCTCCATATGAGAGGATTTTTCGCAGGCCATAATACCGGATAGCACCAGCACCACCGTAAGCAGGGTATACAAATAATTCCTTGAAATCGTCTGTTTATCGTTCTGAAGCAAAAGCTCATAAGCCCCGGAATCAATCAGCATCACCGTGTTTCCTGTTTTCAGGGAATACGCCAGACCGTCCTCCGCCTGCTCCAGTACCACATTCAGACCTGTGATTTGCCGTTCGTTTTCCAGAATGGAATCCTCCAGTCCGCTAATCAGCCGGTCAATCATGGCGGTATCCGCTCCCATCATAAGATTTTTCATTCTATCTTCTTGCAGGCGTAAAACAGACGCCTGCCAGCGGGCAATATCCTCCTCCATCTCCGTTCTGGTATCGTACATCCGCTGCACACTTTCCACCGTAATCTCCCCCGCAAAATCCTCATACCAGTGGGTCACATATTTACTGCGGAAGTCCATATAATTGGACTCCACGGATGCGGAATAGGCCAGATAAATCAGGATTGCCATAATAAACAAGCCCTTCTGGGAAAACATGACCTTCTTTAACTCCCAGGTCATAAGAGAACAGGACGGCTTATGCCGGCTCACAAATACCCGCAGCTTCTCAATCACCTTCAGCGTACGATACTCACTCCGCGGATACTGTCTCGCATACTGAAACAAACATGTAAGCACCATCACTACCGTACCGATGAGAACAAACCAATCGGAGGTCCCTACAATATTCATCGGCTTGCCGAACACATTCAGGTTGTAATAGTGGGCATAATCCGTTCCGCAAAAGGTATAGGTATACAAATTGATATACTTAAACACGCTCCATCTGCCCGTAGGAATGATAAAGGCGTACAGCGCATATTCACCCAGCATCAAAAGAAAAAACGCCACCACACAAAAGCTGGAACGAAACAGCGACATACAAAAATACAGTAACAAACAGGCAAACAAGCATCCCACAGCCTTACGTAACACGTACAAAGCAAAATACTGTCCGATGGAATAACGCCCGATAACACTGCCAAGCTCCGAGATAGACTGCACCGGACGCCCCATGTCACAGCCCGGAAAAATCACCGAACTGATGACAAAAATCGTGCCGTACAAAATGACCGCCGCACCGAATACCCCGAGGCACAAAATCCCGATTCTCTGCAAAGAAAGCACCGTCCGGCCCCGCTCTGTACAACGCACCAGAAGATACAGCCCTTTCTGCCGCTCCGCCAGAAAGCACAGCACAATATACACGCCCACCAGAAGCAAAATAAAGGTAGACAGCGTAAACTGAAGCACCGCCATGACACCCCGGTTCTCTCCTTCCACCGGCGTAATATCCGAAATCTTGGCATAATCCTCGCCGGTCTTTATGAGATTTCGGTAAACAAAGGAATCGTCCACAGAAAACAACGGATTCTCCTTCATCATGGTTACATTGTCCTGTACCGATGCCATATAATCGTCATACCCGTCCAGATACGCCGTCAGTTCCTCCCCCACGGGAGTAATGGACTTCTCTTCGTTACATTGGAACACAAAGAAAATGCCGTGAAGCAGAAGGAGAATTCCGAACAGCAGCATGGTTCTCCCGTTCCACAAAATCCGCTTTAACTCTAACATCCCCGTCACCCCCTAGTTTTCCGTCAGTTGTTCGTCGGCATGGAACAAATACACATCCTCCAAGGTTAGCGCATGCGCCGGTAATTGTCCTTTCTCTGTCATGAGCCGCTCCGCCTCCGACAAAAGCTCCGGAATCGGAGCAAACCGGCAAAGGGTTCCGTGATGAAGCAACAGCACCTTTTTCGCAATGGTCTCGATATCTCCGATGACATGGGTCGCCAGAAGTACTGTCCGCTCTGTCGCCACGGATGCGATATAATCCCTCAGACGAATACGCTGGGTCGGATCAAGGCCCGCCGTCGGCTCGTCCAGAATCAAGATTTCCGGCTCGTCCAGCATAGCCGCCGCCAAAAGCACACGTTGCCGCATACCGCCGGAAAAGGAACCCAGCTTATGATGGGCATCCCCCGCCAGACAAACAATATCCAGGAACTGCTCCGTCTGCTTCTTACAAGCTCCCCGCTTCATTCCCTTCAACGCCCCTATGTAATGCAGAAAATCCCTCGCCGTGAAATCCTCGTACATACCCTGTAGCTGCGGGGTGTAGCCCACTCTCTTGCGGTAGCCTCTCCCCAGGGACAGAATATCCTTTCCGTTATACAAAATCTCTCCGGAGGTCCGGGGAATGTTGTCCGTAATCAGATTCAACATGGTGGACTTGCCCGCACCGTTGGCCCCTAGAAGCCCGTAGACTCCGGTCTCAAACTTCACACTCAGATCATTTAATGCGGTCTTGTTGCCGTACTTTTTGGTTACATTAATTAATTCCAGCACAATCAACTGCCTCCTCTCTTACTTTCCTAATACCAGACCCCCGACTCCGTTTCCACTACATACTCAAACTTCGGATTACCCTCCAGCAAATCACTGCGTTTACACTTAAAAATATAGTTCTTATCATAGTTAGCTTCATTCTCCGAACGCATTCTGCAATAAACCTCTTCTCCCGTAAAATACAAATCCTCAGTCTCACCGTATACCGCTTCCCCGTTTGCTTCACACTGCAGTTCTTCTACTAGGTCATGGGAGTTCACCACAGTTCCGTTGCCGTCAAAAATATTAAGACATGCCTCCGTCCATTCCGCCACGCCACCGGCATCCGGTTCATTACTCACAAAGGAGCTCGTAGGTTCCGGAATGTAAAGATAGGTTCCATCCGTCAGTAAATCCGTAATTCTATACTTCCACTCTTCTTCCTCTCCGGTTCCGTCCCACGCATATTTTATATGCGTCCTTGACAACGGCTTCTCCTCATTTTCACCCGTATTTATATGGTGGACACAAAGTACATCTCCGTTTCCCTTCGAATAAAAAATGTTTTCCCCCAACACCGTGTAAATCCCCTTAAACCCTGTCAAAAGCTTAAAAGTTTCATGGATTCCGTCGGTAATGCGATACCGGTGCAGTACCGTCTTCTTACCTTCTTTTTGGCAGTAGTAGAAATAATCCCCCTGTGGGAAGATATCCGTAACCGATACATTATCTTTACTGACCGGCTCCTCGTCCAACCAGGTTATCTCCTTTGTATTCAAATCCAGGATTGCAGTCCCGTACTGCGCACTGTCCTCCAGCCCCTCCTGTCCCGGGATAGCAAGCCTTAACAATACCTTGTTCCGGTGTACATAAAGAACACCGTTCCGTTCGGAAACGCCTCCGGCCGATCCGTTTTTAACCGCCGTATGGTAAGTCGCAATCTCGTTCATCTCCGAACCGTCAAGGGCTATGGTAAATACCTTATACAAATACTCCGTATCGGTCTCCTCCACTCCCGTCGCTATGATTTTTCCGTTATAAATACAAAATCTGTCTATAGTATAGTTTTGATTTGTGGCAACGCAAAAGGTATTGCCGTCATGCCTGCACTCCGGTTTATTGCAAAGATACATCTCGTTTCCCGTCCCGAAATCAATATACCGGAAGGCATTCAGTTTCTTGTTGTAATAATAAATTCCCTTGTCCGTCTTCCGAAGCGCTTCGCTTCCCGGGATATAGTCCTCGGATACAAACGTTGTTTCCGATGCCACTCCTTTTGTCGCCTCCGGTTCACCCGGCTTGTCCTTTGAACATCCGGCAAAGGCTGCAAGGCACAATATCGTCAATGCTGCAAATAATCCTTTTCTCATCAAAATCCCTCCTCCTCTTTCTAATCAACACTGTATCCATACACAAACTCAAACTCCGGTTCTCCCGCCAAGAAATCACTGCGTTTGCAATGATATACATGATTTTCCACAGTTTGCTGATCCGGCACGGAAACCGGACACCAATAAATATCCTCTTCCATATAGCGGAAGCCCAAATTCTGGGTAGTTCTGAGACTAATGCTCTCCTCCGCACTGCAATCATACTCCCCGTTCTCCAAAGGAAGTTGCTCCGCTAAATTCAGCACCGTAACCTCTTCCAACTCCTTGTTAAACACCCGGATGCAAGCGGACTCTGCCTCTGTCCACTCTTCCACTCTTCCATCTGAATACGGAACATCGAAATGTATCGTTGCCTGCGGTACATACAAATAGGTCCCGT
Source organism: Lachnospiraceae bacterium (assembly GCA_017556805.1). GTDB lineage: Bacteria > Bacillota > Clostridia > Lachnospirales > Lachnospiraceae > SIG307. The sequence goes on along the minus strand of JAFYMC010000004.1, from coordinate 35,863 downwards.
CTGTTACCAGTCCCTGCGCCGGTACTCCTTCCTCCGTCTCATGAATCAGATTTCCGTATGAATCATACCACGGCACCTTCTCATATAACATTACCTTCTCTTCATTCTCCCCGGTAGAAAAACGATAGGTACAGAGTGCCTTTTGGCTGCTACGCAAATATACAATGTAGTCTTCCTCCAATACCGCATAGTCTCCCGTAAAATTGGTCAAAAGCTTACAGGTCTCATCGATTCCGTTCTCAATGTGATACCGGTGCAGAACGGTTTTCTTTCCTTCTTTTTTGCAATAATAGAAATAGTCTCCGTAGGCAGTAATATCGGTAGTCTCCACATTTTCCTTTGCCAGAGGCTCTTCCTCTAAAAAGGTAACGTTCTTTGTATTCAAGTCAAGCAATGCCGTCCCGTAATGCATGGTATCTTCCTGCTCATAGGATGCCCCCGTTGTAAAGGTAAGCAATGCCTTGTTTCTGTGAAGATACATCCGGCTTGTATATAAACTCATATCAGGAGACCGTTCCAATTCCAGCACCGTTGCCACCTCATCCATAGATGACCCGTCCAATGCCAAAGCCAGCACCTTATAAAGCACCTGTGTCTCCGTCACCTCCGCCGCAAACACCATGAGGCGTTCTCCATACAAACAATAGTCCAACACCGTATACTTCCCATTTGTTGCTACACAAAACTCGTTTCCGTCATGTCTGCACTCCGGTTTGTTACAAAGAAACATCTCCTTCCCCGTGGCCGTATCATAATACCGAAACCCGCCCAAGGTGTCGCTATAATGATAAAAGCCCTTATCTGTCCGCATCATGGCATTTCCCACAGTACCCGGACGGTTTCCCTGTTCAAAATCCTCGGAAACAAATTGATACTCTTTCTTTCCGGCAGTTACATGCCCCGTCGCCCCTCCCGGCTGTTCGCCCGGCTTGTCCTTTCCGCCGGAGCATGCCATAAAAGTTGCGAGGCATACAATCGTCAATACTGTAAATAAACCTTTTCTCATTTGCACTCTCCGTTCTCGTTATTACACTTCTCCTTCTTTACCGCGAATCCAATAACAATGTATCTCCATTCTGCTCCCGGTGCATTCGGAATACATACTCAAATTTCGGATTTCCGCTTAAGAACTCTGCCCGCGTACATCGGAACACCTCCCACTCCGAGGTATTCCCCTTCGGACACAGTTCAAGATAAATGTCCTCTCCCATATATCGCAAACTTATGGAGTAGTACTTCATTTCCCATTCTGTGCCTTCCGGCCGGACCGCCTCCACCGCATCATAAATATTGATTTGCGCGATTTCATTAAACTCACGGTCAAAAACCCGAATCCATGCACCTTCCCCGCTATCCCGATGAAAAAAACCAAATACTCTGTCTTCCGTTTGCTTTTCAATGTAACTTGACAAAATACGTTCACTCGACATAGGGATATAAATATAATCACCATCCGACAGTATTGTCTCCGGACAATTATTGACATACCACACCCACGGAAGCTCTACGATTTCGGGTGTCTCCCCACGGGCCAGTATTTCCTGAAGTTCCTCATCCGTATAGTCATCCTCCATAAACGAACTTGTCATCAATGTCCCATCCGGGTTGTACCGATATAGCATTGCCATATCAAACGTAATTTCTTCATTCTCTCCCGTTTCCAAATGATGTACGCAAACCGCACTTTTATCTTTTCTCAAATATGCCACTGTTACATCATTCACCACCACATAATCTCCGTTAAATCCAACCAAAAACGAGAACGACTCATCCGTTCCGTCTGCAATATGGTAGCGATGCAGTATCTTCTTTTTGCCCTTTTTCCCTTCATTTTTGCAATAATAGAAATAGTCTCCATGGGCTTTTACATGCATAAGCTCCGTATTACCTATTGCCATCGGTTCTTTGTCCAGATAGGTGACTTCCCGCGTCTCCAAATCAAGGAAGGCCGTACCATACAATACCACATCTCCCAAATCCTCATCTGCTTCCGCCCACATAAGCAACAATGCCTTATTGCGGTGTACATAAAAACTACCGCCGGTCTCCGGTGTCGACTGTGCCGTCTTTTCCAGCATCATAACCGTAGCCACCTCGCTTAAGGAGGAGCCGTCTAACGCAAGTGAAATCACCTTAAACACCTGCTGTGTATCCGTTTTTTCCAAAACATAGGCTAAAATACAATCATCATACAAGCAGTAATCGATTACATTATATTTGTTATTAGATGCCACGCAAAACGCACTCCCGTCATGCTTGCATTCGGGCTTATTACAAAGGTACATATCCTTTCCAGTGGCAATATCATAATACCGAAAGCCCTCATACCCTTCACTGTAATAATAATATCCTTTTTCCGTCATAAGCATAGGTTCCGGCATGAACCTGGATGTATTGCCCTGATAAAAATCCTCGGAAACAAATCCGGTCTTTTCTCCCGAATGCTCTGAAAATGTATTCTTATTGCACCCAGCAAGCACTGCAAGACACAACACGGTCACTATCACAGCAAACCATTTTCTCATCAGACCCCCTCCTCTGTTTCTTAGTATCCGCTATACTGATACACATACTCAAACTTCGGTTTCCCTGCTATAAAGTCGCTGCGATTGCAACGGAATACATATTTCTCAGAATCCGTTGTCCCCTTCGGTATCAGTTTCCAATAGATTTCCTCACCCAGGTAGTGGAGCATCTGGGTATAACTCTTTTCACTCCACTCCATGTCATCAAAACCTAACGAAGCCGCAGCCTCTGCCATATTCACCAAAGCAATTTCTTCCAGCGCCTGATTATACACGTGAATATAGCCTTCTCTTCTGACAACAATCTCCTCCCCATTTTCATCCGTATCCCGATACTCTCTGTATATCTCCGGTGCATAGACATATGTACCGTCCGTCAAAAGCTGGACCACTTCACTTTCGCTCTTTTCATCATATCGGATAAAAGTTTTCTCCTGCCACTTATACCAATATGCATAACGCATTATTTTTGTATGCTCTGTGTTGTGTCCGGTGGAAATCTGATGGGTGCAAATTACTGTTCCCGCACTCCTGATATAGGCGATTGTATCCTCATCCAGCAATACATATTGTCCGGAGAAATTCGTCAACAACCGGAAGCTTTCATCCGTCCCGTTCTCAATGTGGTAACGGTGTAGCAAAAGCTTTTTCCCTTCCTTTTTACAATAATAAAAGTAGTCCCCGTATCCACTCACATCAGACACTGCCACATTATCTTTACTGAAAGGCTCCTCATCCAAAAAGGTCGTTTTCTTCGTATTCAAGTCCAACACAGCCGTTCCGTGATATTCCGTCTCCACCTGTCCCGAGCCGGTAAACGTGAGAAATACCTTATTCCGATGGGCATACATAAAGCATTGATAAATAGAAAAATCATCTGTCGTCTTATCCAATTCCAGTACAGTAGCCACCTCATCCATTTCCGAGCCGTCCAGGGCTATGGAAAGTACTTTAAAGAGATATTGTGTATCCGTTTCCTCCAGCACAAACGCCAAAATCACATCATTGTACTTGCATTGACTCAGCGTTAAATATTTTCCGTTGGTAGCCACACAGAACTCACTCCCGCCATGCCGGCACTCCGGCTTATTGCATAGAAACATGGTTTTCTGTGTCGCAAGATCATAATAATGAATGCCCTTATCCGCAAAAGAGTAGTAATATAAGCCTTTGTCCGTCTTCATCATGGGGGACAAATACTTGGTCCTGTTCCCCGGCTCGTAATCCTCCGGAACGAATTGATTCTCCGTCTTTCCGGCAGTCACCGCCTTCGTTGTCTCGCCCGGCTTGTCCTTGGAGCAGCCGGCGAAAGCCACAAGTCCCAACACCATCAATCCAAATAAAACTATCCTCTTCATCCATATCCCTCCGTATCCTTTACGGCAGTTCCTTCAGCACCAGCTCATACTCCGGATTTCCGGCAAGCAAATCGCTCCGGTTGAACTTCACCACATAATGCCCTTCCTTTGCTTCCACCTTCGACCATACTCCGTACACGGTATCTCCGAAGTAGCATAAATGCACATTCGGGTCGGAGTGATGCAGGTATTTATTTAAATACGCATAACTGTTCCACGGTTTCGGTCTGGTCAGCTCCTCCTCCACATTCATCTCAGCAAGCTTCTTATATGACCCGTCAAAGACATGCAGATAAGAATTTCCGATAATCACCTTTTCTCCGCTGCCCTCCGGGTCGCCATCCCCTCGTAAATAGCTTTTATCCGCCACATAGAAATAGGTCCCGTCATAGCGCAGTCCTACCGCCTCCGAGTCATGCTCCCAGATATGATCCGCGCCATCCTCATCATGAAAATGCTCCGTGAAGGTAAAAGTTAACTGCTTCTCCTCATTATTCCCCGTAGTATGGTCATAGACGAAAAAGGTCCTGCCGTTTTTTCTGATGTAAACAACGGTATTTTCATCCAACGGCTCATACTGACCGCCGAAGCTGGTCACAAGCTTAAATGTCTCCTCTGTCCCGTCTGTCATATGATACCGGTACAATTCCATCTTCTTTTTTGTCACTTGCTTACAATAAAAGATATACTCCCCGAAGCCGTCCATATGGGTAAGCGCAATATTCTCCTTGCTAAGCACCTCTTCATCCGAATAGGATACTTCCTTTGTGTCCAGATTCACCCACGCCGTTCCGTAATACGTCGTGTCCTCCCCCTGGCCCTTTACCTGCATCGGAATCACCATCCGGTTGCGGTGAATAAACAAACTGTCATCCGCATACTCCACTGTGGTTACGCCGGTTTTCTCCAGCGTATAATAAGTCACAAACTCATTCATCTCGGAACCGTCTAACGCAATCTGCAGTACCTTAAACAGATAGGCGGTATCGGTCTCCTCCACTGCTGTGGCAAAGATTCTTCCGCCATACAGACAAACCCGGTCAATTCGATACTTGTCGTTGGTGGCCACGCAAAACTTATTTCCGTCGTGCTTACATTCCGGCTTGTTACAAAGATACATATCCGTTCCGGTGGCAAAATCATAATAATGCAGGTCGCGATTTTCCATGCTGCAATAATAGTAGCCCTGCTCCGTCAACATCATTCCCCCGGTTTCTTTCCTATAATCCTCCGGAAACACCGCCACGCTTAATACCGATTCTTTTGGAGCTTCCTTCTTACAACCCGCAAGACACAAAAAAACCAATACAATCAAGCCCAATACGATTATCTTTTTCATCCGTATACCTCCTCGTTCCCTGTGTATCCCTGCTCCAATCGCTCATTCTACCAATGTAGTGTACATTCAAACGTAAACTCCGGATCGCCGCTTAAAAACACCTCTTTTGCGCATTGGAACACGTACTCTTTCCGATTGTTGTTTTCATCCGGCACCACACAATAAACCGCATCGTCTTCATAGTACAAATGGCGTCCATAACTCATAGAAGCCTCCTCCTGATTTTCTGTCTGGGTTACTTCCTCAAATGATATATCCTCCGCCATGTTAATTGTCGCGATTTCCTTCAATTCCCGGTTAAATACATGGAGGTACGTCTCCTTCACATAAATGTACTCCCCGTCCGTTTTAAGATTCGATGCCGTATAGGCCACACTCTTTTCTTCCGAACTTCCGTCCTGATAATGCACCGTCTGATATCGCTCTAAGATTACCTTTTCTTCATTCTCTCCCGTTTCTCTGTGATACACGCACAAGGTCTTGTCATCTGTCTTGGTATATACAATTGTATTGTCGTCCCGCACCGCATAATTTCCTTTAAAGCCCACCAACAGCTTATGGGTCTCGTCCGTACCGTCCTTTATGTTGTACCGGTGCAATACCGTCTTCTTTCCTTCTTTTCTGCAATAGTAAAAGTAGTCTCCATGGGCGGTAATATCGGTTGCCTTTTCATTTTCCGTAGAAAACGGCTCCTCGTCCAGATAGGTTACTTCCCTTGTTTCCAGATTAATTATCGCGGTTCCGAAATACTGGGTAGTCTCCGTTCCGTCATCCCCTACCAGCCACAAAGGAATCATGGCCACATTCCGGTGAATATACAACTGACTTCCATCGATATGCCTCGCCGGTATCACGCCCATCTTTTCCAACGTCAGATAGGTTACATGTTCGTTTAGCACCGACCCATCCAGGGCAAGGGAAAGCAGATGATACCGATACTGTGTATCCGTTACTTCTATAGCCGTTGCAAAAATCTGTCCGCTGTACATCCCTACACGTTCAATATTATATTTGTCATTGGTTGCCACACAAAACTCATTGCCGTCGTGTCGGCATTCCGGCTTATTGCAAAGATACATATCCTTTCCTGTAGCACGGTCCGTATAACGGAACCCATTCTCTGCATAACTGTAATAATAGTACCCCTTCTCCGTTGCAAAGACGGTATCGTTGCCCGGCTTCAAATCCTCCGATACCGGTGCAGGGGCATCGCCTGTCTGTTTTCCTTTCTCGCCATCCTTGCTGTTACAGCCGGCCGGACCTACCGTCACCAACAGACACACCGCGATTAAAATCAAACAAAGTTTTCTCATCCGTATCCAGCTCCTCTCTATCCTTATATCCCGAATTTCCTTCTACTCCTGTTCCTCTCTCTTGTATACAAATTCCATCGTCACGTCACCCTTTAACAAATCGCTTCGCTTAAACTTGAAGGTATAAAGTCCGTCCTCGTACACGGGACTTGAATATTCTTCCACTTCCTGCACCTCTCTTTCGTACAGGGTTACATAGATATCCTCCCCCAGGAAATACAGATTCTCCTGAATATATCCCCCACGGATACTGCCTCCAAAGCCAAGCCTCCACGCCATCATCGGCAGTTCCTCCGGGAACTTACTGTCCGTCATATTCACAAGGGCGACTTCATTGAAGTCATAATCCAATACTCTTACATCCGCCTGTAACCATCTCTTTCTGTTTTGTCCGTCTCCATCATGACTGCTGCTATGGACCGCACCATGCTCTACATACAGGTATGTCCCGTCCGTGACAATCTCGGTTATTATGTACGGTTCCTTCCTTTCCTTCGTTGTTCCATCCGGTAATGTAGTAACATGTACAGTTCTTACGAACGGGTCTCTTTCCACATTTTCTCCTGTGACACTGTTATGAACACACAAAGAATAGGCACGTTCCCGTAACCGCAAATAGACTACGGTGTTCTCGTCTAATACGGCATAGCGTCCGTCAAATCCCGCCAGAAGCTTATAGCTCTCATCCGTGTTATCCCTGATATTCCGTCTGTGCAGAACATTTTTCTTTCCTTCCCGTCTGTAATAATAAATGTAATCCCCATAGCCGGTAATATTGGAAACCATCGGATTATCCCTTCCAAGGGGCTCTTCATCCAAATACTCCACCTCTTTTGTATCCAAATCAAGCAATGCCGTTCCGTAGACCCTGCTGTCAGCCAAACCGTCTTGTCCCAAGGCAGTCATGGGAATCAGGGCTTTGTTCCGATGAATACAAAGATTCTTCTTTATACTGTTGTTGTCCGGTATCTGCCCCATTCGTTCTGTCGTCATATAGGTAGCAACCTCTGTCAGTTCCGACCCATCCAAGGCAATGGCAATCAGTTTATATAAGTACTGGGTATCTGTGGTTTCCACTGCAGTTGCATAAATCATTTCGTTGTACATGGTAAACCGCTCGTACCGGTATTTCGAGTTGGTAGCTACACAGAATGCATTTCCGTCGTGTTTACACTCCGGCTTATTGCAAAGGTACATCTCCTGTCCGGTTTCCACATCGTAATACCGCCAGCCTCCGTACATTTCACTGTAATAATAATGCCCCATATCCGTAACCAGGATCGGCGTCTGCAATATAGATGTGGTGTTTCCTCTCTCATAATCCTCAGAAGTGATTACATGTTCTTCTTCCTTTACATCCTTCTCTTTCTTACACCCCACACAGCCTGTCACACAGAGCAAAAGCAACACCGTAAACAGTAGTTTCTTCATAACCATGCGCCCTCCTTTTCTACCTTCTCAATTGTATCTTAAAACGAAAAAAAAGAAAAAACAACCACCTCCGCAGAAGTGGTTGTTATCCGTGCACAAGTGGTTACACATTCAGAAGAACGGATACACGGAAGATGTTGTCTGCGGTTTCTACCTCCAGACTACCGTTGTATTTCTTGCAAATATGCTTCACCGACGACAAGCCGATGCCGTGCTTTGCCGCATCTTTTTTGGTTGTTTTTAACTCCCCATCCTGCTTCATCAGTTCACCCTCATATGGGTTTTCACAACAGATATACAGCATACTGTTCTGCTGTTCTACCCGCAGCACCACCTCTGCGTCCGCTGCCTTCACCTTGTGTACCGCTTCAATGGCATTGTCCAGAATGTTTCCGAACAGGCTGCACATATCATAGTCCGTAATGGCAAGCCCCGCGAGGCTGCAGCCCAGTTTAAAGCGGACCGTCACACCCATTTCACCTGCCTGTTGGTGCTTTTTAAACAGTAGCAAGTCCAGCGTATCGGAACCGCTCTTTGCCGGAAGCAGCCTTGCATAGCTTTGCTCCGACAGTTCATCGATATACTTTGCCGCCTGGGCCTCATGGCCGTTTTCGTACAGTGCCTTTATGGCCAGCAGATGATTGTTAAAGTCATGCCACAGCATTCTTGTTTCCTGATACCGCTTGTCGATTTCCCCAAAGTATACGTTCATTGCCTCCTGTCTCGAGGTCTTGTGCCATCTGCCGAAGCGCCGGTACACAAGTACCGCCACCACGAGAAATGCCACGAAAAACACCGTCAGAAAGGTCTGCAGGCGCGGCAGCATCAGCCCTGCCACGTTCAGATTCAGATAACGGTTATAGAACCGTTCCGGAGTAAATCCGGAAAACAAATTGATTTCTCCGAATACCCCCGCCGCATTCTGCTCCGGCATATCAAAATGCCGGATAAACTCAAAAACAAAGAACGCCAGCGTAACCCCACAAGCAAGAACTCTCTTCCTTGCGGTATAGGCCAGAATACAAATCCCCAGAACCAGCAATTGGATAATCACCTTAATCCCGATGTACAGCGCCGTAAAGCCTCCCACCGTAATCTGATACGGACACACATAAAAGTTTTCCAGAGACTGTAGCGGTGTTCCCATGGACGGCAACCCGTATACCTTATGGGCAATTACAAAATTGACTCCGTAAAACCCGATGAGCCCAAACACCATCACCGCCAGCATCACCACCGTGGTCCGTCTTACATTCTGAATTTCTCCAAAAGAATCCCCCCGGATATACCGGCAGAACAAAAAGGTGACTGCCAGTGCAAACAGAAATGCAAACACATCTGTTGCATGATAATTAATCACCAGTTCATACGCGTTATCAAGCTCCGGTGTAAGCTGCAAAAACTCCAGTCCGTAATAATCCTTCTGGCACCGGGCCAGATTTTTTAACAGCCATACATCATCATAAATCGAGTACAGAGAATCCGCAATCACACCTGCATTCTCCGCCACTCCGGCGGCATACTCCCCATATCCGGCCACATTTTCCACGCATTCCTTTACCTTTTTGTAGTTCTCCATATCTGTGGAAGAAATCCCCATGGTAACCATAGCCTCGGGAATCAGCTCATTGTCCTCCGGGTCCGTCGGTACCGGAAGCCACGGACGTCCCAGCAAAGCCTCCATATATTTCGCATATACATCATTTACCTTTGCATCGCTGAGTTCCAGGTAAGTAATAATTTCATCCACCGCGGTCACCGCAGCTTCCGCGTCCTCCGGTAAGTTCCCGATAATCTGCTTTTGTCTGGCGTAATCGCCCACCCGGATGGACTGCTTCACGCCCCACACATTCTCCGACTGCATATATTCGCCGGTACATTTCATGGAATAAAACAGCACGCCGTTTAAAAACAGCATCACCGGAAACAGCAGCGCAAGAAAGAAATAAAACTGTCTTTTTCGTTTCATCGGCTCCGTATCCTCCTCATTACCGCAGTCATCAATGCCTTTCGTTTTCTCCGGCTCACCGGCAGCTCCTTATCGTTATCCAACACCACCGTATCCGGATTTACCTTGCGGATATGGTCGATATTGATATACAGCGAATGATACGCCTCGATGAACAATTCCTCCGGCAGCTGCTTCGCAAAATTCTGGATGGAGCTTTTCTCCTGATAAGAGGAAACCGCCGTATGAATGGCCGTATTCCGGTTATCCGATTCCACGTAGTAAATCTCCGCAAAATTCAGTCGCACTACCGTATCATGATCCTGAATCACAATGGCTTTCCGCACATAAATCTCGTTTAAAAAACGTTCCAAAAGCTCCGGCAGTTTTTCCTTGTAATTACGCTTAAACAGGAAATGAAAGGCGTTCACATCGTAGCCCTCCGCGATTCGTTCCTCCATACTGGATAAAAACACCGTCGGAATCTTTATACTGCTTTTCGCCTGCTCTTTTACCAGTTCCACACCATCCGCATCTCCCAGATGCAAATCCATAAACAGTAAATCTACGGCCTCTCCCTTCTCCATCTCCCGGCGAAAGGCCGCTCCGTTTTCGCAGTAACAAATACGACATTCCACTTCCTTTTGCTGCAGAATGCGCCCCAGCTCTTGTTGTAATTCCTCCGCAAAATTGCGCTCATCCTCACATATTACGATATACATTAGGAACCTCCCTCCTACTGTTCTCTCTTTTGTGCTTTACTTTCCGGACTACCGGTTTGCGTTTTCTGCCTGTTCCGCTAACGCATCCAGCTTCTTATTTCTGAAATACAGTGCGATATCGATGGAAATCGCAATAGAGTTGATAATATAAAACGCAAAGCTTAATCCGAACAAAAATCCGCTTGCTCCCGTACAGGTCAACTGGATGATTTTTCTCGCAATACCGATGCCGTAACCCACGAGCAGAATGATTTCAAACAATACGCTCTTTCCCTTTGCCGTCCGGGATACCCAGGACTTCCGTATGGAAATCGGCCAGGACAGACCGAAGCAAAAGATGGTCAATGCTTCCAATAAATCAATGATGTTTTCCATGATGGTTCTCCTTTTATATCATAATTCACTATGGTAATCTATGCCGGGGCTTTTAACGTATTCTTTCACTGCTTACCACTTCAAACCCTACATTTTTATACAATCTAAGGGCATTCTGATTCCACTCTGCTACATGTAATGTAATCGGGTCAGCATTCTTCTTTCGAATCTGTTGCATTCCCCACAGTAGCAGCTGTTTTCCGTACCCTTTTTTCCGATACTTTTTGTTTACGATTAAATCATCTATCTCATTTCCGTAGCACGCCACTGAACCGATGATTTCGCTGTCTTTCATAAGCAAGTAGATGTCGTCTGCTTTCTCTTTTATTTGCCCGTAATCGTTTAGGAAATTATACGGTTCAATCTCCAACGCTTTCCGCATATCGTAAAAGCATTCGTTGTAAATACTTTTGTATTGTTCAAAATACTGAACATCGAACGGAATACAGGAAATCGTACTCTGTTCTACAGACGCTTTGTCATACTTCATTTCATAGGCAATGACTTCTACCAAAGTACCACCTCCGTTATACCTATGTTCTTTCAATTATACACCACTAAAAGAAAGCACGTCAATCCTCACTCCAACCACTGAATAAACGCCGTCTTATCGCTACTGTTATATCCTGCCCGCTCATAAAACTTTAGTGTCGATTCCTTTTTCGAACCGGTGAGCAGCATCATCTTATAGCAATTTGCTTTCTCTGCAAGGGCTTTGGCGTAGTTTAGACACTCCGTAGCATACCCCTTCCCGCGGTAATCCCCATGAGTTACCACATTCTCCACAAAGGCGTAGGGTCTGATTCCCCGAGTCAGGTTCGGTATGATGACACATACGCAGGAGGACATCAGCTTGCCGTCGATTTCCTTTACAATGATGTGATGATTCTCGTCCGCAAGTATGGTCTGCCAAGTCTTACTTAAATGTTCCGTTATATCCGGGACAGACTCCTCGTGTAGATGTAAATATAACTCCAGTAGTCCGTTTAAATCCTTTTCCTGCACTTCCCTGACCATGAGTTTCCTCCTATAAATACTTCTCTATTACACTCTACCATTCTACCTCTACTCTCTTCCTCTCCCGATACACCACCTGACGCAATCCAAGCCCTTCCGCCAGCATCTTCGCCGCCTCGTAATCCGCACCTATATCCTCTTCCACATGGGCATCGGAACCGATGGTAACATACCGTCCACCGCAATCAGCGTAGAGCTGCAGCAATTCCTTCCCCGGCATAGTTTCATTATGGCCTTTTCGTAAGGAGGAGGTATTAATCTCAATGATTCTGTCCTTGTCCAACAAACGCTCGAAAATCTCTTTAATTTCCGCTTCTACATAATAGATTTCGCCGTAGTATCGCTTCGGAAAATCCATGTGTCCCAGGGCATCAAAACCGCCCTGCTTCACGGTGTTTAAGACTTCCTTCCAATACAGCGTGTAAAACTCCTTCGCCGAATACTGCTCCCTCACCTTCTGACAGGGAAACATATTCCCGATCCAGTGAATACTTCCGATGATAAAATCATAAGGGTACGTTGACAGATGCTCTAAGGCATCCGCATACAGATGCGGCTCCCCGAACTCAATGCCGGAGCATAAGGTAAGCTGCTCCCTGTACTTCTCCTTCACCTTCCGAAACGCCTCAAAATATTTTACCGGATTATAATAGTTGTAGCCGTAATCCTCCGGATTTAAATCCACATGATCCGTAAAACAAAGCAGCCGGATGTCCCGCTCCAACGCCTGCTTTATATATGTCTCCATCTTTGCTTCCGAATCACAGGAAAACTCCGTGTGAATGTGGTAGTCGGTTCTCATAAGTTTCCCTCCGTATATCACTCTTCCAAAATCCCTTTTATCAAAATCTACTCATCCCAAAACAATTCATCCAAAGTCTTACCCAACACCTTGCAGATACTTTTACAAAGCTGAATGGTAGGATTGTAGTCGCCCTTCTCAATGGCATTGATGGTCTGCCGCGATACCCCGACTCGCTCCGCCAGCTCCTGCTGGGACAAATCCAAAGCAGCCCGGGCGGATTTTAATTTCAGATTCTTCATGCTACTCATCCTCCCTGTCACTGCTAATCTTTTTCAAAATCAAAGCTACACATACAACCAACATCAGTATACCGCAAAACAGATTCAAACTCTGAGAAGATAATCGATTATCCCGAATCAAGGTTCCTCCCAAACAAGCACCGATACCGATAACCAGATTTATAAGACCGCCCACAACAAATATTCCTATATAAACTCCAACCCTATGATTTAATGCAAAGTACGCATCTTTCCAAATGCAATATACCGCATATACGCCGATTCCGCAAAAGGAAATAAAACTCCCGCTCATCCCTGTACTCAACGGAATCGGAACTTCTGCTCCCTCCAGCAAATACAACACAAAGCTCAAAAGAATCATGGTATATAAACCGTACTTGGCACCTCTGCCCCGAAGCAACTCCTGACGCTCATCATAATTCTGTTTCATGCTGTTGTCCTTCTGACCAACAGCAACCATAATAACAACCAATATTACTCCGAATATCGCGCCGAACACACAGGCCATCCTTTGAATATTCAGATTTCCTCGTTCCTCTAATTTAAAGGAAAACTCAAACTTGTACTCCCCGTCTGCGAACTCCATTTCCGGTTCTTCGCCCTCTTCCACCGGCTCATCCCAGTCAGATGTATCGAACTTCGCAAAATACTCCTTCCACTGCTCTACACTTGTAATCGGTGTCAAGGTCATGGTGTACTTACCTGCCGGCAGCTCCATAACACCCGAATTCATATCAATCCAATGTGCACTGAACGTATTGACATCCTTTCCGGTCTCATCCACAATACTTAACGCCATCAGCATCCCGGACGGTTCAATCTTCCATTCCGCATCCATTACGTACTCGCCGTCCTCCGCTAACACCATAATGTACTCCATCTCCTCCTGCGCCACACCGTTCTCCACGACAAAGTTCTCTTCAAAATCCACCATATAGTTGTACTTCGGCTTACATAACAGAAACGCCACCACAAACGCTACAATAACTGCCAAAACTGAAATTGCAATAACTTTCTTCTTCATAAAACTCTCCCTCACTTATCTTTTATTCTTTATTGCAAATTCATCATAACATCGGCACGACTTTTTGTCAAGTATATTTTACATTTATTTTGGTATTTTTGACAAAGCCTCTCTTTCCGACAGGGAGCAGACCAGTTTTATTTTCTTGGGCTTTCCCCAACTGATTTCTCTTTCTTACACTTTAGCCGACGCTCTCCCACGTTCACCTACTACCTACAACCTTCCTGCGCTTTTGCACGGGCAAAAAAATTATGCAGGTCCGGCGTGGCTACTTCTTGCGTTTCATATCGTAACACTTAAAATCAGGCTTGTAATATTGTCTGTGATGGTGCATTCCCGAAGGGGCGCGCCTCGCGACGTCGTCGCTCGGTCGCGGGCGCGTTCGCATGACTGGACACCTTACGGTGTCCGCATGCTCACTTTGCCTACGCGAATATTAGTGCAGTCGAAATCACCTCTTAGAAAAGACTGGACGCGAGGCCTCACCCGAGCGTCCTAGTCGTTCTTAGAGGAAGTTTGACGGAACGTTGCGCCAGCACCATACAGACAATACTACAAGCCTGATTTTACAAGAACGCACACTCAGCAAGAAGTGCGTCACGCCTCCTACACAAAGAAAGGCCCCGCGCAAAAGCGCAGGGCCCGTAACTCTTACTTATCTCTCCAAATGATTCTTCCCTTGGTCAAGTCGTACGGGGAAAGCTCTAAGGTTACCTTATCGCCCGGTACAATCTTGATGAAGTTCATACGGAGCTTACCGCTGATGTGTGCAAGCACGCGGTGTCCGTTCTCAAGCTCTACCTGGAACATAGCGTTCGGCAGCTTTTCTACAACAGTTCCTTCAATTTCAACAACATCTGTCTTCGACATAAGTCCTCCTTAAAATCTAATCACGTTCTATGGTAAGCAACTCCGGCTCACCGTCAGTTATCAGTATCGTATTTTCATAGTGTGCCGACGGGGAACCGTCTGCGGTCACTACCGTCCAACCGTCATCCAACCAGTTTACGTCGTAATGTCCCATATTGACCATCGGCTCGATGGCAAGGGTCATACCCGGCTCCAGGCGGATGCCCTTTCTCTTGGTACGGAAATTCGGTACCTGCGGATCCTCGTGAAGCTCACGACCGACCCCGTGTCCGACCAGCTCTCTTACCAAAGAATAGCCAAAAGATTCTGCATAATCCTGAATCGCACCGGAAATATCTCCGATCCGGTATCCCGGCTTTGCATATTTGATTCCTTCAAAGAAGGATTGTTTCGTTACATCCATAAGGCGCTTCCACTCGGTGCTCACCTCTCCGACCGCCACGGTACGTGCCGCATCGGAATGATAGCCCTTGTAAATAACGCCCGCATCCAGACTTACCAAATCTCCGTCCTTTAAAATACGGTTCTTATTCGGAATACCGTGTACCACCTCATCATTGACAGAGACGCACACAGACGCCGGATAGCCCTGATAATTTAAGAAAGACGGTATACATCCGAAGTCACGGATAATTTCGTAACAACGCTTGTCGATATCCAAGGTACTGATGCCCGGCTTTATCATTTTTGCAAGCTCGGTATGCACGATGGAAAGAATTCTTCCCGATTCGCGCATCAACTCTATTTCCCGCTCTGATTTAATTGATACTGCCATAGTCTGCTTCCTTTACTGCAAAATTGCAAGGATATCGTCAAACACTTTGTTCATGTCCTGGGTACCGTCTACCTCACGAAGAACGCCTTCGTTCTTGTAGTAGTCGATGAGCGGCTGAGTCTGCTCGTGGTATACGGAAAGACGCTTTAACACGGTCTCCGGCTTGTCATCGTCACGAAGTACAAGCTCTGCGCCACAGGTATCACATACATTTTCCTTTGCCGGAGCATTGTACTTGATGTGATAGGTTGCACCACAGGTCAGACATGCACGTCTGCCGGACATACGATTTACGATGGACTCGTCCGGTACTTCCACATTGATTGCAAAATCAATCTTCTCGCCCTTATCCGCCAAAGCCTTCGTAAGAGCCTCTGCCTGCGGAATGGTTCTCGGGAAACCGTCCAATACATAACCGTTTGCACAATCCGCATTGGTAAAACGGTCCATAATCAACTCTAAGGTTAAGGAATCCGGTACTAACATACCCTGATCCATATATTCTTTTGCTTTCTTGCCAAGCTCTGTATTCGCCTTGATGTTCGCGCGGAAGATATCTCCGGTGGAAATGTGCGGAATCGAGAACTTTGCCGCAATCTGCTTTGCCTGGGTACCCTTGCCGGCACCCGGAGCACCTAACATAATAATCTTCATGCCATGCCTCCATTCTTCCTCAAAACTGCCTAAATAGAAATATTCCGAATATCCAACATAGGGTGGAACAAAGAGTCCCACCCTATAAAGTGTTTGTTAGTCGTTTAAGAATCCCTTGTACTGGCGAACCAATAACTGAGAATCAATCTGCTTAACGGTTTCAAGAATAACACCTGCAATAATGATGATAGATGTTCCACCGAAGCTTACCTGTGCCGCAAATGCGCCGGAGAAAATCATCGGGATTAAGCTGATGATAGTAAGCGCAACCGCACCGATAAATACGATGTAATTTAACACCTTCGACAAATATTCGGTAGTCGGTCTACCCGGACGGATACCCGGAATGAAACCACCCTGCTTCTTCATGTTATTTGCAACTTCCATCGGATTGAAGGTAATGGAAGTATAGAAATATGCGAAGATAACAAGTAATGCAACATAAACCAAAGCACCCAACGTGTACTTAAATTCACCGAAATCCTTGAAATTAAACCACTTATCGGAGCTAAGTAAATATGCAATCTTCGGCCAGAAATGTGCTCTCGCCGGCTTAACGCCCATAAAGGACATAATGATTACCGGAGTATTCATTAAGGAAGATGCGAAAATAACCGGGATAACACCTGCGGTATTTACCTTTAACGGAATGAAGGAACCCTGTCCGCCAACCATCTTTCTTCCCTGTACCTTCTTTGCGTACTGTACCGGAATCTTTCTCTGTGCATCCTGTAATAGGATAACAAGTACAACCAATACAAGAACAACTGCTGCAATGCCAACCACACCGAGTACCTTGTTTACAACTGCTGTCGGAGCAATTACAAACTTCTTCACAAGGTTAGAGAAGTCGTTCGGAAGGCTTGCTACAATGTTCACTAAGAGAATCATGGAGATACCGTTACCGACACCCTTCTCGGTAATACGCTCACCTAACCACATTAAGAATGCACTACCTGCGGTGAAGGAAGCAGTAATGATTACCGCATTTCCGAAAGTTAAACCACCTTCCAGAATACCGGAGTTACCGAAACCGATGATAAGTGCGATAGACTCAACTACCGCAAGACCAATGGTCATATAACGGGAAATCTCTGCAATCTTCTTTCTTCCGGTCTCGCCATCCTTCTGCATCTCTTCCAACTTCGGGAATACGATGGTCAGAAGCTGAACGATAATGGAGGAAGTAATATACGGGGAAATATTCAGTGCAAAAATGGACATTTGGGAAAAGGATCCACCGGTTAAGGTATCTAAGAATCCAAGTCCTTCCTTCTGTGCCAACCACAACTGGAAATAGTCGCGGTCAATGCCCGGAACCGGAAATGCACATCCGATTCTTACAATAAGCAGACACAGAAGAGTGAACAGCAGCTTGCTTCGAATTTCTTTTACCTTGAATGCATTCTTGACTGTATCAAACATTATACCACCTCTGCTTTTCCACCAAGGGCCTGAATCTTTTCAACAGCACTCTCACTGAATGCGTTAACCTTAACATCAAGCTTCTTGGTAAGTTCACCGTTTCCAAGAATCTTTACGCCGTCCTTCGGATTGCTAACCAAACCGATCTCCATCAAAGACTCAACGGTTACCTCTGCTCCATCCTCAAATCTATTTAACATACTAACATTGATCGTAATGATCTCCTGCGTGTTTCTGTTATGGAAACCTCTCTTCGGAAGTCTACGGTATAACGGCATCTGGCCACCTTCGAAACCGATTCTCGGTGCTCCGGAACGTGCCTTCTGACCCTTATGACCCTTACCGGCAGTCTTACCGTTTCCCGAACCGTGACCACGACCACGTCTGAAATTTGCACTCTGCTTAGAACCATCTGCAGGTCTTAATTCTGATAAATTCATCGTGTTACACCTCCTTGCAAAATTTAAATTTCTTCTACCTTTACTAAATGTCTAACCTGCTGAAGCATACCCTTGGTTGCTGCGTTGTTAGGCATTTCAACGGACTTACCGATCTTTCTTAAGCCCATAGCTTCTACGGTTGCTTTGTTCTTCGGAACAGCACCGATCGTAGACTTAATTAAAGTAACCTTTAATTTATCTGCCATTTCTAAACACCTCCGTGAAATTTGGTTACGTCTTACAGCTGATCTACGGAAATACCGCGGAGTGCTGCTACCTGCTCCGGAGTCTTTAACTGGCTTAATCCGTTGATTGTTGCAAGAACTACGTTCTGCTTGTTGTTTGAACCAAGGGACTTAGTACGGATGTTCTTAAATCCTGCAAGTTCAAGCACGTTACGTGCCGGACCGCCTGCGATGATACCGGTACCTTCCGGGCTACGCTTTAACAATACAGAAGCGCTACCGAACTTACCAAGGTAGTCATGCGGTACGGAACCGTTCTCATCAAGCGGAAGCTCGATGATGTTCTTCTTTGCATCCTCTTTTGCCTTCCGGATAGCTTCCGGAACTTCGCTTGCCTTACCAAGACCTGCACCAACGTGACCGTTTCTGTCTCCTACAACAACAAGTGCTGCGAAACGGAAGTTACGACCACCCTTTACAACCTTGGTAACGCGCTTGAGGCTGACTAATTTATCTTCTAATTCCAAATTGCTGGCATCAACGATTGTACGTCTCATGTTTTCCCTCCTGATTAGAATTCTAAGCCGGCTTCTCTTGCTGCCTCAGCAAGTGCCTTAACCTTACCCTGATATACGAAACCACCACGGTCGTAAACAACGGTTGTGATTCCCTTCTCAAGTGCCTTCTTTGCGATAACAGTTCCGAGCTTTGCTGCAGCTGCAACATCATTCGTCTTCTCAAGCTCAGCCTTTACATCCTTATCCAGGGTGGAAGCTGCTACAAGAGTGTTACCAACGGTATCATCAATAATCTGCGCATACATATGATTATTACTTCTGAATACTGCCAAACGCGGTCTTTCTGCGGTACCGGAGAAACGATTGCGAATCTTCATATGCTTCTTTACGCGAACTTTAGATCTAGACTCTTTGCTAACCATATTCTTTCATTCCTCCTTTTACTTCTTACCGGTCTTACCGACTTTACGTCTGATGGTCTCATCAGCATACTTGATACCCTTGCCCTTATACGGCTCCGGTCTTCTCTTATCTCTGATTTCTGCTGCGTACTGACCAACCTTCTCTTTATCAATACCCTTAACGGTAATCTTGTTCTGGCCGTCGAGAACGGTCTCAACACCTTCCGGATCGATCATAACTACCGGATGAGAATATCCGAGAGTTAAGGTAAGCTCCTTACCGGACTTTGCTGCTCTGTAGCCGACACCGTTAACTTCGAGAACCTTCTCGTAACCAGCGGTAACACCGACTACCATGTTGTTGATAAGCGTTCTGGTCAAACCGTGAAGAGACTTCATTCTCTTTAAGTCATTCGGTCTGTTAACAACGATTTCAGAACCCTCTACCTTGATTTCCATCTCCGGGGCTAAAACTCTCTCAAGAGTTCCCTTCGGTCCCTTAACGGTAACCTTATTATTTTCTGCCACATCGACAGTTACACCTGCCGGGATGGCGATTGGCATTCTACCTATACGTGACATGCCCGTACCTCCTAAAATTATGAATGTGGAAAGCGGTGAGTGTCTCACACACTTCCTGACCCTATCGGGTCTCCTCAGAAAAGAGTATCCGCATCACCTCATGTCCTTAAGAACACTTGCTCTGACAGACTTCCTTTCCATGCATCTTTTATTACCAAACGAAAGCTAAAACTTCGCCGCCAACGTTAGCCTTTCTTGCTTCCTTATCGGTAAGCACGCCCTTGTTGGTGGATACGATAGCAATACCAAGACCGCCAAGTACCTTCGGAAGCTCCTCCGCATTTGCGTATACACGCAGACCCGGCTTGGAAATTCTCTTGAGACCGGAGATAACCTTTTCGTTCTTATCCTTGCCATACTTTAACGTGATGTGGATGGTCTTGAAAGAACCAACTTCTTCCACTTCAAAAGCCTTAATATAACCTTCCTTTAACAGGATTTCTGCGATTGCAATCTTCATCTTAGATGCAGGTACATCTACAACATCATGTTTCGCAGTATTTGCATTACGGATTCTTGTAAGCATATCTGCAATCGGATCGCTCATTGTCATTTGGATTTCCTCCTTCTAAAAATATTTCGGACTTACCAAGATGCCTTCTTAACACCCGGTATCTGACCCTTATAAGCTAATTCACGGAAGCAGATTCTGCAGATTCCGTATTTTCTCAAATAAGCATGCGGACGACCGCAAATTCTACAACGGTTGTACTCCTGGGTGGAGAACTTTGCCGGACGCTGCTGCTTTAACTTCATAGAAGTCTTTGCCATGGGAATTCCTCCTTATTATTTGCTAAACGGCATACCAAATTGAGTTAACAGTTCTCTTGCTTCCTCGTCGGTGTTTGCGGTGGTTACGAAAATAACATCCATACCTCTTACCTTATCAACCTTATCGTACTCGATTTCCGGGAAGATCAACTGCTCCTTAATACCAAGAGCGTAGTTACCTCTGCCATCGAATGCGTTCGGGTTAACACCACGGAAGTCACGTACACGCGGAAGAGCAAGGCTGATTAAACGATCAGCGAACTCGTACATCTTGTCACCACGTAAGGTTACCTTACAACCGATTGCAAGACCTTCTCTGATCTTGAAGTTTGCGACAGACTTCTTAGCCTTGGTTACAACCGGCTTCTGACCTGCGATGATTTCCATATCTCTAACTGCGGACTCTAAAGCCTTAGCGTTATCCTTTGCCTCACCGACACCCATGTTGATAACGATCTTGTCTAACTTCGGAACCTGCATTACGTTTTTATAACCGAACTTCTTCTGCATTGCTGCAACGATTTCGTTATTATACTTTTCCTTTAATCTAGTCAACTTTGTGAACCTCCTCTCTCAGAATTACTTGTCGATTACTTCACCGGTAGACTTTGCAACACGAACCTTCTTCGGGCCCTTCTTGTCTTCTACAGTGGTGAAACCGATTCTGGTGGTCTTACCCTTGTGAACGTACATAACGTTGGATGCATCAAGTGCTGCTTCCTTCGTAATGATACCGCCCTGCGGGTTTGCCTGAGATGCCTTCGTGTGCTTCGTCACAGTGTTGACACCTTCAACAACTACCTTACCGTCAGCAACGGAAAGAACCTTTCCTTCCTTGCCCTTATCCTTACCTGCGATTACTCTAACGGTATCGCCCTTCTTAATCTTTAACATCGCAGTACCTCCTATAATACTTCCGGAGCCAGGGAAACAATCTTCATGAACTGCTTCTCTCTGAGTTCTCTTGCTACCGGTCCGAAAATACGAGTTCCTCTCGGGTTCTTATCTTCCTTGATGATAACTGCTGCGTTCTCATCGAAACGGATGTAAGAACCGTCCTTACGGCGTGCGCCCTTTACGGAACGAACTACAACTGCCTTAACTACATCGCCCTTCTTTACAACACCGCCCGGCGTTGCATCTTTAACGGAAGCAACGATGACATCACCAATGTTTGCATATCTTCTGGTTGAACCGCCCATTACACGGATGCAAAGTAATTCCTTTGCGCCGGTATTGTCAGCAACCTTAAGTCTGGTTTCCTGCTGTACCATGGTACAATCTCCTTTCAACTATTCCTGCAAAACAAATACTTATTTTGCCTTCTCGATAATCTCAACGAGTCTCCATCTCTTATCCTTGGATAACGGTCTCGTCTCCATAACCTTTACTCTGTCACCGATGCGGCACTCGTTGTTCTCGTCGTGAGCCTTTAACTTGTAGGTTCTCTTAACGATCTTGTTGTAAAGCGGGTGCTTTACGTTATCTACTACTGCTACAACGATTGTCTTATCCATCTTGTCGCTTACTACCTTACCGGTACGCGTCTTTCTAAGATTTCTCTCCACTGCGGGTACTCCTTTCCGAAGTTACTATTCAATGAACTAGTTTGCCTTTGCAGAAATCACGGTCTGAATTCTGGCAATGTTCTTTCTTACTTCTTTAATTCTGCTTGTGTTGTCCAGCTGGTTGGTTGCATTCTGGAATCTCAAATTGAAGAGTTCCTTCTTTGCGGAAACTAATTCCTCATTCAGCTCAACAACAGACTTAGCCATTAAATCCTGCACATACTTACTGGTTTTCACGAGCCGCACCTCCCTCTAAATCTGCGCGAGAAACGATCTTACACTTAACCGGAAGCTTATGGGTTGCGAGACGAAGAGCTTCTCTTGCCACTTCTTCTGCTACGCCGGAAATCTCGAACATTACGCGACCCGGCTTAACTACTGCTACCCAGTACTCAGTGGAGCCCTTACCGGAACCCATTCGAGTTTCTGCCGGCTTTGCTGTTACCGGCTTATCCGGGAAAATCTTAATCCAAACCTTACCGCCACGCTTAATGTAACGTGTCATTGCGATACGGGCTGCCTCAATCTGATTGGACTTAATCCAAGCAGGTTCTGTTGCTACAATACCGAATTCGCCGTAAGAGATGGTGTTACCTCTCTGTGCCTTACCGGTCATAGTTCCGCGGAACTGCTTACGACGCTTTACTCTCTTTGGCATTAACATTACTTATCGCTCCCTTCCTTCTTGGTTGCCTTCGTCGGAAGAACTTCTCCAAGATAAATCCAAGTCTTGATACCAACCTTACCGTAGGTGGTGTTTGCTTCTGCGAAACCATAGTCAATGTTTGCTCTCAGGGTCTGAAGCGGAACGGTACCTTCCGTATAGAACTCGGAACGTGCGATATCTGCACCGCCAAGACGACCGGATGCCATGGTCTTAATACCCTTTGCGCCAGCCTTCATGGTTCTGGACATGGTGGACTTCATTGCTCTACGGAAAGAAATACGGTTCTCAAGCTGCTGTGCGATGTTCTCTGCAACGAGCTGTGCGTTGATGTCCGGTCTCTTGATTTCCTTGATCTCAAGATTTACCTTCTTGCCGCAAACCTTTGCTACTTCGTCCTTTAACTTATCGATTTCTGCACCAGCCTTACCGATAACTACGCCCGGCTTTGCGGTGGAGATGATAACCTTAACCTGATCAGCGCCTCTTCTCTCGATTTCGATCTTTGCGATACCTGCGCTGTATAACTTATTCTTCAGAAACTTTCTGATGTTGTAATCTTCTACTAAGTTGTCAGCAAAATCAGCTTCTGCGTACCACTTGGAATCCCAGTCCTTGATAACGCCGACTCTTACGCCGTGAGGATTAACCTTCTGTCCCATGATTCTTCTCCTTTCTTAGATCTATCTTTCATCAAGCACGATGGTGATGTGGCTCATTCTCTTTAAGATACGATAAGCTCTACCCTGTGCTCTCGGTCTTACTCTCTTCATGGTCGGTGCGCAGTTTGCGTAACACTCAGCGATGTAGAGTTTGGAAACGTCCATACCGTTGTTGTTCTCTGCGTTTGCGATTGCAGATTTGAGTAACTTCTCTATTAAAGTTGAAGCATATCTCGGATTGTAAGCTAAAATACCGAGTGCTGACTGTACATCCTTGCCTCTGATTGCATCAAGAACGAAACAAGCCTTCTGTACGGAAACTCTTGCGTAGGATAACTTCGCAGACGGTCTTCTGTCTCTCTTCTGCTCATTTCTCTCTCTCTTAATCTGGGATCTATGTCCTTTTGCCATGGATGTGACCTCCTTTCAAATGTTAGCGGCTCTCCGCTATTCTTCTTCCGCCCGTGTCCTGCCGGGCAATGTTATGGGGTTTGGTAAACGGTGCGGCGTGTGCCGACCGTTACCATATTTGTTTGTGTTAGCTTGAGAAAAAGACTATCTACGGGACTTCTTCTCATCCTTACCGTGACCACGATAGGTTCTGGTAGCTACGAACTCACCGAGCTTGTGACCAACCATATCTTCGGTTACGTATACCGGTACATGCTTTCTTCCGTCATGAACAGCGATTGTAAGACCAACCATCTGCGGGAAGATTGTGGAACGACGGGACCAGGTCTTGATAACCTGCTTGTCACCGGACTTCACTACAGCATCTACCTTCTTCAATAAGTGAGCATCCGCGAACGGGCCCTTCTTTAATGAACGTGCCATTTGGTTTACCTCCTTTTACCTGGACGTGCGATTACTTCGCTAACGCCTTACCATCTCTTCTTCTTACAATCAGCTTGTTAGACTGCTTATTCTTCTTACGGGTCTTAAGACCGAGAGCCGGCTTACCCCACGGGGTAACAGGACCCGGACGACCGATACCGGTCTTACCTTCACCACCACCGTGCGGGTGATCGTTCGGGTTCATTACGGAACCGCGTACAGTCGGGCGGATACCCATGTGACGCTTACGTCCTGCCTTACCGATGTTAATAAGCTCGTGATCAATGTTACCAACCTGACCGATGGTTGCACGGCAGATAATCGGAACCATTCTCATCTCACCGGACGGGAGACGAAGGGTTGCGTACTTGCCTTCCTTTGCCATCAGCTGTGCGCTGTTACCAGCGGAACGAACCAGCTGACCGCCCTTGCCCGGGTAAAGCTCGATGTTATGAATTTCAGCACCAACCGGAATGTTCTGAAGCGGTAAGCAGTTACCTACTCTAACTTCTGCGGTTGCACCGTTCATAACGGTCTGACCTACCTTTAAGCCGTTCGGCGCAAGGATGTAGGACTTGGAACCGTCTGCATAGCAGATAAGTGCAATGTTTGCGGTTCTGTTCGGATCGTACTCGATGGTCTTAACCGTTGCCGGGATACCATCTTTGCTGTTTCTCTTGAAGTCGATGATTCTGTACTTTCTTCTGGAACCACCGCCCTGATGTCTTACAGTAATCTTTCCCTGATTGTTACGACCAGCGTTCTTCTTTAAAGAAGTTACTAAGGACTTCTCCGGTGTGCTCGTAGTGATTTCGGAGAAATCGGAGCCGGTCATATTTCTTCTGGAAGGTGTATATGGGTTATAAGTTTTGATTCCCATTGTTGTTACTCCTTTCGTCTGCGCTACGCAATATCTTGTGTTCTATTCTCTACGTACGCGAATTATAAACCTGCGAAAATCTCGATTTCAGCACTGTCAGCGGTAAGCTGTACAATTGCCTTCTTCATCTTAGCAGTCTTGCCGAAAACCATACCGCGTCTGCGGGTCTTTCCGTCTAAGTTCATGGTGTTAACGCTGGCAACCTTGGTACCTGCGAACATCTTCTCAACTGCTTCCTTAATCTGCTGCTTCGTTGCATCCGGATGTACGGAGAACGTGTACTTCTTCTCGCTCATGGAGTTCATACTCTTCTCGGTTACTACCGGCTTTAAGATAACGTCATAATACTTTAAATCTGCCATTATGCGTACACCTCCTCAATCTGAGCAACAGCTTCCTTGGTGATTACTACGTTGTTGTACTTAAGAACGTCGTAAACATTTACGCTACCGGAAAGAACAGTTCTTACCTCCGGGATATTTCTTGCGGAAAGGATTACGTTCTCATCCTTCTTATCAAGAACAACAAGCGCCTTGTTCACCTTAAGGTTATCAAGAACTGCTGCCATCTTCTTGGTCTTAATCTCATCAAATGCGAGACCGTCTACTACGATAAACTTCTCCTCAGCAACCTTAGCGGATAATGCAGACTTGATAGCAGCTGCCTTTTCCTTCTTGTTCATCTTTACGGAGTAGTCTCTCGGCTTCGGAGCGAATACTACGCCACCGCCGGTCCACTGCGGAGCTCTGGTGGATCCCTGTCTTGCATGACCGGTACCCTTCTGTCTCCACGGCTTTCTTCCGCCGCCGCTTACTTCTGCACGAGTCTTTGCGCTCTGTGTGCCCTGACGCTTGTTAGCAAGCTGGCTCACAACAGCCAAATGCATCAAATGCTCATTTACTTCTACACCGAACACAGCGTCGTTGAGCTCCATAGTGCCAACTTCCTTGCCTTCGATATTATAAACCTTAACACTAGCCATTTTTAAGTTCCTCCTTTCTTAAAGCTTCTTAGTTTGCGCTCTTTACGGTTTCCTTTAAGATAACCAAAGCCTTCTTCGGTCCCGGTACTGCGCCCTTAACGAGGATTAAGTTGTTCTCAACATCAACCTTAACTACCTCGAGGTTCTGAACAGTAGCCTTTACATTACCGGTGTGTCCCGGCATGTGCTTGCCCTTGAATACACGACCCGGAGTCGTTGCTGCACCGTTGGAACCTGCATGTCTGTGATACTTGGAACCATGCTTCATCGGTCCTCTGGATAAGCCGTGTCTCTTAATGGCACCCTGGAAGCCCTTACCCTTCGTAATACCGGTAGCGTCGATCTTGTCACCATCTGCGAAGATGTCAACCTTGATTTCCTGACCTACGGTGTACTCAGAGCTGTTGTCAAACTTGAACTCCTTAAGAAATCTCTTGTTAGCAACACCTGCCTTAGCAAATGTGCCCTTGCGCGGCTTGTTTACGAGAACGTCTCTGATCTCGCCGAAGCCAACCTGTACTGCCTCGTAACCGTCGTTGTCAACCGTCTTAACCTGGGTTACAACGTTCGGGGCAGCCTGCAATACGGTAACCGGTACTAATACGCCGTCCGCATTGAAGATCTGGGTCATTCCGACCTTCGTTGTTAATAACGCTTTCTTCATTTTGCACCTCCTGTGAATCTACAGCGGATTGAATCCCTTTGGAACTCAATCATCCTAGATGGTCTATCCGGATGCTTGGGCCTTTTCTGATATAGATAAGACGCTTGGACCCTGTATATAAACCCTAAGGATTTTTACTTCTTAAAACTTGTTGCTTCTCACTGACTAAGATTACTTGGTCTTCATCTTAATGTCAATGAACACACCTGCCGGCATTTCCAATCTGGAAAGAGCATCAACCATCTTCTGGTTCGGAGCAATTACATCGATGAGTCTCTTGTGAGTTCTCTGCTCGAACTGCTCACGGCTATCCTTGTACTTATGCACTGCACGGAGAATGGTAACTACTTCCTTCTTCGTCGGCATCGGCACCGGACCGCTTACCTTGCTTCCCGCCTTCTTTGCGGTTTCGATGATCTTTGCAGCGGATGCATCTACTAACTGATGATCATACGCCTTGAGTGTGATTCTCATTACTTGACTTGCCATAAAAAAAGTCGCCTCCTTTTCGCACTTAATTTCAGTACGACAAGCGGTGACTGTACACTCTCCCGTGTGTTTCGCGCCTGTCCGAACAAAAACCCGAGCGCATAGCTCGGCATCCCGGACAATTCCCGATTATCATCACGGTTTATCTGCCTTATAGCAGAAGCTGTATTGTACAGTGACTTGTCGCCAGTTTCCTAACTTGACATTCGCTCCACGGAAAACCCGCGTATGGCACGCGGCAACCTCACGCTTCATAGCTATCAACGTCACAGCAAGAATGATTATACACGATATAGGAAATAATTGCAAGTACTTTTTTAAATTTTTTTGGGGACGGTTTTGCGGACTTTAAGCTTCATGTACCGAAAAAAGTACCTGTTCCCCATAAGTTTTTAGTTAGTTCTTCTTTTTTCCTATCATCATACCCCAAAGTTAATCAGACGCAGTTTACACTGCGCCTGCCAATATCTCGTCCAAGGTTAGAGTTTGTTCCAATTCCGTTTTCATTTCGCTTGCGATTCCGTCCGGGCTTACTTCCGTGACGATTACTTTATATATCTCCAGTGTTTCTCCGCTTAATTTGGCGGTATGTCCGCTCCAGTAGCCGTCATCGTATACGCCCTCCGGTGTTACCGGCCAGACCGGAGTCAGGGTTCCGTCCTTTGCCAGAAGGACACCGCCGCGCCCACTGTAAAGCCCGAAGTCGGTACATTCCGTAGCATATACGATGTAGAGACCCGTTTCCTTTTCTATCATTACCGCATCCGCTGTTGTATTACCATAGCCCTGATGCTGTAGCAACTCCCCTGTTTCCGGATTCAGTATCCCGATGTAAACCTCCTCCTGCGTACGTCCGAAGCTATTCTTTTTCTTCATTATAAAATATGCAACATCCTTTTCTTCCGCATATCCTAAAAGCTCAGTCTCTCCCTCACCGCCGCTTGTAAAGGGCACTCCCTCGGCATTGGTCAGCACATGGCGTACCAATTCCTCCGGTTCCGGCTCTTTCAAAACATCTGTAGCTTCCGGTTCTTCTGTATCTTCAACATTTTCAGTATTTTCCGCATCCGGCAATTCCGATTCATCTTCAT
Organism: Lachnospiraceae bacterium; assembly: GCA_017556805.1. Classification (GTDB taxonomy): domain Bacteria; phylum Bacillota; class Clostridia; order Lachnospirales; family Lachnospiraceae; genus SIG307. Next base: position 7,312 of record JAFYMC010000004.1, on the reverse strand, counting down.
CCACAGGCGCTTCTTCCCCACTATCCGCCGGTTGGGTTTCTACACTCTCTGTAGGTTTTACCTCTCCGGCAATTTCCTCTTCTTTCTCTGTAACCGCTTGCGTTATTTCTGCGGGCTGTTGGGTCACCGCTTGTGTTGGCTCTGCCTCATCCTGTTCCACTGCTTTCGTTACAGTCTCCACCATATTCTCCTGCTTTTGTTCCTCCGGATCCAACGCTTCGGCAGTACAACCGCATACTCCCAACAACAAAATTACTCCCATCAGTGCGACCGCTTTCATTCTCTTCTTATTATAGTACATACACGATTCCCCTTTCGTTATTCTTCTGTTCCGTTTTTCTTCTGCTTCTTTTTCCGATCAATCAAATCCGCCACACACATCAGGTAAAGGATACCGAACAATACCGTTCCCCCCAGTCCCACCAGATACCATGTGAATTCCTTCCCATCGGTTTTGATACCGTCGATATTAGAGTACAGCTTACCGTTGCTCAAAAATACCGTATTGTCAAGGTAGGGATTTGCATACTGTACCTCCTCGTTCAAATTCGCCAATGCTTCGTACCGTGCCATCTCCCCGCTTTTCACATTGATTAGGTCGTATTGTTTGCCTTCGTATTCTACTACAACGTCATAGCTATAACTCCGGCTACTCCCTATTCTCTTGCGATGGCTTTCAGCACTGACCACCGTCACCCTGACTTCTTCGTAATCCAACGGTTTGCTTTCTACCTTCCCGCGGGATGCCACCATCCATATCACGGATGCCGCCAATAGAAAAAAAGTAATTATCGCCTGCGTTTTTCTTTTCTCAAGCATTCTTTTACGCTCCTTACCTTTTGTACATTTTCATTGTCGTTCTTTTTTATTTTACTACATGCTTTCAAAATTTTGCAATACCGCCTTTTACTCCGCATTGACATCCCAAACCGTTTGTGCTATAACTTCTTTTGGTTCGTTTCGACAGTTAACTACATATTATTATAGAAGAAACAGGAGTGCTTTTATGAACGACAAACAGGATTTTACAGAGGGTAGTATTTTTAAAAAGATGATTCACTTTATGTTTCCGATTCTGGGAGCTCTCATACTGCAGGCCATGTACGGTGCCGTTGACATGCTAATCGTAGGCCGGTTCGGTACCGCTGCCGCACCGTCTGCCGTGTCCACCGGCAGCAATATTATGAATCTGCTGACCTTTGTGCTGTGCGCATTGGCGTCCGGTGTTACTATTTTAATCGGAAGATATATCGGAGAAAAGAATAACCACAAAATCGGTCCGCTTCTGGGCCGTTCCATTGCCTTTTTCCTGGCCTTTGCGGTTTTATTTACCATATTACTGGTTGTGTTTGCGGAGCCGGCCGCAAGGCTTATGAAGGCCCCGGAGGAGGCTCTTGATTTGACCGTGCAGTACATCCGTATCTGCGGCGGTGGATTTATCTTCGTTATGTTGTATAATCTCATCAGCTGTATTTTCCGCGGTATGGGCAATTCCAAATTACCTCTGTTGTTTGTAGGCATCGCCTGTGTGGTAAATATCTTCGGCGACCTACTGTTGGTTGCGGTATTCAAAACGGACGTGGCCGGTGCTGCCGTTGCCACTGTAGCCGCCCAGGCTGTCAGCGTCGTATTGTCTCTTCTTATTATAAGAAAGCAGAAGCTTCCATTCACCTTAAAGAAGTCCGATATCCGCTTCGGCAGAGAAATCGGGGACTTCTTAAAAATCGGTACCCCGATTGCGTTACAGGAATTTTTGACCAACCTGACATTTCTGGCACTTTGTGCCTTTATCAACAACCTGGGTCTGGACGCCTCCAACGGTTACGGCATTGCCCAGAAAATCCAATCCTTTGTCATGCTGATTCCCAGCGCCATCTTCCAGTGTATGGCCTCCTTTGTTGCCCAAAACGTCGGTGCAGGCAAAGAAGACCGCGCAAAGAAGGGCATGCTCTACGGCATGGCTGTGGGCTGCGGTATCGGTGTAGCCATCGGTTTGTTGGCCTTTTTCAAAGGAGATTTGCTGGCCTCTGTCTTCTCCGAGGACCCGGCCGCCATTGCCCGTGCCTTCGAATTTATGCGGGGTTTTGCGCCGGAGGCCGTAGTCACCTGTATTCTGTTCAGCTTTATGGGCTACTTTAACGGCCACTCCCGCACCCTCTTTGTTATGGCACAGGGCCTGGCCCAGTCCTTCCTGATCCGTTTGCCGATGTCTTACATCATGAGCATACAGCCGAAGGCCTCCCTGACCGGTATTGGTCTTGCCGCACCGGCAGCCACCGTATTCGGAATTGCACTGTGCTTTATATATTACAAGAAGATGCAGAAGGAGATGAAACCATGAGCCAATGGAAGTCCGCCACGAAGCAACAGAAAAAGGAAATCATCTGGTGTAAGGGCAGCTGGAACTATTCATCGGCAAAGGGCACCCTGATTACCACACTAATCATGGCAGGAGCTCTCGCTATTTATCTGATTCATGCCTTTCTTTCCTCCGGAAGCACCTTGAAAAATTTTTTTGTTCCTTCTAACCCCCACGTTATCGTATTTGTCTGCGTTTTCGCCGGCTTGCTTGTTATGTGCCTGGTTGTCATACTTATCCAATACGGTTTCCAAGTCATCCTCAGAGCCATCCAGGTACACCGCTATACCGTGTACTATCAGTACGCCACCTATGTAAGTACCGAAATGAACAAATGGGGATTTTACGAAGTAAATGCCAGACTGGAAGACGGCGGCATGACACACGGGGATCTGAATTTTGCCGCTCCGAAATATATTTACGATGCAAAAAGGCTGATTGCCTATTATTACGAAGAAAAAGGACTCGTACATATCGGCATTCTGAAATAGCCGTACAAAAGAGTCCGACCTGTTTTTATCTCCAGTCAGTAAAAGCGGGGCTGCGCATTCATATCATGCGACAGCCCCTTAAATTCACCACTATGTACCGGTACATCACCAGTTCTTCCACTCTTCCCACTCTTTGATTACTTCGTAATGCTTATCCACTTCGATACCGAACGGCGCCATCGCTACCGTCATCAGCTTAAAGTAACCCTTGCCGATAGGTGCTCCGATAAGAGTAATGGAAAAAGCCGCACCTACCACCGCATAGACCAGCATAAGAATAATGCCGATCGGAATAAATATCAGATTCGCAACAAAATTCTTCGCAAAATTACTCTCTACTTCGACGTCCTCACGGAACGGAGCCATGGCAAACTTCGCCACCTGTAAAAGCTGTTTTCCTAACGGCATTCCGATAATCGTTGCACAGAAAATTAATCCAAGCACTCCCCAAAACGCTACCGATACAAATCCTCCCAACACAAACCATATCACATTCTTTACGTCACTCATGTTTCATACCTTCCCTTTGTTGATATCCTTCTCGTTTGTCTTTTCTAAAAAGGCTGTTTCGCCGGTGTTTTCTTAGAATTCTAATTCACAACGAAACCTTCCCATCCAGTATATCATATTTCTCTAAAAATTGGTAGAAAAAAAACGTCTCTCCCGAAAATTTTTCCTATCTTCGGAAAGAGACGCTTTCATTTCTTAATTCAGTTTCGCCAAACCCAACTCAATCTCTCGAACACAGTCAGACAGCCTCCACATAATACTGTGCCTGGGCCGCAAACAGTTCCGCATAGATCCCGTTTTTCTGATTCACCAGTTCGTCGTGGGTACCGTATTCCTTAATGGTATTCTCCGCAAATACCGCAATCTTATCACAGAACTTACAGCTTGACAGACGGTGGGAAATATATATCGCAGTCTTTCCTCCTACCAAAGTATCGAAGCTGCGGTAAATATCGTACTCCGCCACCGGGTCCAGTGCCGCCGTCGGCTCGTCTAAAATGACAATCGGTGCGTTCTTATACAGTGCTCTGGCAATGGCCGTCTTTTGCTGCTGACCGCCGGACAACTCCGTGCCCTTTTCATCAAAGCTCTTATACAGCATGGTATCCAGACCCTGCGGCAACTTCTGCGCATCCTCGTAGAAACCGGACAACCTCAATACCTTCTCAACCTCTTCCGTATTTTCATTCTCACCAAAGGCAATGTTTTCCTTTAAACTGAAGGCAAAGAGCTGAAAATCCTGGAACACCACCGCAAACAGCTTCCGGTATTCCTCCTCGGAATATTCCTTAATGTTGATACCATCGATTAATATTTCGCCTTCGGTTACATCATACAGACGGCAAAGCAGCTTGATGAAGGTGGTCTTTCCGGCACCGTTTAAGCCCACCACCGACAAATGCTCCCCGGAGGTAATCTCTAAATTAATATCCTTTAAGACATACTGCTCGGAACGCGGATATTTAAAGCTCACATGAGAAAACTCAATCACATGCGTATCACCGGCTACCACCTTGTCCCCCTTAGAAAGGGCCACCGGATAATCCAGAAGCTTTAAGAACTGGTTTGCATACACACAGCGCTTTGCAATGTCCTGACAGCCCTGTACCACGCCCAACATGCCTCGGTAAAGCTCGGAAGCAGAAGTAATACACATGGAGAAGTCACCAATGGTAATCTTCTTTAACAAAGCCAAAAGACCGATGTAAAAATAACTGATGCCGTCTCTGGCCGCATTCATAATATCCATACCCCAGGCATTTTTACACTGCTTCTTTGACAGCGTATCCCAAACACCAACCATCTTTTTCCCTTCCGTATCCGCCTTCTGGATCATCATCTCCGCACTGTCGTAGAGACGAATTTCCTTTCCGTAAGAAAAATCCGGTAGCTGAAACAGGTAATATCCGAAAATACGATTGATGCCTGCCAATTCCTTGTAGCTTTCGATTTCCAGCCTGTTATTTCTGGCATTGAAATAACTGATTACCAGAAGACCGATTATCTGTACCGGCAAAAGCAACGGACAGGTAATCAAAATAATAGTACTGACACCCAAAAGCACCGCGATGTTACATACTAATTCATACACACTGTTTAATACGCCCACAACACCGCCGCTGTACCAGCTGATACCTTCCTTGGCACGATTTAACTGATCCAGTGCCGCCGGGTCCTCCGTGTGTTCAAAATCCATCGCCATGGCATGCTCTGCCAACCGCACCTCAAAGTATTCGTTAAACCATTCCTGCAACACACTGCGCCACTGATTTGCCACATTGTTCATTACATTGGCAAGAAGGTTACATCCGCAAATCAACAATACATAAATCATTACATTCCGCAAATGATTTTCTGCCGGCGCTCCGCCTAAAATTAACATTAACTCGTCAATTAAAAACTTCGGCAGGATTACCAGTTGTGCCTTTTGAATCAGCTGTGCCACAAACAGAAGGCCATACACCACAAACAGGGACGGACGTTCTTTCCATGCCACAGAGGCCATAAATTTCAAAGTTCTCTTAATTGCTGCGCCGTCTTCCGATGCCGCTTTCTTTTGTTTTTTACTGTTCGCCATTTGCAGCCACCTCCTTCTCTGCTTCTTCTAAATAATACTGTGCCTGAATTTTAAACATCTCCGCATAGGCACCGTCTTTCTCCATCAGCTCGGCATGAGTTCCGTATTCTACCATCTCTCCCTCCGCAAACATTGCCACATGTCTGCAGAACTGGGTGGAACTTAAACGATGGCTGATATAAACCGCCGTCTTCCCTCCGATTAACTTGTCAAAATCCTCGTAAAGCTTTGCTTCCGCCAAAGCATCCAAGGCCGCCGTCGGCTCATCCAGAACCACCACCGGTGCATCCTTATACAAGGCTCTTGCCAGTGCCAGCTTCTGCTTTTCACCACCGGATAAATCCACACCGTCATCATACACGATCTTTAAAAGCTCCGTCTTGGTACCATTCGGAAGAGTTGCAATCTTTTCCGTAAGTCCCGCCGCCTCTAAGCATTCCTTCGCCCTTTCTCCGTCGGTACGTCCCGGCTCCTTCATGGAAACATTCTCATCCATCGGGAAAGCAAACAATTCTACCTGCTGGAACACCGGTGCAAATGCCTCGTAATAGCTCTCCTTGTCATACTCCCGTACATCCACACCATTCAGTAAAATACGGCCCTCTGTCGGCTCGTACAACCGAAGCAAAAGCTTTATCATGGTAGACTTCCCGGCACCGTTTAATCCTACCACCGCCAGGCGCTCTCCCGCTGCCAGAGTCAGATTCAGATTCTTTAAGGCGTAACGCTCTGCCTTCGGATATTGGAAAGATACATTTTCAAATACAAACTCGTACTTCTCCGTTTTCGGCAACTCCTTACCGTCCTTCTTTCCGTCACCGCCGTCAAAGTCAAGGAAGCTTCGGAAGTCATCCACCTCACGGCTTCTTGCCAGCACCCCTGCCATACCGTTTAACAAGGTAGAAACATATTCAAAGAAGGTTGCCGCCGAAGCCAGGTATAAGCTGAAGTTGCCGATGGTAAGCTCGCCCTGTACCATGGCACGTACCAGCCACCAATATACCAGAATCTGAGACAGGCACCAGAATACATTTCCGGAAATACTGGTCCAGAACCAAAAGGTGGCATTTACCTTTTGGGCCTCGTAACGGGTCTTATTTAACTCTTCATACTTATTCTTAAGCCAATCCTTTAACCCGAACATGCGGATATCCTTTGCCGCATCAAAGTTGGTGGTCACATTCTGCATATACCAACGTTTTCTCCACCAGGTAGCCAGAGGGTCCCACACCCGCATCTTCGTAATTTTATTGGTACGATTCACAATAAGGAAATTGATTACCGCAATGCCCACCATCAAAACCACAAGCCACACATTGAGGGTACTTAAAATACCCATACCGAGAAGCACCGTGGTGGTAGATTCCAACAACCGGGTGGATTCACGCATCATACCTTCCACGCCGTTGCTGTTATCCCCGCAAGCATTCTGTGCCTTCTGGTAACAATCCATCACATCCGGATTTTCCAGATGCTCAAAATCAATTTTCATGGCCTTCCGGTTCATTTTAAGCATCATATAAAAACGTGCTCCGACATACCGCCAGCCGATTCCGTGATGATAGTAAGTCGTTGTCATGGTCAGCACCAGCTGAAAAACGGTTACGCACCCCATCATTAACAGTAATTCCCTTTGAGTACCTTCCCTTGTGATTAAGTCCAAAATCAGTTTCGGAAGAAAGGTCCAGAAATAGCGCATAAGAGGTTCGCAAATCAGACCCATCACAATAAACATCAATAACTTTTTCTCATACCCAATCATGTGCTTAAACACAAACCCCATGTTTTTAAACACGCCGTATTCCTTGTGGAGCGGATTCTTCTTTTCCTGCTCCTTATTCTCCTGTTTTCCCTTTTTGTTTCGTTTCATCTTCT
>JAFYMC010000037.1 GCA_017556805.1 Lachnospiraceae bacterium | reverse complement strand
TTAATTCAGCCGGTGTAATCCATTTGATATCACCATCCCAAAATTCCTCCACATTGGTCTTGGGCGTACTTCCTGAAACAACGTTACATATATCACCTAACCGTCTTTTTGTCATTTCATCATCTCCACAAATCTGAATTTATTTAAGCCCGAGCAAATTCTTCAATTCAGTAAATTCCTTTTGAATCTCCTCTTCAATCTGCTCGATTTTACCAACAATTACTTCTGTAGATTCGTACTCAACCTGCTCATACACCACTTCTTTATACTTGTTTATGGACAAGTCATAATCATTAGCAACAATCTCATCCACCGCCACAAAGAAACTTTGCTCCGTTCTAGCTCTCCTTGACTCCGCTTCAAGATTATTGAAACGGTTGACAATGTCCGGGATATCACAATCAGAAATCTCCTGTCGCTTATCATCCAAACTATATCCATCAGCCTTCATATCATAAAACCATACCTTGTCCGTTCCGCCGGAACCGGTCTTCGTAAAGATTAAGATTGCCGTAGATACACCTGCATACGGCTTAAACACACCACTCGGCATAGATATTACTGCATCCAACTTATTGTTATTTATAATCTCTGTTCGAATCTGCTTATGTGCATTGCTACTACCAAACAACACTCCATCCGGAACAATTACAGCCGCTCTTCCACCCTTTTTCAGAATACGCAAAAACAGTGCCAAGAAAAGCAACTCCGTCTTCTTCGTCTTAGTAACCTTTAATAAATCCGCAGACACTGCTTCGTAATCCAAACTCCCCTTAAACGGTGGATTTGCCAATACAAGGGTATACTTCTCAGAGTCCGTATTCTGCTCAGACAGACTGTCTCGATAGGAAATATTCGGATTATGAACACCATGTAACATCATGTTCATGGCACCGATACGAAGCATCGTTCTGTCCATATCATTTCCATAGAACATTTCGTTATTAAAGTGGTCTCTCAATTTAGCATTTAGGAACATGTCCGCATGATTATCCCTTAAATACTGTTGCGCCTCAATTAGGAAACCGGCACTTCCCATTGCCGGATCAATAATAATGTCATCCTGCTTCGGTTTTACCAAATCCACCATCATTCTAATGATATGACGTGGTGTTCTAAACTGACCATTTGTACCTGCTGTAGCAACTTTCGAAAGCAAATACTCATACAAATCCCCCTTAGAGTCTGCATCCCCCAATTCTAGCTTGTCAATACCGTCAACAATCTTAGTCAACATTGCTGCAGTCGGAATCTTAAAGATTGCATCTCCCATGTATCTGGCATATGCAGAATCTCCATCCTGATGCAAATTCTTTATAAACGGGAACACTTCATTTGCCACAAGCTTATACATCTCATCAGCAGACCCCAGATTCTTAAACTTGCTCCACTTATACTTCTGATAATCCCCTGCAAACATCGACTCAAACGGCACACCAAGAAAGTTAGCTTCATTCTCTTTTACGGTATCCATATCGTCCAGCTGCTTTATAAACAGCAAATATGTAAACTGCTCAATAACATCCAGTGGATTGGTTATTCCACCGGTCCAAAAGGTTTCCCATATCTTGTCTATCTTATTACGTAATTCGCCTGTAATCATGTTGTGAGTCCTTTCTTCAAAATTGCTCGCATAGGGAACAATTTGTATGTTCTTTTCATATACAATTATACACTTTAACAATTTTGATTGCAATCAAAATTGCACTCTGCAGTTATCTGCACAAAATAATTAGCCGTAGAAAACAAGTGAGAAAGAATTGCTCACTTCCTCAAAATCATTTTCACAGAAAACTTCATATGCATCCTATCCAATTCTTGTACTGCTAACATCAGATTGACCATGCTAAAAAAAGGGAGATTCTCTTCTATCGGCCCAATCTTTTTTGCTATGATAGCATAAACAACTTCAAACTCTTCCGAGCCAGGTTTGCTTCGATAAGAAAATATATCCTTTCCAAGCTTTCCTTTTACCTTTTGATATACTTGTTTACGATATTCCTCATCACTAATAAAACATTGTGCAGATACCCTTCCTTGTGCAAACAGGTGACTCAATTGTGCTGAGCTACTTCGATTTTTTACATGAACGAATTGTCTGTTTTTTGTAAAGAGATCACATGCCTCTATTTGGCGCGCACCTCCATCAACACTCACTAGTTTCTTATCCAATAGCACAACTTCACTACTTTCACTTACACGTTCGTTGTATTTTCCTTCATCCTCTCCCAAACTACACTCAGGTAAGTCAATGTCCGACACCGGGATTTTCGCTACAAAAGATTTAACAGAGGAGAAAAAATCATTTTCAACATTAAACCAGCGACCATTACATAATATGTATAACTCTTCTTCATACATTATCTGCGCTACAATTGCATCATATAACGACGAGACCACATGAACAAATCCATCATCTGTCATAACTAACAACCGATCCTTTTTTATTTTTTCCTTAAAATCTACCTCCTCTCTTACCACATTCAAGTATTCTTCAATATTCGGCTCCTCATTGTAATTTTCACTTTTTTCTCTTCTTTTCTTTGCTCCTGAAATCATAAAACCTTTTATCGCACTCCAATCAACTGTCTCGGGAGGTGCAACAAAAATATTGGTTAAATCCTTTCTTTGCATTCTTTCTAAAATCATATTATCCAGAATCTCAACTCGCCCTTTATCCCTTTCCTCTCGTATATTATCAATCCATGCAAATCCCTGGTCTTTGTACCTATCACTTTTATATGCTGACAAATAATATTCAAGCCTTTCTTTCAAGTCTACAGGAAAAAGCTTCACAGATACAACCAGTGAATCTTTTCCACTCACACTACTAGCCCAAAATTCCTTTTGGGACTTTCCAGTAATAGATGTCATAATATCATTCATCGCATTCAACGAAAACTCTTCTTGTCTCGTTGCATAACTGCTTTGTTTTTGCACTTGGACCACCATATCTTCAATAGTAGCCGCATTAATACTACGAATTTTATCTGGATCAAGCATATTTAATGCCGCTAAAAATCCAAAGTTTTTTTCTATACACTCTTCCCTCAAAAAGGATCTTCCAAAACCAAATGTCAATGCCAAAATTCTATTGCTTATCTTAACTAACATAACGGCCTTATTTGATACGTTCTTTTTCATTTGAATCTTTTCTTCACAGAAAACATTCAAAAATTCAATCCACTCAGGCACCCTCTCAGCACTCTTTGAAACAACTATCACACCATCAAGTCCACCTTCACTATTGAGACATCTATATTCTACTTCCTTATCTGGTTTTATACATTCTTTGAATCCACTAACACTCTCTTTCATTAAAAAAATAGTAAACTTATGTGTTTTTTCATCCATAGTATATCCCTCCGTACAGACTATAAATTAACACCATCCCTTATATAATTCTTATTTTCGCTACCACAACCACGGCTTTTTAAAACACTCCTCCGCTTTGTCGACTAATACTTCATCACGATACTCTTTGTAACTAACCTTATAACTATCATACACTTTTTCTAACGGGGCAAATAGTGGCTGTAACCAACGTCCGCCCCTATCGTCTTCCATTCCAATCACCATATTAGCAGTAAATATTCCGGTACAAATCCTTTCGCTATGATAACAAAATTTTACAGTAATCGTTTCTCCAACACGTACTTTTTTATCATGGCACAGTCTGTAATTGAGTACATTCTCTTTTGCCATTTCCCGTGCAAATCCACACGGAAATATGCATGTATCTCTCTTGTAAGTACAGATTATGTCCAACATTGAAATATCTGTCTTTCCTTTATTCTCAAAAGTGTAAATTACGCAACTCCACTTCTTAGAATCAAAATCTTCTTCATCATAATTCGCATATACCACACCGCTTTTCCCTTCATCAGTAACCGTAACATTACTAATGTGTGCTACAAACACTTCTATATCACATTTCTGTTTTATTCCATATCCCGGACGTTCGATGTAATCCTTAAAATCAACAATTGCCATTTCAGGACGATTCTGTGCTATCTCTTCTTGCTTTTTCTTTTCTTCTTTTCGATCCTCTCTTTTTTCTTTTCGACGTTCCAATATCCATGTCGTCAATAATGTAATAATACCACCTGCTACAGCACTAATTACTAATTCCACTATGTTATCCATCTCAATCTCCTTTCTGAATCATTTCGTCTGTTCTTTAACATCTTCCGACTCTATCTACTATTATACGCCCATTGTCCCCAAATTTCAAGTTTAATCTCTTTCTTCCACCCATCAAAAAAGAGGCCTTTCGCCCCTTTTTTCGTTCTTCCTATTCACCCTATCTCCCACACCACCGTGACCGTATCCGTCACATCGATATCGTCCGGTTCGATGTCCATTTTATAGCTGTCCGCGGCACCGTTGGCTGCGCTCATCATGCAACGTTCTACCGGTCTGGAGACAATTTCCAGCTCACCCCAGGAGTAGTCGATGGTTACGATATCGCCCAGGGTCACGCCTGCGGCCTCCGCCAGTACCTTTGCCTTTTCCTTGGAGTCTGCCACCGCCTTGGCTAAGAGCTTATTCTTGGCTGCTTCCGTGTCCTTTACGGTGTAGTTGATGCGAAACTCCGGACGGCCCTCGGTCTGCGCCAAAGCGTACAGCACACGCCCCAGTCGTTCGTTGTCCGCGTCAAACTCCAGCTTCATTCCATGGGTGAATCGGTAGCCCAGAAAACGGTTTTTCCATACGTTGTTTTCGTCCCGATAGTTCTCGTACTCCGTATCCACCGAAAAACGCAGTGTCTTTAAGTCCGAGCGGGCAAAGCCCAGCTTCTCAAAGCAACTCTTCAGCTCCTCGGTCTGGGCTGAGGACCGGGCTAGCGCCTCCTCGTAGGTAGCGCACACCTTTGTGGCGTCCAGTAACAGCCGGATTAGGTCCGGTTTCACCGACAGCTTTCCTTTTCCGGTTACTCTCATTGTTTTTTCCATAGGTAGTCCTCCTTACTTTCCTTTTATTATACTCCTTCTCCCTTCTCCTTACAAGCATTTCCCGTAAGGTACGGACATATCCTCCTACTCTCCCATCTCCTCCACAACTTCTCGTAACTCGTTTGCGTCGCAGGAGCATACAAAGGCTCCGTCCAGATAAATCTCGTAGTGTCCGTTTACATTTCTAACTTCCATAATGATGCTCCTTTCTGCGGTCCCCGGCGCATTCTTACTCGTGCAAGCGGTGCTACGCGCCCATCTCCACTTCGTTTCGGTCCGTGCATAACCAAGGTCCACTGGACCTTGTGCACCCTCGCGACACAGTCGCTCGGTCGTGGGCGCGTTCGCATGACACCGCAACTGCCTGTGAGCAAGCTCACGCAGATTGCTCGCATGCTCACTTTGCCTGCACGAAAGAAAAAGAACCAAGCCTAGGATTTCTCCTATCTTGGTTCTTAATTTACATCATATGGTGTCCAATAAAACGGACTTTAACTCATTGCAGACATAATGATGCAGGTAGCCGCACAGTGCCATCCCACAGTAATTACAAGACCTACAATACACATTACAAGGCCTGCGATTGCCATGTTCTTACGGGAAGACTTCATTCCCTTTACACTCATGATGATACCTACGATACCGGTAATGTAACCGATAAGCGGCATTAACAGCCATGCAACCAAAGTAATGATACCGAGTACCAAACCTGCAATTGCAAAGCCCGGCTTATCTTCAACCGGAGCAGCTGCCTTCTTTGCCGGCTCCATAATCTGAGAGGTCGGTGCCTCTGCAGTGTATGCAGTCTCCGTTGCCTGTGCAACAGTTTCTACAGTCTCCTTCTTTGCTTCAACCTTTGCTCCGCAACTCTGGCAGAACTCATCACCCGGCTGAAGGTTTCCTCCGCAACTTTCACACTTCATTTGAATATCCCCCTTAATGTGGTTTGTTAACACGGTAAAGTATATCACACTTTTTCTGCTATTACAAGCAAAATATTATTTTACCTCTACATAATCTTACGCAAGCTTAAATTTATTTACTTCCTGATTCAGATTCAGCGCAATCTCCTTGTTGACATTCGCTTCTTCCTCAATCTCTCCCACATTCATGGTCAGATCTACGGAACGCTCCGTCACATCCGCCACACCGGAAGTACACTCACCCACCGCAGTCCGTACCGCTTCTACGGAAGCAACAATACCGTCCATGTTCTGCTTTAACAGTGCACTCTCTGCCGCAAAATTCTGCATCAGACCGTTTAAGCTGCCTACGTCACCCTGATAACTTTCGCTGATGTCAAGGAGCTTTTCGTAGCCCTTCATAGCGGTTTCTTCCATAAAGGTCAACATCTCTCCTGCCTCTCTTGCAAGATCGTTCACGGCCTTGATTACCTCCGCACTTACCTTCTGAATAGAGGTAGCAGCCTCTGCGGAATCGGATGCCAGCTTACTGATTTCATCCGCAACTACCGCAAAGCCACGGCCCGCTTCTCCGGCTCTTGCCGCCTCGATACTTGCATTTAACGCCAAAAGGTTCGTCTGGGAGGAAATGTTTAATATATTAGAGGTAAGGATACTGATTTCCTCCACCGCTTTGGACTTCTGAATCCGCTCGTTTACTTCCAGCGCCATCTCATCCGCTTTACCCTTTGCAACCGCACGTTCTTCTGCAGCATTCCGGTAGATTTCCTCTGCATTTACGCGAATCTCCTCGGAAGATTTGCTTCCCTCTTCTGCCTGTCCGGAAATCGCCTCCAGAGACGTGTATACCTGTCCGATGGACTCCGTAATCTGATTTAAGGAGAAGTTTGTCTGCTCCATGGACGCACTCATCTCTTCCATAAACGCAGACACATCGGAGATGCTCATTTCCGCCTGAGAAAGCTTCCGCACAATCGTTCCCGAGGACCCGTCCAGTTTCATGGAGTTATCGGAAATCGTAATCATAATTCCCCGGATATATGCCAAAAGACTGTTAATATTCTCGGCAATGCTCTCCAACTCGTCCCGGCTCTTAATCTCCAACTGCTTGGTCAAATCACCCTCGCTGCTGACCAGTTCGTATACCTTTTCTTCTACCTTCTTTAAGCCGTTCAACATCGCATTAATCACAAGACAAAGTACCAACACACCTACCACCAGAGCCACTACCGCAATCAAGACAATCTGCTTGGAAGAATCCGCAAGGCGCTCGGAAACATGTCCCGCATCGTAGTCGCATCCCAATACCGCTACCACCGCTCCGGTGCTATCATAAATCGGTTTGTACACGGATATCAAATCCCCGTCCACCGTCTCATCAATATAATCCTGTACATATTCTTCACCGGCAAAACATTCCTCCAATTCTTCATAAGATACTTCAAACTCTTCTCCGTAATCGGCACACTCCTCCGACATATCGGTATCAATACCGTAATAAACCGAATTTCCGTCTGTATGAAGCGTGTACAAAAACGCTATACCATAAGACTGCTGGATATCGCACAAGGCATCACGCAGTTCCTGATACTCCGCGCTGTCCTCACAGCCCGGCTCCAGAGTCTTTAATACATCTCCGTCAATCACCTTCACCGCCATCTTGGAAACCATGTCCGCCTGTTCTACACCCATAGCCACCATACCGTCATTCATTTTCCGGTATGAGCTGATTCCCAGAATCACGCAAAGCACCGCAACCAGAAAAACTACCGGTAACAGAATTTTCAATCGGATACTGATTCTTTTTTTCGTTTGTTTCATAACCCCTGACCTCCGCAATATTCTAGATCTATTAAAGCGTTTCACTCCATGCTCTTATCATACTACTTTTTCAGTTATTTGTGAAGTATTTTGATAAAATATTAATAATTTTTCATTTTTCATCAGCTTTTCTCTGATTTTTATGTAAAAAAAAGAAGCCGTTTCCTATAAAACAGCTTCTTTTACTTACTTTTACGGTGTATTTGTACTTCGCTCCAATTGCTGCAGTACCAGCACAACCGGCACAATGAGCAGACCGCAAATCAGGTTACTGGTGCCGTGTATGATATCAAAGGGAAATCCTGCCACAATCCAGGCAACCATCCCTTTAAAGCTCAGTCCGAACATGAATGCCTGGGCCGGTGCGTACAAGATTCCGAACCCATACCCGTGCAGTGCATTCACCACAGAATACACCACCACAGCCACCGGTTTCGGCATCTTTTTCGGTAACAACATGGTAATGCCCCAAAGTACCGCCCAGATGTACAAATACGGAATCCACCAGGTTCCGAACCCTGCGAAAATGCCGTTTAACAACACATAAATATAAATCGGATACAAGGCCTTCGCCCGGTACACCACCGTAAAGGCAATGGTAAACACGCCCAACAGATGGATATTCGGTGCTACTTCCATCAGCATCTTTGATGCAAACATCAGCGCCCCCAGCATGGAAAACACCGCCATTTCTCTTACGGTCAGCTTCATTACTTCTCCACCTTAAACAAATAGGATTCCCCTTCGGTAATCGGAGTCTTGTCCACTCCGCTCATGGCATACTCCCCATTAATATAAAAGGCCCAGTAGGTTTTATCCACATCATAATCCGCAAGGATTCCGTTCACCTTCTTTACATAAAGGCCGTAATCCTCCTCATCACCTTCCACTAAACCAAGCTCCATCAGTGCGGCACCTACCGTCTCAGCATCGGTATGTATCACGAACTTCGTCTCATTTCCGTCCTTGTCCACTACGGAAAAGTTAAAGCTCATTTTGCCCTCGCCAAGCTCGGTCACACCCTCCTCAGCGTCACCTGCTTGTCCGCCTTCCGTATCCTCACCGGTGGCTTCACCCTGACTATCTTTAGCCGGTGCGGTAACCTTGGTCTCCTGACCGCTCTTAGGGGTCTCCTTTTCATCCTTCTTGCATCCTACCGTAAACAATGCCATAGCCACAATCAGCATCATACAAAGGATACGGGATAACAACATGTTACTTGTTTTTCTTTGCATATCGTTTTCTCCTTTTATTTGTATTTCCTCTCTATCCTGCCGGCACTCGCGGCGTACTGCTTAAGAGGATCGTTTCTGTCCGGGTATTTCGACTCGGCATTGCTTTTTTCACCTTCTCGGAAAATTCCAATGGCCTGTCCCGGAGCTTGTGGCACCTCCGGTAGAAAAAAGTATAGTACATGCCTCACGGCGACGGGCTCGTACAGGAATTGCACCTGTTTCCCCGACACAAAAACAAAGGGATTATATCATATTTTTCAAAAAAAATCCAGTGTGCGAATATTTCATGATTTCTCTTTTTATTTTGTTATATAAAGTCTTCTCCATCCACTTGTTTTCAGTATCTTCTTCTGCTAAGATAATTATATTATTGTGTATTCGGAAGGAGTTCCCTTATGAAAATGCTATGGAAACTGACCAAGGAGGCTGCCCGTTACAAAGTCCTCTATATTCTGGCAATCCTGTCTACCCTGTTACTGACCGGCGTAAACCTGGCCGCACCGAAGCTGTTGTCTCGCATGACCGGTATTGTAGGCGGAGGCGTGGACGATGCCGCCTTAAAGCAGATTGTATCACTGGCTCTCGGACTGTTGGTACTCTATTTGCTCCGCATCGTGTTCCGTTTTATGAATAACTATCTTGCCCACAAGGCAGCCTGGTATCTGGTGGGTGATTTACGTGACCGCATGTATAAGAAGCTCCAGAGCCTGGATTTAGGCTTTTTCCACGATAAGCAGACCGGTGATTTGATGAGCCGCGTAGTCAACGACACAAGAGACTTCGAGCTCCTCTACGCTCACATGATTCCGGATATGATTACAAACCTTGTGACCTTCGGCGGCGTGCTGACCATCCTGCTTCTGATTAACTGGAAGCTGGCTCTCATCACCTGCTTCCCGATTCCGCTCATCCTCATTTCCGGCGTCATTTTTGCAAAAAAAGTACGCCCGTTTTTCAAGGCGTCCCAGAAAAGTATGGGTGAGTTAAACGCAAAGCTTCAGGACAATTTGTCCGGTCTTCACGAAATCCAGTCCTTCGGGCAGGAGGAGGAGGAAGCTGCTCTTGTGAGTGAAAGCAACTTCACCCAGGTCCGTGCCATGCTCCGCGCCTTACGCGCCAGCGCCATCTTCCACCCGAGTGTGGAGTTTGTTTCCTCCATCGGTACGGTGCTTGTGGTAGCTGTGGGCGGTTATTTGGCGTATTTGGGCCAGTTATCCGTAGAAGATATCGTTGCCTTCGTTTTATACCTGGGCCTGTTCTACGCGCCGATTTCCGGACTTGCAAGCTGGCTTGAAAACCTCCAGCAGTCTTTAGCCGGTGCAGAACGTGTCACCTTGATTTTAGATACACCGTCTGCCATTGAAAATAAAGAAGATGCAAAAGACTTAGACAATGTCTCCGGCGAGATTTCCTTCCGGAACGTATCCTTCCACTACAGCAACAAGGTACCGGTCTTAAAGAACATATCCTTTACCTGTAAGCCGGGACAAATGGTTGCTCTTGTAGGACCGACCGGTGTAGGCAAGACCACCATTACCCAGCTTATCTCCCGCTTCTATGACCCGATAGAGGGTGCGGTACTGATAGACGGACAGGATGTGCGGGATGTGACCTTAGAAAGCCTTCGTAACAATATTTCCCCGGTACTGCAGGATACCTTCCTGTTCCACGGCTCCATTGCCGACAACATCGGTTATGCAAAGCCGGATGCCACCCGTGAAGAAATCATCGCCGCCGCAAAGGCCGCCAATATCCACGAGGACATCCTACATATGCCTGAGGAATACGAAACCCAGGTGGGTGAACGGGGCCTGCGCCTCTCCGGCGGTCAGAAACAGCGCGTCGCCATTGCCCGCGCCATCCTCCGCCAGTCACCGATTATCATCTTAGACGAGGCTACCGCTTCCGTGGACGTGCAAACCGAGCGCCAGATACAGGCCGCCATTAACAACATGGCCGGCAAGCGCACCATCGTAGCCATTGCCCACCGTCTGTCCACCATCAAAAATGCGGACTTGATTTTGGTCATTCACGAAGGTGAAATTAAGGAACAGGGAAGCCACGATGAACTGCTGGCGCTGGGCGGAATTTATGCGCAGATGTTGAAGGCACAGGAGTAATCGTCGTTGATGCGGATGTGTCAACATGATATAAAGTAGTTTTTTCTCCCTTTACTGAACCAATATTCGATGCTCTTCCGGGAAAACGGTTTGTGTTATCCAAATTGTTTCCTCCGTAAAGTTCTGCCAGCGATTCGTTGTCAAAAGATTTGTTTCCAATCCGAATACTATTTTTACCGACATGGATTCACCGGTGGGAAGCTTCAGAATACCGGTATTGTATAAGTCGGGTGATGCAGTTGCGGAATTTACAAGAATTGTTTGTCCGTAACTGCAATATGCCCACCAGTCAACGCCCCGCAATATCAATGAATTTAAATCTACACCATCCGCAGAGGTGCCGTAGTTGGCAAAAACAGCATCTGCAATCAGGTAATAGGGGCGGTTAATTAGTCCCATTTGTTTTTCAAACGTTCCGTATCTGTTTGCAAAATCCGCACTTGCGACCAATTCCCAATCGGTAATTCGCAGCGTATAGCCATCGATGGTTTGAGTTTCATTTCCGTAATAGGGTATATTTTGTCCATAGGGGGCCTCTTCATTTAATTTGTAATATGTAATCGGATTTTCCGGATATGAAAAAACATGTCCGTGATTCAACGTAAGATATCTCACAGCCCACGCTATAATCAGAACACCGCAAAAAACACCGGTCACTAATCGCTTCTTCATTCATCTCCCTCCTTCATCCTTCGTTGACGCAATCATAACAGTTCCATGTTCAATGTTGAATATCTCATCGCAAAGGTCTTCCAAAATAGCTCTGTCGTGGCAGGTCATGATAACCAGAGTACCACGATTACGTTCTTCACGAATGATTTCTTTCGTACGCTGTACACCATCTGTGTCAAGTGCATTCGTTGGCTCATCAAGTATTAGTAAATTCGGCTTTTCCATAATTGCGGCTGCAATACCAAGTCTTTGTTTCATACCGAGAGAGTATTTGCGATATTTCTTTTTTGCAGAATCGGAAAGACCTACCCGTTCCAATACATCTTCAATCATATCAGAGTTAATTTTCCCGGAAATGGATGCTAAAAGTCGCAAATTTTCATACCCGGAATAATTTCCTAAAAATGCTGGGTTTTCAATTAAAACGCCCATCTTGGGCGGAAAGTCCATATCCTTGCCGAGTTGTTTTCCGTCGATTGTGACAGTGCCCATGGTCGGACGAATCATTCCGGCAATCAAACGCATCAGCATTGTTTTTCCGCAGCCGTTATATCCACATAGTCCGTAGATTTTTCCTGCGTAAAGCGAGAGGTTCACATTGTTTACTACACGGTTTCCGTTTAGCTCTTTTGTAAGATTTTTCAGTATGATTTCCATTACGGCTCCTCCTCTTTTCCCGGTAGAATATCTTTATAACGAAATACGATTCCGCCACCAATCATACATACGGTAATGAAGCTAATACATAGAATAATACCTTTTTTCAGCGAATAGGCGTCGGAATATAACAAATCATTCTTCATGAGCATTCCAATGCGTGGAAACAACAAGGTCCAGTCAAAGGTAATGCTGAGAGTCAAGATTCCCACATTGATGATAAAAGCAATTGCCGGCCGGACAAACAACGTAAGTGTCATTGTAAGCAACTCCATGGTAAACATAGATAGCAACGGACAAACGAGTAGTGTCATTGTAAAAGACGGTGATGGGATAAGTGTATTGGAAACAGGTGTATAGCAAATGCTTTCCGTAGCCATGAATGCAATCGTATTCGAATTTGGTGTAAAGGATACGGGAATGTAATTTATCAGGCAGAAAACCGCCATAGTTATCCACATAAGAAGATATATCCAAAGTGCTGATATAAAGCACCAGATACACTTTTGATACCACCAGCGTTTTCTGCTTCCGATACGAAAGAGCATTTGTGAACCGTAGCCCAGCAAATCCTGCTGCATGTAGTCAAATGTCATAAAAACAGGACAAATATACATTGCAAGCCATGGATACGGAATGGTCATAGCCTTTGCTTTAATGAGAGGGTCACAGCCGCTAAAGTTAATCCAAAATAACTCAAATAACGAATAGGGTCCATATTCCGGCGCAATGTTTTCCCAAATAATATCCAGTTCTATGTGTGTCAGCATGGAATACAGCAGGACAACAGGTACCATAATCCAGATGCGTTTGTTTTTTACTATACCCTCTTTGCAGTCTAACCATAAAATTTTACAATCCCTCATATCGCCAAGCCCTCCATCCATACACGAGTGTGACAATCAGAAATACTACAAGCTGCGTCAGAAGAAGATAATCTGTCGGAGCAACACTTGCGCTTTCCGCCCGAATCAATTCTGTCCATCCCAGTGCAAGGGGATGTGAATTGATTGTAATTCCTGTCCTGTATTGTAAATATGTTGCAGCAATGCTTTGACAAACAAAGAATAAAAACGGAAGAATTACCGAAACAGATGCTTTTTCCGTAAACATACCTATTACCGTGCCCATACAAGACATAATACCGCCCCAGATGAAGGTTACCGTACACCAGAGAACACTCCAGAGGATTGAGGATGTAAAAAACAGCTTTGATGCAAAACGAAAGGGATTCATCATGGTGCTGAGGCTTGCAGGGTCCGGTAAGGTTACTTTCATAAAACAAGACAGTAGCAGAAAATGAAAGATAAGGGCGGCAGAAAAAAGTATGCCGCCACAGAAAAACGAAACGAGATATTTCGCTGCAAAATAGTGCTTTTTGGCAACTCTGGTGCAAATCTGGTACCAGTATCCCGATTTGCAATCAGTACACAGGCTATGAGAAAATCCCAGTGCACAGACTGCCGGAATAATAATATAAAAATAGTTTGCGCCGAAACTGAGAGCCCCGGAAGGAAGCCAGCGATAAAACAGACTGATATGATCTACACCGTCACAATAGATATTAAACTGTTCTTTGGCGGCAATCCCTGCCATTCCGCAGGATATCAGAATGGCAAGCAGAAAACTGCGGCTATGAAGCATTCTCCGCCATTCGAATTTGATAACAGAAAACATGGAAAGGACCTCCTATTGATACAAAGAACCTGCGTCGAGTTCAAGATATACCATGGATGTACGTGTGCTCATACTTGTTGCGAGGTACAATCTTGAAAGTAAATCATCGCCGATTTGTCCGCCGAAATTGCTTTTCGTTGCTTCGTCATAAACAGTTTGCTGTACCATGGTACCGATTTTTATAGTGACGGATTCCCCCTCCGGAATGGTAACGGCATAGGGATGAATTTCAGGATGTGTATTTGCCATGCTGCACCATGTCAAAGGAAAAATGTTTCCGATATTCCCTGGAGACTCTGCATTGGATTCTTTCATCGGAGCAATATTAAGCGTATCGATTCGGAAGGTATCATCCTCATATACTTTCGGTGTACCGGGAACATTAAGCTCTGTGGCACGTGAAACGGCAGAATGGTTTTCTAATGTAAGCTCAACCACAACAAAGGCGGTTTTTCCGAATTCTGCCGATTCAAGGAAGTCTCCGCTTTGACGATCAAAGAAATCAGCCTGCAAAGGGCCTGTGCCGTCTGTTTGTGCGCGAAAATCGTAAAATGTCTCTTCCCATGCCACCCCCGCTTCATAAAGATTGGTATAAACCTGTGCATTATGAACCGTTGCCAGTATGGTGCCGCTTTTCGTAAGGCTTGTAACAGGGAATGTTTCTCCGATTACCGGACGTGCTACCATCGGATAAGTCTGAGATGGTGTATCTGTCAGCGTTCCATCCGTAACAGCGGGTGTTAAGGTTGAGGACTGTATTTCTTGTGCAGGTGTATGCTCTTCCTGCAAATTGCTTTTATTTTCCGGATTTTCAATCGATATCTCCTTTAAACTGCAGGCACTGCCTGTAAGCATAAAAGAGAATACTACGACGGAAGCAATTATTTTTCTGAGCTTTTTTTTCATAACCGGACCTCCTCCACTATTTTTAGGGATGGATAAATCATACAGTAATTGGGCATCCGGCATGTATCCTAATAGCATCAAAAATGCATATTGCCAAATCTAATATCTCCGAAATGTAGTTCATTTTGCTTGTATTCCAGATAAAAGGAATAGGAAGCCCCAGCGGCATCTGTCTTCAGTTCATACAGCGCTGCGCCGGGAATAGAGTCTCCATCCGTTTCAGCGCTGTCTGTACGAATACAAGTCCATTCTCCGCCCAGTTTTTTACGGAATTCATCCATAAGGCAGTTGCCGAAGGAAGAAATTTTTGATGTTACCATATGCATATCCGCAGTATCTGTAATTAACAGTCCGACAGAAAGAACATCAAAGCTCTGGTCATCAACAATTAACTGTAAATAGACAGAATCCTCTACGGCTACCATAACATCCCAAAAAACAGCACTCTTTCCGGAATAGGTATTTAAATAAAGATACGGTGTTGCTTTCATTCCACAGTCACCGAAATCAATTTGCCCCCAACCGATGGCAGTAACAAGTGTATTATAAAACTCCTCTGCTGCCTGATAAACCGAAAATTGTTGTTCCTCATAAGCGATATGCGCAAAAGGTGTACGCTGCGTGGATTGAGGAAACGAGGCCAAACGAGCCTTTTCAAAAAAAGATAAATTCACCGGCAACTCTAATGTAATGGGAGATAGCGTTTGTTGTTCCGCCGTTGTGTTTTTTGCATCCGCAAATGACAGGGCAATATTCGGAAGCGCAAACAAACAACCGATAATACTCACAGCCGAAACGCCACAAAGGATTTTTCTAATTAATTTCATACACGATTACCCCGCAATTCTACAATTACTTTTGTTCCCAAGCCCGGTTCGCTTGTAATGGAAAGCGTTCCGTGATGTAACTCAACGATTTCTTTACATATGGATAATCCCAAGCCTGCTCCGCCCTGTTTCCGGGAACGTGATTTGTCCACACGATAAAAGGCTTCCGTGAGTTTCTCCAAATCTTCTTTCGGGATTCCTCTTCCGTTATCAATTACTTCATATCGGCATCCGTCGGTTAACATGGATTGTCTTATTCGAATGGAGCCGTTTGAATCGATGGCCTTTCCGGCATTGTCTAACAGATTTAACAGCAACGATTGCACTAAGTCCGGCGCCAGTAAGCAGCATCCATCCTCCGTCTCTACATCAATGAGAATGTTTTGCGCAGCAAAAGATCTTCGAAAAACGGAAAGAGCCCTTTGCAAAATATCTGCAGGAGCGGAAGAAACCATAGGAAAGTCTTTTTTTCTTACTACAAGCAGGTCCAGCAATTGAAAGGATAGTTGTTCCAGACGTTTTCCCTCTTTGAAAATATAATTGGCACATTCTGCTTGTTCCTCTTTGGAAAGGGTACAACTTCGAAGTAAATCGGCATACCCGATCAAGGAAGTCATGGGGGTTTTTATTTCGTGGGTGAAGCTGCCGATAAATCGTTCTTGTTGTTCAATCGTTTCCTGCTGCTCCTTGATTTTTGTGGTTAATATTTCTGCCATATGGTTGAAATCAGATGCTAAAGAAGCTGTTTCATCATTTCCCTGCACATTTGCACGTTTTTCCAGTGCACCGGCTGCAATCTCTCCGGAGACAATGGAGAGTCTGTGTAACGGTTTTGTCAGGAAGTGCGCAATCAAAAAGGAAAGGATACCGCTAAGAACAATAAGTATCAGAAATAAACTCCGATAAATTTGCAGTTGCGCTTCCCGGAGTTCATAAATTTCGGATATGTTTTGCACTGCATCCAGATAAAAGACCGTATGATTCACGGAGAAAGTACCTGTAATCTGCAAGAAGTGTCCCATGGAATTATGATATGTTTTGAGGGCGCACGCAGTATCGGTGCATAACTCTTTTAAGGAATCATCATAGGAGAAATTGCCTTTTGTCTGATAAACGGTTGTATCGGTATAAAATCGGAGAGCTTCCCAATCGGAATCTGAAGAGTTAAGCTCCTGAATCAGCAGATTTCCTATTTCATTGGAATAATACTGTTCACTGATTGAATTTATCAGAGTAAGCGTGGATTGTAAAAACCGGTATGACTGTATGGCCTGTTCTTTTTCGCGTTCCATGGAGCGTTGAAAGGAAAACAGAATAAGAAGCGTTCCGCCAATCCCGTATAAAAGACAGGTAAGAAGTGTTATGAAAACAGCCAGTTTTGTGCGAAGCCTCATTCTGTCACCTCCAGACGATAGCCGACTTTAGATATCGCGCGAAGCGATTGTTCCAGACCAAGCTTCTTTCTGAGACGTTGTACATGCAAATCAACGGTTCGACTTATGCCGTCAAATTCTCCGCCCCAGACCCGTTCATAAATGGTTTCACGATAAAGAGCAATGTTAGGATTTCTTACAAAAAGAAGCAATAATTCATATTCCTTATTTGTAAGAGGAATTTCGGTATTGTTTTTTGTGACGGTCATGGAGTCGCAATGAATGGTAATGTCGGAAAGACAAATCGTCTTATCTAATTTATGAAATCTCCGTAAAACGACTTCGACTCTTGCTACTAATTCTGCAACTTCAAAAGGTTTAGAGATATAATCCTCCGCTCCCATTCGAAGCCCCTTTACCCGGTCGTTTACACCGGTTTTTGCTGTAAGAAAAATAGTGGGAATATTTAATGCTTTACTATATTCTAAAAGAGCATAGCCGTCCGCACCGGGTAACATGATATCCAGTAAAAGCAGGTCAAAGTGTTCTCGTTCTAAAAGATCCGCCGCTTCCAAGCCGTCGTAGATACAAGTACAGGAATACCCATATTGGGACAGACTCATACGAATCAGGTTTGCAATGGATTCTTCGTCCTCAACAATACAAATCTTAATCATGGTAATATCCTCCTTGTATATTAGTCACACTCGATTTTACATCATTATTGTATCTTTTTTGCATCAGGACTGTCAATGCGGATTCAAGTTCCACGAGGAGATAGGAAGGAACGGAAACTGATATAAGTTGTGCAAAAGGATGCAATAGGGATATATAACTTTCAGTTTTGCGAATCTTCCCAATGTAAGTAACAGGTGTCCCTGCCGAACATACACTATAAAAATCGCCTCGGTTCCATAAATAATTTTTGCTTTTCCCGAAGGGGCGCGTCCTTAGCGCAGTCGAAATCACCTCCTAGCGACTCTAAGTCTCGAGGCCTCACCCGAGAGACGTTTAGAATCGGTTGGAGGAAGTTTGACGGAGCGTTGCGCTCTGCAAAAAACATTTATGGAACCGAGGCGATTATTGGAATGTCCCCGGCAGGGACACCGTCCCTAAGTTCGTTTAAATATGGTTCGCCACCTCAAAGGCATCCCAAATCGCATACATGATGTTTGCTACCTTCTTGGCATCACCAAGGAGATAAATTTCCGGTACATCAAACTCTACTTCGTGATATAAGGAATTCTCCTCATTGTATCCCACAGAAAGAATGACGCTGTCGCAAGCCAGTTCCTTTGCGCCCTCCGGGGTCTCCACAGAAAGCTTACCGCCTGCATAGCCGGTCACCTTTGCGCTTGTGAGAATCTCTACATTGTTAAACGGAAGTAATGCCGCCAACATGTCGGAGTTGGAATGACAAAGCGGACCGTTTACCTTCATAATCTTGTCCTGGGCCTCTACAATGGTCACCTTCTTGCCGGCCTGAGCGAGCCAAAGCGCGGTCTCACAACCGACCAGGCCGCCGCCTACCACTACCGTGGTTTCGCCGCAATCCTTTTCCTTTAACAGCACCTGAGAAGCGGTATATACCTTCTCATCATCCCCCAAAGAGAATACTTTCGGCGTGGAACCGGTAGCCATGATTACGGTATCGTAATCGCCTTCTAAAATATCCTTCTTGGTAATCTCGGTGTTTAAATGTACCTCTACCTTTAAGCGGTCCATTTCCTGTGCATACCAGTTTGCCAAAGCAATATCGTCTTCCTTAAACTTCGGTGCACCACCCGGAAGTAAATTACCACCCAGGCGTCCGCTCTTTTCAAACAATACCGGCTGATGTCCGCGGATAGCAAGTACTCTTGCCGCCTCACATCCGGCTACACCGCCGCCTACTACAAGAACCTTCTTCTTCTGTAAAATCGGTTCATAGGCCATGGCACGCTCTCTTGCCGCCTGCGGATTTACCGCACAGTTAATAAGAGAGTAAGTAGCAATACGTCCCATACATCCCTCGTGACAGGAAATACACGGACGAATCTGACAGGTTCTGCCGGAACGAAGCTTATTACAGTAATCCGGGTCCGCAAGTAACGGTCTGCCGATGGAAATCATGTCACACTCACCGTTCTGCAGTGCCTCAAGGGCCATATCCGGGTCATCCATACGTCCCGCACAAATCACCGGGATATCCACAACGTCCTTTACAATCTTACAGAACGGACGGAACAAGCCCTTTTCCTGATACATCGGCGGATGACTCCACCACCAGGAATCGTAGGAGCCGGCATCCACATCTAACGCATCATAACCGTACTGCGCCAGAAGCTTTGCTGCTTCGATACCTTCCTCGATATCTCTGCCCTTCTCCTCAAACTCTTCCCCCGGAAGAGCACCCTTTCTCCAGTCCTTAATCATACTCTTTACGCTGTAACGAAGGGTAACCGGGAAGTCCTTACCGCAACGGGACTTAATCTCTTCCACAATTTCCTTTGCGAAACGAAGTCTGTTCTCAAGAGAACCGCCGTATTCGTCGGTTCTTAAGTTGAACATGGAAATCGCAAACTGATCTAACAAATAACCTTCATGCACCGCATGAATCTGAATACCGTCAAAGCCGCCGCGCATTGCATTGTATGCACCGTCACCGAAGGACTTTACGATACTGCGAATCTCTTCCTTCGTAATGGAACGACACATCTTATCAAGCCAACGATGCGGAATCTCCGACGGAGCTACCGGCGGGAATTCACCCAGGTTGGTCGGAATGGTCACACGACCGAATCCTCCTGACATCTGCAAGAAAATCTTACTGCCGTAAGCGTGTACACGCTCGGTCATCTCCTTACTAGTTCTCGTAAAATGCACCGCATTGTGAGTGGAAACCGGAATAATGGACTGATTCTGCGGCTCTACCTGCTGGTCACAGAAGGTAACGCCGGTAATAATGAGACCGGTACCGCCCTTTGCACGCTCTACATAATAATCGATACCACGCTGATTCCAGCCGCCCTCGGCATCCGAAAGACCAAGCGGTCCCATCGGTGCCATAGCAAAGCGGTTTTTAATCTCCACATTACCGATTTTCACCGGGGTAAACAGTTCTTTGTACTTCATAAACCGACTCTCCTTTGTAGTATTACTTTAATCCTCTTTCTTCGCTCGGCAAAGCCATGTAAAACTTCGTTTTCCATGGCTCGCGTGCGCGCTCCTATGCCAAGCAACGCCCTCCCGGATGCAAGCATCCGTCGGACTTTCCTTGGCATACTCGTTTTGCCTTCGCGAATATTATACTCCAAACAAAAGAAAAATCCAAGTACCCAAATTAGAATTTCCTTCCTCTTCATCCCACTTTTCAATACAAAAAGCGGCTGTAAGATTTGCCTTACACAGCCGCTTTCTATTTGCTTTTTTACGCCGCTTTTCTTCTCTTTACCACTACTAAAAACACGAAAAATACCGCTACCGCAAAAGCCGTTATTATTCCACAGTTTACCAAAAACTCCGTAAAATGTGTGGTCGCCGCATTCTCTACATTGAGCAATCTTACATTCTTCATATACCAGCCCGCCGGTAAGAACTCACCGATGATGTTCACATAATCAGGCAACAAGTGCTCCGGTAAAAAAACACCGCTAAAAAAAGACATACCGAGCCCCAGTATATTGCTGGCACCGTTTAAGGCATCCACACTCGGTAACAATACGCCCAGTACTACCGAAACCGCCACTGAAAACAACAATATGGTAAAGCTGTTTAAAGTACCGAGTAAATATTCCGCCATCGTGAAGTCTCTGTGATAAATAACGGCACCCAGTCCCATAAACAGTGCCCACACAAGGATGGCCACCACTACAATCCCCTTTACCACCTCAATGTTTTGCTTTCGCACACTCACCTTTCCGCAATCGGTCCGCATCTTAATATCCTTCCGGTAAAAAGCGTGCATCACCGGTCCCAATATCATAATCAAAATACACGGAATGATATAGGCCAGGAAAGTAAAGAAGAAATATCCCGGTCGTGTACTCATGGCATCACGCCCCGACAGCACCTCGGTTACCGCACGATGCTCCGTATTCTTTAATACAGATGCACAGGCCTCCTCCATTTCCTTTCCCATGGCAAGCTCCGCTCTCACATATTGGAAAAACATCTCGATTTTCTGATCTACATAGGCCATGTTCGGCTTTGTGCTTAGGCGTTCGATTCCACCTTTTTCTCCTGCCAGGAAGCTTTCTTCAAAACCATCCTCCACATACACCACATAATCCACCATGCCGGCAAAGATAAGATCCGATAAAAGTTCCTTATCATACTCCGTCTCTACTTCGTTTTCCTGTGCCAGATAGGTAAGCAACGCTTTCGACAGTACCGACGCTTCCTTATCCTCCGCATAAATGGTAAGCTCCGTAGCCTGATACATCTTCTCCTGGTCCTTTCCCGAGAAAAAAGACATTATAACGATAAGCACGAAGAAAATCACAAAATATGCACTTACGGAAGGCAACGCCTTCTTTACAATTTTTAATACGACACTCATGCCTTCGCCACGCTCCTTCCCGCTCTTTTCTGACGAAGCATAACAACAAGCATGCTTCCGACCATTAAGCAAACGCACCAAATAACAATGCCAAATATGCAACTTGCAAACTTCTCCAGGTCACCCATAATACACAGTGCTTGCAAGGAATCCGCAATCAGGGTTGCCTGATTGATCCTGTTTACAACCGGTACCGTCAGTTCAATTGCCATACGAATATTTCCTACCATAAGACCTGCCAAAAAACAGCTGAACATGGTTGTTCCCATCATAATGGAATTCTGCAAGCTGTCGCTTTTTTGTACTACGGTTCCGATAAAGTACCCATTTATTACACCTAGCAAACTATAGAACACTCCGCCTAAAAACAGCCAACCGTTTACGTTGCCAAAGTCTACCTTCAGTATCAAGACGAAATACACTATGTTAATCAAAAACTGCAAGTACTGAATCGTAAAGGCCGCTGCCACATCACAAACCACCGTCGGCACAATTCGCATTGGTGCTGCCAAACGTCTTGCTGATACATAGGCAAGCTTCTGATTCAACTCATTGGTATTCATAAGCCCGTACATAGCTCCATACAGACTTGCCATGGCAATGAGCGCCTGGAAATACTGTACAAACGGATCTGTTGTGGCACCCTCAAACTCCTTTGCAGAAAGGGTTGTAACCTCCTCCGAAAAGGCCTCTGTCACCTCTGACAGCTTCCCTTTCATTGCTGCCTCTATAAACATATCCTTACTCTGCAAATATCCATCCACTACCGTCTTTACAATCGTGGAATTAAGACCGTTCTCTTTAAGAAGTACCTTCGTTTCCTCCCCCATTACAATCACCGCACTCAACTCTCCGTCATTCAGCATAGTTTCTGCAGTCTCTCTGTCACTTTCCGTTACCGTAAAAAACGGGGTATCTCCGTCTTTCATTTCTCTAAGAAACGTAACAAAAGCTTCCTCACTTGTAGCTCCCTCTTCTGTGACTACCGCCACCGGAATCGTCACAAATCCCCAGTCCTTACTTGTGGCATCCGAAAAGGCCACTTTAAATACCGTTCCTAAAAGGAGCGGAAACAAAATAGACCAGAAAAACAGCTGCCTCATCCGCAACAATCGTTTTAATCGATAAACATAATGTACCATTGTCATCCCCCTTACTGTACTTCGTCCCTAAGTTCCTTGCCGGTAACCTCAAGGAACACATCATTTAAGGTCGGCTGCTCTGCAAACACTCTTCCGAAAGAGGTTCCGGTATTGCTTAAGTACTCCAATACATGAAGTACATTATGTCTGCCGCCGCTACACTTAATAATTGCCAGACCGTCGTTGTATTCCACGGAAATCACATGAGAAAGCTTTTGTAACCCAAACAACGCCTCGCTTGTCAGCTCCGGCACTTCCACTCGAATGGTTTCACCGGTCTGAATCATGCTCTTAAGCTCATCCTTCGTACCGGTTGCCACCAACTGTCCCTTGTCGATAATGGCAATTCTGGAACAAAGCTGCTCTACCTCTTCCATATAGTGAGAGGTATAAATAATCGTTGCTCCCTGGCGATTTAACTCCATAATTCCCTCTAAAATTTTGTTCCTGCTCTGGGGATCGATAGCCACCGTCGGCTCATCAAAAATAATCAGTTCCGGCTTGTGGGCAATGCCACAGGCAATGTTTAACCGGCGAAGCAAACCGCCGGACAACTTCTTCGGATAGAACTTTGTAAAGTCCTCAAGGCCTACAAAGGCGATTGCCTCCTGTACCAGTGTTTTCCTCTGTTCCTTATCCTTTATATACAAGCTGCAAAAATAGTCGATATTTTCATACACCGTCAGTTCGTCAAACACTGCCACATTCTGCAGTACCACACCGATGCGTCCCTTCACGGAATAATTGTCCGCCCGCATCTTCTCCCCAAACACGGTAATCTCTCCCTTATCATACTCCGTTAAAGAAAGCAGGCAATTAATAATGGTGGATTTGCCGCTGCCGTTTGGTCCCAACAGCCCGAAAATCTCACCCTTCTTAATGGACAGATTCATGTGATCCACTGCCACCAGCTCCTTATACCGCTTTACCAGATTCTCAATCTTAACAACTGTATTCATAGTGTCTCCTTTCGTTTTCCCACGATTTCGCATCTTATGGCCCTATCATACCAAAGACAAAACTCACATTCCAGTGTCGTTTGTCAGAAAGAGAAAGTGACAAATGTCATCGGTTTTTGGCTTTTCATTCCCGGAAATGTGTGGTACACTTAGTTTGGAAATAAAGAAAGGAGGAAGTTCCCATGAGAGGAATCGTAGATAAGCTGATACTGCTGTTTTTCGGTCTGGTACTTCTGTTAACCACAGAACCTTCCGTCAAACCGATTATCCTCCTTCTCTGCGTGTTCATTTTTCTTACGATAGAGGAGCTGGTTTCCTCCCTACCTTTTTCCTACGGGCTATTCGGCCTGGGAACACTCTTCAGCATCTTTTTCCCGGAGGTACTGTTTTTCCTTCCGGTACTTTGTTATCCGTTATGTGTGAAGCGTCCGACACCGGTGCTGCTGGCTTCTTTATTACCGGTAATTCGTTCCTTCTTTACCTTTGATGATATTTCCACTTGTTTTTTGGTTTTATTTTTGCTGGCAGTTTCCTTACTTCTTTCCTACAGAGAACGCCGGTTGTCACAAGCTTTATCCGACTTGATAAAATTACGAGACACCGATAAGGAGGAAAAGCTTTCCTTACAGGAAAAGGCTCAGACTCTGATGGAGAATCAGGATGCCGGAATTAAGATTGCCACGCTGCAGGAACGTACTCGTATTGCGCGAGAAATTCACGATAATGTGGGACACCTGTTGTCCCGTTCCATTTTGCAGGTAGGCGCCATGCTGACCGTAAAAAAGGACGATGAGTCTCTTCTTCTCCTAAAGGAAAGTCTGGATGCCGCCATGCAGGGCATCCGCAGCAGTGTCCACGATTTGCGGGATGATGCGCTGGATTTGGAGACCTCCGCAAAGCAGCTTTTGGCGGATTATACTTCCTACCGGACTTCCTTTGAATACGATATAGCACCGGAGCTTCCGGTGCCTGTCACCTATTGTTTTCTCACGATTATGAAAGAAGCTCTGGCAAATATTACAAAGCACAGCAATGCGGACACCATCCGTATCAGTATGAAAGAATACACGTCCCTGTACAATTTGTCCATTGCGGATAACGGTACCGACATCCGTATTCCGGAGGAAAATACCGGCATGGGACTGGAAAATATGCAGGCACGTGTGGCTTCCCTAAAGGGTACCATCCGCTTCTCTACTCAGAACGGATTCCATATTTTTGTGTCCATTCCGAAGGAACAGAACTAAGCGTTCCTTTTCCCCAAAATACCACCTTGGAGGTTTCTATG
The DNA here is from genome assembly GCA_017556805.1 of Lachnospiraceae bacterium. GTDB lineage: Bacteria > Bacillota > Clostridia > Lachnospirales > Lachnospiraceae > SIG307. The sequence continues at coordinate 19,774 of JAFYMC010000037.1, read as the reverse complement.
AAAGTTTTAGTCGTAGATGATGACCGCGTCGTCGGCATTTCGTTAAAAACCATATTGGAGGCTGAACCGGACATTACGGTTCCTGCCCTGGGCCAAGACGGCACAGAGGCCGTTGCCCTTTACCGGGAGCATCAGCCGGATATCCTTCTGATGGACATCCGTATGGAAGGCATGAACGGGCTTGACGCTGCTTCCGCTATTTTAGCGGAGTATCCGGCTGCAAAAATACTCTTTCTTACCACCTTTTCCGATGATGAATACATTGTCCGGGCCCTGCGGCTCGGTGCTAAGGGATACCTCTTAAAGCAGGACTTTGAAAGCATTGTCCCGGCCCTGCATGCCGTATTCGGCGGTCAAAATGTATTCGGAAGCGAGGTCATAAAAAAGATTCCGGACATTTTATCCACGCCGAAGGAACCGGATGTGTCCGAGCTTCCGTTAAACGAGAAGGAAATCGAAATTATGAAGCTGGTGGCCGAGGGCTTAAATAACAAGGAAATCGCCCAGACTCTTTTCTTATCCGAGGGTACCGTACGGAATTATTTAAGCAGTACTCTGGAAAAACTGGAGGTCAGAGACCGTACCCAGTTGGCTATTTATTATTATAAGCATGTGCAGTAAGACCTTTTCAAAACAGGTTTCACAATTACAAATAAGGAGACTCTCATGAAAGTTGCCGGTATTATCGTAGAATACAATCCCTTCCATAAGGGACATGAATATCACATTGCAGAAACACGCCGCGTGACCGGGGCGGATTTTGTGGTAGCAGTCATGAGCGGAAGCTTTACCCAGCGAGGGATTCCGGCTTGTCTGGATAAATTCACCCGGGCGGAGTGTGCCCTTGCCTGCGGCGCAGACGTAGTATTAGAGCTTCCTTTTTGCTATGCGACCGGCAGTGCCGAATATTTCGCAGAGGGCGCCGTTACGATTCTGGACAAATTAGGCTGTGTGGACAGTCTTTGTTTCGGTACCGAAGCAGAGGTTCCGATTTCCCTTTACACCGAAACCGCAGCCTTTCTTTGCGAGGAACCGGCCGCTTATAAACCCTCCTTACAGGAGGGTCTTCGTGCCGGACTTACCTTTCCCCAGGCAAGACTTTCTGCAGCACGCCCTCATCTGACCGAGAAAGCGCTGGCTCTTTTGGAGTCCCCAAATGCCCTTTTAGGGCTGGAATATTGCAAGGCCCTATATCGCAGAAAAAGCGACATCACCCCGTATACCATCGGAAGACTCGGCGCCGGATATCACGAGGACACGGTTCCGTCCGAGGGCTTTTCTTCGGCTACCGCCCTTCGCAAGCTTTTAACACCGGGCGTAGCCTTTCCCGAAGGATTTCTGAAAAATCTTCCTACGGCCGCCGCTGCACTTCTTTCTAAAAAGCCGTATGCACCGGTTTTTGCAGAGGATTTTCTCTCTTTGTATCGGTATGCCATTGCCGAAAAATCGGACCGTCTTTCTTCTTTCGCTGATGTTTCCCCGGAGCTTGCGGGACGCCTTCGTAAGCGTTTCCCTACCTGTGACTACGAGACCTTTCTTGACCATATCAAGACGAAGCAATATACCCGCACCCGGATTGAACGATGCTTTGTTCACATTCTGTCCGGTCTTACGCAGACTACGCTTAATTCCTTCCGCAAAAACGAAGTATGTTATGCCCGTATTCTGGGCTTTAAGGAAAGCGCAACACCACTGTTAAAGGCATGGAAAAAGACCGCCTCTTTGCCGGTCCTTACAAAACTTGCTCAAAAATCAAAACGATGCAGCGCCGCAGAAAATGAACTGCTTTCCTATGACATTGCCGCTACCGACCTGTACAATACCGTAGCTTTCCAAACACACGGTGTTCTTTTACCGGATGACTTTTCATATACTTTTACAAATGGCAAGTTCTAAGTGAGACAATTCCATGGCTTTGTCCGTATCCATGCGTTCCCGCCTCGTAAAAGGCGCTATGCTGCTTTTTTTGTGTTGTCTGCCGGTATTCCCTTCCGTCGTCCTTTCCGGGGCCAAAAACGGGCTTCTGCTCTGGTTCAATCAGGTTCTGCCGAGCCTCCTTCCTTTTTTGATTTTATCCACTTTGTTTTTATCCACCGGCCTGTCCGACAGTATTGCGAATCGTCTGGCACCGGTACTTTCTCCTGTGTTCCGATGTTCTCCCGCCGGCTGCTATGCCGTCATTATCGGTCTCTTCGCCGGTCTTCCGATTGGTGCGAAAACCGTATCCGCTCTCGTAGACTCCGGAAAAATCACAAAAAAAGAAGGTTGCTACCTTCTTCCTCTTTGCAACAATCCCAGTCCTCTGTTTTTATTGGGCTTTATTTCCGTATCCGTTCTGGAACGTCCGGACCTGTGCTATGTGATATTCTTCATCGTAACCTTGTCCTCGGTACTGGCGGCAATGCTGCTTCATCGTGACTTTCTCAGACACGCGCCGGACCGTTCTTTTTGCTCCGATAGCGTCGCTCCCGTCAAATCAAGGTTTACCTTCTCCTTCCTACAGCTGGACGCAGCCATTGAACAGGCTTTTTCCGTTCTTACAAGAGTGGGGGGATACATTATCCTGTTTTCCGTTTTGGCCGCTTTGCTTGCGGTCCTGCCGCTTCCTGCTCCGGTTCTTTCCTGTGCCGGTGCGTTTTTGGAAATCACCTCAGGAAGCGCTTCCCTTGCTGCGCTTTCCCTGCCTTCCTCTGTATTCATCCCTCTTGTGACGGGTTTTGTCACCTTCGGAGGCTTGTCTGCAGCCGCACAAACAAAAAGTGTGCTGGCGGGAACAGCGCTCCCGTTCGCACACTATCTTTTCACAAAAGCAATCGCCGGACTCCTTGCCGGACTGCTGATGTCGGTCTATGTACAGCTATTCGGCTAAACACCGACACCATATCACCTTTACTCCTCTTCGTCAACGCCTTCAAGGAAGGAATTCTCATCAAACTCGAAATCGTCGTCGAGCTGCTCCTGATGCTCCTGACGTCCCGGAACCTCCTCCGGCTGCACCTCACCGTTTAACTCTCTGCGGTTAGCAGCTACAATCTCAAGGTTCTGATGCATGGACTCTAACATCGCCTCGGAACGATTCTTCGTAATCTCAAAGGTGGAAGCCAGTAACTGCTCCACACGACCGAGCATCTCGTTGGTATAGCCGAGAGCGCCCTGACGGATCTGGTCAGCCTCCTCCTGAGCCTGCGCAACCAGCATCTCCGCATGCTCCGTTGCCTGACGAACCATTTCGTTTGCCTGATAATAGGCCTGCTGGGTAATTTCATTATCATTTACCAACATCTGTGCCTGAGCTCTGGCTGCCTGTTCGATGGCAGAAGCCTTGTCCTCCGCATCCGCAATAATCGCATCGCGGTTGGCAATCATCTTCTGGCAACGCTTAATCTCCTCCGGCACTTTTAAACGTAATTCATCTAACAAATCATACAGTTCCTCCTTCGGTACAATTACCTTGGAACCGGAAAATGCCGATGCCTTACAACTTTCTACAAACTCAAAGATTTCTTCAATCAACTGCTCGATTCGCTTTGTACTCATACTGACTCTCCTCGCTTCGCTTTTTTATATACATCATCCATAATACACTGCGGTACAAAATGACTGATATCTCCGCCGTAACCGGCAATCTCCCGCACAATGCTGGAACTGAGATAGGCATACTCTACATTCGTGGTCAAAAACACGGTATCGATATCCGGCCGTAACCGCTTATTGGTCTGGGCCAACTGCAACTCATACTCGAAGTCCGTAACCGCTCTGAGGCCTCGGATAATTGTGTGGGTACCATACTCTACCGCACAATCTACCAACAATCCGTCAAAGGAAATAATCTTCACATTCGGCAAATCCGCTGTGACTCGCTTTAATAAATCAATGCGTTCCTCTGTGGAAAACATGTTCTTTTTCGAGCTATTCTTAAGCACGCCGATAATCAGCTCATCCACAATCTCAGACGCCCGTTTTATAATATCCAAATGTCCCAATGTCACCGGGTCAAAGCTTCCCGGATAAAGTCCTCTTCTCATAGCTTCCTCTTTTCCAAAAAAATATGTTTATTGGACCCGTAGTTCTTCTCCCGGTAAATCGAAAACCCCAAAGACTCCGCATAGGACATATCCGTATCTGCCGAAGCTTCTACAATAATCTTCGTATACTCGTCCACATAAGACGCCTGACTGAGCACAGTCAGTACCTTTTCCTCCCAACCGAGGTCGTACGGCGGATCCATAAAAATCAAATCAAAGGGCGCATGCTGTAAGGTACGAAGTACGGAAATCACATCTCCCTGCTTTACCTGAGCCTCTGCTTCAAACCGTGTCGCTTTTAAGTTCTCCCGGATACAGGCAAGCGCATCTCTGTCCTGCTCCACAAGTACCGTTTCCTTGGCGCCGCGGCTGAGTGCCTCAATACCGATGGCTCCACTCCCGGAAAACAAATCCAAAAAGGATGCGCCCGGAATATCCGGCTGTAAAATATTAAACAGGGTCTCCTTGATCCGGTCCGTGGTAGGACGAACTTTATCTCCCTTTACCGTGGTCAGACGAATACTCCGTCTGGAACCCGCAATCACTCTCATCGCTCATCCTCCAAACATGCACACTGATATAAGTTTAGTGTATCGCATTCTCCTATGAATTGCAACCTTTATTTCAGAATTAGGACAAAAAAACTAGGGCCGCCACGAAAACGTGACGACCCCTGTTTTACTTAGGAATCTCGCCGATTCTTACTTGCCGGACATAGACTCTTCCTGACGCTTGATCATCTGACGAACCATCTCACCGCCAACGGAACCGTTCTGAGCGCTGGTTAAGTCCCCGTTATAACCCTGCTTTAACGGAACACCGATCTCAGATGCAACTTCCATCTTAAAACGATCCATAGCTTCTCTTGCTTCCGGAACTTCTACACGATTTCTACCCTTAGACATAGTATACACTCCTTCCTCAATTCCCGCGATGCGGGATGTTTCAAAGTCTTGTAATCCTTGTACCCGCACCGCTTTCGCCGTGTGTGTACTTCTTGATTACGGTGTTATTATATGTCCTATGCAGAAAAATAAACTGGAAGATTACACCGTTTGTTTACGATCCCCAATACACTGTTCTTCTTCTCTTTCCTTTCTGGCCTCATCCATAATCAGTGCAATGAGACCAAGAATACAAAGAGCCGCAAAAAAAGCAAGTACGCCGTTCTGAAACGCAAGCCAGAAAATCACGCCGATAATTACAAGGGTAAAAAGTGTTGCTGTCATAGTATTGTCCTCCATAAAATGATTTATCATGATTTTAAAATGTTAAGAACCGTAACAAGGACTGTTCCTTATTACGGTTCTTATGATACATCATATAGAGTCCAATAAAACGGACTATTTTACTTTTACAATAAAAGTCTGGAAGTAATCGGATTCCGATTCCCCCTCATACACCACTTCACCCAAGGACCGTAAATAATCGTAATCCAACAACGAATTGCCTTCCGCATCCTTGTATTTAATGTATTCCACTTCACCTACATATAAATAATCCACATCGTACTGCTGTAACAGCATAGTTCCCAGTTCCTTATCCGCACAACCGTAGATTGCCTCTACATCCGCTCCTCTGGCATCCACAGCCGCAATATCACCCTTCCACAGCCATTCATGGGTACGCCAGCCGATAACGGTAGGACAACCGGTCAACGCGGAAATACGGTCATATACCACGCCGTTGGTACGATAACTGGAACCGTGAGCCTCCAATATGGTAGGACGCCCTTCGATATTTTCGTTAATCCATTCCACCGCTGCCATATCCGCATCGGAAATATCGGTACTTAAAGTAGAATCCAGACCGCTGTAACGCTCCCTGTCCTTATAATCTCCGGCCCATGCTTCCCATGCATACGGGAAGTAACCGATGTTACGATACAATAAAAACAGCATCAAAGCGCCCGCCACAAACTGTTTTCCGGTCTTCGGAAGCAGGAACAGACGAGTGATAATAACTCCCATACAGACACCGAACAGAATAAATGCCTGATAGGTCAGTTTAAACATGGTATTGGTACGCTGGTTATCGCTGCCGTAAATATCTCTGATAAAGATAAGCTCCGGCATCAAAATTAAACCGATGGCACATAAACCAAGAACCAGCAGGAACAAATCGGAAGCCTTTAAATTCTGTAACCATGCAAAGAACACATTCTTATGCTCGGTTGCGGTTACACCGTTCTCTCTTCTCTTCTGCTCCTCTTTAATGGTAATTACCAAATATGCAATGACCGCAGCAATCGGCATTCCCCATACAATAATCATCTGATACGGCACCGTATGTCTGTCACAGATACCGATTCCGCTGGCCATGCTTTCAAAGTGAATGTTAAACATAAATGCAGTCACGTAAGACAGCACGATAAACTCTGCCGCATGCACCGCCGTCAGTATAAAGGTTTTTTTCGTAAAACCGCATACCACCGCATTGGATACTAATATCACCGCACCGCACACCACAAAGTAAATCGGGAAATCCCAGTAGTTTGTCATCTGGAAAATACCGATTAAGAAGCTTAACATAATAATCTGTGGGTTTAAAAGCTCCTTCTTATAGCTTACCTGCTCAAGTTTTCCCGCTACCGCAAGCTTCATCCGCTCCTTGCGTACCAGCAAGAAAGCAAAGAGAACTCCAAGCAGGGTCAGTACAAACATAATATTCGTTACGTGAGCGTGCAAATCTCCCAATACAAGCGAATAAGCCGGAAACTCGTGAATCGTCTGGTCCGTTGCTTCGCCCTGCCAGCCGATATAACGGGTCGGATCGGAGAACCAGTAGGAAGAGTCTCCCTCCACACCCATAATCTCACATAATACCGGACCAAGCTTCTGATAGACCCAGTAATGGTTCGTACAGGCAAAGGTAACTCCGCATCCTGCCAAAACACCTGCAAACCGCGGAAGTACCTGCTGCAGAAACGGTACGGAAGCCACCGAACGCTTACCGCGCATCCGATACTCTTCGCTCCGTTCAATCATATACACTTCAAAAATCCGGGCAGCCAGTGCATAAGAGAGCACTACGCTGAATGCACCTACGGTCATAAGTGCCAGATTATATGCAAGTTTAATGCTGACACCGGACAGTCTGGTCAGATAGGTACAAAAATACTGACCGAGATAGTAGTAGTTCAAATCGGTTCCGGAATACCAGAAATCCTCCGGCGGCATATAGTCCGATTTCAACATACTGATCATAAAACCATAGTCCATTCCGCCCTCGGTCTGCCAGGAGAAATCCGGACGGAAGCACTTCATGTACAGAAGCATCGCAAATACCGCAAAGAACAATACCTCATACCAGATGGCCTTCGGAATCACGGCGGAGCCGTCGGTCAAGCCGAAAAACTCTCCCAGTTTCACTTTATTCTTTTTACAGAAAAAGATTGCCAGTCCGTAATTTGCCACAAAGCAAATTGCCGGCAACACGAAGCATCCCGCACCGGTAAACTTTATAATATGCAGGGAAGAACAAACCCATACCAGCCATCCGCTGATTACAAGGCCCAGAATCTTTCCGAAAATATAGCCCTTATCCGAAAACTTCCGGAATATATATGCCGTAAGCGGGAAAAAACCGATTCCCAGCACCAGAAGCGTCTTCCACCAATCCATTATCGGAATAAGCTCCTCCTCCCGGAACATGTTTCCGGCCCGGTCATATACCAATGCAAATGCAAGGATTCCGAGAAGCGCAAAACCGGCTTCCCAAATCCATTTTGTCTTATTTTTCATATTCTGTACCAACTCTCTTACTTACTTTGCTTCCTTACAAGCCTGATTCACCATCTTGTTAATCTTAATGAAATCGCCCACGGCTTTCTTACCGATTTTAAAGATACGCTTCATGTTGATGGAATTGACACCACCCTGACGCGGACGGAAAGTAATCGGGATATACTTTACCGGAAGCTTCTTCTTTGCAAAGATTACAGAGATTACCACGTTGGATAAGTTGTAATCCTTCGGAATAAGCGGAAGCACCTTCTTAAGTTCTCCTGCCTGCATCAAACGGAACGGCGTATTGGCATCCGTCAGCTTTACGTGGAACAAGAGGAAGCATACCAGCTTTAAGGTCTTGGTTACAAACACTCTGGAAGCACCGTCTTCTCTTTTGTTACGATGTCCGATAACCATGGCATACTCGTTACGAAGCTCCCAGAACTCATCGAACTCCTCTGCCTTAGTCTGTCCGTCGGAGTCGGTCTGGAATACAAAATCCGCTCCCTGCTCCAATGCATAATTATATCCGTACAACAGGGTTGCACCGTGACCGCCGTTCGGCTTTGTCAATGCAATAAGTTGCGGATACTTTGCTTCCGCTTCCTTTAACATTGCGTAGGTGTTATCCTTACTTCCGTCATCGATAATCACAAGGCGGCTGTCCGCGCCTGCCTTCACTGCCACCGGATGCCAGTCCTCGATCACACTCTGAATGGTCTCCTGTTCGTTATATGCCGGAATTACAATATACAACTTGTCCATTTCTTCCTTCTCCTTATTGGGTTTATTTTGCAAGCTTTTCTTCAAACAGATTTAATGCACTGCGCACTACCGCATCCATGTTGTAGTAGCGGTATTCTGCCAGACGTCCGATGAAGAATACATTGGTTTCTTTGTCCATTTCCGCACGATACTTGGCAAACTGCTCCTTGTACTCCGCTGTCGGGAACGGGTAGTACGGCTCACCGTCGGAATTCGGGAATTCCTTTAAAATCGTGGTCTTATCGTGCTTCTGCCAGGTCATCTTCTTAAACTCGGTGATTCTGGTAAAATCATAATCGTTCGGATAGTTTACTACCGGAGCCTCCTGATAGGACTCCATATCCAGGGTTTCAAACTCGAAACGAATACTGCGGTATGCCATCTTACCGTACTTGTAATCATAGAAATAATCCGTCGGGCCGGTATAAATGAGGGCATCGTACTCCAAATCGCCGATGATTTCCTTATAGTCCGTGTTTAACATAATCTTGATGTTCGGATTCTTTACCATGTTCTCACACATCTTCGTATAACCATGACGCGGCATACCCTGGTACTTGTCCGCAAAGTATCTGGTATCCCGGTTGGTACGTACCGGAATCCGGGAAATAATGGAGGTGTCAATCTCCGCCGGGTCCAGGCCCCACTGCTTCTTTGTGTAGTTTTCGAAGAATTTCTGATAAATTTCCTCGCCCACCTTGCTCAGTGCCACATCCCGGCTGGTCTTAATTTCCGGAATATCCACAGCCTGCTTTTTGAAGAATTCCTCTACTTCAAAGGTATTTAAATTCAGATTATAAAGCTTGTTCACCGTCTCCACGGTAATCGGCATCGGAATCAGATTCCCGTCCACATAAGAAAGCACTCTGTGCCAGAAATCGTTCCACTTGGTAAACTGACTTAAATACTCGTAAACGCCCTTGTCATTAGTGTGGAAAATGTGCGGTCCATAATTGTGAATGAGCACACCGTCCTCATTGTAGGAGTCATATACGTTACCGCCGATATGTCCTCTCTTTTCGATTACCAATACCTTTTTGTCCAGAACATTGGCAATACGTTCCGCTACCGTCAGGCCCGCAAGGCCTGCACCAACCACTACATAATCAAACTTCATCCCTATTCTCCTTCCGTTTCCTTCTCTTTTATTTTATCAGCTTCTTGCTTGTATCATATACGGTAAAACGATTCTCGTCCTCTCCGTAGGAAAATACCGCTTCATAGGTATCTGCGATTACATATTCCCTTGCATAAAAGTAATAACTCTCTCTGGCATCCCGGTCCACCACAATATGGGTAATTCCATGCTCCTGTACCAAAGCATCCAGTTCCGCAGAGGATACTGCTTCATACATCTGCTTTACATATTCTTCTCTGGTATAGGTATCATATCCCGCGGACATGGCGTAATAAGCATGTCCATAGTAAAGCATGGCGCCACCCAATACTACCTCGTTTAATGCATACGGCGCGGATAAAATCACGTCCTGAGAGTCCGTATTTTCCTTAAACCACACCGTTCTCGGATCCTGCGGATCATACACCGCCTGATACTGTCTTTGTACGATGAAATATTCAAAGAAGCCGGTAATGGTCAAAAATACCACCAATAACGCCGCTACAATTCTTCGCATAACCGGCTGATTTGTCGCAAGCGCACACCCCTTTTCCCATAAGCCTGTAATCATCATTGCCGGAAACACCGACAAAAGCATCTCTGCCATCATGACAAACTTATGATTTACCGTAATATCCGGCGTCAGGGAAACCGTAAAGGCCATCAGAAGCGGTACTGCAAACACAAATACCAGATAACGCTTTACTCCCTTGCCCAAGAGCAGATATGCTCCAACAAATAACAGTAAAACGCCCCACAGCTGCCACATATAATCAAGGGCACCGAAGAAAGTTTTATTGGCTGCCAAAAAGCCGAACTGATACTTCGGGGACACTGCAGAACCCACAATAAAAAGCTTTGACTCACATAGAGACAGCACAAGGGCGGTACCTGCGGTAATCAGATAATCCAATCTGTGGTCCGATACCGCTGCCAAAAAGAACAACATTGCACAACAGGCCGTTAATACCGATCCGTTAAAGAAGGCCAGTGCTCCCAGTAAAATACCGAGAAACAGCGCCTGTACCGGATGCTTTACGCCAAAGGCAGTCTTCGTAAAGAAAAACGTCTTTAGGTACTCCGGGATCCGCTTTACACCGGAAAAGATGTCCTTTTGTGCTTCCGTTCCCTTCAATGCTTCCCGCTTTATGCTTAACTTTTCCGCCATCTCGAACACATACGGCAGGAAAAAGTGAATTGCCAACAGCATAGCCACCATGGCAAAAGCCAGATGTCTCTGGTTACAGTATACATTCAAATTCCAAAGCCCCCAGCCTTCGTTCTGGGTAAACTCGATAAAACTTTGCTGGGTCTTTAACGTCTCCCAAATCTCCTCCTTCGGAAGTTCCGCCAAAAAGCGGAAAAAGCTCGGAGAACTACGGAAGATAAAGAACACCGTGGTAAGATATCCGACCGCCCTCTTTCCGGTCAAACGTACACCTAATGCATATAACAACATACAAGTACCCATCAGACCGAAAATACTCGGCAAATTAAATGCCCAGTCCACACGCATGCCCAAAAGCTCCAAATTTCCTACCAGGAACTGGAACATAAAATGATATCGAATATCCTCACCGGCAAAATGGGAATATGCCGTCGGGAAGTTATTCCCGTAGGAAAAGGAACGAATCATGCCCATGTGCGGCGCAAAATCACTGTACACGGAAAATCCAACGTTTAAATATCCGTCCTTCACGCTGAAGGTATCAAAAATCAACTGCGTAAAAAACACAAGAAGAATTGCAAAGAAAATCCATTCTCCTACCGTAAACCAAACTGCCTTCTCTGTAGATGCCGATGCCTTCTTTGCCTTCCGGTACCGCAAAAAAAGCAATCCTGCCGTCAGCACAAAAAACAATGCCATTACGATAATATCCGCCGTAAGAAGCGGGTACTCCTTGCCACCCACCACCTTTAACACATAGGCGGTCAGATAGGTCACCCAGGTAAGCGGAACCAGACCTGCCAATACCCATGCCGGAATACGAATCAGATAAGAGGATATGGATAACGGCTTCCCATCAAAGGTAGTGGCCCCGCAATTTTTCAGATTCGGAAACAGCGTCTCGCACACCGCATACCCGAACAGCACGCCCAGTGCCAAATACAACATACTTCCCATCCTACTTTTCCTCCTCTTTTCCACGGATGACCCGCGAGGTCAGATAGCGTGGTCTTCCCTTTATTTCATGATATATCTTCATCAGGTACAGTCCGATAATACCGAGACTGATCATAATCATACTGCCGATTAACAGAAGTAACAAAATCACGGTAGTAAAACCATCCTGCGCATAACCTGCAATCTTCATGTACAAGGTCTGGATGCCCAGAATAATCGCTCCGATAAACATGACAAAGCCAAGCACGGTAATACAGTGAAGAGGCGCGGATGTATAAGAAGTCACCGCCGTTACCGCCAGTGTAATCAGACGCTTTAAGGACCACTTGGACGCACCGTTCACACGTTCCGCCACTTCAAATTCAAAGCTCTTCCGCTCAAAGCCGACCCATGCCGACATGCCCCGAAAGAAGGTCATACGCTCCGGCATCTGCTTCATCGCCTCTACCACCTTCCGGTCCAGGAGCTTAAAGTCCGATGCATTGTCAAAATCTATGCCGGTGGCTTTATTGATCATACCGTAAAACAGCTTGGCACAAAAGCGGTAAGTACGCTTTTCCTTCCCTCTGGAAGACTTCACGCCCTCTACCACCTCGGCACCCTCCTTCCAAAGGCGCACCATCTCCGGAATAAACTCCGGCGGATGTTGTAAATCCGCATCCATAACAATGACCGCATCTCCGGATGCCGCATCGAGTCCTGCACAAAGAGCCGGCTCCTTTCCGAAGTTTCTGGAAAGGCGTACTGCCGTTACACGCTCATCTTCCTTTGCCATGCTGCTGATAATAGCCCAGGATTCGTCCTTGGACCCATCGTCCACCAGCACCAACTCATAGGGAATTGCCGCATCTTCACATATTTTTCCTACACAAGCCATGGATGTCCGAATATGGGCCGCTTCGTTATACACCGGCACCACAATGGAAACCCGCTTTTGCAATTCACCTTCCATAAATCCTCCTCTACACAGTCACATCCTCTTCCGTCAGCACGGTAATATCCTTGATGGACTGCGCATTGTACGCAATAATTCGATTTGCCTGGTTGCTGACCAGACGTTCAAACAAATTCCGGATTCCTCTGGCATTGCCAAAGTCCTTCCGGGCAGCCTCGTCCATTGCATCTAACATCTCCCGCACTTTTGTCCGTGCGCCGTCGGTCAAACAAAAGCCCGCCTCCGCCGCCATGGAGTCCAAAATAGCCAAGAGCTCTTCCTTCGAATAATCCTCAAAGGTAATATACTTGTTAAACCGGGACTGCAAACCCGTATTTGCCTTCAAAAAGCGTTGCATCTCATCCGTATAGCCCGCAACAATAATGACCAAATCGTCTCTGTGGTCCTCCATCAGCTTTACCAGCGTATCGATGGCCTCTCCTCCGAAATCGTTGGTGGCGTGCTCCGGTGCCAGTGCATAGGCTTCATCGATAAACAACACTCCGCCCAATGCCCGTTCCACCGTTTCCTTTACCTTAAGCGCCGTCTGTCCCACATAGCCGGCTACAAGACCGGAACGATCCGTCTCTGTCAGGGTACCTTTACTCAAAATCCCCAACTCTCTGTAAATCTGTGCCACCAAACGAGCCACCGTCGTCTTTCCGGTGCCCGGGCTGCCGGTAAACACCATGTGGTATGACATATTCATCTGCGGAAGCTTATACTTTTCCCGCAGTTTTTTCACTTTTATTAAATTAATCAGGGAGCGAATCTCTTCCTTTACCGCAGACAACCCTACCATACGGGCAAGCTGCTCCGTCAGCCGGTCGATTTCCGCCTCTGCCTTTTTCTCCTTCATGCTCTCTACCGCTTCTTCCGCCGCATCCGCCAATGCATCCGGCAGATACCCCGGTGTTTCCTCTTCCCGGTCGCTTTGTTCATTCAGGCGCTCCGTCGCCACCGCGGCCCCGGTACTCTGCCGGTAGTAAAAATACGTACTCTTATAGGTGGAAAAATCATCTCCCGCCTCCCTAAGCATCCGGCAACCTTCGGTAAGATTTCCCGAACACAGCTTCTTGAATATGTATTTTCCGTCCACCGTACGGGATTCCTCCTCCCGGTTTTCCAAAAATACCGCCACCTTGTCAAAATACAACCCGATAAACTTTGATACATTCGTATCTCTTACCTCATTCAGATACGACAGACAAATCATCACATTTAAGAGAGAATCAAAAAACAGCCCGGTCACACCGATATGCTTTTTCTGATCTCTTAAGCAAAGTAACTGGAGAAGAATCGGCGGTGCCTCCAAAAACTTCGCGGAACGGCTGACTGCATCGCTTAAATCTCCCGCAATCCAAGCTGCCCGAAGCCCTAACATGTCCTGTCCGGTCAATCCTGCGGCAAACAATACTTCCTCTTCGTTTAACCGCTTGCCGAACACCAAAAACTGCACCATCAGGGACTGTATGTATAAATCCAGCACCTCATCTATCGACAAATGCAAAACCTTCCCCGCATCGGAAAAATAGCCTTCTCTGTCAAGCTCCCCACAATATTCCGAAAGAAGACGGTAATTGTCTCCCGCAATCCGATGAAGTTGTTCATTGGAATACTGCCTCTGCATGTTACCGCTCCTTTCTCTCCTTGATTCGTGCGCATAAAGTCACATAATAAGTATACCACATTTTTCAAAAAAGAAAAGGAAAATATTGAAAAAGCAAAGAATCTCGTCAATATTCCATAACAAAAAAACATGGCACTTGCCATGTTTTTTTAAATCGACTCGGCCATATCGCGTATCCTTCCCGAAACCTCCTCCGAAAACCACGTACGATACAGTTCCTCTGTCTCCTTTTTACTTAACCCGTTTACGGTATCGCTGACCTCTTTTAACAAGGCCGCATCGGTATAAATATCACCGATGGAAAACTCCAGCTCACCGCTTTGCCGGATGCCGAACAAGTCTCCCGGTCCCCTGAGCCGCAAATCCTCTCCCGCAATAAAGAAACCGTCGTTGGATTTATTTAAAATCTCCAACCGTTCCATCGTCTCCGGTGCATCGGAGGAGCTGATCATAATGCAATAGGACTCCGCATCTCCTCTGCCCACACGTCCGCGAAGCTGATGAAGCTGCGCTAGACCGAACCGTTCCGCATTTTCAATCATCATAACCGTGGCATTGGGCACATTCACGCCCACCTCAACAACTGTGGTGGACACCAGTACTTTAATTTCGCCCTCCGCAAACCGATTCATCCTCGCAGTCTTTTCCTTTGCCGCCATCTTTCCGTGCAGATACTCCACGCAAATGTCCGCTCCCAAGGCCTCCCGCAGCGTCTCCGTATAGTCCAGGACATTTTCTGCCTCCGTAGTCTCGGAATCCTCCACCATGGCGCAAATCACATAAGCTTGTCGTCCCGCATCAATCTGCTTCCTGATAAAGCGATGGGCGGTATCCCGGTAGCCCGTACCTACCACACAATTTTTAATCGGTTTTCTTCCTTTCGGTAATTCATCCACAATCGAAATATCCAAATCGCCGTATAAAATAATTGCCAACGTCCGCGGAATCGGTGTAGCACTCATTACCAGAATGTGCGGATGTACTCCCTTTTCGGAGAACAATTCTCTTTGCCGTACCCCGAACCGGTGCTGCTCATCCGTAATAACCAGACCGAGCTTTTGATATTCCACCTTTTCCTGAAACAACGCCTGGGTTCCGATAATAATATCCGCTTCTCCTGCAGCAATTTCCTGTCTGGCTTTCTTTTTCTGCGTTTCGGTCATGGAACCGGTCAGCAAGGCGCATCTTACCCCAAACTGCGAAAACAATGCCACCGCATCCGCCATATGCTGTCTGGCCAGTACTTCTGTCGGTGCCATCAATGCTGCCTGATAGCCCGACGACACTGCCGACAGCATGGAAAGCATGGCAAGAATGGTCTTACCGGAGCCTACATCTCCCTGTACCAAACGGGCCATGGTTCCTCCACCCGCCATATCCTTCTTGATTTCCTCCCAAACCTTCTTCTGGGCACCGGTCAATTCGTAAGGAAGCGCCGCAATTAACTGCTCGCAGGTCTCTGTGTTCCGTATCGGACAATGATTGATTTCCTTCCCCTTCTGTTCCTTATGGTGAGACAGAAGCAACATAAACCGGAAAAACTCCTCGAATACCAACCGGCGTCTCGCCTCGGTTAATGTCTCCATGCTTTTCGGAAAATGAATCTCTTCTACCGCCGCACGATGGGAAATAAGATCATGGGCCTTTGCTATCTTCGCCGGCAAACGCTCCGGCTCCCGTTCGCATTCAGCCAAAGCCGCCGTTACGGCCTTTGAAATAATACCGTTTCGAAGGCCCTCCGTCAGACTGTATACCGGTTGCAGCACCTTTAGCAGCCTTCCGTACTCCTCACGGGTATATTTTTTCGGCTGTTCCAAGACAAGAGCACCCTTTTTCCGTACAACTTTCCCCCGGAATAAATGTCTGGTCCCCATAGTCAACTGATTCTTCATATACGGCTGGTTATACCAGGTCAGCTTCATACTGCCGGAGGGATCCTTTACCACGCAGGTCAGGACTTGCAAATTCCGATATCGGGTCACATCCGCACTTTTGATAACCGATGCTTCAATCGTGGCGATTTTTCCTTCCTTTAACTCTCCGATTGGGATCGGAAGCTCATAGGTCTCATAGTTTCGCGGATAAAAGGAAAGCAAATCACCTACCGTCACCACATCAAGCTTCTGCAAAAGCTTAGCTGTCTTATCTCCGATTCCCTTGATACAGGTAATGTTATCTGTTCGTCGCATCCCGTCCCCCCTTTCAATATTATTTGCCACTCGGTCGTAGGCGCATCCGCATTTCGTTTCTTTCGTGTAAGCATTTCGCTTCGCGCTCACTTTACCTGCATGAAAGAGGGGCTCCCGCACGGCGTGCGACAGCCCCTCGTACTTTATCGTTCTTCTTAGAAATGCTTCTCTACGAACTTATCGATTACCGGAATCTTAACTTCCTTACCGAGTAATGCGAACAATGCCAATAAGCCGTATACTACCTTCTCTGCAATATCCAAAAGAGTGCTTAAGGTAGAAGTGAAACCGTTGGTAATTGTATACATCGTGGTACCGTACATCCAACCACCGAAGTTAACCAGGCCGAAGAAATTGCTCAAGAGGCCGACACAAATGCCCAATGCAGCAAATGCAAGATACAGTACAATCGTACCTACCGCAGCCTTCTTTAAGGACTTATTCTCCTCGCGAAGTAAGATGTAGCCTGCTACCAATACTAATGCAGTAATTCCGAGATACCCGCATAAAAAGGTAAGCGCACTGAATAAAGCTACAGAAATTCCCAACTTTGTCTTTTCCATTGTATTATCCTCCTAATTTTCATCTATGACAAACACATTTCGTGCATTGTCCGTATTATTCCACCGAAAGTACGTAATAGTAAATCGGCTGTCCTCCCGGATGTACCTCTACCTCTACGTCCGGATATGCTTCCATCACTCTATCGGCAAGTGCATTTGCTTCCTTTTCCGTCATGTCCTGACCGTAGTAAAGACTTACCAGTTCGGAATCCTCATCCATCAGGGATTCCAGAAGTTCAAACGTAACATCCGCAATATCCCCACCGACGGAAAGAATGGTCTTATCACCGATACCCATGTAATCTCCGGCTTTAATCTCCTTGCCGTCCATGGACGTATCCCGAACCGCATAGGTCACCTGACCGGTCTTTACATTCTGCATCTCTTCGGTCATACGCTTGGTATTGTCCTCTACAGACTTATCCGGCATGAAATTAATCAATGCCGTAATTCCCTGCGGAACGGTCTTGGACGGAATCACCACAATCTCCTTATCCTCCGTAAGGCTTGCTGCCTGCTCTGCCGCAAGAATGATATTGGAGTTGTTCGGTAAAATATAAATCGTATCCGCATTTACATTTTCAATGGCAGTTAACATATCCTCGGTGGACGGGTTCATGGTCTGGCCGCCCTCGATGATATAATCTGCACCGATTCCCTTGAAAATCTCATTGAGACCCTCGCCGATGGAAACCGTTACAAATCCGAACGGCTTGCGCGGTGCCTTCTCTACCGGCTTCTCTTCTGCCGGCTGAGCCTGGCTTGCTCCTTGAATCACTCGCTCGTTATGTTCCTCACGCATGTTATCGATCTTCATCTTCGTCAAAGAACCGTAGGTTAACGCCTTCTGAATCGCAAGACCCGGATCGTTGGTGTGTACATGCACCTTTACAATATCCTCATCGGAAACCACAACGATAGAATCACCGATGGATTCCAGATAAGCCTTAAACTTTAACTCCTCATCCATATCATAGTGCTTCTCCACCATAATAATGAACTCGGTACAATAGCCGAACTTAATATCCGCTGTGGAAATGTTGTCGTTTGCCGCACCGGTTGCTGCCTTCGTACTCGGAGCCGATACCGTAAGGGTAAAATCCGTTTCCTTGCCGTTTAAAGCATCCAGAACACCTTCCATAATAGTAAGAAGTCCCTGTCCGCCGGAGTCCACCACTCCCGCTTCCTTTAATACCGGTAAAAGCTCCGGAGTAATATCCAGAACCTCCTTCATATGTGCGACAATCTCTTCCGCAAACGCAAGAACATCCGTGGTACCCTCGTCTGCCAGCTGTCTCGCACGCTCCGCACCACCTCTTGCAACGGTCAGAATCGTACCTTCCTTCGGCTTCATAACTGCCTTATACGCCGTCTCCACCGCACGTTCAAAGGCTGCCGCAAGCACCGTTACACTTACATCCTTCTGCTCCTTTAATTCCTTCGTAAAACCACGGAACAGCTGAGACAGAATAACACCGGAATTACCTCTTGCTCCACGCAGGGAACCTCCTGAAATAGCCTTACAAACCTGCTCCATGGACGGATTCTCAAGAGCCGCAACATCCTTTGCCGCAGACATAATCGTAAGCGTCATGTTGGTACCCGTATCACCGTCCGGAACCGGAAATACATTTAATTCATTGATATACTCTTTATTAGCCTCGATGCGCTTAGCTCCCGAAAGAAAACACTTTTGAACCATACCCGCATCAATCGTCATCATACTCACCGTTTATCCTCCTTCATGCATAGAATGCATCATTTCTAATCAATGACTCTGACACCCTCTACATAGATATTAATCTTTTCTACCGGAAGACCGGAGAATTCTTCAATCTTGTACCGCACATTGCTGACCAGATTATCAGCCACTGCGGAAATACTCACACCGTAAGAAACAATAATATGAAAATCAACCGTAATCTTATTATCGTTTACCGTAATATTCACGCCTCTGTTCAGACTCTCTCTGCGAAGAAGCTTTGCGATACCGTCCTTCACGTTAACCGCTGCCATACCGACCACACCGAAGCACTCTACCGCAGCAGAACCTGCATACTTCGCAATTACCTCGGTATCGATTACCACATTTCCGAGTTCCGTATTCATCGTAGCGTTCATTATTACCCCTCCTTTTACCCATTTCCTATGTCCTAGGATTATGTATCTATTCTAGTATACCTCATTTTTACTAAAAAGTGAACCTATTTTTCAAAAAAACCGAGAACACATGTAAAAATCCTGCATATCCTGTACTAAATCAGGGCTTTTAAGGAGATTTCATGCGAAAAGTAGTCGGTTTTATACTGTTCTGGATTGCAGTAGGCATGCTTCTGACTTTTTTCCTGCGAAGTGCCCTGCTCACCGTTTTACTTATCGTGTTATTCCTTGTACTGGGGTATCATCTGTTTTGTCGCTAGGCCTCATACGCGAAAAGGGACTTTGCAAAACACCCGCCCTGCAAAATCCCTAATATTCATTCCGCTATGTGAGCATCAATTAAGCGCGCTCAACCTTGCCGGCTCTTAAGCAAGCTGCACATACGTACATCTTCTTTGCGCCGCCGTTAACCTTAACCTTAACGGACTTAATGTTAGACTTCCACATTTTATGAGCTCTTCCGGAAACCTGGCTTCTGGAATGACTAATCTGCATACCAAACAGGGCTCCCTTGTCGCAAACCGCACATCTAGCCATG
>JAFYMC010000036.1 GCA_017556805.1 Lachnospiraceae bacterium | reverse complement strand
AGTTTCACCAGGCTCAACCATCCCGCCAGGATATTCCCAACCTCGTCTTGGACTTTTAATTAACAGTATATCCCCTCTATCATTTGTTACTAATCCTGCAACTGATACAAAATGTGTGTAATTCATGCTTATTTCCTCACTTTATTCTTGTTATCTGTTCGACATATAAATATTTATCGTTCTGCTTTACAAATTCAAAGTTTCTGTTCCCTACAAATTGGAATTTGTTTTATGGTGTAATGTGTTTGATAAACCTTTTTTGAGATTTATCACAGTAATATCCAAGGTGTTGATAAAATTCATGTGCCTCTGTGCGTACAATGTTGGAATTTAATCGAATAAAGGTATAGCCCAATTCCATTGCATGGTTTTCCAAGGACAATAGTAATTGTTTTCCGATACCACGCCTCTGTGCATTTGATTCAACCGCCAAAGCAATGATATTCCAGCCGTTTTCACCATACAATAGATTATATTTCTCAGCCTGAATAAAACCTAAAACCCGATGAGTCTGTGCATCAACAAAAACCTTAATGTAGTAATTGTCATTAACAGAAAGCTCTTCTATTCGCTGTCTGAGGAGAGCAACCGTCGTTTTATGACCCAATTCAGATTCACAGATGTTTTTTATTACTTCTGCATCCTTTGGCTGTATTACTCGTATCATGATAATCGCCTCCAAATTCAAATTTGTCTAACTGTATACACATCCATTTCTTCATTCAGTGTAGCACTTTTTTCTTAAATTTTCAATTCTTCTCTGAAGTATACAGAGTAAATTCCTCAGTATACTACTTTTTTCAGCACCTACACAGAAGTACTTCCTCAGTAGAAAAACCGTATCACATCCTATAGAAATTACTGAATTATAGAAATCATCAACAAAACACCCTTACCAACCACTTGCCGACCATCGACTTGCTGAGTGACTTATAAACATTAAAAGGATGGCACATTTACCATCCTTCAAACACTTTCTTACTATTCTGTTTTCCCCTATACCCTATTTATGATATGGTTCCCCGCTGATAATCCGATAAGCCCGATATATCTGTTCCAACAGCACCACCCGCATCAGTTGGTGTGGAAAGGTCATCTTGGAGAAACTGAGCAGATAATCCGCCCGTGCCAGCACCTCTTTGGAAAGTCCCAGTGATCCGCCGATGATCAGCACAATATGGCTGGTACCGCCTACACCCAGCTTATCTACAAAGGACGCCAGTTCTTCACTGGAAAGCTGCTTTCCCTCAATGGCAAGGGCTACGACATAGGCCCCCTCCGGAATCGCCTTTAAAATCCGCTCGCCTTCCTTCTTCTTAATCTGCTCCTCTAAAGCCTCCGATGCACCGTCCGGTGTCTTCTCGTCAGCCAGTTCCGTGATGGACAGTTTACAATAGCGGCTCAGACGCTTTTCGTATTCCTTAATGGCATCCGTAAAAAACTTCTCCTTTATCTTTCCAACACAAATAACCGAAACTCTCATTATTTCTCCCTCTTCTGCTGCTTCCAAAACGCCGGACGCGGCCCCACATACTGGTACAGCATTCCGTTTCGCACTCTGCGGAGCTTTGTTCCCTTAAAGCCCATCCGGAACAATTCCATACAAATATTAAACATCATAAAGCCATGACACACAATTAAAATATTATCCTGGGACCAGTCAATGGAGCGCAAAAACTCCCGAATACGCTTCCTCGTCCCCACGATACTCTCCGGCTGACTTTTGGACTTAAAATACCAGGCAAAACGCCCGCACACATGCCATACCTCAAAAGGCAGACGCAATCGTTCCGTATGAATAAACGGCGCATTGTCCACCTCTCGAAGTAACTTGTCTACATGAATATTCCCGCTGTATACTTCCTTTGCGGTAGCCACTGCCCTCGGAATGTCGCTGGAATAGCATATATCCCATTTAATCCCATACATTTCCACATGCTTTTTTAATATTCTCGAATGCTCGTACTTTTCGGACCACTCTCTGAATTCCTCCGATGTCATCATTTTCTGATGAGGACAATCTACCTTAAAATGCCGCAATAATCCGATACGCATACCGTTCCTCCTTAGCTTTTTTTCTTTCTCTGATATAACCGCTTAAAACAAGAATCCACCACAAAAATCGCCAAAGCAATCATTCCGGCAATCTGCAGGGTATAGGACAAATAGTAGCCTGTCAGCGCATGATCGCTCTGTAGCAAATAATACACCGTCCGGTACATTCCCACACCGGGAACCAACGGCAAAATACCGGTTACCAGATAAAGCGTTACCGGTGCCTTGGACACCCGCGCAAAAATCTGTGACAAAATTGCCACCAGAAACGCCGCCAAAAAATACGAAAGCAATGCATTCCCTGACACTTCCTCTGCCACAAGCTCCAGAAACCAACCTGCCGCGCCGGTCACTCCCGCAAGTACCAAATTCTTTTTCGGCACCTGAAAAAGCACTGCGACCGCAACCACTCCGACAAACGCACTGACTACCTGTAACACAAACTCTAACGGACTCATAACACACCTCCCGTCACGAGACTCCCCAGATAAAGGCCTACACCGATTCCTACCGCGCAGGAGATAGCCCGCACAAAAGCCTCCATCACTCGGGCTGAACCGGAAATGTAGTCCCCGTGTAACGTATCCCGGATGGCATTGGTAATTGCCACTCCCGGCAAGGAAGGCATCGCTGTCCCCGCAATCACCAGTTCCAGATTGCACCGAATCGAAAAACCGCCCACCAGCGCCGAAACAAAAAATGTGGCACAGGCCAACGCCGCCATATGGTACATAAACTGATTCAGGCGAATCTTGGTGGCAAGAATCTGAAACAGTACCATCACCACCGCCGAGGCGCCTGCCACTAACGCATCTATGGCATTACCGCCCAGCAAAAGGGTAAACATCACCACAGTCCCTAAGGTACACAAATAACACAGCCACTCCGGATAACGCTTCGCTTCTCCCAGATGCTCCAACTCCTCGTACATCTCGTCTAACGTAATCTCTCCGGCACAATACTTTCTCGATAAGTTGTTCACTACACAAATATTTCCGATATCGGTTCCCCGATCGGAAATCCGCTGCATCTTCGTAATGGCAGAAATCTCCGGCGCATCAATGGTCAGCATCAGCGCCGTGGACAACACCAACACCTCTGTCGTCGCCGCTCCGGAGGTATCCAAAATCCGTTCCATCGTATCCTCCACCCGGTTGGTTTCCGCACCGCCCCGCAGCATTATGGTCCCTGCCAACATAGCAGTATCCGCTAATTTTCTGTAATCCATACGAATCCTTTCCGCATACTGTAATGTATACTGCAAACAGGTTTCTTCCGTCTTATCATTATCTTAACATTCCTTTACAAACATTATACTTTTTTCCGCTTCCGATTGCAAGAAAATCCGACGATACTCTACTTTTTCTTTCGTTCATAATTTGTTTACATTTTATCTATATTTTATTCACAACTGCATGTTATATTATGTCTTGGATAGTGATAAAACACTTTCTACTCCCACCCTATTATACGTTGAGTGATATGTTCCTCATAGCATATTACTCGGAAAAAGAGGCTGTTCCCCAGCCTCTTTTTCTTTTGCTTTTTCCGGTATTTCACTCTGTTTATTACAGTCTCTCGTGACCAGAGCATCACTTTATCACGTTAACAGATTGTTAATAAATTCCATAGGTTGAATCCTCATTATCGGCACTGTCTCCCGGATAGATGACCGCCACTTCACCTCCTTCAATCTCAAACCGGTTTCCATCAATATCTTCACGATATGAATCTTTTGCTTCCATCTTCCAGATATTATTTGCTATTGTCTCGGGTATCATACCGTAATACAAACTCTCCCCCTGCTTATTTGTTATCCTACACGCAAATTTTAGGATCAACACTGCATCCTCCCGCCAAAATACTTCCTCAAAAGTCAACCCATGTCGTTCCTGGTATCCCAAGACATCGGTTCCATACTCCGTAACATAAAAACGATTCGGCACATTAAAGGTTCCTTCCCATTCCAGTACCGCTTCTCCGGACATATTTGCCTTATCCGGTTTCAACGCACAACTCCGGCCATTCCATTGTCTCAGATAGACTTTGCCGTTCTCTTCCTTCTCATAATACACATCCATAGCCTGGCAGGTATCGTTTTCTATCAAAAACACCATCGGATATATTGTCAGCATCGCCCCTTCTTCAAAGGATTTTCCGACACTTTTTAATCGAAACCGTAAGGAGCCTCCCAGCGGCACCCCGCCTACATTTCGATAATACGGATGCACTCCGGCACGAAGAGGAAGCGTCCTCCATATATCTCCCGGAGTATTTTCTCCCACAGTATAACAAAGTTCCTCCTTTTCTGCATCTTTCCAAGCCTGCGTTCCCTTTACCTCACACACCGAAAAACCATACAATCTGCCTGTTACATATACCTTCACCGTACCTTCCGCTACATAATGTGCCGGTTGCGTATTGCTTCTTTCCTCTCCTTTGTCCTCATTACCCGGTCCGTTTATCGCCACGGAACGAAATTTTATTTCATGACTTCCTTCTTCTGCGGTAATCGGCAAGTAAAAACGCTGTTCTTCCCGTCCCAACGTATACCATTCACCGTCCTTAATCATCCGGTCATTTTCCGTGACCTTATCATTCCCCGTATCAAGCCATACACAAAACGGAAAGCATACCTCATTCCGTTCCCTTCCGTCCGCCTTCGCCAGATATTCCCCGTAGTCTCTCTCTTCGTAGCCTTTTTTATCACTATGCCTGCCGAAATTACTTACACTGAGGATGAACTCCGAATACGCTCCTTCTTCATCCAATACAAGAACCGTGTGTCCCTCCGGTATTTTTTCACACTGATGCAATTCCTCATGATATGCCTCGATCTGCGGAATACAAACAACCGGCGTATGGATATTAATTTCATTTACTTTCTCTACAGGAACCCGCTTTACCGTTACTCCTCCCGCGTTTTCCGCTACTGCCTTGTAAACGACCTCTGCCGAGGTTTCATACCGCCCGTTTAAAGCATTGACCGAAAGACCGATTGCATCCTGATAGGTTTGCCAATACTCAGTCACTTCGATTGCCGCCTGAAGTTGTCTGATATTCTCTCCGTCCGGTGCTGCTCCCTTTCCTGCTTCTCCCGGCAAGTCCGAAAGAAGTGTCCTTCCTGCCACCGCCACCCGGTCACTGATTACCTCAAACTGTGTCGTATCTCTCCACGCCGTATTCAAACAAACCTTTGTCAAATATCCGGTTACGTCCGGCAGTTGTCCCGGCACATCCGAAACAATATACTCCTCCTCCGCAAGTACAAGCCTCAGAACCGGAGTTCCGTCTTCCTCATACTCCGGCCATTTTATGTGATTTTCTTTCTCCCCATAGGCCACTAACGCATACGACGGCTTTTCTACCGAGCCTTCCCCATCCCATGTAACGGGAACCGTAGCCTGCATTTTCTCCAACGCATCATTCCTGACTTCTACCGCCTCCGGCAAATATAAACCTCCCTCCGCCAGTGCCCAATAAGACCACACCTTCGGAATTGTACATTCGATGGTTTCTGTTTGCAAATCACTGATAATTAATTCTTCACTGTCCGCATCCTCATACTGCGTCCGATAGGTTACTGTAACAGGTACCCGTACCTGCTCCACTCCGCTTTTTCTCTCCAACACACAGGAAAGCAGCCAATTGCCGGTTTTTGCACGTATTGCCACATCCTCCGTAGAGGGAATTCCCCCAGCCGTTTGCAGTATCCGATTCACTACAACATCCTCTACCTGATAGGGCGGCACATCGGATTCCGCTCCCGTCTCCGGGTTCCCGTCATCCGCATACAGATGTACTTCCGCTTTATCCGATTGTACTTCAATCAAAAGTCTGTCTTCCGGCATTTGCTCCGGAGCTTCCGGTTCCTCCGTTTTCGGAACTTCTACCGGATTCTGAATCCAATACGCATATAAAACAGTAACGGTGGTTTCCTCCCATTCCGTCACACATCGTCCGGCAGAATCAAAATAGTTTTTTCCACTGCCACGGATACCGGTATAATATCCACCGAAGGTATATCCGGTCTTTTTCGGTATTATCACATCCTCACCCGACTCTCCATACATCATAGTAACCCGGGTCTGCTCCTGTGTCGTTGCCCCACGACCATCCAATGTCACCTCTGTCTCCCTCATATTTCTCTCATAATACGCATACAGCACCTCTCCGTCTGCCTTCGGCTGATATCTCGCTCCGCTGCCGTTCGGTGCAGCCACAAGTACCTGATTTGCCACAGCCTCAAGTCGGTCTTTCTTTTCGGCAAAAGCCCCCGGTTCAAACCCGTATCCCGGTGTAAACCCAATCAATGCATAGCCCTCGCATACGATTTCGGGTAGTTTCACATAGGACGCGCTTCCGCCCCAATATGGAAAGAAATACAAGGTTACATCCTTTTGAGATGTCAGATTCTTCACGACTGTCCCCGGACGATAACGACCGATATACATATCCTCGTCTGTGATTCTTCCGTCCCCGTCCGTATCCTCATACAAGCTCCACCCGTAAAAAGCCAGTGATGCCTTCCTATTTTCATCCGTAAGCTCCGTCACATACTCCGGTTGCTTCCGCATAGAAGTCTGGCCTTCCCGTATCCCATTTAAATTGTAGTTCACCGTTAATATCCGATCCGCCATCGTTCCCAGCGTCAATTCGGTATCCGGTTGCATCGTATAGGTCTCAAACCTTTGGTTTTCCACCCGCACATCATCCGAACCAACCTTTACCGTATAGGTAAACGGTTTCCACTGTGCATACAGCTTTGTGGTTCCCGGGGAAAGGGCAATCAGTGCTCCGTCTCCGTAAATATAATCAGAAGACCCCGGATTCGCTTTATAGCTCCAGCCTACAAACTCATATCCTCTCCGGGTGAATGCGTTTTTCTTTAAAGCAACCGAACCCTGCTGACTTGCCGGATATTCGTCTGCACTCATAGTGCCCACACCGCCGTTTGCAATGTACTGAATCTTCTTTTTGGCTTCTCCGTCCCACTTAGCGTATACGGTAGTAGGTGCAGTAATACGAAGTACATGTCCCGGCTGGTATACCGTTCCGGTACCGTCTGCCTGCATGGTCCAGCCAAGGAATTCCGTACCGGTATCGGTAAACATATTGTCATACAACGGCTCCTCGTATACATAACCGGTGCGGTAGGTCTGGGAATTTACCGCAGGCATACCCGAGCTCGCTGGTGCAAAGGTTGTATGGTCCTCAGAATCCCCGTAGATGCCGTAATCATAGCCGGCCGCAAATACCCGGCCGCAGGTACTCTCTATCAGGGTATAGGTCGGTGTCTCGGATGAAGAATAGGAAAGCGTGCCCATATATACGTCCCGGAAAGTCAGTTCGTCGTAACTGCCGCAGTTGCTGCAATAATCCCCTTTTACCTCAATCTTCGTTGCACTCACCCATTTTATTCCCGGAGAACTTGTATTCTGAGCATATCCGCCGCTGTGTCCCATAGCGCCATATTCGCTGGAGCCGATAGCCCAAAGTCCTCCGTCGGTGTCCAGCACAAACATGTTGTTTCCTTTGCAGAACACCTTGACAACATTCGACACTACCTTATTATACCCGGCATAGGTCTGGTACCCGTTTATTTCGGTATCAAATACCGCATACAGGTTGTTATCACTTCCCAGGATGTAGAGGAATCTATAATCATGTTGTTCCGCATAGTCTGCATTGGAAACATTTCCCTTCATCTCCCAGGTCTGTTTGATTGTTCCGTCAAAGAGCGTAAACAACCGTCCCGTCCAGCCGTAGGAAGACAACCAATACCGCACAAAGCCGTACACCTTGCCTCCGGCCTCCACCGTGGAAATTCTTGTCTCCTGATAATCTGTAATCTTGTAGTCCGCCGTGCTTCCAAAGCTTCCCGACATGAGTGTCGTGATTTCATAATGACCGTTTCGTTTCTCGGAGAAATGTTCCGAATAATTTTCGTCTGCTACAACAAATCTTGCACTACAGAGTGCGGTATCGGTTGCATAATATATCTCATAAGGCGTGTAGTCCTGACTTAATCTCTGATACCGAGCATCACCATAATGGAAATGCTCACGATATTCTCCCGACTGGTCTGTGTAAGTTCCCCCGCTCGGATTGTGTATCCAGAAATACGGGGTGCTGTAGGCTGCAATTTCATCCACAATGGTATAGCAGGAGGCTATCATGCTTGTAGAAGAATAATATTTCCCGGCAATACGCATCAGGGAATTCGGCTGATACAGACTGTCCGGCGCCGCATGTGCCACAATCTGTGGTGCCAGCTTCCAGTCGTACCGGGAATCTCCTTCATCATCATAGATAAACTGATTACCTTCGTAATACAGCCCTTCTAATTCCACCACAAACCGGTCAAACTTAACCTGCTTAGATGGTATCGGATAGCCTCCCAGTACAGTACTTACTGTATTGTCCGGCAAAAGAATACAAATCTGTCCGTCTGTATTCAGGAAATATACCAGGAATGAACTTCGTCTGGAGCTTGCGCTGATATTGTTGTAGTGATTCATTCCTACAAACTGGAAATTGTGGGCTCCGTCAGGAAGAGAAAGCTTTGTTGCAGTGCTTTCGAATACTTCATACACCTCTCCGCTTTTTGTGATTGCAAACGTTACATACCCACATTTTTTCAAGGATTCGATAGCAACACCGGGAAGCACACAGCCAGCCTCCTTCGTGTTCAATTTATAATAAAGCCCGCCATCCTTATCAAGAAAATACTTGTCATAGTGATAGTTGTCGTCGCTGTCATAAAAAGGATTCACATAGGCGGTTGCCTCTTCCGCATACTGCTTTACCAGCATTGCATTGGATACATAGCTTTCATTCGGCATTGCGTTTTTTACATAAGTAACGCTGTAGCCCGCACGCAGGTCATAGTAATCCTCGTACTTTAAGCCGTAGTCCATGGCTTTTGCACCCGGATTTGTGATAATCAGTGTCTTTTCTTTTATGTTCTTGCCTTTTGTTCCTAAGGTCTCTACATAATCATAAACCGTTGTGGCGGTATTCGGAATCGTAATGGAATCAAGAAAGCAGTATCCGAATGCCCGTATTCCGATGGACTGTACGGTATTCGGCAAAAACACATCACTCAGATTGGAACGATAATAAAACGCGCTGTCATCTATTACCTGCAGCCTCGGGAATGCCGGGAGTATCAAATCACGCGGAAGAATGATACTGCTTCTCCACAAGGAAATCGTATCCGTTATCGTAGTGGACTTGGAACAGTTATAGTAATACCACTCTACTATCGTGGACTGATACTCTACACCCTTTGACATCTGAAACGCTACCGCTGTGTCAAAGGACGCAAATGCAGAGGTCCCGATGGTTAATACGCCATCTCCGCCGGTTATCTGCTCCAGCGCCTGACAACGCCAAAACGCATAGCTCTCTATCTTTGTTACCGTAGACGGAATACTAACGTACTTTAAGGTCGTATTTTCAAAGTAGTAACTGTTTTCAAAGTAAAGGTCTACATAATCACTGTTTGTATTTCCGTAGCTTGTGTAGGCTCCGTTTCCGATGACGCCGAATATTTTGTTGTTATCCCAGTTATAGGATACTCCGGTGCTTGAGTTATAATCACTGTCGCCATATCCTACATAGTTGGGCTTGATATTCGAATTATATGAGCTCTGCTGATATGTCCCGGTTCCCCCACCAATGGTGGTAACGGTATAGCTTGTACCGCTCATGGTTATCGTACTCGGGAAGGTCAGCTCCGTGATATACTTAACCTCTGCCGAGTCTACCACATATCCGCCGTATATTTTCGGATGCACATAGGTGGCGTTCGAACCGGATGGAAGAAAGTACCACTCGTTTCCCGAGCTGTCGGTTCCGACACTGTAGGAAGGACCGGCAGAATAAATTTCGCCGTAATCTTTGATTCCGTTCTGGTTCGCAAAATATCCGAAGGCATAATCATCATTCGCTTTTAACGAGCGGTCAAGTGTAAGCATCTTACCGATATAGTGCCCCGCGTCGGTGGAATAATGACGTACAATCACGTCAGTTTGGGAATGAAACTCCGGCTCCGGCGTAGCGACCGGAATCGGTGTTGATGTAGGCGCCGGTGTCGGGGTCGGGTCTGTCGGCTTTCTGGTAGGCTCCGGTGCTTTCGTTACCGGGGGCAATGACTTCTTCTGGAATTTTGCCTTAAGGATAAGGTCCCCCGCAGGCATAACAAAGGAAGACTCTGCAGAAGTCTTGTCAAAGTTACTGATGCTGCCTTTTTTTACTTCCCACCCGGCAAAGGAATATCCATCATCCGGGTACGCGTAGACGGTGACCGTTTC
Source organism: Lachnospiraceae bacterium (assembly GCA_017556805.1). Lineage (GTDB taxonomy): Bacteria > Bacillota > Clostridia > Lachnospirales > Lachnospiraceae > SIG307. The sequence goes on along the minus strand of JAFYMC010000036.1, from coordinate 125,886 downwards.
GTTTAGGTAGGCGTCATAGTGGCTCTGTTCTGCCCTACCTCCGCCGTCAGTGTCGGCAATAATACTGTACTTGGCAACGTTGAGTTTGAGGGGACAGTCGAAGTAAAATTGAAAATTTTGGTATGTGCTCGATGGCCAGGTAACGATGGCTCCGTTATAGGGGTCCTCTGCTTCATTCTGAATTCCTGTTAACGAATTATACACCGGACTGTCGTAATACTCCCATTCCGCGCTTGCCGAACTGCGTCGTTTAATAATAAAACCATGACTTAAGTACAGCTTGACATCCACAAGCTTTGACTGGTCGTAAAGATAATCCTGCCCGTACAGGTACGCTATCGCGTCTTCTACTACATACTGCGGAATAGAGAAGGCGGCATAGGTAAAACCACCCTCTACGTAATCAGAGGACTTAATAGCATTTCTGTCAATGGGATAGTTCAGCACAGATGTTGGGTTGCCTCCTGTATTTTCTTTTGTAAAGTAGAACGTTTGTGTATGATAGGAAAGAACCGCACTGCTGCTGTGTACATACCGTGTGCTGTAATTTATCACGCCCTTCACGGTTTCCACGGTATATAAGTTATTGCCGCTCGGGTCCTTTACCACCGTTAAGTTAGTGGTGGCTGTGGTTGCCGCAATGGCAGTTGCCACCAATGCCCCCAGTGGTATCAATATGGCTAAGAGCAGAATTAAGATTGATTTTTTAGGGAATTTACATTTCTTCATTGTGAGCCTCCGTTCTGTTTTCTTCGGAATCTACGAAAAAGCATGTGAAACTACACATGCCGGACCTGTTTGATTTTCTATTTAAAAGCTATATACTGTTAAGGGAAATAATTTGTGAAAAATAAAAAGAAAGGGGTACTTTTGATGATAAAAGGGTATAAAAATTCCACCGTCCATATCAAGGGCAGTGGAATCTGTGCTTTAGTCTACTTTTTCTACCTCTGCTGTGGCAAGGTCAATCCACATACACGGACGGACAATCAGATATCCGGTCACTAATGTAGACATCCCATCCATGAGAGTACCGCTAGAAGCAATATAGGATGCCCAGTTTACGTCCATTCCCGGAGTACGAAGCCAATAGTTGCAGTTAGGATATTCCCAATCATTCGGATAAGCTCCATTCCAGACTCCCTGTACCTTTACATAATCCGTTGCCGGTGAAAGGGAATTCTCGTTACGATATCCGATACCGGCACCTATCCACTTCTCCCTGCCGAAATACTTCTCGGTCTCCTCGTTACTGAGGATGTAGAGATAATCGTAGGTATCTTTGCCGCCGTCTACGTTGTATGTTTTATTGTCCGGGCACGTTACCTTAGTACGAAGGATGCTCTCCTTTTCTTCCTCGGTAAACATCTCGTTGTACATAACCATACTCATCCAGGAGTGCAAATCGCACATCTCCCAGGTAACCTTAAGGGATTTCATCCAGTTTCCATCAATACAGTCAACATGATGATACTGGCGGTTATCCAGACCATATCTGGACACCACAAATGCCTTTCCGTCCTTTACCTCCAGCACCTGCCATTCTACCGGTTCCTTCACAAAATAGTGATAGGCGTCAATAATGAGTTCCGGTTCCTGGGAACCAATTAAGCTGTTGGACTCATTATAGAACTTGTTCGGCATCTTATAATACTCCTTGCCGTTAATTACTGCCTTTCCGGCGGAGTTGTAAGAAGCGTTCAAAATCTCTGCTGTCAACGCATCTCCCGTAAGTCTCGTCTGATAATAATTGCCGAAAGTGAAGTAATCTCCGGCCTTAATACCGTTGACTTCCGGCACCGGAGTAGTGGTTGGCTTCGGGGTTGCCGTAGGCTTTGGTGTAGGAGTCGCAGTCGGTGCTACCGTAGCCGTAGGTACCGGGGTTGCGGTCGGCTCCGGAGTAGGCGTACTCGTTGGGGTCAGGGTCGGTCCCGCAGTAGGCGCCACAGCCTCTGTCGGGGTAGCTACCGGCGCTTCGGTCAGAACAGCCTCTTCAGTAATAACCGGCTCCTCCGTGGGAGTGACCTCTTCTGTCGGTACAATTTCCGGAGTTGCTGTCGGAAGCACTTCCTTTGTAGGCCCTGCAGTCGGAGCTACGGTAGGCACTACCTCCGCCGTCGGTTCAGCGGTAGGCGCAGGGGTAGCACTTACTGCTGTCGTAGGAGTTGTAACAACCGGTGTATTTACATTACAACCGGAACACCCGGACAGCATAGTTGTTATTGCCAGCACAAGTGCGGCATGCTTAAAATATCGTTTCATATGTCATTTCTCCCGCTATATACCCTGGCACTGTCTCAGTTCCAAAGTCTCAGTTGCAATTCCCAGAGATTGCATTCTGGCCTTTAATACATTCTCCTGGTAAGCAATTTCCGCATCTCTGTCCGCCGCAGTCTTTAATCTCTGCAAATCCACAAACTCTTTAATTATCATATCCTTTAATTCTTTTTCACTCATTTCATTATCCATCCTTCCACTTCCTTTCCATATAAGCTTTCTACTTATAGTATAAAAAGAATTCTATCAAATGTAAAGTTCTTTTTTATCCCGCTTAAACCTATTTCCCCTATTCAATTTCCAACGTTCATTTATTTCAGACAATGCTCACAAGGAAGTGCCCCGTCCTCTGCGCTCTCCCGCTGAGTCGCATAACGTGCTATCACATTCTCTTCTGTGTATGCCTCGCAAAACGGCAAATGACAGTAATTATCCTCCGTTACGTAGTAAGCCTCGTATTCCCTTCCGGATGCCGCATACAAAAAACCTGTGATATCCTCCGGCAACCCTATGGATTCCGGCGCATATATCGCAAATACACAGGGAGGTGTTATGCACTGTTCCCATATTCCCTGTCCCGCCTGCTCCATCCGGTAACTTTTATCCGAGCGGTATTGCAGATTGTGGTATTGCTCCAACAGTTCTTCCGTTTCCTCAAAGAACATCTTCGGTAATTCACCCCAATCATATAACACCAACTCCGACCAACCGTATCCTTCCTCACCACAGAGGGAATATTTGTAATATCCTCTTTCCTCAAAGACAACCAGACACGGAACCCTCTCTCTTACAGCCTCCCATGCGGCCCGGTCCGCAGTCCCGGCCCGCAAAACAGATAAGGTCTGAAAAAACACCTCCTCCGCCTGCCGAAGCGTTACCGGAGATACGGTATTGTCCATCCCGTGAAACACCGTTTCCACCGTAGCATCAACCGCTGATACAAGGCAATCATACTCGGTCTTTTTCCGTCCTTCGCGTTGCATTTTCGTTACAAGAGCAGTTTGTGCCGTCACAAAAAATCCTATCGCAATTACTGCAAAAAGCATTGAAAAATGATGCAGTTTCACCCACCGTTCGCCCCCGTCCTGATACATTCGCTATAGACCATCGGGAACTCATTTACATACAGCGTAAGCGTTATCCGATCTCCCTTTCTTAACCGGCTACCGCCTTCCTCTTGTATTTCCGCAAGCAGTTCTTCCCTTCCATTCGTATAAACCCGTTCCACCACACTACCTTCCTCTTTCCCGGGTTCAAACACATACCGCTCCCGTTGCAGATCAATTGCCTCACAACCGAACCGTTCCATCGAATGTTCCAATTGCATCCAAACGGACAGCGTAATCTCTCCCGAAGTACTGATTGTATTTAAAAAATGTTCTCCTGCCTGTCCCGCAAGCATCGTTTGACATACCCTCTTTCCGCTCCCATAGAAAAAAAGCGGCAGCAAAAAAAGTAAACAGGACGCAGCCAGTAAATCCACTATTTTCTCTAATGCATTCATCCCACCCGACCTCCGGCAATAATCGGATAACCGTTTCCGTAAAGTATTGTCTCCATTTTCCCATTTTCTGCTTCCGTAACAACGAGCCGGATATAACTTCCGTCCGTAAGCATTCTGTCTTCCTCTTCTACGTCCGATTCCTCATACAAATACACTCTGCCTCGTTCTCCCTCATACCTTTTTCTTTCATATACGGCAAGCTCCGTCCGGTATTCCCCAAGGCGATTCAATTGTTCCCGAAACACCTTCCAATCGGAGGCGCGAATCTCCCTAACGCTTAACACATACTCCGCATACCTCTGACTCATACTACGTACCGTTTCTGTCTTCTGCCACCGGACGGCTGCCGTTTTATAAAAAAGGAGAGAAAACACAATTCCTGCCATACTAAGCATTACCGCAATCGAACGCCCGAATGCTTCCATCTCTTTCACCCTTTCTTTTCAAACAAAATGACTCGCTCCGGAGATGTTCCAACAGCCTTTGTCAGATGCACAAAGCTGCTATGTAACCACAGTAACATCACAATTGCGATACAAAACAAAATCCCGCCAACCACATATTCCAGTGCATGCTCCGTCATATCTGTCATATCTTATATCCATCCCCTCATTGCTGTTCAAACGTAATCTGCACGATAATTCCGTTGTCATCCTTTGCAATACTTCCCAAAAAGACCGCTCTGGAATTGATATAGCCTTCACTTCCCTTATCGTCCGAAGGCAATTCCTTGCTTTCTTTTAAAAGTTTCTTGTTTTCCTGATCCCACGTTTCATACACATAGCCTTTCTCCGCACCGTCTCCGGTCACCACCTTTATCTGCACATACTCTTTCGCGGCTATGCTGTTTTCAATCAAACGACGCACCTCTGCACCGGATACCAATAATCCGTCATACATGGACTTTCCCAAATCCTGATACTCACTCATGGTCGTATTAAACTGTGCAAACGCACTGCTGGCCTGCGCTTTTCCCTCACGGGTATTCTGAAACGCCAGACCTGCGACAATACACGTAATAATAATTCCTGCTGCAATCAATAATGCCTTTAAACCGTTATTCATCCTCTTTCTCCTCCGTTATTTTCTTAAAAACAAGTTCTACAATCACATCATTCCGGTTTCTGACAACACGTCCCACATACTCTGCCACCGGAACGATATAGTGCACCGATTCCCACTCCTGTACCTTTGCGACATCCTCCGGGGCTTGATATGTGAATCCGACGCTTCCCGTCTCCACTCTTATTTTTACGGTTGATCTCCCCGCAGAAAATTCTTTTTTCATTAAATTTACTACATCATTTCCGTACACCGTAGCTCCGTCATATTTTGTATAATCCTGTTCTTCGATTGTTGTACGATACCGGTGCAATTCTTCCACCACATGATTTCCAATCTGTTTTGCCTCCCGTGCCATCCGAAACCCCAGGGCTACAATAATACAGGTAATAATAGTAGAGGCCGCCAATAATAATGCTTTCGATCCATGACTCATTCATACTCACTTTCCTTCCTATTCCTGCCTATAAACGAATTTGTTCCATCTCCGCAAATATCTCCCGCATCTGTACCAAACTTGCGCCCAAGAACGGCAAAATCAAATATGCAAACAATAAAAACATCATGGGTAAAAAAGCAATTACTTGCGCGTTCGCAGCTTTTTTCTTTTGCTCGTACTCAGAATCAAGTCGCAGTTGTTCCCGAAAGAAAAGTCGGTCCGCTGCTACCTCCTCAAATGCGGTCTGCAATCCTACTCTTTCTGCCGCAATCATGCGCCCGGTCAATTGACGAAGTTCCTGCATGTCATCCTCTTCCGCTAATTGCTCCAGCGCCACAACATCATCCGCAGCATATTCGTCCGCACACCGCGACAAACGGTTTTGAAATAACTCACTGCAATTTCCCAGTACATCCAAAATCTCTGTCAACGTAATGTTTGGTACATCAATCAACAAAAGAATTACGGCCTGCAGACTCATCACTTCACTCTTTATCCCAAGCTTCCGCAAATAGGCCAGATATTTATAGAAAAACATCATTACACCCATTCCCGCAAAGACACCACCGATACACGTCACCGTTTTCATCATAACCGGTACATCATAAAGCAAAATCGCAACAATAAGCCCTCCGATTACGCCAACTATGCCGCAAATCATCCAGTATTGCCTTCCGTCTGCATCAATTCCTGCCTCCTTTAATTTTTTTCTTCCGTATCTTTCTGCCTTATTCTCTTTCTCAGCTTCTTTATTTGGTCTGAATACAGTGCTAGAAAAAAATCGACGTATGAATTCCGGTCTGGTATATCCTCTTTTATCTGCCTGTCTCACAAAATTCAGCAATAAATAACACCCTGCCGACAGCAAAAAGAATACACACACAACCGCCCGACCGAAGATTCCACTGTAAAAACCATTCAGTTCCTCCAATGTAACGGTTCCGAACCATCTCACGAACGGCAAAAATAACACCGGCAACGCAACTACCACCCCCATCCCGGCAAACAAATATCTCGCTTGAGCTCTTTGGTAACATTCATTTTGAACATCTCTGCGGAGTTCTGTCATATTTTTGATAAATACCGACTCTGCACTATTTCTCCCGCTTCCGTACCGTACCGCACTCCGACATTGCCCCCAAAACAACCGGACACTTTTCAGATGCTCCGGGAAAACCGGTTCCGCCATTGTCGTTCCTCCGACATCATCCTCCAGTAAGAAGCATATCTCTTCCAACCTTTTTCGCAGACTTCCGGGCATCCGCTCCATTGCCCGGAAAATAGACTCTGTAATATTTTTACAGAGGTAGAATTGATTTTTTAGATCCGACAAAAACTCCGCGAAATGTTCCAACTCCCGATATTCTCTTGTCCTTCTTTGAAATCCCCTATACTCTATTACTAATACTGCAACAAAGCACAGCATCGGTATCACATACCCGGTTATAATTCCACACCTCCGTCAAAAAATCTCCCTATCCTCTCTTTGTCCTTTGTCTCGATTCGTACTCTCATCCGCTCCAACAATTCCTTCGTCGGAATTCCTTCCCTCACGTATTTTCCGTCCCTATAACAATATAATCTCCTAATACTTCCTCCTTCTGTGGCATTTACCTCCGCAATTTCTTTTATATAGCGCTTTCCGTTTAAATCTCTTTCGCATAGTACATGGATATCAAAGGCCTCCGCCACCTGCTCTCGTGCCATTTTCTCATCCGAATATACTCCGGTCCGCAACAATGCATTTTTAAAATATCCCAAAAGTTTTTCTGTCGTTACGGCATGATGCGTAAATAATTGTTGTTCCGATACCTGACTTAACTCAATCATTAATGCCGCTGCTTGTATGGAAGCCACTTCTCCCATCATTAAACAATTACCGTCTGTCTTTCGAAATGCATCCAGTCCTTCCGTAGAATCCACGCTCTCTGTCTCCCGAAAGGTCAAAATGTTTCTCTGCGGTAGCACTCTTCTCATCCATAATTCAAACACGCTTTCTGCGATTCGTAAATTATATTTTGGACTGATATACCGTACCAATGCTTTCAATAACGTTGTTTTACCACTCCCCTGAGCTCCGGTAATCGCAATATGTAAACCGCCGCTTACAAAATATCGTAGCGCCTGTATTACATCCTCCGCCCCCTCTCCGATAACTAATTCCTCCGGCTTTTTTTCTTCAGCAGAATCAAATTTCCGAATAAAAAAAGCCCATGTTTCAGAAAACGGCGGTCTGCAGGCAAACACCCGACTTCCGTCCTTCATATCATTCACCATGTACGGACGATAGTAGGACAGTTCTCCGGGTGCCTCAAACCGGAGCAATGATTTGATTACCCGCTTCAGCTCTTGCTCGCTCCCAAAACTTAAGAACGATAGCCGTACCGTTATACCGTTTAACATAACAAACACACTGTCGTGGGCATATTTCTCCTCATACTCTCTATTCCGTATCGTTTCATAGCGAAAAAACTGCTCCGGTAAACCTGCTACACCTCCCGAGATTCCTTCCAGTCTGCAATCTCTTAACCGATCAATAATCCCATGTCCAAATCCTTCATACACCATATCGCATATCAAATCCATAATCTCCTGATTACTTAAAATGATTGTTTCGTCTGTATAAATTTGTCTGATATCCTGTTCTGTAATTTCGTAGTAGTTCCCATCCTCTCGTTCTGTTTCCCTGGGTAAGCCTCCTTTCTCACACAATTTACGAAATCCGTCCTTTCCGTATTGTTTCATATAGCGATATAATATAATTCGAAATTGCTGTTCAACCGTTAATTTTTCCGGATTGTTTACCGGTAAAAGACAAGTCTTTTCCCAAACCGAAAGATTTAACCCTACAATTTCACGCATGATATAATGTTTTACATAATCCTTCTCACCACCTTCTCCATAAATACAGGTTCTCAACGCATGCCGTAACCGTTGTACCTGCAAGCGATATTTCTCTCTTTCTTCCTTTCGGAGTCCAAACGGAGTATCACTTTCCAAATACTCTCTGATCGCTGATTTTACATACGCTCGTAAGCTTTTTAGTTCTACAAACTCCGGTCTGTCTGTATCCCGTCGCCGCTTTCCCCGCATATCCTCCGCTCACACCCCTCTTTCCATTTTCTATACAACCGCTCTACCTCTCGAAAAAAACACGGATATATATGTTCCTCCGCTTCTCTTCCCTTCCGCATCCAAAAACGTTCCGCTTCTCCGGTACAACAGGCTTCGGAAAATTCCGGATAGTAAGGAACCGCTCCACATCTTCCCCTTATTTCCGGAAATAAAAGCATCATATTCCCTACCGTATAAATATTGCGGGATTCATACGCCCCCATAACATAAAATGCCTTTTCAAATCCCGGAAGCTTAGACAGCTTTTCTGCTTCCCATGGACTTTGTGTCAAATTGACCAGAATGCAGTCCGCTTCGCAAAAAAACGTTTCGTTCTCCGCCATTCTGCCCGCCGGGAGCTCTACCCAGACATTTTGAAATTCCTTATCTGCCGCCTGTATCAGATTTAAAATAGTCTCCATCGTTTCTTTTTCTTCATAAAAGCCTCGGCTCCCTCCCGGAAGAACATGTAGTTTACCATCGGCAAAGGTATAGGATGCATTCCTCACTGCTTCCTTTGTAAAACGTTCGCATAGTAACATCCTGCATAAGAATTCAACCCCAAATTCCTTTTGTTCCATCATTCGTCTTCTGTGATGCCCGGATAGTAAAAAATGCTCCGGTCCGCTCCCATCGGGATCTGCATGTATCACTAATTGTTCCCTACCGTCTTCTTCCGCTGCTTGTAATGCCAGCAAAAGAAGATTTGCGCTTTTTCTGCCCGCAAACGGCGTAGGGCCCCATACCATAATTTTCAACGATACCGCCTCCTTTCTCTATGCTTTATGCAACGTCTGATTTCCTTTTCCGAGAACTCCGGACAGAACCCCTTTGCCAATCGGTATATCATATCCTGCATCTCATAAGATGCTTTGCCTATGTTATATTCATGTAATGTCTCACAAACATAGCGATTCTTTACATCCCTCACATCTATCGGCAAATAAAATACTTTCTTGTCGGGAAAGGACTGTAAAAAGTTCTGAATCTCCTGCTCATTTTTACATACCTCCTCATAAGAATCCCTCATCACACAAATCTTTACCTTTTCTTTCGGAATCTGTATTCGCTCCAATCTGCGTATATGATGTAATAAAATATCTGTAATCACAATCAATTCCCCACACGATACAATATCTGCCTGCGCCCCTTCCATACCAAGGTCAACCAACTCAAAATCAAACGCTTCTGTCACTGCACTTTCTGTACCCTTTTCCGTAAACCAAAAGCCATCATACTCCAGTACAGTTAATTTAGTCTCCATATCTTCCGGTATAGGCAATGAAGCGCGCAATGTATGATGCCGGTTACAATCCCGAAGCAACACCTTCTTTCCCATACTTGCCATTGCTCTGGTTAACATAAGTATCACATCATGACTATAACATCCGATAAAACCGATTCTCCTTTTCAATGCTGCCTCCTTATATCAAACCGGCAAGACGTAATTTATAATATTCTGCCAGCCTTTGTTCCAACTCCAATCGTTTCCTGCACCACCCCTGATAGTTTCCCTTATATTCATCACACCAGTTTTGCAGTTGAGCGACCACTTGTACCGACGGCAAATATTCACTTACCGCATCCTCCTGTAGTCTTGCCTCCCTGAAAGCCACCAGATATAATTCCGCTCCGTCATAACACTCTACGTCATATCTGGCAGCACTCATTAACAATTGCTCCGACTCCGTCAAATAAAAAGCACACAGCGATTCCTTATCCTCTTTTTGCAACTGCTTTTTCTTTAACACACAGTAGTTTTCTCCGTTGGCATAACGCAGACGCACATCAACCACATCATACTCCGAGAAACATTCCGCAAACCGTATATAATCAAACACACACATTCTCTCCGAAGCAATCACCTCCGGCATACAACAAAGAGATGTATTGATTATTACGCCTTCCTCCAAATCCGCGCAAGCCTTCATTCCAAATACCTCAAGCGGCAACGCTTGGGGATTTTGTTCCGACAACAAATACCGTTTTTCCGTATTCTCCTCCGTCAATAGTTCTCCTGTCTTAACCTCGCGTTTCGTTATATAGACCGTCCGGCCCGCCATAGCCAGTTTTGCTTCCTTTTCCGCCAGTACAGCCTCATACTTTCCCGCTGCCACTCGATATACAACCGTCTGCCCCACCAGAAACAGCACCAACTGCCCCACTATACAAAGACCGCATACAAAAAGCTTTTTCCTTACACTTCGTCGCATTCTCCACATAACAAATCCCTCCTACCGTTGGCATATTCCCTCAGCTTTTTTACCGTTTCCGTAGCACATCGAATAAAACGATATGCATTGTTACGTTTTGAGCAATTCATATTCCTTGTTACATAAGCGATGGTACTCCCTTCTTTCATCGCCTGCTCAAATCCCGCATTATAAGGAATCATACCGATTCGACTCCTCGGAATACGATATTTACTCGTAAGATATGATGGTTTACAGGATGACTCGGTCCGATACTTTCCTAAAATAAAAAAACTGTTCTCCTTAAAACTTATTTCTGACTGAAAAAACATATCTACACTTTCTTTCTCGGAAGGAAGTATAACCACCGTAAGTTCTGCCTCCTCCAATATTTTCTGTGATCCCAACCCACAGCCGCATGCAGTATCAATCAATAAGTATTCGTTCTCCGTAACCTTCTTCTTTACCCCTCTTAAGCCCTCGGCACCAAACAAATCGGATTTGTATCCCTCCATGGGTATAAAACGCAAATTATCATTCAAACAAAGCGTAGATCGGACCTTTCCGCCATACAGCATTCGAAAATATTCCGGTTCTCCCAGTACATAACGATATGCCTTTTGCGCAGTTCGCTCCTCATAACCGCTACCGCCGTATAACCGTTTGGCCAAACCGAAATTGCAAATATGATTCGATGTCACCGCAATTTCTTCCCCAAACAATTCGACCCAAAGTATACCGATTAAAGCGACACCGGATGTCACTCCGCTTTGGTGCCTGACATTGCTCCAAAATGCAATATTCATACTTCACCCTTACCTATGTGTTATTAACAGGAAATCATTAGGATATTTCTACGGAAAACAGATACTTTTATCAGACAAGAAAATCATACTACGTTTTCTACCCTTTGTACATATCGGAAAATCCCACAGATTTTTTCCGGATTTTTGGTACATTTCAACAAAGATTTTTTTCTTCAAAAACACCCTCAAACCCTTGAAAACAAAGGGGTTGTCATACTTTGACCCGCTGTGACATATATTTTTCCGATGATACTTTCGGGAGTTTTTTATGAAGCTTCATACCCTTTCTGTTCCGGACGCCCTGGACGCCCTGCAGAGCAAGGAGGAAGGCTTGTCAGAGAAAGAAGTCAAGCTGCGCCTTGCCCGCTACGGTACCAACGAACTGTCCGGTCAAAAGCCTCGCAGTCTGCTGTCCCGCTTTGCGGAACAGTTCAACGATTTCATGATTCTGATTCTGCTGGGAGCCGCCCTCATCTCCTTTCTGACCTCTCTCTGGGAGGGGAAGGCTGACTTTGCAGAGCCTCTCATTATCCTCTTTATCGTGGTCATGAATGCGGTTCTCGGCGTGATTCAGGAGGCCAAAGCAGAGCATTCCCTGGCTATGCTCCAAAAGCTTTCCTCCCCGGAGGCACAGGTAATCCGGGAGGGTAAACGTACCATGGTTCCTTCCCGTGAACTGGTGCCGGGGGACATTATCCTGCTGTCGGCGGGCTCCATGGTCCCAGCCGATGCCAGACTTCTGCACACCGACGGTCTGAAGGTGGACGAATCCGCCCTTACCGGGGAATCGGAGCCGGTGAAGAAAAACGCCTCCTGTACCCTGAAAGAGGACACTCCCATCGGTGATTTAATCAATATGGTAAGTGCCGGGTCTGTGGTATTGTCGGGGCATGCCACCGCATTGGTATCTCAAACCGGCATGCAGACTCAGGTGGGCAAAATCGCGGGTTTGATTCAACAGGACACCGCACCGGAGACTCCGTTAAAAAAGCACCTGGCCCATACGGGGAAGGTGCTTGGCATCACGGTTCTTGCCATCTGCTTTCTTGTTTTTATCTTAGGCACCCTACAGGGTCGTCCCATGTTCACTATGTTTATGACCGCCGTCAGCCTCGGTGTTGCGGCTATCCCGGAAGGCCTGCCTGCCATTGTAACCATCGTGTTATCTCTGGGTGTACAGCGGATGGCAAAGAAAAAGGCCATTATCCGGCACCTGCCGGCGGTAGAGACACTGGGCAGTGCCACCTTTATCTGCTCCGACAAAACCGGTACCCTTACACAGAACAAAATGACCGTGACGGAACTGTCCGACGGTCGAAATCCCCTTACCGAAACTTCACCGGAAGCGGCACCGTTACTTTTGTGCGCATCGCTTTGCAACAATGCCTATTACGAAGCCGACGGTACCGGGAACGGAGAGCCGACGGAGCTGGCCTTATTAAATGCCGCCAAGGGAGCCGGTCTGTGTTCTCCCATGCCGGATACCCGTTATAAACGTCTGGCGGAATATCCCTTTGATTCCTCCAGAAAGCGCATGTCTACCGTTCATTTGCTTTCCGGAAAACCTGCCGCCACACTTCCGCGGATGCCACAGGATACCTATGCATTCCTTGTATGTAAAGGCGCTCCGGAGGTGGTGCTCTCCCGCTGTACCGCCCTCTACGACAACGGTTCCATGACACCGTTTACCGCACCGTTACGTCAGACGTTGACCGAATACTGTAACCGGTGCGCCGAACGCGCCCTACGGGTTCTAGCCGTGGCCTATCGCCCGCTTACGGACTCCGCCTGCCGTAAAATCAGCAATACGGACGGCAATACTACGGATGCGGAGCAGGAACTCATTTTACTGGGCTTTCTCGGTCTCATGGACCCGCCTCGCCCGGAGGTCCGGGACTGTGTCCGGGTTTGCAAAGAAGCCGGCATTACCCCGGTGATGATTACCGGAGACCACGCCCTCACCGCCCGGGCCATTGCCGCGGATTTAGGTATTTGCACACCGAAGGACCGGGTGGTTACCGGAACACAGCTTTCCGCCATGAGCGATGCAGAATTAATTGACTGTGTCGGCACCTGCCGCGTCTTTGCCCGCGTGGCACCGGAACATAAAGTAGCAATTGTCCGGGCTCTGCAAGCCAGAGGTGAGGTAGTTGCCATGACCGGAGACGGGATTAATGACGCCCCGGCTCTTAAGGCTGCGGACATCGGTTGCGCCATGGGACGGTCCGGTACGGATGTGGCAAAGGAGGCAGCGGATATGGTATTGATGGATGATAATTTTGCCACCATTGTAGCCGCCGTCCGGGAGGGACGCAGTATTTACGCAAATGTCCGTCGTTGTGTGCACTTTTTACTTTCCTGTAACATCGGCGAAATCATTACGATCCTGTTTGCGCTATTATTCGGTATGCCGACGCCGCTCCTTGCGGTACAGCTTCTCTGGGTAAATTTAATCACAGACTCCTTGCCGGCTGCCGCTCTCGGAGTAGAGCCTCCGGAAAAGGACGTCATGAAGCATCCGCCGTGTAACACCGGAAAAAGTCTTTTTGCCGGAGGATTAGGTTACAAAATCGCTTTCGAAGGAGCGATGATCGGGGCAATTTCCCTGATGGCTTATGTGATCGGGAATCACCGGTTTGGGGCCGGTTCCACCATGACCTTTGCAGTGTTGAGCCTCTCCCAGCTGGTGCATTCCTTCCATATGCGCAGCGACCGGCCCCTTGCGGATATCGGCTTTTTCACGAATCCAAAGCTGCTGTTTTCCTTTGCCCTCTGCGCCTTTTTACAAATCAGCGTCATCACATTTCCGTTTGCGGCAAAGATTTTTTCCGTCACTCCGCTTTCTGTGAGTGCATGGTGTATCGTGGCCATTCTTTCTCTCCTGCCGCTACCGATTGTGGAGCTGCAAAAGCGCATGCAAAAAGCCTGACAACACCTTGCATTTTGCCGTTTTCCGTGCTATACTGAAAAAAAAGGAGGCGCGGATTATGAGTGAAAAATGCTATACTCCCCTGTTACCGTTTGATTCCACGGCAGCAGAAAATTTCGTAATTTATTATCCGGTTCCCTATGTCAGGGATATCAATCTAATCCCGCCGGAAAAGATTGCCATGGAGAGCGGCAACGTTGTAAAATACTATACCTACAGGCTTTCCGAGCCAACGCTCATCGGCGGTAAATAAAAACAAGGGACTGTATCGCACAGTCCCTTTTCTTTTTATTCTTTTTCGTTGTATTACAGCTTTCCGTAAATCGTATGCTTCTGAAGTTCGACTCCGTTCTGCTTTGCAAGCTCGGATACGCTCACAAAACGATAGCCCTTTTCCATGAGGGTCGGAATTAAGTACTCTACTGCCGCTGCCGTAGTCGCATACGGCTCATGCATAAGTATAATTGCATTTTCCAGTTCTCCCGCAGCTTCCACGTCCATAATTCTCTGAATGATTTCTTCCGTCGTTGCATTATCCCAGTCTCTGCTGTCCGCACTGCAGTTAATCATCGGGTAATCCACCGTAGCCGTTACGGTTTCGTTTGATGCCAGATATGGCAGACGCATCAGCTTCGGAGCCACACCCAAAACATTTTCCACTGCATCCGAAGTCTTTTTCAGTTCATCCTTCATCTCCTCCACTGTCTTTTCCGTCAGCGGGCAATGGGTAAAGGTGTGATTTCCCGCTTCACAACCGATGCTCTGCGCGAACTTCATCTCCGGTGCACTGGCATCATTGATTCTCTCACCCCAATAAAAGAAGGTTGCAGTTTGACCGTACTTTTCGTAGGTCTTTAAAATCCGCATAGCAGTACTGTCATCGGCATACGGCAACGGACCGTCATCAAAGGTAAACGCTACTAACTTAGTCTTCTCCATAATACAGTTCCTCCAATTTGTCATAATATTGATACAACTTCTGTGTCCCGTTTTCCAGCAACCAGTAATGCTTGATGTACGGTATCAGAAGCACCATCAGTAACAACAGTAACACTCCCGTCCATAACGAAAAATTCGTTACAGCCAGTAAAAATACTAATATCGTCATCAGTGCAAACAGCACCGTAACAATCAAGTGAATCAGGCGTTCATGCTGAAAGAATCCGATTTGTATCAGAAGTTCCGCCTTTTCCTTTGCAAGGCGTTTTCGAAAAGTTTCCTCTTCCGCACCGTTGTTCTGCTTCGGATTACTTTCTTGTGTATGTTCTTTCTCCGCAAGCCGTGACAAATTCTCTACCAACGCTTCGGTCTTTTTTAGGTACTTCTTTAACCGTTCTCCCATCGCACACCCCTTTTCACTCTTTTCTGATATTTTACCACTTTTCTCAGAAAATAGCAAGTTGGCGAGCAATAATTTTCCTCTTTTTGCCTGATTCTTTTCTTATGTCCAAAACGGTTTCTGATCCTTATGGGTATACCCCTTTAATTCTTCCCTATATGCGGATATCTTTCCGTCATAATACTTCTTCTGACGTTCGGAAAGACATCCTGCCTCGGACAATTTTTCAAAGCAATCTATCAACTCTTTAAAATCCTGTTGAGCCGCATCCTTATAATTATTCTCTTTATTCGACTCCATCCGGGAAATAATCATTTCCAAATGAATATGCTTCTTGGAAAATTTAAAGAAACTCATGCTAACATAACCTCATCTTTCTATGTATTCTCCTTCAAAACTTTACTTCCACCAGTGTTCCGGTATCACATCCCGGTCAATCACACAGTTTTCTTCGATGGAAAACAGTTTCTCACATACCTCAAATATCTTTCTCGCTTCACACAATATACACTCCGCATCTCCGAATTTTACCGGCTTCGCTGCCCCCAGGTCATAAAACGCCTGCTTCATCTTATCAAATTCTTCCGAGAAATTTCCCGTGCCCAGTGTACGGTTAAAGTGTCGGTACATCGGCACATCTTTTACACTCCCGTCCGGCATCACCACATGCATCAGGGTCGGTTCATCCGTCAAACGATCCTTTATTCTCAGCACCTCGTCCACACTATGGATATAGGTATTTCTTGTATGTGTCACACCAAGCAGCAAAATCTTCGCATCAATCTCCCGTAACCGGTCCCAACATCCGCCGGGCGGACACGGCGATGTCGCATTCTCTTCTCCCTTTATGTACTCTGCCGCATTCGGTCCGTACGCCGCAATACTGTGTGTGGGATGCAGCGAGCGTACCACACCCTCCCTTTGCCTGAAAACATTCGGAATAATGCCCACACAAGCCGGTTCTGTCGCCGGATTAAAAGTGGAATACTCCCTGCTCATTTGTGCCCAGGTGTGGGTCGGCGTCATAAACAAACCTTCTTTCAGATACTCCATAAATGTATCCACAACAGTATCTGCGCCACCATCTACCGCACCGATAGATTTCATAGAAGAATGCACCATCAGGGCATCCGTCGGTTTCAGTCCCATCCCTTTTAAATCCTGCATTAAATCCTCTTTGGAATACATCATATCTACGCTCCGTTCCATTCATCCTATATTTGTCAACTCCGTTTATCCCAGTTCCAGTATACCGTATTCTTCTGTTTTATTCAATCAAAAAAGGAGAAAGAGCCTCGCCCCTTCTCCTGTCTGTTAAAGATATATCTCTTCATATTCCTGCATAGGTATCGGCTTGCTGTAGTAATAGCCTTGAATCACCTCACAGCCCAATTCTCCCAAAGCGTGTACCTGTGCATACTCTTCCGCACCTTCCGCAACACAGTGCATTCCCAGTTCTCTTGCCATGGAAATAATGTGGCGTAAAATAATACGAATTTTCTCCGGATTTTCCTCTGCTGCAAGCAAATCTACAAAGCTTTTGTCGATTTTCAACGTATCCAGCGGCATTTCCTTTAACAATGCAAAGGAGGAATAACCGGTCCCGAAATCATCCATGGATATCCGGAAACCCTTTTCCTTTAAATCCTCCATCACGGAAATCATATACCTATGATTCTCGGAAGCAACCGTCTCTGTCAGCTCAAACTCAATCAGAGAGTGGTCCACTCCGTAGGTATCTACAATCTCGGTCAAATAATCCGACAAATACGCCTGCTCCATATGCTTCCGGGACAAATTCACCGAAACCGGATACAACGGAAGTCCTTTCCTCTTCCACTCCATAAGCTTCTCGCATACCTTACGCAGTACGAGATTATCTACCTTTATAATCGAATCATCTGCTTCAAAATGCGGAATAAAGTGATACGGTGTAAGCAGTTTTCTGTGCTTATAATTCCAACGCACCAATGCCTCCGCACCGTAAATCCGTTCCGTATGAATATCAATCTTCGGCTGCAGATATACCATAAACTCATCCTCATCAATCGCCGTATTCAGATAAGCCTTTAAATGCTTTCCCCAAAGAAGATCCTCATGCATCTCATTTGTGTAGAAATTAATCTCGGTAACATTAATCTTTGTTCCCGTAGTCTGCGCCATCTTCGCACAATCTGCGACAATACTTCCTACATTCATGGCATTCCGCATATTCACAACGCCACATCGGTAGTAAATCCGATAAGACGGATCCTCCTTAAGAACCGATATTTCCTCAAAAAACTCCGTCAGCTTCTCTCTTGCCTCTGCTTCCGGCATATCGCGAATCATCAATGCAAAATTGTCATTATCACATCTTGCCCCATAATAAATCCAGTCCTTATGGGCTTCGATATTCCGGGTTACCCGTGCCAATACATCATTTGCCACCTGATGATTGTACAATTCGTTAATCATATTAAAATCTTTGATATCAAAATGTACAAACCCATAATCCTTGATTCCGTCTAAATAGTAAGACGCCAAACGGTCCCACATCCAGGACCAGTTATAATATCCGGTAATCGGGTCATGGTACGCTTTTATGAGCAGTTCTTCCTTCGAATAGTCATGCCCCATCCTGTTAAAATATAGAGCATTCTCGGCAACCAATTCGATTTCATACAAAATACGAAGCTTCTCTTTTGAAGTAAATGCGGCCACCAAACCATCCTGTACATAACGATACTCTGCACTGTTATCATCTTTATACGTTCTGCCGTAACTGATAATTTCATCCAATACGGCCTCTGTCAGCTGTCCCTCATAAGAGACATCCTGAATAATCACGTTGCACTCCGGAAGTTCCACAAACGGAAGCTGCTCCGGCAACTTCACTGCAGAGTCATCCTTTCTGTACTCAAGTCCCACTACCCAGTCCGTCCCTGCCTTCGCCCGCAACGCAGGTGGCAAACAGAAAGCCCCGGCATCATCATAGGTACCGAAGTCATACCGGTACTCCTTTAAACCGGGAGGGCATACTCCGTCCGCGATACACAGATTCACTTCTTCCGTTACTTTCGGCAAATAGTACAACAGCCTTTCCGGTCTATGTACAATCATCGTAGATGTTATTTTGACCATAGGACACCTGCCTTTCCTTCCTCGGAAACACTCGATACTTATATCAAAATTATCTTATCACCCACGCTCTATTTATTTTATTATAGCACATCTTTAGTAAAAAAGCACTATAAATATATAGATTTATACAAAGCCGGAAAGTTCATATATTTAAATCAAATGATATCACCCAAAAAACCCTTTCCAAAGCACCACTGATGAAAAAGCTCCACACCGCAAGTTTACCGGAATAATGTTATCAACCGCTCCTCAATCTCCTCCGGCACCTCACCCGTTTGCACAATTAACGTCGGTTCTTCTTCCTCCATCACATACAGATGGGAATTATAATAAGCGAAACGCTGTTCCAGCATTGCCAAGGTACCGTCTTCCTGATTTTCACTCAAAAACCATACCTTATAAATCCAACGGTTCTTCTCCGTATCAAACTCATCCGCCGCAAACATCACATCCTTAAAATACCAGCCCGATTCGTACAGCACCTTCAGACGTTGCTCCAGACCATCCGAAAATTCCTTCTGTTCATCGGCATCCATCGTCTTTCGGATTCCCATCTTAAAACCGGAACCGTAACTATTCACCGTTTCTCCCGCTACCAGCTTATTATATGTCCTGACGGTTGAATACCTGAGCGCAATTTCGAAAACCACATCATAATAGTTACGAAGATTTGCCGTAAAATTCGGTTTTCCCTCTGCATTTTCTTCATACAGTGCATATTTTTTCGGAGCGATTTTCCCAAAATCCATCGAATAAATCAACTCACCCTTTTCGTAAAATCCTACGAGATATGACGTAAAGACCATGTTATCCGCCAGATTTTCATCGTACGGCGTCAACCATATTTCTTCAATTTTAACCTTAATATCCTTTCCCTCAAAATAGTACGCATACGCCTCGTCAATAGATTTTTGAATCGATTTCTTATACTCCTCCATCCCCTCTGTCATGGAATCGTCATATTGCATACTATAATAATCTTCTATCCGAAACGCAATCACATCTAAAAGCGCCTGTGTATCCCCTTCGGTCAATTTCTCACATACACGTTTCACCTTAAAAGCATCTACAATGGCAGAGAAACTCATACATCGATTGGTAACCTGTCCATAACTCAAAAAAACGATTCCTGCCAAAACCGCAACCAGTAATAGGCCCAAAGTGATAGCAGTCAACTTACGGCGAGCCAAACTTTTTTTCACCTTTTTCAAAGGTTTTAAAGAAGTCTCGTTTTCTTGCGTATAATCCTTTCTGTCCGCATCCTCCCCGACTTCCAGTTCATTCCTAACCTTCTGTAAAAATCCGGCACATGCCGTGCACTCCTTCACATGCTCTTCCAAGGCTTTTTTACTCTCCTGAGAACACATATCCTCCACATAGAGGGTCATTAAATCCTTTGCCACTTCACAATTCATCTCAACAGCCCCTTTCACTTAAATACGTGCGCAACAATTCTTTTCCGCGAAGGTAGGTTACTCTGCCCCAAACTTCAGACTTACCGAAGGTTTCTCCGATTTCCCGAAAGGACAGTTCCCCGTAAAATCGCAGTAAAAAGACTTCCTTATAAGGTTCCGGCAGTCGGTGTATCATCCTACGAATTTCCTTCGCCGAGTCACCGTCCAGTATGTGTGCTTCCAACGATTGTTCCCAAGCCACATCCTCTGTCAACGCCTCTTCCGGATGCCTCTTTTTCTTACGCAAGCTATCATAATATGTATTCTTTGCAATCGTGTACAACCACGTGGTAAATTTGCACCGATTATCAAAGCCGTCTACGTTCTGTATTGCCTTTACAAAGGTATCCTGCAGCAAATCCTCTGCCTGATGTACATCTCCGCAAAGTCCTAACAGAAATTTGTACACCTGCTCGGCATGGCTTTCGTACAACTTACTAAAATCCGCATCCTTCACACCGACTCACCTCCTTTCACTTTAACAGACGTTTTCGTATATGGATTCGTTACAAAAAAAGATATGTATTTCAAAAATTTTAAAATACATACCTTTTCCTGCCCATCCAGGCTCAGACTATGTCAAATTACTGATGCAAATTCTTTAAATTCGTCAGTTTCAGCAACGGGCCCAAATTCTCGATGTCCGTCTGCTGAATATTTAAACTCTCCAGATACCGTAGCCCGACAAGTGGGCTGACATCCCGAATCGGGTTAAAATCAATGCGCAAATCCTTTAAAGAAACCAAATTCGCCAACGGTGAAACATCCGTCACCCGGTTCATAAATACGTACAAAGTCTCGATATACTTTAAGCCCGCAAGAGGCGTCAAATCCGTAACCGAATTATATGCCAGACAAATATTGTTTAAGAGCGGCATATACGCAATTCCGCCGATATCCGCCACATTGTTTTTATATAAATTCAAAAACGTAAGATTTTTCAACTTTGTCAAACCGGCGATGCTGGAAATGCTGTTGTTTTCCAACACAAGTCTCTGCAGATTGACCAGTTCGTTTAATGCATCTACCTTCTCAATGCCCTTTTCGTTCAACTGCAGGCTTGTCAATTTATATACGTCACTGAGCATAATGTCGCGATTCTTAATCCCTGTCACTTCACGCATTGCCGTCTCCAACGCCGGATCCTTCCAATCCATGACATGGTCCTTAAGGCCACTGTCGCACCACGGAAAATACTTCGGTTCCGGAGCCTTGGGCAATTTCACCTGTCCCACGTCATCTCCGACAGACCTTTCCTTTACACCGACAAGAATCTTCTTAAGGACGTCTTTGTTATCGAAGATAACCTGCAATCCGCAATACTCGCATATCCCGATTCCGGTCTCCAAATCCGGCGTAATCTGCGCTCCGCATCCGGAACATTTCAGTTCTATGATTTTCATCCTATGTCTCCTTCAGCTAAAATTTCCTTTATCACCAATCGGAATCCCAGTCCGTTCCGCCGGAATCCCAATCGCTTCCGGAATCCCAGTCATAGTCAGTGTCCCAATCATCATCGTAATCATCGCTTCCTCGCTATGTACCACGCTTTCAGTTCTTCTATGGTTTGCGGTTGCTCCCCCGCAAAGCGATTTACTCCACTCAATGCGGCACCGCAATTGGGACAAACCTCATTCAGTTCCTCTATTATGCTGCCGCAATAATCACATTTAATTCTCATACTGTGCTCCCTCCGAAATAGTCGCAAAACGCAACGAACGCTCTATGTTTTCCCACTTCATTGATTGTCCTGCTCATTCATTATATCACACATTGCATCAAAAACAAAGACCAAAAAGCCCGGACCACAATAGTCCAAGCTTTTTCAAAGTCCCTTATTTCATCCCTCTTACTCCGATGCAATCGACATCTCGATACCTACATAATCCGCCGCAGTTCCGGTTTTCTCCGGATTATAAATGTCCGTGTACTCACTCCACAAAGAATAGTCTCCGACGGTATACACGCGAAAGAGTTCCAAATCCTCACCGGTCGGCAGTGCCTTGTACCACGGCTTGCCTTCAATGGTCATAGTGCCTTTAAACATCTTTTCCGGATAATGTACATAATCATTATCCTTATTTACCACGACACCGATACTGTACACATCACTATGTACCCCGTCTTGCTCATATAAATAGCAGAAAATTCCAATTTCGTCCCACACATAATTCGTACGCTTCGGCGCATCAAGGTTCACCTCGTTTTCATGTACCACGACTCTCGGCTCTCCCCACAGCGCAATCAGCTCTGCTCCGTCAACCGGCAGCGGAATCACTTTGTCTCCCACATGCATTCCATCCTCGGCAAAATCAAGAGAAATTTGCTCTTTCTCATCCTTTGCGTCGCCCTTAGACACCTCTTCCGAAGCAACAACGTTCTCATCATTTCCCTTCGGATTCTCATTGGTTGTGGTTTTACATCCCATGCACAATAATGTCATTGCCATAACTGCTACAGTTACAAAAACTCTTTTCTTCATTTGTTTTCTCCTTTTTGTTTTTGATAGTATTATTTTGATAACATCTTTTCATTATTATGATACTATCATTTCGATAATATGTCAAGCCCTAATTTGAACTATTTACAAATTATGTAAGTGTAAGCTTTGTTCCGGATGCTCTAAATGACAATGCAAACAAACAAAGGAGAAGGCGCCATTGAAGCCTTCTCCTGTTTTTAACGTTTTTCCTTCACAGCCTGCTCGATATAGTTAGCTGCTTTTGTGTCTAATTTTTTGATAGAAATACTGTCATTGATGTCGTTTTTCAGTATAAGGTCAATTAACTCTTCGGAATACGGGGAAATAATCGCTCCTGTAAAGAATCTGGCTGAAGGCTGTACAAGGTTTTTGCCGCCCGGTACAAGAGTAACCGGCGTATTCCAGACATATAACAGAACCTTGGTAATGTGGTCGTATTGAAATTCTTTAACAGGTTGTTTGTACGGGGCGTTGTTATTTGCCGGATTCCGAATGATACAAAATACCTCTCCCGGTTGGGATTCAAAATCAAAGGTGGTTTCGATTTCAAAACGACAGTCATCCGGACAGTTCGGATAATATTTATAGGCACCGACACCTCGCTTTCTTGTTACGATTAAGAAAAAAAAACCGGCAGGTGCCCATAAAATCAACCCTCCAACCAATAGTGCCTGCACGATATTATCCAGCAGCTCCGGTCCGCTAAGCAAAACGTTTCTGACTTCCGGAATTCCCATGCCGCATAAGCACAGAAACGGGAAAAAGAAATACAGAATGCCTAAAACCTTTACTCTTTTCGGAATGGTTTTCAATTGTTCAAATAAAACGTTTTTTACAGTATACATACGCTCTCTCCTTTTCGTTACTGTCAGGCGACGCCTCCTCTTACGTTTCCTTTTTCTTACGTCTTAATACCCTCGGCAAAATGCCGATTGCAAGGGAAATAACGCCCACAATCGTCAAAAGAATTCCACCGTTCCGATCTCCGTCTACGGTTCTCACTTCCGTCGGATTATTCGGGTCTATCAACAAATCCAGTTGCTCTCCCTCCTTCATACCGTTACTATACTGGTTCATTTGTACCTTTTCATATCTCTTCCCTTCATAAGTAAAATCGACATACACTGTACGAATGTATCTGCCGCCTCCGAGATACGTCTCTTCTATTTCGGCGATGCTTCCCGTAACCTCCTGTGCCGTTTTCCTGAATTTCATGCTCGGTACCATTATCAAAATATTTGCCACAAGAAAAAATATACCCATGCAGATAAAAACTCCGGAAAATACGCGATACGTTGCTGATTTCATTTTATAAAACCTCCGTAATCATTTGTTTTGTTTCCTACAACATATGTTTATTGTACCGTATCTTTTTGCAACAGAAAATGACTCATTTCGCAAAAAAAGAGTCACTATTTTTACAAAATGTGCAAAATAACTCTCCCGCCGTACTACTGCTTCGTTTTATCTTTATATTCACGGTATACATCCATGTTAATCACATTCTCCGCCAGCATCTTCTCCACCCAAAGCTGCATCGTTTCCACCGTAATCGAAATCCTCTCCAGTTCCTCCTGAATGTGAATAAAGTCCCGAATCTCGTTCTCCTCAATCTTCCCGTCTGCCGTAATCTCAATAAGACGCTCCTGCTTTCTCTGCATGGTATTTAAGGATGCCAGCATTTCCAGCACAATCTGGGACAAATCCTTTACTTTAATCTCCGGCACATATTGTTTCCCGATGGGACATTCATTGGCACAATAATAATTGCACAGGCTGGGCATCTTATACCCCTCCGCCATGGTCAGAATGTCCTCCGGCCGGGGAAGAATCTTCTCATTCTCGATACGTTCGATTTTCTCCGGTGGTATCGTCACCAAAAGCTCACTTGCCTTTTCTCTGGAAAGTCCCAGCTCTTCTCTACGTACCTGATATATGCTTTTGTCCTCTTTTGCAGATACACGTGCTATGTTACATCCTCCATTACATCTTCGTTGAACGATTCACCATCCTAAAGTGTTTCAACGCCTCTACAACCGCCTGTCTCCGCTCCGCTTCGGTCCGCGCAGAGCAGATCCGCCGGACCTCTTGCACCCTTCTCCTCCTGACACTATGGTTGCTTTGCATTCACGCTCTTTGACGGATTGAGAAACCTTCATTCCATCATTATGCTCAGCCACAGATGCTATGCTTCATGAAGTTTAGACAATAAGCATACCGTCTCGACATGCTCCGTAAACGGGAACATATCCACCGGTTGTGCCTTTACAAGCTTGTACCCGTTCTCTTCCAGGTATTTCACATCCCTTGCCAGAGTCGCCGGGTCACAGGAAACATAGACTACACGCTTCGGTTCCATATTGACCACGGTCTGCAAAAGTGCCTCGTCACAGCCCTTTCGCGGCGGATCCACCACAATCACGTCCGCACGCATACTGCCGTTACTTTCTTTATATTTCGCCGGCAATACATCCTCTGCGGCGCCCACGAAAAACTCCGCATTGGTAATCTCATTTCGGACAGCATTCTTCTTCGCATCCTCAATAGCCTGGGGTACGATTTCCACACCGTACACCTGCTTTGCCTTTTTGGCAAGGAACAAGGAAATGGTTCCGATACCGCAATATAAGTCCCAAACGATTTCGTCACCGGTCAGACCCGCAAACTCCAACGCTTTTTCATACAGTACCTTTGTCTGCTTCGGATTCACCTGATAAAAGGACAAAGGGGAAATCCGGAAGGACACATCTCCGATATAATCCGTAATATAGGTATCGCCCCACACCGGGATGACTTCGGTTCCGAGAATCACATTAGTTTTCTCGCGATTTACATTTAGGCAAACTCCTTTTAACGTCAACTTCTGCTGCTCTACTGCTTCTTTTAGCCGCTCCGCCAGCATCTCTGTCTTCGGGAAATTCTTACCGTTCACAATCAGACATACCAGCACCTCTCCGGTTGCCGCGCCCACTCTCGTTAAAATATGACGCACCAGACCGGTATGGATCTCCTCGTCATACGGAGCAATCCGATACTGCTCCATATGCTCGCATACCGTTTTACATATCACTTCATTGACCGGTGCCTGTATCGCACAGGATGTACTCGGAATAATCGCATGGCTGTGTCCCGCATAAAAACCGGTAACAATCTTCCCATTCTTATCTTTTCCTACCGGAAACTGAGCTTTATTCCGGTAAGCAAAGCAGTCCTCCATGCCAAGAATCGCAAGGAAGCGTGGCTTGTCCTGTTTTGCCACATCCCCCGGTGCCGCATCCGTAAGGTTTTCAACTTCACCTACTCCCTGTGCGTCACCTTCCTCTGCAAACTCTACTCCTCCGATGCGTTCCAAGCATCCCTTTACCTTACGTTCCTTCCACGCCAGCTGAGCGGGATAGCTCATGGACTGTAGCTGACATCCGCCGCACCGTCCCGCCACCGGACATACCGGCTCCACACGATTCTCTGACGGACGCACAATCGTTTCAATTTTTGCATAGCCGTAGGTCTTCTTTGCCTTTAATACTTTGGCTTCAATCACATCGCCTACCACGGCTCCCTTTACAAACAGGGTAAACCCGTCCGCACGACCGATGCCTTCTCCGCCACTTCCCATATCCGTAATCTCAATTGTCACAATCTCGTTCTTTTTCGGAATCATACTAACTTTCCCGCTTTCTGTTCTTATCGGAATTTAAGGTCAAAACGTCCGGATTTCCCAACCGTTTTGACCTCAAAATTTTACTTCTGATACCCGTTCGGGTGACTGCTGTGCCACCTCCACGCCGTAGCAATAATCTCTTCCATATCGGTATACTGCGGTTTCCAGCCCAGTACCGTTCTCGCCTTTTCACTGGAAGCAATGAGAGTTGCCGGGTCACCGCCGCGACGCGGTGCATCCTGAGCCTTAATCGGCAGACCGGTCACACGTCTCGCTCCCTCTACGATTTCTCTTACACTGTAGCCTTCGCCGCTACCGAGATTAAATACATTACTTTCGTTCCCCTGCATTAAATACTCTACCGCAAGCACATGGGCCTGTGCCAAATCCATGACATGGACGTAATCCCGGATGCAGGTACCGTCCTTGGTCGGATAGTCCGTTCCGCAAATGTCGATGTGGTCACGCTGGTTAAGCGGCACCTGAAGCACCAACGGAATCAGGTGGCTCTCCGGAGAATGGGCCTCACCGATAGCACCGCTCGGATGTGCGCCGCAGGCATTGAAATAACGCAGTGCCACATACTTAAGTCCATGGGCGGTATCCGTCCACTTCATCATCTTTTCCATAGCAAGCTTCGTCTCACCGTAAGTATTAATCGGAGACGTCTTATCGGACTCCAGAATCGGAATATTTTCCGGTTCTCCGTAGGTTGCCGCCGTAGAGGAAAATACAATCTTCTTTACATCATGGGCAATCATAGACTCCAACAGTACCTTCGTTCCGCATACATTGTTGTCGTAATACTTTAACGGATTCTTCATACTCTCCGCCACCAAAGAATTGGCCGCAAAATGAATCACCGCATCTATCTTTTCGTTCTCAAATACCGAGTCCACGAAAGCGCGGTTCCGGATATCTCCCTCGTAAAAACGTGCTTTTTCATGTACTGCTTCCTTATGACCGGTCTCCAGATTGTCCGCTACCACTACATCGATTCCTCTGTCTACCAGCTCATACACCATGTGGGAACCGATATAACCGGCTCCTCCTAATACTAAAATCGTCATTTCGTTCTCCTCCCGTTTAAAAATATCTTCGCCATGAACACTCTACACCTTCCCCTAAGGGTAATGTCAAGTCATTATTTTGTAGTTTTTCTCATGTTTGTCTCAAACATCTTTTGATATCCCAGCCAGCCGGTTTCCTCAGTGCTGTCAAAGAGGGCGGTAACCCCTGCCAGCTTCGCATCCAGGTTGTCTGCCATACTGAGGGCCAGTGCCTCCGCAAGCTCCGGCTTCTTCGGAGAACCGAATTCCAACTCTCCGTGATGGGACAAAATGCAATGCAACAGTTCGTTCTTACGTTTTACCGTAAATCCGCCCAGCTTATCCATCCGCTTCGACAACCAGTCGGCACCGATGTAAATATGACCGAGGAGCTGCCCCGCATCCGTATAGTCATTCTCCGGAAACGGAGAAATCTCCGAAAGCTTACCTACATCATGGAACATCGCCGCCGTAAGGAGCAAATCTCTGTCCAGTACCGGATAATTCTCCGCAAGGTACGAGCAAAGCTTGGTCACGGAAACCGTATGCTCCAAAAGGCCTCCAACAAAGTTGTGGTGCATGGTCTTTGCCGCGGAATGAGCCAAAAACATCTCCTTAAACTTCGGGTCTTCTTTGTAATAGCTCTCCGCCAACAACTTAAACTGCGCATCCTTTAAGGAATCGATATAGCCAAGAAGCTCCTTGTACATTTCCGCGGTATCCCTCTTGGTACACGGCATGTACTCGCTGACATCATATTCCCCCTCAGACAGACGACGCACCCTGCGGATATTTAACTGAAGCGCTCCCTGAAAACTTACCACCTGTCCCTCTACACGGATATAATCCAGCGCCTCAAAATGCTCGATTCCCGCATTTAATTCCCATACCTTACCGTCAATGGTGCCGGTTTTATCCTGTAAAATCAAGGAATAATAATTCTTCCCCGCCTTTGTCTGCAGTGTCTGCTTTTGCTTACAAAAATAATTTTCCGAGACCATCTCGCCGTCCCGTAATTCCTTTAAATAATGCATTTTACTTCCTCCGTTTTCTATCCCCTTTAATGCAATCTGGTCTCCGGTGTCATAAACAGGGTCTGCTCCTTACGGTCCCCCTTGATATCCCTACTGACAAGAATCCGGACACTTTGTGTACCTACCTTACTGATTTCTTCATAAAACTGCCGTACCCCGGTTACCGGTGTAATGCCTACCGTGGTAATAATATCGCCGTTCTTGATACCCGCATACATGGCCGGGCTTCCCGTAAGTACCTCGGTCACATAGATTCCCTCCGGCAGCTTATATTTACCGCCCATGACGGTATCCACTGTCTCCATGCGCAAGCCACAATACATGCGCGGCACATTATTCAACATCGCTTCAATAATATCATGCATGCCATTTACTGCTGCAGCCGTGATAACCCCCTGTTCTCCGCTGTTTAGTGACCGGCTGACAATCCCGATGATTTCTCCCTCCAGATTAAATACAAAGCCGTCACCCTCGGCATATTCCGTAATACCGGTAGTAAAATACGCCACTTCATCATCAATTACCTGTACCACCTGTCCTGTTCCCGTAGCCATGCCAAGCTCCATTGCCCCCGGATGTCCGTTCGGATTTCCCAGTACCATTACCGGCGCTCCTACCTCCACCTCATCTAACGCAAATTTCGCCTCAACCGGAAATAATGTCTTGTCTATATGAGCCACCGCCGACAAACGTACCGACACCACAGCCAGACGATAATTGGTATCATAAGAGAAAATGGCACACGGCAGCGATTCTCCGTTTGCAAAGGTCACACTGAACTTCGTTGCACCTTCGATACTATCCAAATTCGCCAAAAACAGCATATCCAAACCATTGTCCCCTACATAAAGTCCCGTTGCATTTCCTACGGTCTCATAAGACTCTTCAAACCAGTCTACTCCTTCCGTAATTGCCGTAATCTGTACCAGAGACTTTTCTAATTCACCGGACAACGCAGCAATTCCGGAATACATGTTCAAAAATCCCTGTACTGTCTCATCCGTTACCGGCAGCTCTGTACCGCCCTCTGTTTTGTTGCCTTCAATGGTAACGGTAACTCCCGGTGTCGTCTCCGGCGGTGTTGCCGTAAGTCCCGGCGGCGTCGGTGTGTCGGTCCCATGCGGGCTTCCTGTCAGCATCGGCGGCGGCGTCATCCCGGGCACACCGGTAGGAGACGGGACCTGTGTAGCGGTACCGATTCCCACCATTTGACGTAATGTATGGTCCAAACCAAGCTTTTCAATCAAAAGATTTCCGGTAAACACAAGGGTAACTCCGCCGGCCAATCCGAACACCACTCCGTAAATTGCGGCACGAGCCAGTCCCTTTCCGAAACGTCTCCAATTCTTATTCTTTTTCGGTACAATCTGCTCTTGTATTACCTGCTGTTCTTCCGTATGTTCTCTTTCTTTGTTTTCATCCATAGCACAAACCTCCTAACACAACTCCTCAACCCGAACGCCTTGTGTTTAGATTTCTTCCGTTTTAACAAGCGGCAGCGTAAAAACAAACTCCGTTCCGACGCCCTCCGTACTGATTACATTGATATTTTCCTTATGAGCCGTCATAATCTCTTTTACAATAGATAATCCCAGTCCGGTTCCTCTCTTATCCTTACCGCGGGAGCTGTCGGACTTGTAGAAACGATCCCATATTTTCGGTAAATCCTCCTTCGGAATACCGGAACCGGTATCCTTTACGGACACCATCGCCTTTCTTCCCTTCTCCTCCACCGAAATCTCAATAGCAGAATCCATATGACTGAATTTAATGGCATTATCTACCAGATTATATAGCACCTGTGCGATTTTATCACGATCCGCAGAAACAAAAATCTCCTTTGCGGAAAAAATCAACTGAATCACCAGACGTTTTTTCTTACACTGACCTTCAAAGGTTCTGGCAAGATTCTTTATTACATCGTTCACATCAAACTCCGACGGTTGTAAAATCATTCCCTTTTTATCCATGGTATTTAAGGTCAGAAGATTTGACGTAAGCTTTGTCAATCGCTCCACCTCAAACAATACCACATCCAGATACTTTTCCTGTTGCTCCGGCGGAATGGTGCCGTCCTTGATTGCCTCCGCATAGCCTTTGATGGACGTAAGCGGTGAACGGAAATCATGCGAAATGTTAGCAATAATCTCTCTTTGATATTCGTTGAAACGGTTCATGGTATCCCCCATGTAACCGATGACATCCGACAATGCCCCCAATTCTCCCGACAGCCGGAGATTCGGCTTCTTTTCAAAATCACCTAAAGAATAGGTCTTTGCAGCTGCAATGGTCTTTCGTAACGGAAGAATAAGAAAGCAATAAATTACGATAAAAATAAATAACACGATGACCATGGTCCCGAGATAATACCAGTTCATCTCATAAACCGCTTCGCTTACCTCCCGGTTCACCGACTCCATAGTTACCATCATACAAACGTATCCCCTGATTTGATATTGATGGGTCAACGGAACCGTAACCGCAAGCATCGGCTCCGACGTCAAATCCGGATAAAACACATTCCGTTGAAACGTTTCATTCAGAAATCCCGGTGCAATCTTTTCAAAATCAACCTGCTTGTTGACCACCGGAGCCGTATCCCCCACAACCTTTCCCCAGGATGCCGCAATCAAAATCCGCGCATCAAGCATATTCGCCACCGGAGTCAGATTATCCATCAGTGTGGAAATTGAAATCCTACTGTCGTAATAACGCTTTACATAGCCGTCCATTACGGCTACCGTCTGCTCATACATGGCCTGTTCTCTCTGCCGGAATATTTTCTTCTCCGCCATATCGGCCAGTACCGTATTCACCAGAATAAACAATACACAAGCAATCAGCAGATAGTAAACGACCAGTTTTCTCGTCAGACTTCCTTTCATACCTTCTTTACCTCAAATTTGTAACCGATGCCCCAAACCGTCGCAATGCTCCAGTTCGCACGGTCCTTAATCTTTTCACGCACTCGTTTTACATGTACGTCAACGGTTCTTGTATCACCTATGTACTCATAGCCCCAGATATGATCTAAGAGCTGTTCTCTCGTAAACACCTGATTCGGATGAGACGCCAGGAAATATAAAAGCTCCAACTCTTTCGGCGGCATCTCCACCTGCTTGCCCAGATAGGTCACGGCATAATTGGTCTGATTGATTAACAAATCCTGATAAATTACACAGTCACCCTGCTTCTCGTTCGGGAATTCCTCCGGCTTAGCTACCTCCGGCGTAAAGCGGCGTAATACCGCCTTTACCCGGGCAACCAGCTCCTTAGAATCAAACGGTTTAATCATATAGTCATCCGCGCCGAGCTCCAAGCCCAAAACCTTATCAAAGATTTCACCCTTGGCGGACAACATGATAATCGGCACTTTCGAGGTCTTTCGAAGTTCTCTGCATACCTCGTAACCGTCCATACCCGGAAGCATCAAATCCAGAAGAATGAGATTCGGTTCATACTCCGCAAATTGGCGCAACGCCTCCTCTCCGTCCTCCACACATAACGTATCGAAGCACTCCTTCCGTAAATACAGGGAAATCAGCTCTGCAATACTGGAATCATCATCTACAATCATTATTTTTTGTTTTACTGCCATAGCCCCGTCTCCTTTAAAACTCTACAATGGTAACTCCGTGGTCTCCTTCTCCGAAACCGCCTACCCGGTAACTCTTCACATAACGCAACCGCTTCAAATACTGATGCACCGCATCCCGGAGCGCTCCGGTGCCTCTTCCGTGAATAATCGTCACCTGCGGCAAATGGGCGAGATACGCATCATCCAGATACTTCTCCAATATCGGGAGGGCCTCATCCACGCGCTTTCCGATGAGGTTACACTCCGGACTGACACTCATACTCTTGCTCATCTTAATCTTACCCACTTCGGTACGAGCCTTCTTCTCCGGCTCCTGTACCGCCTCTGCCGGCGCAATATCCTTAATATTGGCCTGGGTACGAAGCGCACCGATTTGTACATAAAGCTCACCCTTGGCATTCGGAAGCGTCGCCACCGTACCGGTCAGATTCAGGCTCAGTACCTGTACGGTATCTCCTACCTTAATCTCCTCTACGGTCATCACCTTACGGTTTTTCTGTTTTTTCTTTTTGATTGCAAGAGAATTTTCTTTCTCTCCCAACTTCTCTCTCAAGGCGTTCCGCTCATTTTCCATGTCACGACCCGCGCCGGATTTCTCCCACTTGTTAAACTTCTTTATCGTGCTGTCGGCATAGTCCTTTGCTTCCTGCAAAATATCCTTTGCCTTCTCATTTGCCTCCCGCAGAACACGCTCCTTTGCCGCATCCAGCCGGTCACTCTTCTCCTGATACTTTTTCTTTAATGCCTCTGCCTCGGAAAGACGCTTCGCAGCTTCCGCCACATCCCGCTCCGTAGCAATACGCTTCTGCTCCAAATCCGCAATGACATCCTCAAAGCTCTGGTCCTTCACACCGATAAAGCTCTTTGCCTCTTCAATAATCGTCTCGGAAAGTCCCAGCTTCTGAGAAATCGCAAAGGCGTTACTCTTTCCCGGAATACCGATTAAGAGACGATAGGTCGGACGCAGGGTCTCTACGGAAAACTCGCAACAAGCATTGGACACACCCTCCGTAGACAAAGCAAAAATCTTTAATTCGCTGTAATGGGTGGTAGCCATGGTACGGATACCCTTCCGATGTAAAAAGGTCAGGATAGACATGGCAAGAGCCGCCCCTTCCGTCGGGTCCGTTCCTGCACCCAGCTCATCGAATAATACCAAAGAGTTCTCATCCGCCTGCTCCAAAATGGACACCGTATTGGTCATATGGGAAGAGAAGGTACTTAAGCTCTGTTCAATGCTCTGCTCATCACCGATGTCCGCAAACACATCCTGAAAAACCGCCAGCTCCGAACCGTCAAAGGCCGGAATGTGCAGTCCCGCCTGTCCCATCAGGGTAAACAGACCCACTGTCTTTAAGGATACGGTCTTACCGCCGGTATTCGGACCGGTAATCACAAGAAGCGAAAAATCCCCGCCCAGATAAATATCAATCGGCACTACCTTATGGGAATCGATGAGAGGATGACGGCCCTTTTTAATATTAATATAGCCTCGCTCGTTAAACTTCGGCTCCGTTCCCTTCATACTCTTTGACAGCACCGCTCTGGCAAAAATGAAGTCCAGCTCAGTAAGAGTCTTCATGTTATAGGCAAGATTTTCCACATGTTCTGCTGCAAATGCAGATAGCTCCGCCAAAATTTTTTCGATTTCGATTTTTTCCTTTTCTGCCAGCTCCGCAAGTTCGTTATTTAACTTCACCACCGCCATCGGCTCCATAAACACGGTAGAACCCTTGGAGGAGCGGTCGTGAATCATACCGGAAAACTTTCCCTGATACTCCTGCTTTACCGGCAGACAATATCTGCCGTTTCGCATGGTAACCAGTGCGTCCTGGAACATCATCTGGTTATCCTGGGAATTCACGATGGAAGCTAACTGCTCTCTGATTTTATCGTTGGTAATGCGCATCTGACGACGTACCTGCTTTAAACCGGCACTGGCATCGTCCGCAATTTCCTCCTCGGATATAATGCAACGCTGAATCTCGTTATTTAAGGTCACAAGCGGCTCCAAAAGAGTAAAACGCTCCGTCAGACAATCCGCAATTTCCTCCTCCCCCGTGGTTCCGTACTGCTTTACCCGTAAGGTGGCGGTCAGCACCGAACTGATTTTTAACAGTTCTCCCGCCAATAAAGAAGAACCCACCTCAAGAAGCTTTAAGGTCCCGCCGATATCCGGCAAACCGTTAAAGGAAAGACTGCCCTTTTTGAATACACGCTTTAAGGCGTCGGTGGTTTCCCTTTGTAATTCCTCAATCTTAGAAAGCTTCGTCTGCGGCTTTAATTCCGCACAAAGCTTACGCCCCGGCTCCGAGCCCGCATAATGCTGCAGGCGTTCGATTATTTTCCCGTACTCTAAGGTACGCAATGCTTTTTCATTTACACTCATTTTTAAATCCTCTTACTATTCTAAACACGCCTTTGCATTTTACAAAAGCTTTATGAATCTACTTCACTCCAGCTGTGACGATGAAGCTCTCCCTGCATCTTCATATGGGAAAAACCCTTCTGACGCAGTGCCTCATAGGTCACAATTGCCACCGAATTGGACAGATTCAGGGAACGAATCTCCGATAACATCGGAATCCGGATACACCGTTCCTTATCCGTCATCAAAATCTCCTCCGGAATACCGGCGCTTTCCTTGCCGAACATAATATACGCATCGTCCTCGTAGGCTACCTCGGAGTACAGACTCTGTCCCTTTGTGGTTGCCATATACGGACGGGCTCCCGGATTCTTCAGAAGAAACTCCTCGTAGTTTTTATATACATGCAAATCGATATCCTTCCAGTAATCCATACCGGCACGACGTACCGCCTTTTCCGAAATATCAAAGCCTAACGGCTCAATCAAATGTAAACGACTCCCCGTAGCCACACAGGTCCGTCCGATATTTCCCGTATTTGCCGGAATCTCCGGCTCCAATAATACAATGTTTATCATATCCTCTTACCTCTCCGTAATTCCCGATTCTGTGTAAACATAAATCTCTATTTCGGTTCGGGGTACCCTTCGCTCCCATACTCCCGAACATCGCAAAAAAGGGTGAACAGATTCACCCTTAAAAACACCTCGAAATCTAAGTTATATTTTACCACATTTACGCCTTTATCGCAAGCACCGTTTTGAGCTTCTTCCGAATCCTCTGAAGCGCATTATCAATGGATTTCGGCTCCTTTTCCATGACTCTGGCAATCTCCTGATAGGGCATGCCGGAGGCATAAAAGGAAAGCACCTGGCGTTCCATGACACTTAAGGTCGAAAACACCTCTTCCTCAATGCGGATGGCATTCTCTCTGTCAATGACAGACTCCTCCGGATCCTTCTGCCAGTAACCGATTCCTTCGTAAGAGCCTGCGCTTTCCCCTACCGGAGACCCATCCTCCGCAAAGGCATACAAATCAAAAGAAACATAGTTATTTAACGGCTGATTTTTTTTCGTATTGGAGGCCTTAATCGCGGTATACATCTGCCTTGTAATACAAAGTCCAGCAAAGGCGGTAAAGGAATCGTTCCGTTCCGGGTCATACTCGCGGATTGCTTTAAACAACCCGATCATACCTTCCTGAATCAAATCCTCTTTATCGGCACCCACCAAATACAGCGCGGTCGCTTTGCTCCGCACCATGTTTTTATAGCGGTTTAACATTTCCTCCGTGGCATCATTGTCACCCTGCTGACATCGTACCAAAAGCTCCCGTTCATCCTCGCGTCCCGGATTATTCAGTTGTTCCGATCCCGTTTTTTCCATGACGTACCTTCTTTCTCTGTACCGATACAAACCCGTTGGAATTCTAACTCCGCGCCTCGTTCCGCTATCCGTTCCGCCGAAAGCCGGCTGCTTACTTCCCCAGTCTCTGACGTACAATCTCATACATCAGAACGCCCGCTGCCACCGATGCATTCAGAGAATCAATGTCGCCCGCCATCGGAATACAGGTCACGAAATCACACTTTTCTTTTACCAGACGACTGACACCCTCACCCTCATTGCCGATTACCAAACCAATCGGTCCCGTAAGATTCTGGCGATACATTACTTCGCCGTCCATATCCGCACATACAAACCAAAGTCCTTCCTTCTTCAGATCTTCCATAGTCTGTACTAAATTCGTCACCTTAGCAACCGGAGTATAATTCAGCGCACCCGCACTGGTCTTTGCCACCGTAGCAGTCAATCCTACCGCCCGACGCTTCGGAATAATCACACCATGAGCTCCCGCCAAATTTGCGGTACGGATAATCGCACCTAAATTATGCGGGTCCTCAATCCCATCCAAAAGCACCAAAAACGGGGCCTCGCCCTTTTCCCGTGCAATAGCGAGAATATCTTCTACCTCCGCATATTCATAGGCTGCCGCATACGCAATGACACCCTGATGCTTTCCGGTGGTGGAAATTTGGTCCAAACGCTCCTTCTTCACAAAGGACACCACGGTATTGTGCTTCTTTGCTTCTTTTAATATCGTCAGCATGGCACCCTCTTTATTTCCATCCAGCACCAACAAACGGTCTATGGTTTTCCCGGAACGAAACGCCTCCATCACCGCGTTTCTTCCTTCAATGGTTAATTCTTCGTATCGCATGTGTGTTCCTCCGTCATTCCTGCTTTTGCTACCGCCAGCATCCGCTCCGTCTGCCCCGTCAAATACCAAAATCCGAACAATGCCTCAAATCCCGTCGCCACCCGGTAATCTCCGATGGTAGCATTCTTCGCGCTGGTATAAGACTTCGCATTCCGTCCTCTGCGAAATACCGACAGTTCTTCCTCCGTCAGCATCTCCTTGATGCGGTGATAAGCGTCCGCCTGCGCCTCCGCCTTCACCAGCTTACTGGCATGCTTATGCAGTACATTTACCGGCGCATTGCCATGCTCTACCAAAATGGTTCGCACAATCATCTCGTACACCGCATCTCCGATATACGCCAGTGTCAAAGGCGAATACTGTCTTGCATCCTGCTCTTTTAAGGAAAAGGCGGTACAAATCGCTCCGAACAATGGGAGCTCTGTCCCTGTCTTATTTGCCTGTTCCAACGTATCCGACATTACAGAAGCCTCCTCGCTTATACCAGTTCCCAAACTACGCCTTCTCTCGTATCCTTAATAGCAACACCCTTTGCCAAAAGCTCGTCACGAATCGCATCGGCCTTCGCAAAATCCTTTGCCTTCTTTGCTTCCTTACGTTCCTCGATCTTTGCCAGAACAAATGCGGTCAATTCATCGTCCGCACCGGCTGCACCGTTGTCTGCGGTATCGTTTGCTACTGTACTTGCGGTCAGATTCAGCCCCAGTACATAGTCCATTTCCTCTACCAAAGCAAACTTGGTTGCACCGTTCATATCATCCTTTAACACATCGTATACGACGGTCAATGCGCTGGAGGTATTAATATCATTTGCCAATGCCTCCAAGAACTTCTCACGATATTCTGCCTTCTTTGCTTCATCCACTGCACCGCTCTTATCCAAGCCCGCAATACGCTTTACCAGCTTCTGATAAGCCGCTGCCACCTGGTCCAGCACCTCGTAGGAGAATTCTAACGGCTTGCGGTAATGGGACTGTAAGCAGAACATACGGTAAACCAGCGGATTGTAGCCCTTTTCCTCAAGTAAGGAAACGGTTAAGAAGTCTCCCTTGGACTTACTCATCTTACCGGAACGGTCATTCAAATGATGCACATGGAACCAGTAGTTACACCACTTGTGGCCCAAATATGCTTCACTCTGGGCAATCTCGTTGGTATGGTGTGGGAAAATATTGTCTACGCCGCCGCAGTGAATATCCATATCCCCACCAAGGTGCTTAATGGAAATACCGGAACACTCAATGTGCCAGCCCGGATATCCTACGCCCCAAGGGCTATCCCACTTTAATTCCTGATCGTCAAACTTGGACTTGGTAAACCAAAGTACAAAGTCGCTCTTATTCTTCTTGTTCTCATCCTGCTCTACATCATCACGTACACCCACCAAAAGCTCCTTTTCACTCTGGCTGGAGAAAACGTAATAATCGTCAAGCTTAGAAGTATCAAAGTAAATATTGCCGCCGGCTTCATAAGCATAGCCTTTCTCTAACAGCACCTCTACCATGTGGATGAACTCACCGATACAATTGGTTGCCGGCTCCACCACGTCCGGTGTCTTAATATTTAACTTACTGCAATCGGAGAAAAAGGCATCGGTATAAAACTTTGCAATCTCCATCACAGTCTTATTCTCACGCTTTGCACCCTTCAACATCTTATCCTCGCCGGTATCCGCATCACTAGAAAGATGACCTACGTCGGTGATGTTCATAACACGCTTTACATCATAACCGCCGAACCGAAGGGACTTCTCCAGCACATCCTCCATAATGTAGCTGCGTAGGTTACCGATGTGTGCAAAATGATACACCGTCGGTCCGCAGGTGTACATCTTTACCTTGCCGTCCGCATTCGGAATAAACGGCTCTACTTTTCTTGTTAAGGTGTTAAATAACTGAAACTTGTTTTCCATAACTGACTCCTTTTCTTGCTGTTAAATTTTGCATTCATTAACCTTTGTTTTATTGATTGTTGTTCTGTTGACATTTGTTTCTATTTGTCATTTTCTGTATTACTTTTGGAAAGTTTTACATTCTACTCACTGTTAACTTTTCTCGTTTTTCAGACTTTTACAACAGGTATTATTTCTTCTCAACCGTAGCAAACAAGGCATCTATGCGCTCTTTGAGCTTGATATTCTCTTGCTGTAGTCTGTCGATTTCCATCATGACCGGGTTCGGCAAATGTACCTGATCCAAATCCTCGCGAGGTACACGCACATTGTCTCTCTTTACCACAATGCCCGGAACACCCACTACCGTGGAATTCGGCGGCACTTCCTTTAGCACCACGGAGCCCGCACCGATTTTGGAATTCTCACCTACAGTAAAGGAACCTAGCACCTTTGCTCCCGCACTGATCATGACATTGTCGCCGATGGTAGGATGACGCTTTCCCTGTTCCTTACCGGTACCACCCAACGTCACTCCCTGATACAGCGTCACGTTATCGCCGATAATGGCCGTCTCACCGATAACCACTCCGTGACCGTGGTCGATAAACAATCCTTTGCCGATGGTTGCACCCGGATGAATCTCGATACCGGTTTTCCGCGCAGTCCGCTGGGAATACCAACGAGCTAAGAAATAGTGCTTCTTTTGATATAATTTATGCGCTAGACGATGCCTTAAAATCGCCCGGAAGCTGGGATATAAAAACACCTCCCAGGAGGATTTAATCGCGGCATCCCGTTCCTTTATCACTTGCATTTCTTCCTTGACATATTGAATAAAGCCCATAGAGACCTCCTAACAAAACAAAACGCACCTCATCCAAGGATGAGGTGCGATATACACGGTTCCACTCAACTTTTACAAGAGTCGCACACGCGTCTCCTGTTCTTTCTGCATGATAACGACTGCCACCGTACAAGGCTACCCACTGACGTGCTCACCCGTCCGCTCCGAAATGCACTTCGCCAAGACCTCCTGCCGGAACTGCTTTCAGCCGGTGACAGTTCCTCTCTGTTGCGCTCCCTCTCGGTTACTCTTTTCTTCTCTGCGTTTCTCTACTCCTCATTATATGCAGAGGAAGCGGGATTTGTCAAGGGAATTTAATATAAAAGCTCCACATCCGCAAACGCATCTGTGGAGCTTTTCTATTTACTTACGCTTCCTCCGCAACCTTTACCACTGCGCGATACGCTTCCTTCTCTTCCCAATTGTCGCCGAATAAAAGCGGATAACTTCTCTCCTTACGGAAACCGGTAAGCCAGCTCACGTCGTCCTTCATGCCCCAGAAGGTAACACAGGTAATATTCGCCTTGCCCGCCTTCTTTGCATTTACATAAACCTCAAACAAACGCTTGTAAGCATCCGCAAGCTTCTGCATGCCCTCCTCGGACGGATCTGCACAGTGGAGGTCAAGCTCCGTGGAATGAATTTCAAGTCCGGTTGCACCGTACATTTCTAATGCCGTTGCATACTGCTCCAAATCATGATCAAAATACTGCATTACCAAGTGGGTCTGCATACCGATACCGTCGATTAACTTCTCTTCCATTAACGGCTTTACAATATTCTCTAAAATAAAGTCTCTCTTAAACGGATTGAAGGTGTTGTAATCATTATAAAACAGCTTTACCCCCGGTGCCGCATACTTTCTGGCAAAACGGAACGCATACATCACAAACTCCGGACCTACGGTCTTATACCACGGAGAACGCTGTCTCCATCCAAGTTCATCCTGCTCCTCAACTGCCTCGTTTACCACATCCCATGCATAAATCACACCCGGATACTCAGTCTGTACAAAGTTCAATACATTCTTAATATACCATTCCAAACGGGCAATCATGGTCTCCTTGGATGCCCACGGTGCCTCGAAATCATCCTGGAAGTTCTCCTTAAAGAACCAAATCGGAGTCTGATTATGCCAAGCAAGGGTGTGTCCGCGGAGCGCAATACCGTTTGCCTTCGCAAACTCCAAATACGGTCTTGCCGTATCATAGGTCATAACCGGCTGTAAGTTATACTTCTCCGGATCTGCAAGGGTAGCATCCTTATCCACAAAAAACATCGGCTTCATATCATTCTCAGCCGTCATACTGCTGTAATGCTTCTTGAGCTCCTCCTTTGCTTTATCGGAAGCCAGATCAAACCGGGATACTGAAGTTCCGATTCTAAAATACTGCTCAAATGCTTTCTTTAAACTCATACCATTTATCCTCCTTCTCTTTCAAAAAAACTAAGTAGTACTGTTTCTTGTTTCAGCGACAAAATTCTGAAACAATTCCGTCCCCCAAGGCTGTTCTCTAAAAACATCGCCTTGCCTTAGCAAAAATTATAACATATTCTCAAAAAAATATCTACATAAAAAGTATTTTTCTATATAAAAAAACGAACCTTTTCTCGTTTATTTCATTCTCCTTTTCCCTTTTCCCGCATATACTGTTGCAAATGTGTTTCTGTTATGTTCGGAAACCGTGCCGTTTTGAAGGGAGACGTTATGAATCAGGATTCTTCTTTCCCACCGATGCTGCCTCCTTCCACGGAACTTGGCGCACTTTTGTTTGCGGTTCTTCCCTGTCTGCAGGAAACTTACCGTCCTTTTGCCGCCTTCGCCTATCATATGACAGAACTGACAAGGTTAAAAAATATCCCCGCAATGCCTCCGCTCTCCGGCATATCCGGCATTGATACATTTATCACGGACAAGGACATTATGCTTCGTTCTCTCTCTTTTTACGGAAGAATGTTCCGCATGCCGCTGTTATCCGCCATTGCCACCTTACTTCAGGGCATGCAATTTTACCGCACTTATAAGGATATTCTTCCGGGAATATTCTCCGGTATAGGAGGTGCAGCTCAAGATCCGGCCGCTTTCGAACGTATGGCAGGCCTGTTTTCGGGCCTCGGCGGTTTAGGGGGAACGACCGGGCAGGGCAATCCGTCCCCGGATTTATTCTCTATGCTTGGGGGACTTTCTCCGGATTTACTATCCTCTTTATTTTCCGGATTCTCAACCGCCTCCTCCACCGAAAAAGATACTGCTGCTTCTTCCTCCGAAAATAACGACACAGAAAATTCTGCGGAACCTTCCGAACAAACCGAACAAACCTCAACCACTGCAACGGATGACACCATGTACAATACCCTATACTCCTTTTTGACACCGGAACAACAAAAGATTTACGAACAGCTGATGCATACGGATTAGCCTTGTCACATAAGTTGTAATCAAACCAAAACGAAATAAAGGAGTTTCTATGAGTCCGGAAACCTTAAAAACATTACCTGAATATCAAAAACTTTCGCCCGCAAAGCAGGCTCTGATCTGTGAAATCGTAAAGGATGCGGAAACTGCTTCCGGAGACGCTATGTTACCGATTCTTTTAAAGGCTCAATCCCGGATGAAAACACAAAACATTCAATTCACTACAGAGGAAAGCACTTTTTTAATGACTACACTAATGTCGAATTTATCGCCTGCCGAAAAGGCGAAATTTGAGATCTTAAAGAAATTTATGAAAAAGTAACGTCCCGAAAGGAACCCTATGGAAACTATTTTGTCTTTGTTTGACCGTTACGGCATTTTTGCCATGATTCTCATTATCTTTTTGGAATATGCCTGCTTCCCCATATCCAGCGAGCTGATACTCCCTTTTTCCGGTGCGGTGGCCCGGGCGGAAGATGTATCCTTCTTCCTGCTTCTTCCGCTGTCGGTTCTGGCAGGACTTTTTGGCACCGGTCTTTGCTACTTGGCAGGACGTATCGGCGGAGATGCGGTTCTTACAAAGCTTGTAACACGGTTTCCTAAAACTGAGAAGGCTATTACCGCTTCCCGCGCAAAATTTACAAAATACGGTGCCGGAGCCGTCTGTATCGGGAGAGTGATTCCGATTTGTCGCACCTATATCGCCTTTGTGGCGGGAGCTGTGGGGCAATCTCCTTCTGTCTACTTTCCCTACTCCCTCCTTGGTATTACCATATGGAACAGCGCCCTGTTATCTCTCGGCTACTTCTTACAAGAGAACTGGGGCGCTGTATCCGGGTATTATGACCGGTATAAGCAATATTTGATACCGGTGTTTATTGGTATTGTTGTAGTACTTTTCTTACATAACAAGCGGAAGAAAGCACATACGCAGTGATAAGGTCGGAGCCTTATTTCTCCCAATCCACATACATCAAGGTCAAAAATTGTCCTTCTTCACTGTCCTTCGGGACATAAAGCAGATTATCCCTAAAAGCAAGCAGGGAAGTCACATATTCCATCGTGTATAAGGACTGCACAAACGGTAATCTGCTGATATCCTTTAAGTGCTTCGGCATTTTCTCACTATACAGCTTCTTAAGCTCTTCCTTAAGCTGTG
The DNA here is from genome assembly GCA_017556805.1 of Lachnospiraceae bacterium. Classification (GTDB taxonomy): domain Bacteria; phylum Bacillota; class Clostridia; order Lachnospirales; family Lachnospiraceae; genus SIG307. The sequence continues at coordinate 82,921 of JAFYMC010000036.1, read as the reverse complement.
CATAGCCCGGCTGCAAGTTCTCCGCAATCGGTGCAAACACCTCTGTGTACAATTGCTTCAGCTGCGTACCGGTCATCACTACAAACTGCGGAAGTGCCTTGTTTTCCTGCAACTTTACATAGCCCCGCTCTACCAGCTTTGCCAGGTCATGTTTACGGTCTTCTGTGAGATAAGAAATGTCGAAGTCCTTGCTTACAAGCTCCACAAGAAGCCGGTTCAACCGCTCATTCTCCGGTGTAAACCGGTCTATCATGTCTATAATATCGGAGTATTCGAAATTATAAAGTCCGAACCAGGAAAACCCTTCATCCCTTAACGGCCCGTTATAAGCAAAGCCACGGTTGTCCACTTCCCACTCGGTAATCAGGTCACTGTCATCCAGATAGCCTAACGGAAAATACCTTCCACCGTCCGGACGAATCGGAAATTCCAGCTTCCTGTCTTCATCTTCATACTGATAATAACCACAAAAGTTATAAATCAGTACCCACAGAAGCTTCTCCATCGGAAACTCACTACCGTGAAATCCCACGGCACGAATCTTATCCTCTGCCGCTAAAAGCCCCTTTATAATCACATCCGACACCTGCTCTCTGAGTCTGCCGTACAGCCTATAACACTCCTGATTTACGGTCTCACTGCGAATGTAAAAGGTGGTTGCATATTTCCCATTTTCACAGGTCATAAACTCTCGGTCCACCAGCCATTCTAAGTCAAATTCCAAATACGCCTTCGGAATACCCAAAAGCTCCGTAAGTTCATCCAGGGACTTCGGCTCCTCATAGCATGCAATACAAAGATTCTGCCGTACCTTACTGTCTTCCAACGGCCTTATGTCCGCCTTCGGCGGCATCATTCCGTTAATTGCCATGAAAAGTGTTCTCGGTCTGTATACATAATTCATTTCCTTCTGCTGTTTCATATCCTCTGCCATCTCCTTTTTTAACTTCTGTCTCGTATCATGCAAATGCCACTTCACGGCACTTTCGCTGATACCGAGCTTTTCTGCGATTGTCTTCTGAGGCAGTCCGTCAATGTAAAAAGAAATCAAAATCTCCCGTTGCAAATAATTTAATCTGCTGACCTGTTTGCGAAGCTGTACGATCATTTGCTCCCGTTCTTCCCGCTCCGCCAGTTCTCCCGCGAAGTCGGATTCATCACGCAAATCCTCCGGGAACGGGCACATGACATAGCGGGTATTCTTCCGCAGGCTGTGGCACCAGACATACCGGGCAATCTTCCAGACAAAATGCTCCACCTGTTCGATTCGTTTCCCTTCTGCGACACTCTTTTGTACGGCAGAAAAAATCTGCACCATTACCTCCTGGGTAAGTTCCTCCGCCCGGTCGCTGTCTCCGCACTTTTTGTACGCCCACTTTAAAATCTGCAACGAGTACTCTTTTGTAATTTCTTCAAACAATTGATTTTTCACTTGCAAGTCCTGCCTCCGTAATTCCTTTTTCACAGCTGTTCACTTAATAAGTGACAGGAGATGGGGAAAGGTTAGGAAAAATTTTATAAAACTTTTCCTCGCAAAAAACACACTGCACCTCTGATTCGAAGTACAGTGTGTCAGCTTAATTAATTACAGTTCCTCTGTCTTAAACATGGTATAACCTTCGTAATAGTAACTGTGGTCAATTCCCTTCATATACACTTCTCGGCTATCAACCTCATCCGTAAGGGCTTCTCTTAAAACATGCTTAATCTCAATATCCCGAATCGGACTACGTTCCATCGCCAGAAGATAATCATCCTTATCCACTTTGCTCCAGTCAACTACTTTTCCAAGCTCTACCTTAAATATCAAATCCAGCCAAATACGAGTACTACGCCCGTTTCCTTCCCGAAAAGGATGAGCAATGTTCATTTCCACGTATTTCTCAATAATCTCATCGAAGGTACTTTGTGGCATTTTATCAATATTTTGCAAAGATACTTCAAGATACATCAAAGGTGCAAAACGGAAGTTGCCCTTTGAAATATTTACCGTTCTGAGTTCTCCTGCAAAATCGTAAATGTCTTCAAATAGAAATCTGTGAATTGCTTGCAGTGCCGAAAATTTACCTGCATCCAGTTTGCCGAGAATCCCCGTTTCAAACAGTTCAAGAGCTTTTTTCTTACTGATACTTTCTTCCTCTCTGGCAAGGTCGGCAGCACTTGTAATTCCTAACTTATTTGTAAGAGCCATGGTACACCTCCTTCGAACTTCCTTAGGCATACCACCCTTTTTTGCTCGGCAATGCCTTCGCAAATATTATACCACGGTCGCGATATCAGCGCAAGGAATTATATTACAGCGACTTCAACGTTTCCTGACACCAGGAAAATAAAAGCGCAAAGCTTTCCGCAAAATCATACGCTCCACCCTTATTAAGACTTACGGAACGTTCCAATACCGCCCGGTTCTTGCCCGCCAAAGCCTGACGCAGTTCTGCTTTTGTGGCAATAAATTTTCCGTTTGTCAGATAATACATATTCTGAAGAATGAAAAACACGCCCTTATAGGTTCCCGGTAGCTTCGCTACACTCTTTTCCCGGTCTGCATGAATGTATCTGTGGCAAATCTCATGGTACATATTATTCACGCTCATTTTCACAAAATTCCGTATATCATCCTTCGTATAGACAGGAACCAGTTCACTCAGTATACCGAAATAATCCTTGGTACAGTTCAGCAAATGACAGATTTCCAAAGGATTCCAATTCGCAATGTCTTCTTTACTGCAAATAAAACCGCAAGATTTATCAAAATGCTCCAAAGACTGAATCGTAGCACGGTACTTATCCAAATCGGACACGCTGAGGTCATCAATCACTACCATAATATCAATATCGCTGTTGTCCGTTGCCTCACCGCGAAGATAACTGCCCTGTAAGCCAACGTATACCAATCGCTCCCCAAAGCAGTCCCTCAATAATGCAATCAAACGCCCAATATAACTCTCAGTATCAACCATGTTACATTCCTTTCTCTATGAGTGTCTTCACTTCCTCCATGGTCGGCGGATTAAGAGGTAACGGAAATCTTGAAATCGCAATGGCGGAGCAAGCACTTGCAAAGCGTACCAACTCATCATCCTTCATACCGTGGAGCAAGCCGTAAACGCAACCGGCCTTAAAGGTATCCCCGGCACCGAGGGTACTCTTTACCTCCACGGAAAACGGTTTCATACGTTTCATCGGCTCGCCCTTTCTTCCGTACAACATGTCATTCTCACCGGAAGTAATAATCACAAGACCGTCGGTAGTTTCCACAAGCATCTTATAAATCTCTTCCAAACTTTTTCCCTTATAAACTTCGGAAGAGGTGCATTCCTTTGACACCACGTTGATGGCACAATGCTGATGTAAATAACTGTCGTGTCTGCAATCAATGGTCACATACGGCTTCTGATGCTTCACGCAAAGCTCTGCTACAGCCTGGGTTGCCTCGATAAAGAACGGGTCGATTGCCGCCACCTTACAGCCTATGACATCCGCTTCCTTCGGCATACTCCAACGCCTCTTAGCCCCCGGCTCATACAAAGACTGGAACACCCCCATCGGCGAACGCACCAAGCCCGCAATTACCACATAGTCCATCAGTCCCTCATAATCCGGGTCAAAGTAAAGAGAAGATAAATCCACCGGCTTGTCCTTGTAAAATTCCTTAAGAAGGGGTGCCACCTCGGTTCCGATGTGGGTACCGTCAAGCTTTACGCTTACCCCAAGGGATGCCAATACCGTAGCCGCCGTTCCGGTCTCTCCCCCCGGAAGAAAGTACTTCGCCCGAAGCTCCGAATACTCATCCGGCTTCAAAAAATCTCCCTTTAACAAAAAGGAGTGGGTTCCCAATACCTGTCCATGCATGTACACATCATAACTCATAAAAGTCCCTCCTGTTTTAGAATCAAACCTCAACATAGGTATCAATAAAATACTTCACAAACATCTCTATCTGCCCCATCACTTCCTCCTGCCGTTCCGGCTCTCTGGTACAAAGCTGAATCAGCGATGTTACCGGTGAAGTATAGAGAAACGCAAGCATCTCCGGGTCATCCTTTTTCATAATCCCCTCTGCCATCATAGCTCTAAAAAGCGTGGTAAACATTCTTTGCGTCCCTGCCAGAAAATGCTTCGTTGCCAGTCTGCACACCCTCTCGTCATGAAACTGCTCGGTCAACAACAGCTTTCTTGTAAGTATAATCCGCTCATCATGTACCGTAAAATCAATCATGTTCATGGTTAAATGAAACAATTCATCACAGGACTTCGGCGTTTTTGGCATGTTCTCCGCAGAACCGAACCGATCCCCATAATAAACTTCCATCCGGTCAAGAAGCGCATTCCATATCGCTTCCTTACTTTCATAATGCTTATAGAGGGCAGACTTACTCAATCCGAGACGAGCAGCCAGGTCACGTAAATTGGTCCCTTTATAACCGTTTTCCGCAAACATTACCAGGGCCTCGTCTAAGATTCTGCTTTTCGTCGAGTTGTCCGTTATCTGTTCCATGCATTCCTCCATTCTTACAAAGCAAAAGGTGACCGTTTGGTCACCTTTATTATACATGACCAAACGGTCACTTGTCAAGCGCATCCCCTGTTACCGCAAGAATGTGACTCCGAAATAATCTGCAATTTTCGAATCATTTGAACATCCGGCAGCGCGGTACTATTCTCCCATTTTGAAACCGCCTGATAGCTGATTCCGAGCGTTGCCCCCATTTCCTCCTGGGTGACTCCTTTTGCCTTACGAAGAATTTTGATTTGATTTCCTATCGAGTTTGTCATATCTGTTTCCTCATCTTTCTTTAGATTGGAGCTCTTATCATTATAGTGCAAACAGCATGTATCGCAATAACTTCTGAAACGAGATTTTTTCAACCGGCAGATGAGAGAACGATGCATTTGTTTATTATCTCTCGTAGGTAACCGTTCCTTCGCAAAGAGTCATATACACCTTACCCTTTACCTTCTTGCCTCCGAACGGCGTATTCTTACCCTTGGAGAAAAACTCTTCCGGGTTAATCACATACTCTTCATCCGGTGCCACAATAGCAATATCCGCGTAATATCCTTCCGCCAGACCGCCGATTTCTTTGTCTCTTCCCAGCACTTTTGCCGGATTGTAACTCATGCACTTTGCAAGCTGCATCGGGCTCATACCGTATTCCTTTACCAGCACCGTATTACTTAATGCATAAGCCGTCTCGGAACCGACGATTCCGAACGGAGAACCGATCATGGAACCGCTCTTTTCCTCTGCGGAATGTGGCGCATGGTCCGTGGAAATCACCTCCATAGTACCGTCCAAAAGGCCCGCAATCAATGCCTTTACATCCTCTTTTCCACGAAGGGGCGGATTCATCTTGAACATCGATAAGTCTGCCGTAATATCCTCGTCACACATAGCAAAATGGTGCGGACAAACCTCTGCGGTCACGTCAATGCCCTTTGCCTTTGCAAACTTCACAAAATCCACGCTGTACTTGGTGGAGCAATGACACAGATGAAGCTTTGCACCGGTCTCCTCCGCCAGCAAAATATCACGCATGGTAATAATATCCTCTACCGCATTGGTAATGCCCGGAAGCCCCAGCTCCTCCGCCTTTGCGCCCGCATTCATGACACCGCCCCGTACCAGGGAAATCTCCTCACAATGTGCAAACACCGGCAGTCCCGCTTCCTTTGCACGACGCATACCTTCCACGTATACCACCGGATTCATCACGGACTTACCGTCCTCGGACACCGCTGCCGCGCCGGCCTTTGCCATCGCCTCAATATCAGCAAGCTCCGTACCGCTCTGACCAAGGGTCACCGCGCCTACCGGAAGCACGCGCACCTTACCTGCCTCCTTTGCCTTAGCAAGCACCGTCTGTACCACCTCGGCACAATCTGTTGTCGGCTTTGTATTCGGCATCGGACAAACAGTGGTATAGCCGCCTGCCGCCGCTGCCGCAGAACCGGTGGCAATGGTCTCCTTATACTCAAGCCCCGGCTCTCTGTAATGTACATGCAAATCAATAAAGCCCGGAAGCACATGCTTTCCCGTAGCATCTACCACACGGTCCGCCTTTGCTTCATTCTCTGCAATCTGCTCCTCCACACGGACAATCTTTGTATCCTCCGTTAACACATCAAATTTTCCTTCACGCCCGGTCACCGGGTCAATTACATAACCGTTTTTAATTAAAATTCTCATGTCCCTTCGTTACCTCTCTATTCATGTTCTAAGCCGGTCGATGGCTTCCGTTTCAACACGCCATCCCCGAAATACTCTCTTTCTCTTCCCGACTATTTCTCCGTCACATCATACCGTACTTCCGACAAAAACAATCCTCTGGCTTCAATGGTCTCTCCCGCCGCGTCTCTGTCGCCGGTAGTAAGAAGCTTCTGCACCGCCTCCGGCTCCGTTTCCCCCTTACCTACCGAAAGCAAGGTTCCCACCAAAATACGCACCATATGCGGCCAGAAATCATCCGCCGTAAAAGTAAACAAAATCTCCGTATCATCACCGTAAATCGTAATATCCTTCATCACACGCACCGTGGACTTTTTCATCTTACGGTTATCGGAAAAAGCTTTGAAGTCATGTCCGCCGATCAAATACGAGGCTGCCTTCTTCATCTTCTCAATGTCCGGACGCTTAAAGCAATAATAATTATACTTCCGCTCAAATACCGACGGGACATCTCCCACCGTCACCTTGTACTCGTATACAAACTCCTTCGCAAGATAAGATGCATGAAAACGGTCCGGCATCTCGCACGCCTCCAACACCGCAATATCCATCGGAAGATAGCGGTTCAGATACTGCTTTATCTCCGTCACACTCATATCCGTCGTGGTATGAAAGTTGGCAATCTGTCCGTAAGCGTGGGCTCCCGGTTCGGTCCGCGCCGCACCGATGACCTCCACCGGCTTTCCCTCCAGTTTCGCCAGTACCTCCTCCAGCTTTCCCTGTATGGTTACCATACGGTCCTTCCCGACTATTTTCTGCCATCCGGCATAGCGGGAACCGTCATATTCCAGTGTCAACTTAATATTTCTTGTTCTTTCCTGTTGCATGATTCTCTCCTTATTCTTCAAAATACTCCTCTATCCCCTCTACAATTCCCTGCACCAGCTTTTCCTGATACTCCGGGTCTTGCAGTTTTTTATCCTCTGCCTTATTTGTCATAAATCCGGCCTCGATTAAAATCACCGGCATCTGCGCCCAATTGGTTCCGGACAAATCGTCCCGCTTCACAATTCCGCGCTTCTTTGCTCCGGTAGCATCACACATTTCGTTAAGTACCGCCTGTGCCAGCCGTTTACTGTCGGTCGAAAGTTCTGCCACATAAGGATTCTTCTCCGACGGATACAATACAGAAATTCCGTTTGCCGCCTCACTGTCAGCCCCGTCCGCATGAATGCGGATGTAGATATCCGCACCTGCCTCATTTGCAAGCTGCGCCCGCTCCACATTGCTGATATTCACATTGGCGTTTTCTCTTGTCATTACCACCTCATAACCTTCGGCAATCAGCGCATCCCGCAGCTTTAAGGAAAGCTCCAGGGCAAACACGTGCTCCGGTACCTTCGTAGATACACCCTGGGTTCCGGAGGAAACCTTGGTCTTTTGCTCCGTAGCCCCCGGTCCCACCGGCTCCTTTTCATAATTGCCCTTGGCCTGATGTCCCGGATCGATGGCAATGATTTTTCTGCGTTCAACCGTGACCGTCACAGTCGGTTCCGGCGTAGCGGTCGGTGTAACCGCCGGTTCCGGCGTCAGTGTCGGCTTCGGCGTGGCAGTCGGTGTCGATTCCGACATTGGTGTCGCATCCACCCCCGTCGTTGTCATCGGTGTTTCCGATGCTTCCGCATCTTCAGCCGGCAGCGTTACTGCTGTCGCCGTAGGAACCGGAAGGCCCGATGGAATTTCTTTCTCTATCGTCTTATTGCATCCTGTTATCAAAAAAACACAGCACAGTATCAATACCCCTATGTTTCGTTTCATTTTCAATGCCTCCTTTGGCACTCTCATTCTATCATAACCGTACAAGAAAAACAATAAAATTTCCTTTGGGATTCACTTCCGACTCCTCAAAAATGTATTGACAAAACAAAACCGAACCGTTATACTTGCATCTGTAAAATAAAACAATTCGCTAGGGGAGCCCATGCTGAGAGGTAGCACCTTGCTACTGACCCTCATAACTTGATCCGGATAATTCCGGCGTAAGGAAGCAGACCATTTTCATGGTCATTCACGGCCCCTCCTAAGCAGTTTGCAAGGAGGATTTTTTATGTTTATCGAACGGTTTCAAGAGGACGGCTATGCTGTTCTCACAACTGCCGGGTATGTTGCCTGCGCGGTTGCGGTATTGCTGATTATTGTATTGGCCACACTTTTTTCCAAGCAAAAAGAAAGTGCCAAACCACACTGGAAGGCAAAAAAACTTGTCTTCTCCGCAGTATGTCTGGCACTGGCATTTATACTGTCCTATTTGCAGCCTTACAAGCTGCCATGGGGCGGTTCCGTTACCCTGTTCAGTATGCTGTTTGTCTGCCTTATCGGCAACTGGTACGGCCTCCGCACCGGACTTACCGTTGCTTTTACCTACAGTATTCTGCAATTTCTTCAAGGCGGCGGTACCTACATACTCACCCCGCTCCAGGTGTGCTGTGACTACTTCTTTGCATTCACCGCACTGGGCTTTGCCGGCGTATTTGCCGGAAAGAAAAACGGTCTCATCAAAGGGTATCTTCTGGGCATCTTCCTCAGAGGTGCCTTCCATTCCCTGGGCGGCTACCTGTACTGGATGGATTACATGCCGGATAACTTTCCGAAATCCCTGTCCGCCATTTACCCGATTGTGTACAACTACTCCTACATCTTAATCGAAGGCGTAGTTACGGTAATCATCCTCTGTATTCCGGCGGTCAAAAGCACCTTCAACCGTATCAAGCAGATGACCGAAGAATAACGAATCAAACCACTCTACGAATCCGCAGTGTACGCTGCGGATTCTTTTATCTGCATAAGAGAAAACACAGACCGCCTAACAGCGCAAGTCCTCCCAGCACAACCGCCGCTATCTTGCCGACGGAAACCGGAATCTTACCGGAAATACTTCCGTCCTGCCCGTTCACCGTAAAGCGATACAATTTCCCTTTTACAGAAAAACAAACCACCCATACAGGAAGCAACAGATGCTTATATTGAATTCTGGTATAGACAGATGTCATATTTAAATTCTCCACTTCATCCGCATGATATAGCGCAAGAATCTTATTATATACATGTCTCCGTAACCGTTTATAGATTAACTCCTTTGCGCTTTCCCAAGCAGTCTTTAAATCAACGGAATAACGTTCCACCGCGAACCCTGCCAGATATTCCTGCCGGTAAGACTTATTATCTGCCGTCCGAAATGCCCCGGCTATATCCGGGAACTCTTTTTTGTGACGTATGCTTCCGTCTACCACCTGGTCATCAATAAATTCTTTGTACTCGCCGCAACAACCGTCCCACTCGGTCACCGCTGCACCTTTCGACCCCTGATAACAAACTCCGTAATTCGCATCGTAGGTAGTATCGGTATGGGTATCAAAGGTCCAACACGGCACAAAAATTCCTTTAAAATTCTTTGGTTGTACGGATTCCTTTACTTCCTTCCGGCAAAACCACCGTTTCCGAATCCATTTTTCAAATCGTTCCGCTGCTTGCTTCGCGTCCAGTTCAAATACACACACTCCGCCCGGAGCCAAAATATCCTCCGCCTGTATCTCTGTGATCCGACCGGACCCGCAATACAAACATTCTTCCAGAGGATCTGCCTTGTCATAAATCATTTCCATGCCACAGCTTTCACAGCGCACCGTCTTTTTCGCTACACCCCAATCGTGGTTTCCTTCACGTTCTGCATAGATAAAATCCTGTTCCTCCGCAACGATATCCTCTTCGTTCCCGGACAATACTGCCTCTATATAGTCGCAACTCAAACAACGAAGCTTCCCTTCCTTCGGATCAAACTCCATAAAACCGCGACATCGCGGGCATTTCCTCCCTGAATCCGTTTTTATCTCCGGAACCGGTTGTTCCATACTTAAGACCTCCTTTTGGTGAGTACTTTCTTTTTCTGTGTTTCTGTATACTATTCCTACAGCCCCTTCCACTTTCAATAGCTTTTTCGAGCTTTGAGCAGGATATTAGACTTTCTTATTGCTACGTTCATCTGTCAGCAATGCTCAAACAGGAGGTTTGAGCAAGCCCGCCATAAGGCATGGATGCCGCATCAGGGCGGTTGCGTCACTCATCACTCTACTCTCTGAGAGCAATTAGAAAGACTTATATCCGAATCACGCGAGAAAAAACATTGAAAGCGGAAGGGGCTGTTAATAGCACTACACCACAGAAAAAGAAAGTCCCTCTTCGTTCTTAAAGATTTGCGATAAACCACAAAATGCCCAGGGCCGCAAGAACACCTACTACCGTAATAGCTACCTTTGCCGGCGAAATCGGAATCTTTCCGGACACACGACCGGTCTGTCCGTTTACCATAAAACGATATACTTTTCCGTTAAACTTAAAGCTCGCCATCCATACCGGAAGAAGCAGATATTTATACTTGATATCCGAAAAAGAAGGATCTATCTGCAAAGAACGCACATCATCCGCATGATGGTCTGTCATAATTTTTCTCTTAATATTACTATTAAGACGCATGATAATCTTTCCCTTGGCTGTTTTCCAGGCGTCCTTTAGACCCACGGAATAACGCTCCGATGCAAAGCCTGCCACATATTCCGGCTTATACGCCTTATTATCTGCGGTATCAAACGGCAAGATACCGTTTAACAAACCGTTCTCATGTCTGGTACTTCCGCACACTGCCTGGTCATCAATAAACTCCTGATGGGTACCGCTGCATCTGTACCAGTCCGTTACCGTTACGGTCTCTCCCTTGGAATTACGCTTTTGCTTACGAATTCCGTACTCACCGGAGTACTTTGTGGTGGTCTGGGTATCAAAGGTCCAGTACGGCAAATATACACCCTTAAAATCCTTTGGTTTTGCGGTTTCCTTTGCTTCCTTCGGACAAAACCAGCGCTTCTTAATCCAATCCTTAAACTTCTCCGCAGCCTGCTTTGCATCCAACTTAAATACACAAACACCGCCCGGTGCCAAGGTATTTTCCGCCTGGGCTTCCATAACCTGATTGGAACCACAATATGGGCACTCTCCGGCGATTTCCAGTGCATCGTACACCATTTCACCGCCACACGCCTTACAAAGCACCGTCTTTTTCGCTACACCCCAGTCACAATTACCGGTCTGTTCCGCCGTTTCAAAGTCCTGCTCCTCTGCAGCGGTTTCCTCTTCGTTGTCCGGCAAAATTTCTTCCAGATAGTCGCAATACGGGCAATGAAGCTTTCCTTCCTTCGGATCAAAATCCATGACGCCACCGCACTGCGGACATTTCCGGTCGGTTTCCTTTTTCGTATCTACAATCACAGGCTCTATGTAGTCCTGTGTTTCCTGCTCTGCCATTCTTTTGTCTCCCTCTTTATTTTACTTCTGTACTCTTCCCGATACCGACAAGCGGCACAGATGCAAACGCACCTGTACCGCCTGAAATCATCTCGTATTACTGAATGTCACTATCCGTGAATGGGTCACCGCACTCCGGACAGAACTTCGGCGGGTTCTTCGGATCTTCCGGCTCCCAACCGCACTTATCACAACGGTATAACGGAGCTCCTGCCGGCTTCTTAGCGCCGCACTCGGAACAGAACTTGCCCTTATTCACCGCACCGCAAGTACAGGTCCAAACGCCTTCCATCGGCTTCGGAGTTCCGCACTCGGTACAGAACTTACCGGTACAAACCGCACCACAGGTACAAGTCCAACTGTCTGCTGCCGGAGTCTGAGATGCCGGAGCAGCCTGCGGAGTCTGAACCGCTACACCAACCATTCCGTTATTCGGCACCATACCATTGTTCGGCATCATGTTATTCTGCATACCGTTGTTCTGCATCATATTATTCTGCATATTACCGTTCTGCATTCCGCCCATCATAGCCGCAGGCCCCATGCCCATCTGGTTCATGGCATTGGTCATCATACCAAGACCGTAGATTCCGTTAAATGAGCCTTTCTCGTTGCTGGCTGCACTATCCATTGCACCGATCATATCTTTCATCAGGTCTCTACGGTTCATATCCTGGTCACTGGAATACAGCTTATCTTCCTCATACTGGTCAAGCCACTCCTGATCTTCCGGAGGCAAGGACGTAGACTGCACATTAATCGTACTAAACTCAAAACCGCGCTTCTCATACCACTCTTCCTGTAATGCAGCCTTAATTTCATTACCTAATTGAACACTGGCATTAATTAAGTCGCCGTAATGATAGCCCTGCTTTGCCAGACTTCCAAAAGCCGGCTGCAATGCAGTTACCATACTGGAGCGCAGGAAACTGAAAATCTCGGACTTCTCATATGCATCGGAAACATTATTTGCTACATTCTTATAGAAAATAATAGGGTCCTTAATGCGGAAAGAGAACTCTCCGTTACAACGGATACGCAAGGTCTTCGGTACCTTCGCGGTAGCATCCGGATAAAAACGATACTGAATCGGCTGCTGGGTTCCGAATTTATTATTGAAAATCTCACGGATATTTACAAAATAAACTCTCTGGTCCTTTGCCACATCACCACCGAAAGAAATACGTCTTCCGAGGGACTTAAAGGAATTCTTCAGGCTTTCTCCCAAATTACCGTAGAAAATACTCGGCTCAGTGGAACTGTCGTAAATGTATTCGCCTGCCTCGGCACATACCTCGGCAATACCGCCCTGGTCGATGATTAACATACACTGACCTTCGTTTACGGCAATAACGGAACCGTTGGAAATGATGTTATCCGTACCCTTCTTATTGGAGGACTTGCCGGAAATCTTCTTCTCGCCCTTTACCATTAAGACGTCGTCATCCATACGGTCACAGTAGAAATACTCGCGCCAGGTATCGGCAAACACATTCTGCACCGCATTTGTTGCTGCATTAATTAAACCCATACTTACTCCTTCCTCCCGCCATGCGGGGTTCCCTTTTCTTTCGCATTATAGCGCCCATCTATACAACGTACTACTCGTACATCGGATACTTCTTCGTAATTGCCTCAACGATGGCTCTTGCCTCGTCGGTAGCTTCCTTCTTATCGATGGTCAGAGCAATTGCCTTTGCTACCTGTGCCATATCGTCAGCATTTAAGCCACGGGTGGTAGCAGCTGCCGTACCGAGACGGATACCGCTGGTAACGAACGGAGATGCCGGATCGTTCGGAATGGAGTTCTTGTTACAGGTGATGTTTACTGCATCAAGAAGCTTCTCTGCTTCCTTACCGGTTACGTTCTTGCTCTGAAGGTCCACTAACATTAAGTGGTTATCGGTACCGCCGGATACAAGGTTAAAGCCTTCTGCCAGTAAGCCCTTTGCCAAAGCCTGTGCATTGGTAACGATGTTCTGTGCATATACCTTAAACTCCGGAGACAATGCTTCCTTGAAACAAACAGCCTTTGCAGCGATTACATGCATCAACGGTCCGCCCTGGATACCCGGGAATACGCACTTGTTTAACTTATGCTCTTCTGCAAACTCAGCGGAAGAAAGAATCATACCGCCACGCGGTCCGCGTAAAGTCTTGTGGGTAGTGGTGGTGGTTACGTGAGCATACGGAATCGGGCTCTCGTGTACACCACCGGCGATAAGGCCTGCGATGTGTGCCATATCTACCATCAAATATGCACCAACCTCATCCGCAATTTCACGGAATCTCTTGAAATCGATCTTTCTTGCGTATGCGGAAGCACCTGCGATAATCATCTTCGGCTTTGCTTCCTTTGCAATACGAAGTACTTCGTCATAATCGATGAAACCGTCATCATTTACACCGTACGGTACGATGTTGAAGTAGGAACCGGAGAAGTTTACCGGGCTCCCGTGTGAAAGATGTCCGCCGTGTGCAAGGTTCATACCGAGAACGGTATCACCCGGCTGAAGCAGTGCGAAAAATACTGCCATATTTGCTTGTGCACCGGAATGCGGCTGTACGTTTGCGTAAGTACATCCGTAAAGCTCCTTTGCACGCTCGATTGCTAAATTCTCCACGATATCTACGCACTCACATCCGCCGTAGTAACGCTTTCCCGGATAACCCTCCGCATACTTGTTGGTTAACGGGCTACCCATTGCTGCCATAACAGCCTTGCTGACAAAGTTCTCGGATGCAATCAGTTCGATGTTTTTTCTCTGACGACCAAGTTCTAAGTCCATTGCCTTTGCCACATCGGCATCGACTCTCATTACTTCTTCAAAAGAATACATAACTTGTCCTTCCCTTCGTTTATTTAAAATTTATAGTTTTCACCTATTCGAGTAAAGGCGCGAAACCCTTGAAACAAGCCACTTCTTACTGTGTCGTGTTGCTAATTTGTTGCTATTTGCCATACTATAACACTGTATATTAGCTTGTGCCATACTATAAGTGAAAAATCAACCTACCGTATATATTACCATTCTACTGAATAAAAATCAAGTAAAATTACAACACAACCCAGCTTCCCGGACTATTCTTGTATCTGGAGATGTTTACGGCCTTGCCGTACAGTTTGTACACATAATAGTCTCCAGGGACAACCTTATGGACCACATTGGTCTTATTCTCCGCATCCTTCGCCGTTCTGTAACCGTTCACTTCCTCTTCGAGAGTAACCTTGTCTCCGACCGCAAGTGCCTTCTTCGTCTGCTCAATCCATTCCGGGATACCATAGCTGTCCCATTTGGTTGAACTGAATTTCTTGTACTCGCATCCGTTATACATCTCATAAGTAGTCCCATCACCCATGTAGATTCCCACATGGACGATAATCCCCTCTTGCTTCCGGAATACAAGACACATCTTGTCCTTCGGCATCTTGCTGATATCACCACGCTTGGTACACTCCTTGTAATACCCGGCTGCGGTGTTATCATGCCCGGAAAGCGGTCTGAGGAACCCACTGCAATCCGCTCCAATCTTCCCCTCGTTGTTCTCGATGGATATCTTCTCATAATGCTTGGTGCCGAACCTCTTCTTCAAGGATTCGAGTAACTCGCTCGTTAAGACCTCTACATCGGCTCCCCACAGGTAGATTGCCTTTGCATCAAACATCCACTTACAGTATCTCTTTACGCCCTCTGCGCTAATCTTCCCCATTCTCCTCACCTTCCTTCGGTACAATATCTGCCTTCTGTTCTGCCTTATTCTTGAGATATAAAACTATCTTTTTGAGGAAAGGCGGCAACTTGATTCCAATGTCATCCATATTTTCCAGGATGGAAATAATCTCGTTGCACACAAGCCAGACGCATACAATGCAAGCTACCAGGAACGTGAGCGGCATTGTCAACCCTACAAACTCCACAGAGTATCGCAAAAGCTCGTCCACAATCACGCCAACAACAACCAAGAGCCACATACACACCTTCTTGATTATGCCGCGGATTCCGATGGCAGAACTTATCTTCTGCCCTCTTGCCGGTGCAGCAAACAACCCTGTGAAGTAATCAAGGACATTACATAACACCAGGAGAAGTACCGGGATGTACAAAACCCCAAGAAGACTCGACAACGCCGAGAAGAAACTGATAAATACCGCTTTTACTTTGTTCATTTTAACCCCTCTCTTTCTAAATGAATTTTACAGGAATACCGTTAAGTGTAAAGTTTGACAACTGGATAGATGCATATGATTTGCTAAGAGAACGAACAACAACTTCTATTACTCTTGCATCACCATTGAAACTCACATTAAACGCTGTTCCATTGTAGATATATTCTGTTTTGGTGTTTATCGCGCCGGTATAATGGTCGGTTATATTTACATCTCCGATCATTTCTCCGTTAGAAAAACTAGAACTCGTAACAACGCCTTTTAAAACCGGATTTTCAAACACAACTCCAGCGGAATCAACATATGCGACACCAATTCTGCAGTATTCACTCTCCCCATGTAGCTCAACTGTTGCCGTAGAACCATTTGCAGTATAATTCACTTTGGTACTGTAACCAAGATTCTCAAACTCGTACTCCCTAGCGAACACATCCACCCATTTGCTTCCATCGTACCGTCTCACAAACTGCACATCCACCCACTTGCTTCCGTCATACCGCCTTATCTGCGATACATCCACTCTCTTCTGCTGTGTGGTGTCGTATCTTTGAATCATACAGACACCCCCTTACCATACCCAAAGGGCGGATGTGTCGGATGGAGCGGTCTGACTGATGACTACTTTGGAGCTGTTGCCAGTGTGGAGAAGATTATGCATTGCCGTATTGGTAGCGTTTAAAAACACTGGATTGTCTAAACCCGCAAATCCCAAGTGACCGATAACTCCATCTTTACCTTTGAATTGTAGATAAGAATTAGTTGACGCTACCGCCATTAGGGATAGTATAACTTCTAAAGGAGCACTAAGCGTTCCACCGCCATAAAGCGGTAAGTAGTTCGCAAGGTTTACTTCAAACACTATTTCATTCCACGTAATACCCGAACCATATACCGCACCAAACCATACTTTTCTCGTTGATGGTTCAGTAAATATATAGCTGTTTTGGTTGCCGTAAGTCATAACTAATAAATGGTGTGCGGTGGTCGGGTCTTTGGTTGCGTTTGGTGGTAAATCTGTCACTATTGCGTTTTCTGCAAAAAGAACATATAATCCCACTGCTGCTTGCTCTATTTTTGTCCACGCACCGTTCCATTCGCTCCTTTTTTGTAAAAATCCGATTGACGTTAACGGCGCGAAATACTCCGCTCCGTGTCCGTCAAGGGTTTTGGCGTTGCCGACTTGATTTGCACCGGAAATTATGTTGTTGATATTCTGGAGCAGATTCTGAAGCTTGTACTCCAGACTCACTCCATCGTTGTCCGTAACGCAGACTTCTTTGGTCTCGCAAAGAAGGCCGTACTCGTTATCGTTCTTGTCCTTGTAGGTCGGCACGCCTCTTTTAAATTCTGTTACGCTCATAAGCTACCCCCTTTCTTTACTCTACCTTTTCCCATCCGTCCGGATACTCCTCCGGGGTATACACATTCGCATTGATTTTGGAGCGGTATACCTCATCATTCCAGGTACAGCACTCGCCCTCTCCATACGGACTCTCCGCACTCTTAATATACGGAAGTGCATACTTCGGATTCGTACTCCACTTGAATCCCCACTGTGCCGGTAACTCTTCCGGTTCCTGTGCAAAAACATCGCTATCATATTTTTGAAGCAGTTTCACAACCCTTCCCTGTGGAGAACGGCACACAAAGCCCACCGGCCTTTCAAGCATATTCTTCTTCGCACAAGCTGCGTAGAAGGAAGGGATAAATGCGTACTCATCGTACAGTTCCGTACCGGTCATGTTGCTCGCCTTCGCCTGGATAGTTTCCGCATAGGCAAGACCGTATTTCTTCAGTGTCTCAAGAACAAGTTCTTTGCCTGTCATACTTCATTCACTCCTTCCTCAATCGCAAGTGCCATGTCATCCCATACGGAAGATTCCTCTGTCGGTTCCTCGGACGGAATCTCCGGAATCTCCGGAATCTCCCTTGCAGTAAACTCCACAACCTCTGTTCCATCCTCATTCAACTCAATATCGCAGAAACCTCTTGTTTCTTGAATCGCAAGCACCATATCATCGGGTACAACCGCATAATCTTCATACGGATTTTCGCTCCATGCGGAATTTGTCTGAATGTCACGCACCGCATATTCCCCGAAGGTTGCCTTTGAAATTACACAGAAAGGATTTACCCTCTGCGGAATCTCAAAAATTTCAGTTTCCGTTTGAGTTTCTTCGATTTCATTTAAGATTTCTTCGCTCATGGTATACCTCCTTTATAATAAATTCCACTCGTAAGAATAACCACTATTGTTTACTGGAAATGAATCAGTGCTAATAGAAAACACCCCAGTGCTATGGTTATACGAAGCCTCTTCCTCTTTGAGAGTTCCAACAGTTCCATTGTAACGCCAATATGTGCCTCCATATGCACCGAGGATAACGTGACAACCCGCTTTTGGACTAAATACATGGAGTAATTTACCAATTCCACCGATATTTATCGTTCGCGTTGCCGTACTACCATTTCCAGTGTAAGTGCCAGTAGGCTTGTTGCCAGTGTGGAGAAGCCGATAAGCATTCGTTCTGTCTCCAGTAAGAAAAACTGGCACTTCCGCACCCGCAAAACCAAGTGAACCCCATCTAACATCGTTAGCATCATTCATATAATCAATTAAGCTATATGAAGAAGAACCTCGAACGATTAAAGGATATGACTTTGAGCCGTTACCAACCGTTCCACCCGTAAGCGGTAATACATGATTTGCCATGTTGCCAGTGTGGAGAAGTGTACTTGCTATTCCATCTATAGACACCATCGGTGCTTTGTTTTTGTCAAAACCGAAAAAACCAAGTGATGTATCACCTTTTAAAAACTGCAACCATGTATAATCTCCAGTACCAGTATTACTCAGCTTCAGTACGGTATTATTTAGTACCTTTAGCGTATTTACCGCATTACTAATAAGCGGTAAGTAGTTCGCAAGGTCTGTTGTTTTTGCTACTTCTTCCCAAGATGTCCACGAACCACCGTAAAAAAATCTAATTGCGTTTTTTTGATATGCGATGTCAAAATACTGTTGGCATATTGCATTATTACTATTTCTTGCTGATACTAAAAGGATTGCCGTTGTCGAGAATCCGCTAGGAATGTTATTTGTAGTGCTACTAGACACATAGTACCAACCACATTTAGTCGCATTGTTTAAGTCAGTCACTATTGTTTCTGCTATTGCGTCATTTGCAGTATCGCTACCTAATCCAAAACCACCTCTAGCAAAATACTCCGCTCCGTGTCCGTCAAGGGTTTTGGCGTTGCCGACTTGGGTTGTGCCGTTCTTAATCGCATTTACATCCGTAGTCTTTGCATAGTCAGAAGGCGGAAGACTGCCGAATAAATCAGCGTTGTTTTTCGGTGCTTCTACGTCTGCAGCGGTCACATCGGATGCCACGAGTACGTTGTCCGGTAACACAACGGTACCGCCACCACCTCCGCCACCTTGCTCCTCGATGATTTCGACCACGCGACTTTCGGTGATGAGTCCCTCGTCTGCAAGCTCCTCGACTCTGTTGTAGAGTGCGGTGTTTGCATCGATGGCACTCTGGATATCGTTCTGCATATCAGCATAAGAACTCGCTCTCGCACTCTCTGCAAGCTCACGATTCTCTTCCGCAACATCTCTCGCCACTTCCGCTTCCGCACGCTCATGCTCCGCCTTCTCGATTTCTTCCATCAATGCCTTGAAAGCATCGGAAGTATACGTTTCTCCGTCTGCATAGGTAACGACAAAGGTATAGTCCTCTTCCACTTCTACGGATACGATGCGCTTGTTGTACACTTCCTCTACCTGTGCAAGTGCCTGTTCCAGTGCAGAGAACTGCGGAGAGGTTTCCGCCGGCGTATCGCTCGTGCTACTCTTCTGTGCCTCTACGGAAAACACCGGAGCATACAAGACTTTTTCTCCGGAAACAACCTTGAGCTGCATCTGGGTGATTCCCGGTTCGTCAATGTCCGCCGGTAAAATGTCATAGGTAACAAGGTTGCCTTCTACGGTACACGCTCCGTAATTCGTAACTCCGCTCGGTTTGGTAACATACATGACCGCAGTCGTGTTCTCGTCCATATTACACACAGCACTGCCAGCCACAAGAGAAATCACTATTTTTCTCGACAGTACATCACCGGTGAACATACCATGAAGTACCTTCTGGATGCCGCCCTTATGTACGTCAAGAGTGATTCTATGAGAAATTTTTTCCATCGTCTTTATCTCCTTTCCGACTTTTCTACGCTCAGTATAAGCAAAAGGGAAGGCTATTCTCTAACCTTCCCTTGAAATTATTGCTATTTGAGCTTTAAGGACTCGTACATCTCTCCGATGGTACTGTTCCAGATTGCTACTACATCACGCATAGCATTGCTTACTGGGAGACCGCTCGTCTGAGAGAATGCTCTCATTACGGAATATGCGGTGCTATAGGAAATACCATCTCCGTCTCTCAAATCCTTCGCAAGCTTCTTCGTTGCATTTACCATGCTCGTCACGCCTTGCATATCAAGACGGTTTGCTCCGAATCCCTTGTAGATGGATACCACGTCTCTCATGAGCGGTAACATACTCAGAACATCGGACAGTGCGTTGTCCTTGATGTTCGCAAAGAAAATCTCTCCGAATTCTTTCTCCTCATCGTCATCTCGCAAGGTATCAATGAGTCCGCCCATCGTTGCCGCACACAATGTCGTGATGGCGTAGGTCACTGCCGTTCTTGCGATGTACTTTCCGTTCCGCCTCATCGCTCCCTTGAATCCGTACTTCTTCGTATCCGCAGTAAAGTTCATGAACTGCTCGTGCAGAAGATTGTAGGATACCATCGGCTCGGACATGAAGGATGTGATAATCTGGCTCCATGTGGACCGACTTCTCATAGCCTGTGTTCTGGTCATCGTGGAGTCTACCACCTGGGTGCTGTAGATAACCTCGCGCAGTCTCTTTGCAACTGCCTCGTCCTTCGCTTCACCGGAAAGTCCCGGATTGTTGTCGGATACTTCAGCCTCACACGCGTTGTAGAGGAATCCCCAGGTAAGCTCATCGGCCTTTTCCGCGAGAAACATGGACTTTTCCTTTGCCACATCGTACCAGGAATCGTCATGCTTTATCATCTCCGTAACGCCGGCGTTAATATTGGTGTCGTAGAATCCAAGAGATTTCCACAATGCCATTCCGCAAGTGTCCTTTGCCTTCTGAATCTGCGGCTTTTGGGCGAATGCTTTCGCAAGGTACTTCGGATCGATTAAAACGGATGCTCTCACATACGCCGTAGGCTGCAAGATCGCCACGCGGAGGTTTGCTCCTACGGAAGCCACCTTGTAGTTTGAGATAAGCTTCTTACTCATCTGCTCGGTAGTGGTGATTGCGTTGCTCTCTCCGTTGATGTCACGAAGGAACTGCACGATGTATCCCTTCACGCCTTCACCGTAAGCTTTCTCCAGGGACTGCTTAACGCCGATGGTGGTGAATCTCTTATCGTCCCTATTCATCGGATTAAGAGGTTTCTTCTCCTTGTAATTGTACCACTTGAAGGCATCCAGTATCGGAAGTGCAAGCGCATTGTACTTCGCCATATCGGAAGTGTGGGAAGCGAATACATCAAAGATGCTCTCAATAACTACTCTGTTGTTCGCATTCTTAATCGTTCCCTTTGTGAAGGACATATTAAGGAGTCTGAATAGTTTGTTGTTTTGCTCTTTCGCATCATCCTGTGGAAGATTATTCTCATCAGACTGAATCGGGAAGTAGTTCTCTTCTCCAAAAGCCTTGTATCCGAATCTCTTCATGGAAACCTCATTACCCCAATCAGTACAGGTATCATTCATGAATTCCTGTAGTCTGTCGGCAACCTCTACCTGGCGGTCGGTCAGAACAGAAATGATGCTGTCGATATCAGACGGTCTGAGAACAGCTCCCTCCGGTTGGGATACCTTACCCTGTTTCTTCGCCTTGAAGTCTGCTACACGGATACCGCCGGCAACTAAGTGGCCTCTCGCCTGTTCACGCTTCTGCAAACAGTACAGTGCCATTACCTGGGCCGTTGTCATCTTGACCGTCTCGGTTCCCTGTTTTACCACAAGCTCAAACTCGTGTACCTCGTTGCTCCACTCACGTACTTCTTTCGCATCGTACACGCTCTCGGTGTAGTCGATGATTTCCTTTACATGGAATGCGAATTTATCCCATCCGTCCTGGAGTCCCTCGAAAATCTTCTGTCCGCCTTCTCCGAATCTCTTGAAAGCGAATACCGGGAGTACGTTGTCGTAATTGAAGAAGTCTGTAATCTTTCCGATCGCCTTGCTGTGCTGTCCCATGCTATCGGCATACAGCATCGTATCCTGTGCGAGATTTGCAATGCTCTCACCGTTCGCGGTAGCAAGTGCCTTATTCATATTTCTCACCGCATGGGTAAGGGTGGAAAGAATCTTACTCATCTCCTCTAACTGCTCTACGGTCATCTGATTAAGGATGTGTTCGTTGTCTCCTACATCCCGGAGGATATCGTGGATTTCCTTTACTGTACTGTTTACGCTATCCATGAATCCATCTGGCATATCGAGATGCCCATACATTCCCTCAATCTCTTTATTGGTAATCTGAGAATTACTTACATCCACAAGAACAGACTGTAGATTCTCAAATGCCTTACTGAGCGATATATCCCTCTGAGTCGGTTCACCGGTCATCTCTCCGCCTCTCATTCCAAGTAAACGCTCGGAAGAGAAGTTAAGAGATTTCAGAACCGCAGCTACCGGTTTCTTTAAGATTTCCGGAACGTGTTCGTCTTTGGAATTCTTCACAAGCCAGGTGTTAAGCTTCAATGCCTTCTTCGTGATTTTGTTGATCACTGCCTGTCTGTCCAGCTTCTCCTTATACTGCTTCGTGTATTCTCTGCTCTTATCCCTATAGAACTGAATATCCTCGGCACGCTTCTCCTTCAGACGCTGGATCGTCTTCTGGTACCGCTCCTTCGTAGTCTGAACGGCCTCATCCTTCTTGACGTTGTACCGGTCTCTCAGTTCCTTCATCTCCTGTCGATGCTCGAACTTCAAACGCTTCACTTCCTTGCTGTGCTTATCGGCAAGCGTTCTCACCGGGGATACGTTCCAGAACTGATTGTAAATCTCCAGCGCAATCGCTCTTGCGGTCTCAGCGTTGTCGTAGGACTCTACGATTTCCGAAGATGCCTTGAGAGTATCGTAAGCATCCAGGACCGCCGTTGCCATGTCCGCATCTGAAATATCAGCATCGAATACGTCCGGATACATCATAGACCACTCACTCCATACGGACTCAAGCGGAATGCCATCGTTTGCCACAAGGACTCTTCCGAAGTACATACGGTTCCAGTCACTTCCGAAGGCGTTCTTTGCCTCTTCCTTCTGAACATCATTGAGAGACACTCTCGTTGTCCGAAGCGTATCCAGAATCATCTTGGAGTAATCGTTCGGGATCTTACGTTCTCTTGCCTCTGCAATGAGTCTCTGCGCGGTATCCGTTGCCTTCGACATGAATACATCCCATTCAACACCCTCGGACTGCAAATACGTGTAAATCTCCTTCAGCTCCTTAGCAAGAGTCTCCTTGCCGTATCTGCTGTCTGCAATATTCAGAATGTGGCCGGCAACCGCATCAATCTGATTCTCATTCAGAATGTTTCCGCCGGTAACGGTATGTTCCAGTCTGTTTCTCTGTCTGAGACGGTCCACGTCCTTGCGGAGCTTATCGTTCTCACGCTGCAGCCGCTTCAGCTCGCCTACGGCATCATAGATGCTTTCGGTCTGACGCTCGGAATACCGGATGTCAACATCCTCTGTAGGATTCTGATTAGTGATATCCTTTACCTGGTTGGAATAGAACGGAATCACAACCGTGTGAACAGAACCACCTTGTTTACCGCCCTTGTCCACAATTCCATCATAGCCATTCTTCTTCAAAACATCCGTTACGAAATCCGGGATAGAAGTCCATACATAGGTTGTTCCGTTTGCGATGTCACTCTCCAGTCTTTCAATCCACTGCTCCGGTCTGATGTTGCGCTTATCCCACGTATCCGCACCAGCTCCCGGTTCATACACGGTATTATCTGCTGCATTCTTAAATGCCTGTACCATATCAGAAGAAATATTCGTTGTATCGAACGGATTCTTCACATTCAAATACACCTGGTAAGTCTTCTCATCCCTCATATCCGGATCCATGTACTTAACATCTTCAAGACCAACAAGCGAAAGAACTGTGAGAAACTCCTCTTCTTGTCCGTAAAGATTTCCGTCTTCTAACCACTCGCCAACAAGTGCAGAAAGATAATTTCCTCCGTGTTCATTGATGCGATATCTATCAAAACCACCGGTGCCCCTCTCTGCGTTTTCGTTATAGACAATATTCTCCATATCATCATCAAACGTTACATGAGGAGCTCTCTTTCTGATTTCAACCTTCTTTGCTACCGGTAACTTGTCCCAAGCCTCCGTGATTGACATCTCCTTACTGTCTACCTCAATACGGAACTGTGTGTAGTAGTCACGATATCTCTCGTCGTATGCAAGTGACGTGTCCTGTTTGTCCTTTGCATAATTGTCAGCTACGCTCTTGCTATCCGTAAAGAATGCCATTGGGCCAGATGTTGCTCTGTCCTCTCTGAAATGGTATCCTACGCGGTCAGCTCTGCCGGTACCATGGTACATCACCAAAAGATTTCCATTTTCATCACGAATCTTTGAATCTTTGAAAAACTCCACTTGCTCCGGAGTAAGGCCGTTTCCGTTTGAAGCCCTGTCGGAAAACTGAATTTCTCTTTCTCTGAATACTTCGGAGAAGTTCTTTCCCTCTAATTTGACTTTTTCGTTAATATATGATATACTACCTAAAAAGCCACTGTCATTCAGTTCCATAGGTGCAGAGAAGCCTATGGTTCGAAGTAATGATGTGGCTCTTTTTTTGTCCGCATACATTACAAGGCTTTGCTTAATAAAATCTACTCTGTTCTCACCTGTTTTTGTATATGCACTCGAAACTTTTTGCATATCGTCAATCCGGATTCCCTTTTCAAACGGTTTAAGGTCAAGAACCGAAAGCACCGGCTGTCCGTTCTTTCCTTTCACATTTCCAAACGCTACAATTCGAGAGTTAGAACGCTTCCCTTTTACATTTTTACTTGCCAAAATCAAGATAGGTTTTTCGAGAATCTGCGGAATCTTCTTGATTTCATCAATGGTTATTTCCGGATGTTCCTCTAAAATCGTCTTAATTTTGTCACCCAAGATGTAAATATCCATTTCCATAGCTCCGAGTCCTTGAATAACATCACTCGTGTTGCCAAGAATAAAAGTTTCTCCGCTCGGCATACCATCTGAAAACCATTCGGCAACTTCACTTCTGTAAGACTCTCTTTCTGCATACTGTCTCTCGGATGCAGCCATTCTTTCCGGTCTGGCGGATGCTTTCTCCATCGCCTGGTTTGCTCTGATAGACTTCTCAAACGCATCGTCCCATGTCTCTTGCAACTCGTTCATCAGGTCAGCATACTTGCGGATAATCTTCGCCTCGTTGCTGTTGGACTTATACACATTGAGAAGGTCTGCCATCCACTCCTTGAACTTCTCGAAGAACTCCTTTACCTTTTCGGCAAGCGTTCTCGCGGTCTTCTCGTCCATCTGAGAGAGAATTTCCTTTGCGCGCGCGCTTCCGGTAAGCATATCCTCACACGCTCTTGCGATAAGCTCGTCCTGTGCATACTCACTGGACACATCCGCATTATGTGCCACATTGAATCTGGCACGCTCTGCTCCAACAAGAACAGCCGGGGATGCTCCCATATCAGCTCCGATCGTATCCATTACAATACTGGACAGCTTCGCATATGCTTCCGGGGCCTTGTTCTTCATCCAGTGCGTCATCTCATGGGAAAGCGTAGGGATGATTGCATCCTCTACCACGTTCTCATTCATGCCGGCGTACACATCGACATAGATAGTGTTACTATTCCTCTCGTATCGTCCGTTCTCCGCCGTTCTGTGGCCGTTCTCGTCCGCCTCAGACTCGAAGAATACGATGTTCACACCGGTCTTCTCGGACAGCATTCTCGCAAAGGATACCGCCGCCTTCTGTCTGCCGTTAAGTTTCTTGTAATTTACTGCGGAATCATCGAATTTCCCCGGAAGAATCTCTTTACCGTCAGCAAAATGCTTCGCCGCAATCTCATCGATTGTCTTCTGCTGGTCGGCCGTACTGCTCCGGAGACCAAGTTCATACACACTTGCTACCTGGGCCTCAGTCAAAACGCCCTTGTTCTTTAGCGGTTCGTTGGTTCCGTATGCATTCTTGCCGTAGGCGAATGCAAGCTCAAAGGAATCACTGTAGCTCTGAACGTCACTTCCGGACTGATACAGGGATACGAACAGGTCCGCCTTATCCGCGTCCATTCCCTCTGCCATAGCAACCACCTCCGCGTCTCCATCGGAAAGGGTGACATCATCCAGAAGTCTCTCTCCCTCACTCGTCTGGAGAACAGTGTTGCCATCGTCATCCGTTCTCATACCCTCAATGGTAATCTTGTTACCGGTAGCATTGTCAATCGTCTCATCGCCGGTGTGCATGGATGCCATGCGCTTCTTTACAGCGATCGAATCAGCAGTCTTTGTCGTGGTAAGCATGGAAGATACCTTGCCCACTCTGTCAAGTGCCTTATCCAGTGCCTCGTTGCTCTCTGCGGTGATTTCTCCATTGCGAATCTCTGTCATGATGGTCTTTGCGGTATCCGTCTTGATTGCGGTCTTCTCTTCCGCAGAAAGACTCTTGCCGCTCAGTTTCTTTACAATGGCGGATGCAATCACACCGGAACTTCTGGTATCGCCAAGTTCATTTGCCCGGTTTGCGATAGCGTGCATCTCGGCGTTGCCCTTCTCATCCAGATATCTCTTATCTGCCTCCTCGGACACCTTCTGATACAGACTACCAATCTGCGCCTTATTTGCGGTACCCTCATTGATCATCTTCACATACTCAGCAAATCCGTTACCGTTAAGTTCTGTAGCAATATCCGAAAGGGTGCCGGTCTGATTATTCTTTGAAACAAGATTGCCGATTTCCTTGTATCCGGAATACTCAACGCTGGAAGAAACACCACCCATGAAACCACCACTGATGGCACCACCAAGAGCGGAAAGCAACGTCTCTTCCAATGCTCCCTTTGCGACTTCTTTCTTCGCCTCGTCCTCTGTATAGCCTCTGAGGAGATAATCCTCATACTGGTTCTTAAATTCGGATGTTCCCCCCAACTGACCGCTCAGTACATCTACGGTCTGATTCAGAATGGAGGAAACGCCTTCTTCTGTGGCCTCGATTCCAGCCTGTTTCATTGTTTCACCGATAAATCTTCTGAGAGTGGTTACTCCCTTCGGCTTTAACAGGTTGTCCATCGGAATCTTTTCGGTAATTGCTTCGATGCCGGCTGCCAATGCAGAGGTAAGAATCATCTCCGTCTGAGAAGCTCCTCTGTCTTGCATCTCCTTCATTTTAGAAGAGTATGCCTGGGTGGACATATTCGCAAGGGAGCCGCTACCACCGAGAAGCACCAGATTCAACGCCGAATTTGCAATGGACATACCGGTGTCATAGAGGAACGGAAGCACCTTGGTGTCCGTACTCTCTCCGATATTATCCGAAACCGCTTCCGTCAGTGCATCCGCTCTGTTCGTGTAGATGTGTGCGTAATCATTCGCATCGACATCATTACCGGTGATGAGGTTTTTGATATCACTGTTCAAAGCAGAAATACCACCAATAAGGTTGTTGCCCAATGCACCGATGGTAGAAATCGTCCCGGTGAAAGCATTCTTCTGTGCGAATTCTCTCTGCCCTTCAAGGTCTGCATCGGTCATTCTCTTATTTAATTCCTTGCTCATCTTCTCAAGGAAGTCATCCGCCTGGTTCTTATCCTGAGCATGGAGTCCATAGTAAACGCTCAACTCATCATCGGTAAGATACTGATACTTCGTACTCTCTACCGGGAAGGCTTTACTAAGGGCATGGTCGATATCGTACAGCAGTCCATCCTTGTTCTCCTTATTGACTTCATAAAGGTCGGACTTGTCGGTCAGATGATCCCAGAAGGACATATTCTTCTTTGCGGAATCATAGTTCGCATTCTTCATGAACTCTTCGTCCTCAAGAAGATGTCTGTACTCATCGAACGCAGACTTTTTGGAAAGCTCTTCCTTTTTAGCTTGCTCCTTCATGTAATTTGAATACGCATCTCCGCTCTTGAACCCTCCGTAATACTCGGTGAGTCCGTCCCAATCACCTAATGCCGCATCATATGCATCCAGCACCTTCTTGATTTCTGTGGTATCCTGACCGCTTGAGCGAGAATAAGAATACAAGTCATTCAAACGATTTCGCATGGATGCTACCGTATTCTTTTTTGATGTCATGGAGTCTCTGTTCTGCCATGTGTTATACACGTCAGACAGAATCTTGTTGGTGTTTTTAAGGTCATCATCAAAGGTATCAATTCCTATCGTGTTTCCAAGAGTATACCTTCCGAACCCTCCAAGACCACCGTAGGAAGAGGATTTCTCCTCTTCCTTTCTACTAGTGTAATCCAAAAATTTCCCCATTCCTTGTCCTCCTAATTTTTAGATTGTTCTTTAAGTTTCTTCTTCAGTTCCTTCTTTTTCGCATCGCTAAGGTCGGATTCCTCGATTCTTTCTACAAGTTCATCGTAGGTAAGAATTTCATCTCCGTATTTATACGTGTCGTTGTGGTCTTCACCCTTCCACCATAAGAATCCACCATTGTTTGTGTCCTTATCGATGGTCCAGTTCTGGTACTCAAGAGGAATCTCTACGCTTGCAAGCATTGAGGCAAGCGTTTCGTTATCCACATTGTTCTTACCGATCATAGTAAGGTACCGGTCTACCGCGATATTTCCGTTCATTCCACCTCCGGCTTCTGTGTAGATTTCCTTCACATTCTCTATTTCGGTGTTTGTCAGATTAGAGAGTTTTGCCTCACCCGAACCAGAATTACCGGAAGCACCCTTTTCTGCCTGTTCTTTCTCCCATCTGGCCTGTTCTTCCTTCGCCTGGTCCTTGTTGAACTTCATGGAAGTGTCGTACTGCCGCTGGTCTTCTCTGAGAGACTGATCGAACTGTCTCTGCTCCTCTGCAAAGGATTTATCAAACTCGATGACATCCTGGGCGAACTGCTTTTCCCAATTACTCTGAGATAATGCATCCTGTTCCTTGCCATACTCGAACTGCTGCTCCCAATTACTCTGGGACTGCTTATCCTGTTCTTTCTGATAATTAAACTCGTTCTCGTAGTTGGTCTGAGCTTGCTTGTCCTGTTCCTTCTCATAGTCAAACTCATTCTGCCAACGGTCCTGTGCAGCCTTATCCTGTTCCTTCTGGTAATCAAACTCGTCCTTCCACTGATTCTGTGCCACCTGGTCCATGTACTGGCCGTAGTTGAACTCGTTCTGCCACTGATTCTGCGCCACCTGGTCTCTGTACTGCTGATACTGGAAGTCGCGGTCGGCATTAGCCTGGTTCATCTGGTCAAGGTACTGCTGATAATTGAACTCGTTCTGCCACTGAGACTGCTTGAGCTGGTCGAGATACTGCTGATACTGGAAGTTCTGCTCGTTCTGACGGATGCTCTCGTTGTACTCCAGGTTGTTCCAGTAATCATCATTCTGCAGACCGGCGTAATTATACGCATCCGCTACGCTGTCTCTCCATGCACCGTACTCCTTGTTGTACATATCCTGTGCATTTTGGTAATTCGTATTCCATGCATTGAACATACGGTCATACTCTTTGGAGTCTGCAGCATCCAGAAGGCTAATCTGGTTGAGCATATTCTGACCTTCCATGTTGTACGCATCCATCGCAAGCTGATAATACTCCGGAAGGTTGTTGTACGCTTCCTGGATGTACTGATTGTAGGCATTGTTGCCTACCGCCTGGGAATAGGAAGAACCGTATCCCCCGGTAAGTGCCGCGGCCTGTCCCATCGTGTCTTGCATTGCAAGATTACCGGACTGCATGGCGGAACCAAGCATCTGCTGGAATAACGGATCGGTAGCGGAATCATAGGAAAACTTCTCTCTGTTCTGGAAATCCTTGATGAGCTGGGAAATCTGGTCCGTATACTGCGTCCTTCCGGAGTTTAAATTCTGCAGGAGTCCATTGGTATACTCCATAGCTTTGTTGTAAGCGTCCGATACCACGAACTGAGAGTTTAACTTATCAAGAGTAGCCTGGTCCAGTCTGTCCTTTAACGGAGTAGCCTGTTGTGCCGGCTGTGTGTTCGGCGTATAGGTCGGCATTTCTACCGGAGTATATGTCGGTATGTTCACATTCGTCTGCGGTGTAAAAGTCGGCATATCTACCGGCTTAAACTGCGAAGTGGAAACAGTCGGCATCTCTACCGGATTCGTCTGCGGAGTTTCTGCCTTCGGAATGTACTCTGATACAAGAGGAGTAGATACTGCCGGGTTTGATGCAAACGTCTGCTCCGTTCTCTGCTCCAGCAAATCCGCCGCATCCTTTACGACAGTGTCACTGCCGGCAGAATTCTTTTTCGCGCTTGCAGCAAAGTCCAGGACCTTATCAGCAACGCTGTTCTTTACTGCGGAAGACGCTGTCTTGCTCGTACCACTCTGCTTATTTGTGCTACTTGCTGATGCGGAACTTGCATTCTGCATCTTCTGCAGAAGCTTCGTGTTCTGGTCTGCGGTACCGGTGTAATTCGAGATACCGTACTGACCGGCCAGCTTTTTTCTGTTGGCATACGAAGAATCCTGTCCGGTACTCTTAAGGTAATCCACAATGGATGTCTTCGTGTTCAGCGTGAGCGCAAACAACTGTAAATTGATGTTTCGCATTATCATACCCCCTTAATCTGCTTCATTGTATATTGGTTCTGTACGTCCATGCTCTGATTCATTCTCTGCAAATCGTTCTTTATGGCCTCCATTTCTCTCTTAACAGCATCATTTGCGCTCTCTTGACTGCCAATAAAGAGATTTATGGTGTCCACCATATGAACCATGCACGTCCTTAACTGTTGTATCTGGTCCGTAGGACTTCCGCCGATAAGGTTGGGATAGTCAAGTCTCATCGAACATCGCTCCCTTCTTCGATGGTTTTGGTGATGGAGAAGATTTTGCAATCACCCACACCACTGATTTTGTAACGGAAGTGGTCACATCTTCTCGGTAATACCGGGACATTCACGGACTTCGTGCCTGTGCCGCTCATATTCGCAACGTGTTCCCATGTTCCGGAGGAATCGTACTGCAGATACACATCTACATTCGTCCCCAACTCCATCGAGAGTCGGATGGTAAGCTTCGACACATACTTATTGTCCGGAGTATTGAATCCGATCATTCCGCTTTCCACGTACCACTCGAAATCATCCTCAAGTTCAGACGAATCGGTCGGGAGAGTGCCGTTTACAGTGCAAATCCTCTCCTTATTTCCTTCTTTTACGGCCATATAGAGGTCATCCTCGTGTCGGCAGAACTCAGATACAGAGATTTCATCTTCTCGTGTCCAGATATGTTTCACAACATCGTACACAAAGAGATTTTTCCTTCCGCCACCGGACATACTGATGTAGTATTTATTACCTATTGTACCAGCTACTGCGTTCTCATATCTAACCTCACCAAAGTTTTCAGACACGCTTACCGGTAAACTTCCGTCAAACGCACAGATACAGTCCTTACTCTTGTAATACAGGACCTCGTTGATTACGCACAAACTCCTGTGGCAATAGAACTGCAAGCCTCTGCACTTCGTTTCCTTCACCTGGTGTGCGCCGGTAGGAGACGGATAGATACGAATCATGCTGTCTTCCTTGAAGAAAATCGGAGTATTAAGGTACGTGACTGCTCCGGTGAATCCGCCATCAGAACCAATGGTCACTGCATAGGAATCGGTTGAAATGCCCCGGAAAAGTCTCCAGTTTTTGAAATCTCCAAGCTTACACGAATAGATTTCATGACCATCATAAGCGGCTCCCCAAAGACGGTTCTCACACTCTACGATAAAATCCATGTTAGGAACGATGCGCTCGATTCTGATTCCACTGCCGATTTTTATATACTCAGCAAGCACACCAGGAAGGACGATGCCTCTCGTAATTACCCCTTCCTCGTTCTTGTCTACCAATTCAACCACATAGGTTTCCACAGACCTCTTATTTCCTTCTTCTTCATTCGGGAGGATAACTTTCGCTACATCCGGAATATCCATGGTTCCGCTTCCTGTACTAAAATTCACCGTTATCTTTACACAATCACCTTTCTTGAGGTCGGACGGATAATCTGTGCTGATAAAATAGTGATTGGTAGGAGTAGACACCCATGTGGACGTGCTTTCGGACCACTGCCTCAGTACCTTCTTACCATCTACCCATGCGGCACGATACTCTCCGTCTACCGGTTCTTCCTCGCTTGCGCTGATGTCAATAGTGCTTCCTTCCGGTGTAGAAGGTCCGAATAAAACCCCACCGTTCGCACCTACATCCAAAAAATCGTACAGATTGGAGAATTCGCCTTTGTTCGTGTCATACGCACAAGTCAGCGCATTACCGCCGCTTGCAAATACGATACTTGAACCCATCACCGGCATATCCGCATGGGCCACATAGCTCATCGAAACCATCCGGTCAGCAATCTTCTCACCGTCTCGATAGAGATACATACCATCCACCCAATAAACGTGTCCGTTCGTGGATGCCATGCCTCTGCACGCTCCCAATTCCCATGCTTTGCCCCTCTTCTTACGTGGGGAGAGAATCGGATAGTAGTCCGTAGTCATGTTCTTCATGTCGTAGAATTCGCCCTCTGCACACGACAATCTATGGTTATATCCGCCAAACACGGCGGTCATCTCTCTGCTTCTCGGTACATCATTGTACTGTGGGAAATACATCAGATATGCACCCCCTTGAAGATACGCATATGCTTCCGAATCGGCATATGGTCTCTGTTGTATGCCTTCTCGTAATCCATCAGCAACCCATTGAAGGTAGCTGCACTGTTGTTATACCGCGCCGTTTCTCCGTTCTCCTCGTCAATCTTGGCCTTAAGGTACGCAACGTACAGTTCATCAAACGGAAACGGTACGAGAAGCTCCGCGGTCATGTCATCCGGAGTATATCCGGTGAACTCTGTGCTTTCCTCTTCCGGGATTTCACCGTCACCAATAACGATGATGGTCTTTTCTTCCGCCGGTACAGGCTGTTCATGTGTGTCGATAATCTCTCTCTTAATGGATGCGTCAAGGTAGGACAACCACCTTACCTTCTCTTCTACTCCGTAGTGGTTCGGCTTTACGGAATCCACTCGGTTGATGCACTCCTCAATTCTCATGGTTTACCCCCTTTTAAGTAAAAAAGGGAAAGCATACAGCTTCCCCTTCCATCATTCTCATTCTTAAGCCTTCGGTTCCTTGAGAGCTTTCTTCTCTGCAAACTCGAAAGCGGCATCTTCTGCCTTCTCGCCGTTCTCGATTACCTCTGCAAGTTCCTCCGGAATCTCAACGTACTCACCACGCTTGATGATGTAGTTCTTGAAGTTTACGGAGAAAAACTCATCCTGGTTTGCATTGTGTCCGTTTGCTCTCGGAAGCTTAACACGAATCTTCTTACCGGTAGCTGTGCTTTCTTTAGTTGTTGCCATGCCTATCATCCTTTCTTTATAGGGAGCGGAAGGCGAATCCGCTCCCTTTTATGGTTGGTCTTAGTTCTCCTGGTCTACGTCACCGTAGGAAGAACCGGATTCTACACGGAGAATTCTCTCCTGGTACAGAATCTTTGCACCGTGGCAGAACTTGTAACCAATGGTACTGAACTGCTCAAGCGGTCCGCCGATGGTTCCCTTCGGCTTAACGATCATCTCCATGCCTTCACCTTCCGGATCGAGTACGCCGAATGCCTTCTTACCGAAGAACAGAGTAGCGTATACAGCAGACTGGCCTTCGCCCTTGCCCCAAACCTTTGCCTCGTTGCTCTCAACGAAACGAACATTGTGGAGCATACCGATTTCGCCCTTGAAGATCGGCTGAACATCGTTGTACTTATGGAATTCCTTCCACTCCTCGCTGTTGCGGAGGTCGAATGCTACGGACGGATGAATGATTGCAACATAGGAACCGTCAATGAGCGGAGCCTTGTTCTTCTTCAACCAGGTAGCTGCCTTTGCAACCATCTCCGGAGTAAGTACATCGGTAGTGGTAAGAGCAGTTCTGGAGGTCTTGCCACCACAGTATGCTACGGAATTACCGCCTACAAGCACGTTTCTGGTAAGGGTGTCGTAGGTCTCGCCCTCTGCAGCACCCATCTCCTCGGTAGCACCGAAGATTACATCATCATAGGACTCTAACTCTAAGCGGTCAGATACTGCGGTGTAATCACCATGCTGGGTGGTGGTTGCCTCGATAGCGGTCATGCCGAAGGTCTTGCCTTCCGGAATAACGCCTTCAGTAAGCGGAGTCAACGCCTTTGCAAAGGTATTGAACTTTCTCCACTCAATCTTGTTGCCCTTCATCGGCTGCTTGTCACCGAACTGTGTGAACACCATCTGCTCACGAGCATTCTCCAACAAGGTCTTGTTGTAGAAGGTCTTCATGGTCGGAGACAGTGCGGACATCGTGGTTACATTGACCGGATTAACGGTCGGAGTACCAGCAGTGGTACCCTGGGTGAACTCTGCAAATAACTGCAAGTTTAAATTCTTCTTTCTCATGGTTGTTTTCTCCCTTCTGTATACAGGGAGATAATTGCTATCTTCCCTGTCGTTTTCTCTTTTCAGCGTCTGCATATGCCCGGAGCTGGTCCAGGGACATATTGCTGAAATCTTCTGCTGTGGTTACTGCGGCAACGCTTCCGCTCATGCCATTCTCGGACGGTCTTGCCTTATTCGCCGCTACCGCCTGTGCGGTCTGCGCCGTAATCTGCTGGGCGGCATTCTGTACCGCTCCGGACATTACCTGTTCCCAATGACACGCCATGTAAGCTGCCGTTGTATCGCCATTGTTCACTGCACACAGTCTGCGGAACCGTTCATTCTGCATCTCTGCGTCAAGGTCAAAACCAGGGAACCGGGCCTTCGTCTTCTCTGCATTCTGGCGGAGAATCATAATCTGCTGATGCATAGCCTCCTGTTTCTGTCTTGCCTGTTCCTGTGCTTCAATGGCCTGTACCTTGCGCTCCAAAGTAACAACCTTCCTTGCCTCTTCCAGGGAGATGTCATGCTCCATCGCATAATTCTCATAGTAGGAATCATCCGCTTCCATCTTCTGGGTAAGCGTCTCAAGGAAATTCTCTGCGGTACTATCAACACCGTACTTGGATGCAACGGTTTCCAGAAGTCCCATCATCTGTGCGTTTTGCGCCTCAACGCCCTTGTACTTCTTCAAACGGTCACCGATCGTCTTCTCCATGTACGCCTGGTGTTCATCCTTGTACTCATCACTCTTGATGAGGTCCGCATACGTTGTCTTCTTCTCGCTCGGTTTCTGCTCTGTAGTGGTCTGAGCATCATTCTGAACCTTCGGGGAGTGTCTCTCGACTGCCTCTCTGTAGTTCTTTCTTGCCCGCTCCGGGATAGCGGAAGGTATATCTGCTCCGGAAGTTTCGCCACCTACTGCGCCTTCTCCGCCGGCTCCACCATCGCCGCCTTCACCGAAAAGCTGTAAGTTAAGCAATAAATAATCACGCATATAAAATGCTCCTTTCGTCTGTGCTATTTTGGGGCACGAACCCTTCTATGGTCAGCGTAGCAAAGCCTATAGTGTTTTCTCTAACCCCGAAACAAAAAAATT
The DNA here is from genome assembly GCA_017556805.1 of Lachnospiraceae bacterium. GTDB lineage: Bacteria > Bacillota > Clostridia > Lachnospirales > Lachnospiraceae > SIG307. Next base: position 47,393 of record JAFYMC010000036.1, on the reverse strand, counting down.
TTTCAAAGCAAAAAGGACACCCTTTCGGATGCCCCTTCTGCGGAGGATTATATGACAAAAAGAATGAAAACGCCTTATTCAACAGTGAAATTGATGTAGTTTCCATGCATACTGATAAGCAGCTCAAAACCACACAGCACCGTCCAGTATGTTCTCTGCATCGTTGCAAGGAACGGTTTCTTAGGGACGCATGATACCACCACATCCCCCTCTTCAATCTGAATCACCGGTTCCTCTTCGAGCATATCTCTGCTTTCCTCTACCGCAAACGCAAGCTGGTACGCCAGGATGGACACCGCACTACATACGATGTCCTTTCCCTTTTCTGCTGCGCCGGCATGGCCCTTAATCGTAAGCTTCAGTTCCTTGGGTTTAAATGTAACGTCTACCATAGCCTCTCCTATTCTGCCTGTGTGGACGCTCTCGCCTGTTCGCGAGACTTCTCCACATACGGATGCTCTTGCTGTCCCATTTCCACATCTGCCACGCCTCCAGTCGGAATCGGTTGTCCGCCACTCATAAGAATCTGCTGTGCAATCTGCTCGGCCAGCATCGGATTATGCATCTGTGCAAGCTCAAGCGCAATCTGCTGATACTGTACGAGAAGCTGCTGTAACGTACCGTTTTGCTGGATTCTCTGGACAATCTCGTCCTTGTGAGAGAAATCCATCATCTGCAAGCACGCAAGTGCCTGGTCTGCCATATCCGGATTGAAGAATCCCTGTGCATAGAAGTTCAGGGCAAGCTCGTTCATCTCCATCTTCTTGTACGGATTCGCCTTCTCACTCGTAACCTCGATGTCAAACTCCGGTAAGCGGTATCCGGTAGCAACTCCCATGGTCTGCATCTGCTGTTCCTTAATGCCGGCGTTGCTGTACTCCACATACTGCTCCTGGCCGTTTACGTCCGGGGCAATGCGGAAGGTACGCGGAATATCGTAAAACTGTCTGATCAATTCGATTACAAGGTACACAACATCTCTGTATGCTCTGTGGAATGCCTTGTTACTGCTTCGCGCATTCTTGCCGGCGGTCTCCTGGAGTGCCGCAATCGCGGATGCAGCGGTCACACCGGACGGAGCAACTCCGTTGTTGGAATCCTGGTTGGAAGTGACGTACTTAAGTTCCTCTACCTTGCTACGGTACAACTCAACGTATACCGGCGGAAGCGGATAATTATCTACCGCTCTGAGGTTGACCTCATCCACGTTACCGGCCACATGGATAATCTTCTTGCTGTAGTCACCAAACTCTTCCTCATTGACGCTTCCATCGCCTCTGGAGAAGTATCTCGGCGTTGCACCGGCCTTACCATTCTCCATGATAGCTTTATTCATCTCATCAATCTGCACCTGGGTGTCTCTGCCGATGTCCGTAAGTCCGTATCCGCAGATGCTTCCCTCTACCGGATACAGTGCCTGTACCACGAACGGATACTTCGCATGGTCATACAGACCTCTCTGCGCGATACTCATCTCTCCGGTCGGAACCTCAAGCGGGATACCGGTCTCCACATCCATCTCCTGGCGCATCGGAATGTCAGTCTCGTTCTCCGTAGCATACAGAACGATGTCGTTTACATACTTTACAAACTGCAGCGCACGCTTGCCGTTATACTCGGTATGGTAGTACCAATCGATTACCACGCTCTTCTCGGACGTATCCACGTTGTCATCGTACAGATACTTCGCAAGTGTGATGCCGTTACCGCCCAGTTTGCCTACGCACTGCGGATATCTCTGTTCCAGGAGAGAGTTATTCACAAGCTCGGTATGGAACAGATGCGTAGACTCCTGGATATCCGTAATGCCCGGCTCCCAGAAGAGGTTGATAAAGTCAATCTTCTTGATACTGATGTCCCCAAGACCGTTGTGCTTGCTGCCATCCCAGAATACTCCCTGGGCACATCCGCCATGCTTGAGCATATACCACGCGATATCGGAGTAGGTCTCCTCATACCGGTTCTGCTCCATAACCACCGGAACGACAGCGGAGAGCTTCGTTGCCTCGCCCTTGTCATCCGCCTGTCTCGGCTTTACATTACACGTAGGATAAGAATCCATCACATCACTGTATCTGCTCTGGATACAGCTCCACAACCATGCGGTTGCCGGCTGGAATTCCTTCTCCGCATTCTCCTCATCGATATACCGCCACTGACGGAGCTTCCAGAACTCCTCGTTCGCAATAATTTTCTGCTCCAGTCTCGTTTTACCGGCCTTATACTTCTTGAGGATGTCGGATGCCTTCAATACCTCATCCGGACCAATCTTCTTCGGTTGCATGGACTGAATCTCCTTTGCCGCCTTGTTCTTCTTCAGCATATCAATCTCTGCTGCAGCTCTCTGCATAAGTCCTTGCCTCCTGGCCTCATCACCGGCCACTCTAATCTTTCTCGCCATGGTTTACCCCCTTTTGATAGCGTTGTATTTATGGTACTTGCCATGCTCCGCATACTGATTCAGCGGATCGTGCATAGGTTTCATCTTGGTGTCTATTACTCTCGGTGCAATCGGACGCATCATGCAGAAATACCGGATTTCGTCACACGCATGGTCTTCCAAATCAGAATCCAAATCCTCCACCTTGTGTTCGTCATACATCATCAGCGGTATTGTTCTGATAGCATCCTTGCAAGTGTTGAAAAAGTAAATCATCGCATATCCGTTCTCATCGAACTTCATGCGCTCTCTGAACTGCATCCATCCCGGAATACGGTCATTGATTCCCGGTTCAAACCATAGCTGGAACTTCTCTGCCTCTTCCGCCGCCGATATACCGTGTGAACCATCCCATATGGACGGATCGGCAACACCTTGTATCTTCTTACCGCGTAACCATGGATGTTCTCTCTCAATCTCTGCAATCTTTCCGAACTGCTCCTTGTTACTCCATCTCACACCCTCGTTTGGTGTACCGGTGCAGCCGTACAGTTCCAGGATGCGGTATGCGATTCCTTCGTAGTCCACGGCCCACCATCCGCATGAGAACGGTTTTCCATAACCCCAGTCATAGGACCGGTATATCTTCCAGTCCGGAGGAATCTCGAACGGTTCTATCACATGGGTGAACTTGTGGTCTTCCAGTGCCTCTTCTTCCGTTATGCCAGCTTCGTGGCACCTCTGTGGATCGGGTGTGGTACGGAACTCTTCAAAGTACGCGCCTTCGAACACATCCCAGCGACCATTAAGCCACGCTTCCCTTAGCTTTGGCGGAAGAGACTCCAAATCCTTTATGTAGTCCGGTTGCGTCTCCATGAGGATTAGATTATCCGTAAGTAACGACTGAATGAAAGTGTAGTCCTCCGGTCTCTCTCCAGCTTCGAATTTTCTGTCAATGAATAATCGTTTGATATATCCGTGTGATTCTCCGCCTGGATTCATGGTGTAATAGATTCTCTTTGGGAATCCGTTTACGCCTCGGCAACATACCCTTATCTTCTTTATCCACTCCTCGCGAAGCTGTGTTGCTTCATCGAGGAATATGACATCGTATTCCGCTCCCTGGTACTGCAACACGTCATTGTCATTGTTACAATAACCGAAGGCAATAGTGCTTCCATTCAAGAACGTAAATACCTTCTCTGTTTTGTTGTACGTTGCAACACCCTTCAATTCCGGAATAAGAAAATTGATGTGGTTGTTTTGTAGCTCCTTGTATGTCCTTCTCACAATAAGCGTCTTAATTCCAGCGTAATTACCGCAAAGGAGCTTTGCCTTTGTTCGGACAGACCAGCTCTTTCCTCCGCCTCTGCTACCTCCAAATCCAACATCGTGAGAGTCTGCAAGCATAAACAGCTCTTGCTTCGGCTGTGGCCTGGTTATTTTCATCTCCATACGCTCACCTACTTACTGAATCTCTTCAATTCATCGTCAATAACAATCTGGATGGTGGTATCCTTGACTTCCTCTGCAGTCTCCTTCTCCAGCTTTGCAATACGCGCCATCTGTTCGCGTCTGTCCATGTCAGCGCGGAAGACTCCGATCTCTTTCAAATCCTTTACTGCTCCGGTAAGCTGTTTAATGGACTGAGTGTCACCATCCTCGACAGCATCCACAGACCGCTCGATTTTATCCAGCAACTTATTTGCTACCATAAGTGCTTTGGATATCTCTTTCGCCTGGTGCTCGCATATCAAATCAAGCGATTTATTTGTCCTGTTTGATTTAAATCGCTCTCTCTCGCCTTGCCAGTCACCCATCCTTGCCTTCGCTTGTATCTTTGCATATGACACTCCGTGTCTACGCTCCAGTTGGCGGTAACTGGTATCTGTCGAGATGTATTCCTCTTTGATTTTCTCCCATAGCTTTTCCGGGACCTCTACTCTCTTTTTTGATTTCATTGGCACACCTCTCTTTTCTCGCCTAACCCAATCATAAAAAATCAAGTGATTTGTTTTCTAACCCGGAAATAAAAAAAGAGTGCCGAAGCACTCCTTTATGTTTTTATCTTGCACCACTACTGCCAAAACCACGGTCGCCACGTTCTGTTTCCGGTAATTCATCCACCTGTACCAGTTCCGTCTCCGGAACCGGCAGAATCACAATCTGAATCACCTTATCTCCCTCTGCGAAGATATACGGTGCGGCACTGTCGTTGTACAGCTTCACCTGGATGCTTCCGGTGTAACCGGCATCCACTACACCTTCACCGGTCAAACCATGCTTCACATTCAGACCGGACTTGCTCTTAAGGAATCCCACATACCCTTCCGGGATAACCATGTGTACGCCGGTATCGATCGTCCAACTATGCTTCGGTGCTACCCCAAACGCTTCCGGTGCGTAGATATCGTATCCAGCATCGCTCTTGTGTGCCTTTGTCGGCATCTTTATTCCCTTTTCCAGTAAAACCTTAATCTCAACCATTCTTGTTTACCTCTCTTATCTTTATTCCGTACCGTTCGAGCATGAGCTTACGCTTTATCACGAACAAATCATAGGCCGCTCCCTTGCGACATCCCTTTACATCCTCTACGACAAGCTCTCCGTCTCTCTCGTATACGAAGTCTGCTATATAGGAGCATTTACGCTCCACAAGTCTTCCGCCCTTCTTTCCTTCTACCGGTTCTCTCTGTTCCTGGATAAGGACGTACTCGACCTGGCGTTGTAGGCCGAATATCTCCCCCGATGCTTCCAGGAGTTTCAATTCTCTCCACCGGCGAAGCTCCGCTTTGCTGTCGAACTTCTCCCCATCCACCACTATTTTCTGTGCATGATACTTGTTCCCTCTCCACATAATGACCTCACTCGTATTTCTGATTGATCGTTTTGTACAGCTTGCACTTTTCAAAATCTCCGTTGCAATACTTTTCCTTCACGCTCTCTCTGTACTGCTTACCCCTAAATTCTACCGCAATTCTGCTTCCCTTTTCTAACCCCTCGCAGTGAATAGCCTTTGAATCTTCGGAGATATAAAAAGGGCATTTCACGTTCACGCTTGCGTAATCTGTAGACATCCGCTCACCCCTTCCCCGATAAGTCGTTCCCTTGCCTTCTCCTCAATCATTGCCTTAACATCCACCGGAAGTCTCCGCTCTTGGTTCTGCTTCGCAATGACGGAGCGATATGTACGCATGACATTTGACTGAACCACGCTATGCACGCTGCTCGTATCCATCATCGCCCACTCTCTGATATTCCCCGGATTGCCTACCGCTCTCTGTACGGCCGGCGGCAACTTTGCGAACTCTTCCTCTGCTCCGTAGATACCGTTCCGTATCGCCTTCGCTACCAACGCCCACGCTTGCATCTCGTTTAACTCCTCCGGAGCTGTCAACGAATGGTAGCACTCCAGGACTTGTCCTACGGACGGAGCGAACCCACCGGTGTCCGTAGTAATAAACGCCTTCAATGCCAGCGACATCGTCCGGTAATCGTGTTCTGCAAGCATGAGATGCCACACATCCACGGTATCCGTCAGATTCGCCGGTTTGTAATTCGGATACGCCGCACACATTACCTGTATAAGCCTCTTCGTTTCCTCGCGCGTCATTTCCCTTCTCCTTCCTAAACATTGTCCCAATTCACTCCGCCGTTATTCGTCTTCCTATCCTTCAAAGCGAATAACCCTTGCCACGAATTAAGAATCGACTGCTCCAGGATAGCAACAGCGGTATCCGCATCACCCCCGGAAAGCTTCTCCAGTTCCTTCATCGCCAGTTCTATCGCTCTATCCGTCATCGGTTTCTTAATCTTCACACGCATCTGCACATAAGCCTTAAACGCTCCATCCAGCACATAATCATTCGGATAGTAAACCACCGGCTCCGCAGTCTTTTTCGTAGCGACCTTCTTCGGTTTCTCCTCGGTGCGCGCCGTTTGCACGCCATCCGCACGCCGTTCGCACGCCGTATCCCTGTCAACCAGCTTCGAATCATCGATCGGATTTCCCTCAGTGAGCGAGTATGCCCCATTATCCTTCAACAGCAGCTTCTCCTTTATATCCGTGTACTGCGTCTCGTGGTATCTGTTCCGGGAAATCGTATTGTGCATCCGCCAGTGTTTTATAATAACCACGCCATCAATCACCAGGATAAAACGTTTGTCCACCAGGTACTGATAATCCTTCTTCGATGCTCCCACATTCCCCATGACTTTCTTCGCTCTATTCACGAACCCATCATCATCCGCATTCATGCAGAACTGAAAATACAGACCTTGTGCTGATAGAGGCATATCTGTAAACGGATCGCTGTCCGTTATTTTCGCCGTAAACATCCTTTTGCTCGACATATCCTCGCTTCCCTTCTTATGTTATTTATCCGGTTTGTACGGTTCCGGTAATGGCATCCATGCTTCCGGCTGAACAATGCTCCATCCATCTGTAAAATCCTTTCCGTTCCAAAATGCTCTCCACGGATATTTGTCATGTTTCATTGACACAAGGTATAATTCCAAAGGCTTCCCCTCGAAAAACGGATTCTCTTTTGGTTCTTCCGGCAATCTCTCACTGCAAGGAATCCACCCATTGCTACGGACATTTATGTCCTTACCAAATTCCGCTTCGTATATTCGCTTCCGTTCATCATCAACACCTTTGATATATGCTTGATTCAGTGCCATAGATTGCGCTACAGCCGAATCCAAATTCTCTCTTACATCAACACCAAACAGCACAAGGTTTTTTGCGTACATCATAGCATACTGATACACCGGATTCTTCATGTATTCCGCTTCGACTTCGCGAACGATTTCAAGGCATTTCAAGTACGCATTGCTTTCCTTCACATCTTCATTTCTCGGATTTATAATAGCTATTGGCGGAGTCTCTCCGTAAAGTTTGACAATCCGCTTCCGTATCTTCTCAAACGCTTCTTTCATGGTTGCTCCTTTCTATCACTGGCATACTTCTTCTTCACTTCCTCATACTGCTTTGCAAAGATTGTTTCCAGTAACTCACACCGCTTTTCTAACAGTGCATTTTGCTCTGCAAGTGCTTTCCCAACCTTCACAAGCCGTCTGTCTAATTTTGTACTTTGAAACCAATAGATGGCAAATACAATAATCAATATAACTTCAATAATCAGCTTCATCCCTTACTCCTTTCCTCGGACAATCTCGGCGGCATCTCTTAACGCTTCCGCTCTTGCTCGCCATGATGTGATTTTCTTTTTACTCTCAATTCCACTCAATCTGTCTGCGGCTCTGTCATTGTCATTCGCTCGCTTTTCCAGTTCCGCAACCACCGCTTCCATCGGCTTTCGGGTGTTCCATGCCTTGATTGCATTTTCTTTGTTTATATATCTTCCACGCTGTGCATTACATTCTTTGCATTGTGGCACATAAGTACAAAACACCTTATCTTCCCAAATCTCCGCTTCCCCACCGCAGAACGGACAAGATTTTAAATCTGCCATGGTATCACTCTCCTTTTCTATACACTGAACGAATATCCGACATACTTTCTGCTTCCTTCTATTTGGTGGTAGTATGTACCTTCATACCAATCTTCGTATACACAATATTGGTCGCAGTATTCATCCCCATTTTGCTTTTCTCCCTTCGGCTTGTCTGCTATAAAAGGCTCTTGGAATCCTTCTGCATCAAGTTCTTCTACAAAGTATTTTTCGATTTCCTTGTATAGCTTTTCTTCCTCGCTCTTTAACTTTTGGTATCTTTTTACCTTCTCTGCAATTTCCTTTGAACACTTCATGCCATCACTCCTTTCCTTCGCTCCAATCAAGTTTCTGTCCGCAATTACAATATCTCGGTGTTAGCAACAGCGGTACATCCTTCTTACAATTCGGGCATACAAATTTAATAAAGTTAATAGATGCACAATCAGGAACATAGGGAATCGGTTTCTTCGCCGTTGCCTTTTCCAAAGCATCCTTGATTTTCAATTTTCCGATGCAATCAGAACATCCGGTTTCCGCATAGGAACATTCGCCAAAAAGATGCTTAATATCGCAATCATATTTCTTTTCCTTCAACTCTCGGAACTCGGAAACAGTGCCGATTGCTCTGTACTGTTGGATTTCCTTGTGTTCGCTTTCAATCTGCTTGAACAACTCATCAATGGTTAAATTATCCCACTCGTCAATATAGCCATCACGAATATCACTAAGGATTTCTTCTCTTTCACTCTCCGTCATACTCATTTCCGCTTACCTCGCTTTCTCTACCATGCGCCCATTTCGTGTCTGTCTCCGATGGTGTTCGGATTGTGAATATAGGACATTTGCAATCGCAAGTCCGAAAGTTCCTTCCGCACCCTCTTATTCTCTGCTTTTAAGGTGCGGTTTTCGTCTACCAATTTTGCAATCTTGCAATCTCTTTCGTTCTCGCATTCTGCATCCGTACAATAGTTATCACACATTTTGCATATCTCTTTAAGCTGACTATTCATTCTGTACCTCCTTTCTCCGCAAGTACGGATTCTTCTTTCGCTCCTACCATTTCTGACAACTTATCCACGAAAAACTCTGCGTTTCCTTCGTTTGCAAATGTGCCAAGGGTAAAATACTCATTTCCGATTCTAACCACGATACACGGCTTTTTCCGTACTCCTTTGAAATACTCATAGCCGATTGCGATTTCTCCGTTTGTAACTGCTTTTCCCATCACACACCACCTTTCTCCGCAAGTGCGGATTCGGCTTCTTCCTTTGTCAAGAATACAGTTTCGCCTAATTTCTTTATCATCGCATAATTAAATCGTGCCGATTTTACAATATACTTCTTGTATTGATGTTCGCAAAACTCTCCTTCTTCACATCTGTATTCTCTAAAAGTAACAGGACAATTAAACTGATGCTTGCACTCATATATGAAGTCAATTACAAAGACTTCTGCTCCCTCTGCCGACGGCAACCGCAGGAGAAGTCCTTGTTCCTCTGCATCTTCCAGTTCAGCCAATTTGTCAATGGCTTCGCACTGTATCGTGTGTTCATATAACGGGTTTACGCTCACGGTCCAGTCTGGACTATCAGCATTTAAGACAATGAATGCTTCTCCGTTTTCGTCTCTTTTCGTCAATCTCATTCCGTCACTCTCCTATCTGCCGAAGCAAATCACTAATTGAAATTTTCTTTCCGGTCTTTTTCAAGTCCACCTTGTACCAATCCTCAACACATCCGTTTTCCGTAAAGACAAAGCATGTGTTTTCCGTAGATTCATCAATTACAAGTGCCTTCGTTCCTTCTTCGTCCTCTACCACATCCCCCACCTTGATTTCTTTTCCTTCTCATAGGCTTCGATTTTGGCAAGGGCTTCTTCTGCGGTAAGTGATGCAAGAACTTCCTCTACAGTCATATACTCGTCAAAAATAGCACTGAAACAAGGAATGGACATACCGCCTTGTTCTTCATGGCAGACAATCTTCTTCGCCAACTCCCACGCATCCGCAAGCCCTTGGGTGTAGGTTTTGTCAGAAATAGCACTTTCGGAAACCCAATCCCACTCGTTGTTTATAGAATCCAAAAATTGTACCTTGTGATTGTAACTTTTAAATACGTTCACATCTGTATCTACTACCTGTGCCTTTACATAAACTTCATCACCAACTTTATACATCACAATCTCCTTTCAGTTTTGAAACATCCTTTGCATTCCCGGTGTGCTTTATCCAGTCGGCATTGAATTTCATGCCGGTCTCTCGCTCCAAATAGGCCACACAGTCCTCTACATCCACAACCCCACACTGGATAGCGTCTATGAGGTTTACCGCGTCCTCCGCCAGTTTAGGAACCCTCTGCGGAGCTGTCTTCGGCCAGTAATCCTCTATCAGCAGATTCAGAACTACCGCAAGAGTAAGCAACATCCCTTTTTCGATTCCGACTCTCTCGCCTCTCTCAAACTCCCGGTGCTTCACCGCATGAGTCACCAGGCTATTCGGAGTCGGTGTCGGATAATATGGTCTCTTTTTACTCATGCCGTACCTCTCAATCTATTTGCTCTTTCCTTCTCCATCTGTTTCAGTGCGTAGTACATACCGTAGTTCATACCAACCTTCCGGGCCTCTGCCTCGATTTCCCACGCCTCTTCCTTCGGAGTCTTCTTCTTCGGTTCCTTCGCTTCCTTGTACTTCACACGGTACATCTTTCCATTCTCACGCGAACGCCTTCTGCCGCGCTCTTTCATGCACTCCTCACTACAACAAGTCCTATTTGCTCTCGTGGTCTCAAACTCTGTTCCGCACTCCGAACAGATAACAGTATGTAAACGCTCGGCATCACTTGCCTTGCGTCTGTACTTCTTGCCACACTCTACGGAGCAGTAAAGCGCATGATTCTGGCGGTACTCAGGACCAAAAACCTCGAACGATTTACCGCATTCCAAACATACCTTTACGGCCATATCATCACCGCCCAGCTATAGACCATAACCACACACAGAACGAAGAACAGGAAGTTTATCACAAATCCCTTAAATCCTCTTCGCATAACGACACCTCTTTCCACACTTCACGCATTTGTAATACTTCGCTCTCTTGGTACGCAACAAAACAAAATGATGCATACACTCTCCAGGCTTTATCTCTTCCGGATGCTCTCCGAGAACATCCGATATATTCATCTGTCCGTCACATTCGTAATTGTCTCCGATCATGTCATGCTCCTTTCCTACATAGCAAAACAAAGTTGCTCCATGCTATCATCAATCCGCATATTTTTCATACGTTCACTTTTGCATAGTTCCGGAAGATTTGCTCTTACCAACGCTGCAGGTATCGGAGGACATACCGCATTACCACACCTACGGACCTGCTCGCTTCTCGGATACTCTTTCCCGGTATAATCCTTGTCAATAATATAATCATCCGGGAACCCTTGACATCCGTACAACTCTTTCGGTTCCAACATGCGGAGGCCTATATCGACTATCTGATACTGTACTCTGTGAATAGTTACCAACCCAAAACGATCTCTGGATGTAACCGTGTCCAGCGGTTCCTCGATATTTTGTCCGGTACCGCAACCGTAATACTTAATCAAAAACGCCCTTACTTCTCCGAAATGTCCGTCTCCTGCGGTTATGGTCGGTATAGGTTCCGTTATATCCCTTCCGTCGCAATTATTATTCATCTGAATTAAATTCGCGGTCACCACGCTGTTATGGTCCCACGTTGTTACGGTAGGCAGTGGGTTTTCCACCGTATCACCTGCCCCTTTATATCCACCATCAAAATACTTGTGTAAGAACGACGTTACCAATCCATAACGATTCGAACTATCCACCGTCATAATCGGATCACTCAAACTCTGTCCCCGAACCTCTTTCCCCGATGTTTCGGAATGATACTGAATCAGTGTCGGACTTATAAGGCATTGTTGATTCCCGGTAGTGATTGTATGTATCGGATTCTCACAATTCCCTCCGGGATGATTCGTGGTGTTCGTTCCCATATACGGTGCGATTATCGGTTCCACAATCCCGAATCCGTGTTTAGATGTAATTACCTGTAACGGATCCTCCATACTTTTGCAGTAATCCGAATTACTACCGGAATGATTTACCTGCACTATAAACGGTTCGCTATTGTCGATAACAAATTTCTTCAATCCCCTTGCAATCCTCTCCATTGTCTTCGGTGCAAGTGGACGTACCGCACGTATTCCATACTTCTCTTTTATCTCTTCGGCGGTATCAAAAATGGACGGACACGGAAGAGAAAAATCAAGCTGTGTGTATGCTCCTACATATGGTTCCAATAGACCGGCTTTTACCTGCACACTATCCCTCGGACCATGTGTAGGGTTCGGCCACACTATCGGCTTACCGTCACACCGTGCAATCAAAAAGAATCTTTTCCGCATAGTCGGCGCGCCATAATCAGCAGCCGTAAGTTCCCTATATTCCAATTCGTATCCCAACTCTTCCAACTGTTTCACAAATCTTTGGAAAGTAACTCCTTGTTTTGCCTTTATAGGTCTATGACTTCTGTTTAGCGGTCCCCACGTTTTAAATTCTTCTACATTCTCCAACATGATAACCCTAGGCCTTACTAATGCCGCCCAACGAAGCGCAACCCACGCAAGTCCCCTTATCGTCTTATCCTTGGGTTTTCCGCCTTTAGCCTTAGAAAAGTGTTTACAATCCGGTGAAAACCATGCAAGCGCAACCGGATGTCCCTCACACGCCTCAACCGGATTTACGTCCCATACACTTTCACAATAATGTTTCGTGCTTGGGTGATTTGCCTTATGCATTTTTATTGCTTCCGGATCGTGATTGATTGCAATATCCACGCTAAACCCGGTTGCCATCTCAATGCCGGTACTTGCTCCGCCACCACCGGCAAAATTATCTACTACCAATTCTCCATTTATCATAAAATCAACCTACTCTCTTTCGTGCTTCCCAGTCGTACATCTTCTTTCCAAAGATAAAATCCGGTCTTCCGGAGCGGTCCTGTCTGCGATTCCCTTCCGTTATCTTCTCGTGACACGTTGCACACACCTTCTGCCCTTCCTTTACCGTGTCACCACAGAGGTAGCACAATCCGAAGTCTGGGCGTAACCGTCTCGGAATTCCTCTTTTCGCTCTTCTGTACTCATTCACCCTCTCAATGCACATCTTGCAACGCTTCTGACCTTCCACGGCCTTCCGCTTGTTGCACCTGGTGCAGATTCCTTTTGCGGAAGATTCAGCATATATCTTCCTGGCACTCTTCCTGTGAACCTCATTTGCGCGGTCTCTGTCCCGGTTTAACTGCCGGCCGTATCGTTCGGCGTTACACATCAAGCACGCTCTCTCGTCTCCGTACAGCTTTTCCTTCTTGCATCTCGGACATATACCGATACTGATGTAATAGCCGTATCCCATTCTCTGGCTTTTATTTCCCTTCTCTTTACACTCGGAGCAGAGTACACCGGATGTGTCCTTTTTCTTCCCACACTTGACACACAGGCCGTTCTCTTTCCGCTCTCTATACAAATCCTTGCTATAGGCCACATCTATTCTCCTTTCTCCCCTCCGTTTGACGGACGAAGGGGATTTGATAAGTCAGTAGAACCAATGGAATACACCGAAGTGATATGCAAAACAACCGGTGCATTTATCCAAACAGCTTTCGCCGCTGCTTGCTACATCAATCCTGTGTGTCTCATGTACAGCTCCTTGTATAAGTCCCTCTCCGTCTGGGCCTTTATCAGTGCAACTTCCACATCCATTACCTCTGCCGGTGGTGCCTTAAACTCCTCCGCATCCGGTGTGAACGGTAACGGCCCATCGAGATGCAGCGCAATTCTGAGGCATTCGTCGATACGATTCATTTCCTCGTCCTTTAACGCACACATAAACGAAGTGAGTCTGTCTTTGCTTACCGTTGTAACTCCTTCACATAAGGCAGTAGATACTTCTCTCGTTGTCACAACCGTAGTATGAGTAGGCAAATCCGCCTTCGGTTTTGTGGTAAGGTATACCACGGTCACATTGTTGCTATGTTCATTTCCCATATTATTACTAACGATTACCGCCGGCCTTCCAGCCTGTTGTTCATTTCCAATCTCATTGCCTTTAACCACATAAAACACATCTCCTCTGTAAATTTCCATGTCCATATAATCTCTCCTCTACAAATAGCTCTTTCCAAAAATCTCCCGGAAGTTCAGTTCCGGATATACCTCTTCAAATTTCCTCTGTGCCATGATTTTCAGCGCGGTATCAAGTGTCTTGTCGAAGTGTACGCCCTTATCACTTCCGTTGTGATGCGGATAGCACAAGTAAACCTTGAGTCCGTATTTCTCCGAGTGCTTTCTATTTGGGTTATTTCCGAAAATGTGATGTGAATGAAGGTTCTGGGTTGTAGCACAAACAAGACATTGTCTATCAGACTGTATAATTGATTGCATTGCATACCTCATTTCTGTATTTAATCGCATCCTCAAGGCTCGAAAAACTTCTATCCGTTTTTGCCCTTTTTATAGTAACTCTGTAACGTCCTCTTCTCATAGAAATATATCTATATCCAGACGACGGCCTAAAATTGCGTTGCTTTGGCATGTTTGGTTTCGAGTGTTCTATATTTTCTGCTTGAGTACACCATTCCAAATTATTAACATTATTATTCTTTCTGTTGTAATCAATGTGGTTTACATATTTTTTTCCTTTAGGTTTATTTATGAACGCTTCAGCAACAAGCCTATGAATATAACGTTTTTTTCTCATCCCATCTTTGCTTAGAGATATAATTAAGTAACCATTTCCGTTATCAGTCGGACTCAGACCTTTAACCCCATTGATAACCTTTACTCCATCGAATGTCCTATGCCTACGAGCTAATGACCTCACATTACCCAAATTGCTTACCTCATAAAACCCTTCATACCCTTTTACACTTCTCCACTCTTCTGTTTTTCCCATAATTCAAGCGCCCTCCTCATTGACTCGGACGGTGGCGGCGTTAATCCCATTTCTTGCATCTCAGAAACAACACCATCCAACAAAACACTGAACTCTTTCGTATCCATCGTACTGCTCCCAAAGTAGCAAAGCATCTGTACCGCCTTCTGACCGTTTATATCAACCTCTCCAACAACCTCGCACTCTCTCCACTGTGCCTTGACCGCATCCACCACGGCCGGCTTCACGCATATGTATGTGAATTTCCCATACCGTTTCAGCATCATCAGATACACATCCCATTTGTCGGTACGGAGCACTGCAGCCATCTCGGATAGACACGCCCACAGCATCCCATTCGCATCCAGTGACCGCCGTTTCTTGTGCTTACCGGCCTTAATATCCAAACTCTCCAACTGCGCCAGGTTGTTCAAATCATCCACCGGCTCCGTGTCGATTACGAAGGATACCATGAGCTTTTTGCTGATGATATCCCTCGCCACTGAAACTAAACGTCCGGTAGTATCCATCCCTTACACCTCTTTCTTTTCAAGCACCTGGTATGTGATTCCGCTCTCCTTGATTCTTGCGGAAATATTCTTCATCTGGTCCAGCGTACCGGTGAATCTCACCGTCATGCTGTAAAACTTCTCCGGTTCATCCGCCTTGGCTTCTGCCTTTACCTCCGCCGGCTTTTCCTCTGCCGGTGCCACTTCTTCCGGAGCAGCCTTCGGTTCTTCTTCCTCCGGAGTATAGTTCTCAGCCTTGTACACGCGCTCGGCCTGGTCCTTAATCTTCTCGATAATGCCGGCGGTACTCATGCCCTGTTCGATGTAATACACAAACTCTGCAATCGTCATGTGATTCTTCAAACGCTGGTTCTCCATGTTCAGCACATTCACGAGAATATCCATGCGCTCCGCTTCCTTGTCCTGTTCCGCCTTTAAAGCAAACGCTCTGGTCTCCAAATCCTCGCGAACACTCTTCTTGCTTGCGGTAAGATTCATGTATTTATCAATAACCGTCAGAGATGCCGCGTACTTCTCATTCAACCCAACCTCTGCGGCTACCTCGGCCGCAATCTCTTCCGCAGCCTTTCTCTTTTCCTCACGCTTCGCATCGTCGTAAAATTTGATACCGGCCTTTAACGGTTCCTCTGCCTCGACAACCATCGCAACCAACTTCTTGCACTTCTCTTCGAACTCTACGATCGGCGCGGATAACTCCTTCTTCTTCTCCTTCCGGTAATCATCAATCTCGATACGGAGTCTCGCAAGCTCCTTCTGTGCATCCTTACAAGCCGGGAGTGTATCGTCCGTAACTGCAAGGCCCTTATACTCCGTCAAGCGGTTCTTTAATTCCGCCTCCAACTGCTCGTAATTCATCTTCACAACCGGCAACTGATATTCATTCACAACAAGTTCCATAGTCTCAATCTCCTCTCTTAAATTCCAAAATCCACATCCGGTTCAGCCTTTGCATCCGGAGTCTTTTCCAGACCGGACATCGCCTTCATAAAGTCTACAACCGTCAATTTCTCAATAGTTTCACAGTGGTATCTCTCCAGTATTGCCTCTTCCTTAACGCCTTTCTGCTTCAACTTGTCCCGAAGCACTGTAATCTTCGTGGAATCCACATACAGAGTCTCCGGTTGCGGTTCCTCGCGGTCCGCATCGTCCGCCTCGTCTGTAGGGATGCAGAATACCTGGAAGCAAGCGTATTTATACGCAACCGATAAAGCCTTGTTCGTTGCCTTATCTCCGGAATCCATCGCCTCACCGATAACCGTAGCAACAATATTGCTTCCGTCCTCTGCAAAGAACCGGAACTCTACCGTCAGTCTCGTATAGAGTAACGTTCCGCCGTTCTTGGATGCTCTTTCCTCTCGCTGCTCATTTGTTACCGTAGGCACGATAAACAATTTGTTTTTGATAAGTGCCGGCTGTAGGGCATTCATAACATCATCCACGCCTCGGTACATGTAATCCCCTTGCGTATTCTTTTTCTCCTTCGTTATCACGCCGATATCCGAGATAACTCCGTGTATCGCGCTGTAAATCTTTTCTGTCTCTTGCATATCAATCCTCCGTTAATCCATCAAATCCTCTGTCCATACCTCAAACAGTTTCCGAGCGCATCCATCGTGGTACGCCTCACCATCAATCTTGAAACAGGTATCATCCTGTATGCGCTCCTTACACTTGCGACATACCGGGAGCTTAAGCAACTGTCTTTCTTGGTACGCCGAATACGCTTCCGCATCAGCTACCGGATCGTTTGTGTAAAAACCCATACCGCACCAACTTTCTTTTTTTAGCATTTTTTCTTTACTACGGAGTTATTATTTTCTCCTTTAGGGGAAAATATATAACGGAGTAGTATACTAAACCTAAATCTTAACCTAAACCTATACCTAAACCTAAACCTAAACCTCAGTACGCCAACTGCACGCCAAACGTGCGCCAGTGTAACGCCGTTTGTATTACATTTGCCGTTCAAGTGGCGTGCAAAATGCGCGCCAAATTTACGCCGTTTCGGAAGGGATTTCTTTACTCCTCTTCCTTAGAAAACTCAGTAACCATGCCGTTTTCAACGGTTGCTCTGTATCCTCTGGCCGCATATACATAGCAGTCAAAAAGCGAAATGTTTTCTACAGAAATTTCATCATTCATACCGCAACTCCTTTCTGCGCCATCTCTTCTCTCAGCGCAAAAATATCATCCCAAGTTAATGCGTATTTTTGTAAAAATGCACCGGCCTTGATGTAATACTTCTTCTTCTTTTTCTCACCAGAAAGCGAATCGATCGCCTCGGCTATGTCCGCGAAGTCACCCCGGCGGACCAGATTCTGAAATCTCTGCCGGTCGATATTGAGGAAGTGGCACGCTTCTTCTACAGTGATGTTCTTTGTAGCAAACGCCATGTAATCACTCCTTCCCTACGCAGTCTTCTGCATAATCCGCTTCCGAATCGCATCCACGCCCTTCTGATACACCAGAGTCTTTGTAGATACACACGGTTCTCCGTCCCTCATGTACTTTTGCTCGATAACCCGGAACCATCCGCAGTCAACATATCTCTGATACGGCACGTTGTACCGGTCTAAGATTTCCTCATTTCTCAAAAACTCAAAGAGGTTGTTTCTTCCATATCCCTTGATTGCAAGCACCTTCGCTACCTCTTGCATTGAGAACGCTGTCTTGCTATCTGCCACAGCATCGAAGAACTCTGCCTTCGGCTTTAACTCCGAGTTTTCAAGTGCCAGCTTCTCGTTTTCTTCCACCTGTGCTACCAACTGAATCAACGCTTCCTTGTATGTACCCGGAAGGTTGTATGTGCCGGTTCTGCGGATAGACGGAAGAACTTCTGATGTAACCCACTTTCGGAACTTCTTCGCACTCGGCAAATTACTTTTGATAATCAACGCATAAAGTCCGCTTTCGTTAATAACATTTGTTTCTCCTGCACGGCCTAAAGAAACTTTAGTGCGTTCATCTTCCTCTAACATCTGCATTGCGACAGTAGGATTTGTGTGCTTTAACACTTCGCAAATATCCTTTGCCACAAACCACGGCTCTCCACCAATCGTTACTGTTCTGATCTCTCCGAACTCTGCGGAGTTGAAAATTTGTAAGTTGTTCATAATGCCTCCTTTTGTTCACTATTTGTGGCTTCGTCATTAAAAAAAATCGACTGCACAGATTTCTTATAAAACCTTGCAATTTTCACCTTTATCTCATCACGAGGTATTCTTTGTCCTACTTCATACATACTATACGCCGAAGGCGAAACACCAATCGCCTTTGCAATCTGCGCCTGTGTTCTGTCGCCTCGTAATTCGATTAGTTTTTTTGCGATAACTAAGTTGTTCAATGTAACGCTCCTTTCCGCTCACTTTTAGTGGCTTTTTGTACATAATACCACTCTTTGTGATTTTTGTCAATCACTTTTTGTGATTTATTTTTTTCACTTATTGTGTTTTTAATTATTGCTTTTCTTCACTTTTTGTGATATTATTACTATATACATTAGAAAGGGGGCATCACAAATGAGTGAATTTAAAGATATTATTTTCAAATTAAGAACAGAACGAGGATTTACGCAAGGAAAACTTGCTGATGAATTAGGCACCTCCAAAAGCACTGTAGGAATGTGGGAGATGGGCGAACGATATCCTTCTAAAGAACTATATGAAGCTATTGCAGATTATTTTAATGTAGATATGGATTATCTTTATGGAAGAAGTGATGTGAGAAAGAAAGTACAATTTGATAAAGATGGAACCGAGTACGCTCCTATCGATTCCGATTTATCAATTATCCAAAGAGAACGAAATAAAATGTCCGATAAGGAAAAAACTAAACTTATGAACATATTAAGAGCAAATTTTGATGACTATAACTGGGAGGAAGATGACTCTGGAGATATCGAATAATAGACGAAACGAAATTAAACAGATGGTTTGCGATACTCTTGTAATGTATGGAACCCCTTCCTTGCCATTAAAAATAGGTAATCTTATAAGAAATATCAAATATATAAAACTGATCACATATAGTAGCCAAATAAAAAAACACAGAATTCCATACGAAGAAATGATTCTTACCGCCGAAACAAAAGATTCGTATGCGGTTCGCCAAGGTTCCACCGGAAAATTCTGTATATATTATAATGACATAGATAAGAACATTGCAACCTCAAATAGAGTACGTTGGAATTTAGCACACGAATTAGGTCATGTAATTTTAAATCATCACGAAATAGCCGGTACAGAAAAACTATATAGAAGAGGACTTGATGACGAATCTTACTATTATTTTGAAGAAGAAGCAGATTATTTCGCACAGCTCATACTGGTTCCACATGCTGCGCTTTTAGGTTTTCGCATAAACAGTGCAAAAGATATACGTACCCTGTGTAAAATCTCTGACCCGGCATCCAAGAGACGATTTTATGAATTTCAGATATGGAAGTCACATGTGAATCCGGAAGACGAATACGATAAACGGATTTTTGCATATTACTACGAATTTATTTTCAAGAAAAAATGTAAGATTTGTGATGCTGTAATTATTCAACGCCGTGGTAAACACTGCCCTATCTGCGGATTTAAAAATACTTTAGAATGGAGAGATGAAGACGATATGAAATATCCGTTATTACGAACACATGAAAATCAAAAATTAACTGAGTGTCCTAAGTGTAAAAACGAAGAAACAGAAATAAACGGAAACTATTGCCAAATATGCGGCGCAAACTTAGTAAACCAATGTACTAACTTTGCTTGTGAGAGTAGAATTCTTCCTTCAAACGCTCGTTATTGTCCTATTTGCGGAGAAAAAAGCATATTCTTTGCAAATGGTATTTTATCGGCATGGCGGCAACCTTCAGATGCTTTTCTTAGTATCCCAGATGGTTTTGACGAAGAGTTACCTTTCAACTAAACTCATAGTATGATGCTAAGGAGAAATACATGAATATATTTCTAACAATAATACTAGACCTTTTATTTTATACTATTCCATTTGCAATATGGCAACATAAAAACAAAATATCTCTTGATTTCGGCGGAGCTTTTTTGATTACGGCTGTTGTAGGTAATCTTATATTTTTACTTATTGGAATTTTTATGGGTGCGATTGGATTCTCTATAAGTTTGCCTGTGTGTGTAGTGTTCGCAGCATTCAATATTTGGCTCCTAAAGAAAAAATAAAATAAACAAAACGCCCCGGCGGCAACCGGAGCGAAATGCCATATATAAGGGAAGTCCCCTAAATATAATATCAGACGAGTATATTATATCACTTCCCTTCTACAAAGTCACGCATTTTTTGGAAAGGAAGTGATTTTTTATGCCGAGAAAACGTCAGATAATGCGGAATCCGAACAACTACGGAACTATCAAGAAGCTGTCCGGGAATCGCCGCCGCCCCTGGATGGTGGGTGTGAATCCGAAGATAAATGATAAAGGGACATACACCTACGAAATCCTGGGATACTACGAGGATCGGACTGAGGCAATGATTGCGCTGGCGGAGTACAACAAGAATCCGGTAGACCTCTCCAGGAAGGACCTCACCTTCGCAGAAATCTACGAAATGTATTTCAACGATAAATTTGTCACCTCAAAGAAGAAACTCTCTGAATCGTCAAAATACGCAGCGAGAACAGCATATAATCATTGCAAACCTCTGTACAAGAAGGTATTTGCCGATTTGCGTCACCGGGATTTGCAAAATCTCATCGACAGCATCCCATTAAAACGCGCATCAATAGAAAACGTGGTACTGCATATAAAGGGGATGTACGCCTTCGCAATGCGAGAGGATGTCGTTCAGAAGAATCATGCGGAGTTTCTGCAGATAAGCAATCCGGACGATGAAGAACACGGAGTACGGTTCAGTGCGGACGATATAGAAAAACTATGGAACAATGCAGCAATTCCGTTTGTACGAATCATACTCATATACATCTACACCGGATGGAGAGCGAAAGAATTTTCCACAATGCCGAAGGAGAACGTGGATATAGAGAACATGATTATGACTGGCGGAAGCAAAACAGATGCCGGTAAGGACCGAATCATTCCGATCCATCCGCGGATACAGCAGTTTGTGAAAGAGCTATACGATGCACCTGGAGAGTACATGATGCCATCCATAAGAAAGAAGGGTGGATGCATATCCTATGACAAGCTCCGGAAACTCTTCATGGATACGATAAAGGAAATCGGAATAACTACGGAGTACACGCTGCATGACTGCCGCCACACTTTCAGCTCCATGCTGGACGATGCCGGTACAAACCCTGTTATCCGAAATCTCCTCATGGGGCATTCCGGAAAAGACCTTGACGAAAAAGTGTATATTCATAAGACGGTAGAGCAGCTCCGGGAGGCAATAGAAAAGCTTCCATAGTGTTGCTAGTTTGTTGCTATCAACCCCATGGAAGCTACATCTCAATTTCTTAAAACCCAGTAAAATCAAGGGTTTCGCAATTTCTTAAACCTAGAACTTATAATTTTCACCTAAAAATGTAAGTGCAAACATACCGCTTCCTACATGGGTACCGATAATCGGTCCCACATTGCTGATGATGACATCCTTCACAAGACCCGCAGAAAGCAGTTGCTCTTTTAATTGTTCCGCAACATCAGGTGCATCCGCATGTCCTACCATCACCGTCTGATTCGTTGTATCAATACCGTCGCTTACCAGACGTTCCATCAAATACTCCATGCCTCTTTTGGTTCCGCGTACCTTGGATACTACCGTAAGCTTACCTTCCCGGTCAATAGAAAGCACCGGCTTAATCTTAAGTGCCGTCCCGACGACCGCTTCCAAACTGTTTAATCTGCCTCCGCGCTTTAAGTGAATCAAATCGTCCACCGTAAACCAATGGCATACTCTTGTACGATTCTCCTCTACAAACGACACAACCTCATCGAAGGATTTTCCTTCCTTCCGAAGCTTTCCTGCCAGATATACCAGATATCCTTCCCCAATGGATGCACACAAAGAGTCGATACACACGACTTTACATTCCGGATACTCCTCCGAAAGTTCCTGTGCCACCAAACGTGCGGAATTCACCGTTCCGCTCAAACCGGAGGAAAAGGCAATGTACAACACATCCTTCCCTTCCTTACAATACTTCTCAAACACATCTTTAAACACAATCGGCGTAATCTGTGTAGTTACAGACTCCGCTCCGGAACTTAATTTTGCGTAAAAATCCTTGCAGGTCAATTCCTTTTCATCCGGATGATATAAATAATCTTGCTCGCCGACTCTGACCGTCATCGGAATCACGTGAATACCGTATTCCTCAATGATACTCTGCGGCATATCTCCGGTCGCACCGCTCACAATCACATAATTGTCGCTCATTCCTACCTCCATTACTGTTCGGGGGATTATAATCATACTTAGCTAGTATACCATATTAAAGCGTAAAATACAAGTATAACGACTTCTTTTTACATAATTCTGTATCAGCGTTTCCAATGAATTTCTTAATAAGACCGAATGGTGTCGCTTCCGTCATCCACCGTGTTCTTAATTTCCCGAATTTCCACGTAATAACCGTCGCCGTTTCCTACCGGCACCAGTACACGCTCTCCCAGTTTTTTCCCGTACACCGCCTTCCCGAGCGGCGATTCGATGCTGATAAGATTCTTTAGGGAATTTCCACGGATAGAGGTCACCAGACGAAACTCCTCACATTCCTCATCCTCTTCAAAATACAAGGTGACCGTATTGTTGAGCCCTACCTCGTCTGCCGCGGAATCCTCGGAAATAATCTCCGCCGTCCGAAGCATCCGCTCCAGATAACGAATCCGGCTTTCATTTTTATTTTTATCCTTCTTGGCCGCATGGTATTCAAAATTCTCGCTTAAATCGCCGTGAGCTCTTGCTTCCTTCACCGCTTCCAGTGCTTCCTTCCGCACCACCAGCTTTCTGTGCTCGATTTCCGCTTCAATTCGTTCTATATCCTTTTGTGTCAACTGTTCCCGCATACTGTCTCCTCTCTTACTCCGTCAATCTATTTCCACAATACGGCTGTACTCCCGCAAAGGATAGGTTCCGTCATGGGCCTCTCCCGGAATCATCCGGGACATCTCACTGCCCGTAATCCGGACCACCCCTGCAGTTCCGAGTAAAGCAGCCAATTCCGCCTTTTCTTCAAACCCGCACAACAAACCACAGGTCTGCAAATGCCCCTTATGCCTCTTTAACCTTTCCACAATCTCCTGCCGCGGCATCCGTTTTATCCACACATTCCGGAACAAATAGGAAAGCGCAAGCTCACTGTCCTCTTGTATAACGACACTGACACCGTCCTCCTGCAATATCCGGCGACCGTCGGACGCCTCCAAAGAATCCGTATACAAGCGAAGGGTATTCTTTCCCCGCATACCGATATCCGCTTTTCCAAGCTCTGCATTGGCCCTCTTCAGCAATTCAAAAAAGCGTTCTCCAAACCGTTCCTGTGTCTCCCGATCCTCTGTATCCAGAAAAATTCCCTGACAAGAGGAACATAGCACCTGATTGGTCTCGCAGATGTGCCGTGCCAGACCGTACAAAGCTTCCTCATCCGCCCGCTTTGTGACATATGCAAAGGAAAGCTTGTGTCCCCACGGAATAATTTTTGTATTTACGCCGGCCAACTGTCTTGCCGCTGCCACCGCTTCATCTCCGCCCCAAACCACGACAGCATCCGCCAGCTCCGCAAACACCCGCAAAGTCTCAGTTTCTGCCGACGGTACGTCAAATACGTAAATATAGTCCTTTAACTTAGGTTCAAACCGAATCAATTCCGACAGCAACCTTACCGAAAGGCCGTTATCTCCCGTAGGTAGCTTTAAAATATTTACATTTCCCGCAAGCAGACCTTCGATTACGCTGTAGGCCGGAAGACCGTCTACATTCCCTGCCGCAATATGAAACAGTACTCCCAGCGGATACCGTTTTCTTACCGTACCGTTCTTTAACGCCGGCAAGGCTCCGTACCAATCTCCCAACTCCGTTTTACATTTATATTCCAGTTCTTCCCGTGAAAACAACCGTGCCAACCCAAGAAATCGCTCATAGGTCAAATTTGCCATTTGAAGCAACGGCAAAGCGATTTCATCATACTCTCCGCGCATCGCCGCCCGATACAGCTGATCACAAGCCGCAATGACACACTCCGTTGAAATAGACTCTTTTACTACTAAAGTCTTTGCACATTCCTCATACAAGCCTTCCAGATACTTTTGCTCTACATTGGAATCGATTACTTCTCCGTGCATCAAAATCATTTCCCGTCACCTCCCGCCAACAACTTGTCCGCTCCCGCGGCACAGGTCACAATGTCCCGGATACCCACACGTCCGATAATCTCCAACCACGGTGCATCTACACCGCATGGACATTTTTCCCTATGTAATCGTCCCAAATCATCCGTCATAATACTTAAAATCGGAACGCTGTCTACCTCCGGCGTCATCAGATTGATAAGGCCGATTTCCCCGTCCGGCACCGGTTTCAATGTATCCACATCCCGGATTAACACTCTGCTGTACACCGGCACATGGAAATGGTGACACTTACAGTCCACATACAACACCAGATGTTCCGCCGCGCCGAAAAACTCGATAATATTGCTCTCCTCAATGCCCAACACCTCGTTCGCCAGGGCATAAAACTCTTTTTTCTCTACCCGCTCGGCATAAAACTGCTTCCAACCGCCTCCCAAGGTCAGAACAGACCCCTTCGGCAAGGTTACCCGAACACCTTCTTCTTTCATCCGCTTTAACAAAAAGTAGGTATACGCAGGAAATCCGGCAGTCCGCACCGGATGCTTCTGCCGGCTGAACTTTATCAGCTTCTCCTTTAGATTATCCAAATCCAGTTTATATCCGTCCTTCGTATACCGCAGGGCATAATCTCTGCTGAGGGCCGGAGCAAAATAGGTAAAGCCGTAGGAAGTTTTGGAAATCACCGTCTTATTTGCCTTATTCGGTTCATACCCAAGAATCAGATAATGCACCGGCTTTAACGAAAACAACCGGTGATGCTTCCCAAGCGTCAAAATCATACGTAATCCCCGATACAGGCTCATAAAATTGTATCCCATCCGTGACTTCTGCCCACTGGTACCGCTGGAGGTAGCCTTAATCAGCATCCGTCTTTGCGGCATGGAAAACACCGCATGATGCTTAAAATATAGCGTCGGCAAAAACGGCAAATGTTCCAAATCCTTGTACTCCTTTAGGTCTTTAGGCGAGAAGCCTTTTGTATCCAAAATCTTACGATACTCCGAACAATTCTCATACTGAAAGGCACAATTCTCCTGCATTGCTTTCAAAAACAATGCATCGGATTCACCGTTATCATAAGGCTTTTTTAACTTAAACAACTTCGTTCTTGCCGACATACACACCCTCCTTATAAACCCTGATATTTTAGTATACCATTTTTTTCTTGTTATCTGCAACTATTACTTTCTCGGACGCGGTGAGGTTCTTACAAGTGTTAGCAAATTTAATTTAATCCGCCGGGAGCTTGCATATTATCGGATTTTTGCATTCCCGAAGGGGCGCGTTTTTAGCGCAGTCGAAATCGCCTCCTAGCGGTTCTAAGTCTCGAGGTCGCTCCCGAGAGACGTTTAGAACCGATTGGAGGAAGTTTGACGGAGCGTTGCGCTCAGCAAAAAGGAGATAATATACAAGCTCCCGGCGGTATCAGAAAACTCCACCCACTTGTAAGAACCGGAAACCCACGTATAAAAAAACCGCCGCACATTGTGCGGCGGTCCGAAAAGCTTATTCGGTTACTTCATCAAAGCCTGCGTATTCCTTCATCAGAAGTGCTGCATAATATGCGTACTTCGGACGATACTCCGTATCAAATAACGTCGGATTATATTCCTTTCTCCAGGAAAGCTTATCGGTAAAGCCCCAATAAGTCAAGGCATTCATCTCTACCTTGCCGGCCTGAGCTCTTTCTACAAGACCGCTGACCAAATTATAAAGGAACTGTCCCTGTACCTTGAAATTCTCATCCGTCGGCTTAAGTGGATGCTCCCATCTTCCGAGATGTACATCAAGCTCGGTTAAGGTTACCTTAAGTCCGGTAGAACCGATTTTTTCAACGGTAGCAAAATACTGATCCAAATCATCCTCGGTATAAACGTGGGCCTGGAAACCTACACCGTCGATTAAGTAATTACCATCCTCATCTACAAGGGTATTTACAAAATTGTATAAGCAATCACCCTTTAAATGCTCATTGTAATCGTTGTAGAACAAATCGATATGCTCCGGTGCATACTTATCCGCATAATAGAATGCATACCATAAGTACTCTTCTCCGATGGTGGTATACCAGTTTGCCCACCATTTACGTAACGTACCGTCTTCCATCCATGCCTCGTTTACTACGTCATAGGCATAGAACATATCGCTGTATCCCTGCTCTTCCAACAGTTCAAACACCTGACGGATATAGCTCTCCATACGCTCTAACATAACTTCCTTACTTGCCATTGCGCCGCTTTCATCAAAGTTCTCATAGAAAATCCAGTTCGGAGTCTGGCTGTGCCATACAAGCGTATGTCCGCGTACTGCCATTCCGTTTTCCTTACACCAGTCTAAGAGCTTAATCGTATCCTCGGAAAACTCAACCACTAACTCTCCGGCAGCAATACTCTTCTCTTTGTTGAACACATAATCCGGCTTCAGCTCATTTTCAAAGGTAATACTGTTGAAGTTCCTTTTTATAATCTCCTGGCACTTGGTATCGTATAACATATACGCAGACATACAAGTGCCCGCTTTCATGCCATACTCAGCCATTACATCCTTAATGGTCTCTTCTACTTCCGGTGCCTGCGTCGGCTTCGGGGTTGCCGTCGGTCTCGGGGTCGCGGTCGGCTTCGGAGTCGCCGTCGGTTCCGGGGTCGCAGTCGGCTCCGGAGTCATTGTCGGTGCCACCGTCGCGGTCGGTGCCGTTGTAGGTGCAACACCGGTGTCTTTTGTACCGCAGGCAGACATCGCAAACACCAACACAGCTGCAAGAACACCTAATTTCCATTTTCTCATATTATTCTCTTCTCCTTATACAAACGGGCTTATTCGGTTACTTCATCAAAGCCTGCGTATTCTTTCATCAGAAGTGCTGCACCGTATGCGTACTTCGGATTCCACTTTCTGTCCAGTAACATCGGATTGTACTCCTGTCTCCAGGAAAGCTCATCCGCAAAGCCCCAGAAGGTCAATGCGTCCATCTTTACGGAACCTGCCTGTACACGCTCCATAATACCACTGATTAAGTTGTAGTAGAACTGACCCTGAATCTTCTTGTTCTGGTCGGTTGCATATCCGATATCATTGTACTTGCCGAGACAAACATCAAGCTCCGTTAAGTTAATCTTAAGACCCAAGGTTGCAATCTTATCCATATGCGCAAAGTACAAATCCATATCATCCTTAGTGTAAAGATGCGCCTGGAAGCCGACACCGTCAATCAGGTAGTTTCCGTCCTCATCCTTTAAGGTCTGGAAGAAGTTGTAAAGAGCTTCGGTCTTAAACTGCTCATTGAAATCGTTATAGTACAAATCAATATGTTCCGGAGCATACTTATCTGCCAGATAGAACGCCTGCCATAAGTAATCCTCCCCGATGGTAGTAAGCCAGTTACTCGGACGCATGGTTCCGTCGTCTAACCAAGCCTCGTTTACCACATCGTAAGCATAAAACATATCGGAATAGCCCTTCTGCTCTAACAACTCAAACACCTGCTTCATGTAGCTTTCCATACGGGCAAGCATTACCTCTCTGCCTACCAGGTTCCCGCTGGTATCGAAGTTATCATAGAAAATCCACTGCGGAGTCTGACTATGCCAAATCAACGTATGACCACGCACTGCCATATTGTTGTCCTGACACCACTTTAACATCTTCTCGGTGGCCGGGCTGAACTTAACTACCAAATCACCGGCAGCCTTACTTGCCTCCTGGTCTAGAATGTAATCCGGCTTAAGCTCATTCTCAAAGGTAATACTGTTAAAGTTCTTTTTAATGAACTCCTGACATCTTGCATCATTCGACATAAACTCGGACATACAGGTACCGGCCTTTAAACCGTACTCACCGTATACATCCTTAAAGGTCTGTGTAAACTCCGGGATCGGCGTTGCGGTCGGCTTCGGGGTCACCGTCGGCTTCGGGGTTGCGGTCGGTTCCGGGGTTGCAGTCGGTTCCGGGGTCGCCGTCGGCTGTGCTGCCGCGGTCGGTTCCGGAGTCGGATCTACGTTGTTATCTTTGGTTCCGCAGGCAGCCAGTGCAACTACCATTACCGCTGCGAGTAAAGTCAATTTCATTTTTCTCATACTACTCTCTTCTCCTTTAATTCTCTTTGCGGTTAAAATATCATTGTAATATCAATATTTTAACACTGCATCTCAATAAACTACGCCAGTAATTATAATACAAATCGCCGAAAAATGGAAGACCTTTTCAAAATGTTAACAGAATGTTCTTTTTTGTTAAGAAAACACCACTATACATAAAAACGAAAAGACACAGCATCCACATTTCTGTAGATACTGTGTCTTAAATCTTCAATCTAACACTACATTCATATCTTATGCAGACAATCTGTCTGTAACAACGGTATCGTCTCCGGTTTCTTTATCACCGGCGCCACACACATCACAAAACACAAAGTTTGTGCTGTGACCACACTCACAATGTTTGGTTTTCGTCTTATAATTTGGATTATCTTCCCCGGTAAAACCAGTATTACCCTCACATTTATCTGCCGTGCTCTCAATTGCTAATTCAACCATCTCCGGTGCGTTCCACTTCTTCATATCTGATTTCCTCCGTATTGATGTATTCACATTTTTCTATATAGTACATTATTCCTATCCGCATGTCAATAACTCTAACAACTTTGTTAGAATTTATCAGCATACACACCGTTTTTTCATTGCTGTCTGGCCTTTTCCACCAAAACCTGCAAGCGGAATGTGTCTAATACCGTTTCGCACTTTTTAATCAGCTCTCCTATGTTTTGCTCGGTTATTTCTTTTGTATCAATTTCTTCCAGAATGTCATCCAACGAAAAGATTTCTTCTACCGTTGAACAGTGATACCTCTCCTTGAATTCCGTGATTCTTTTTCTCACAACCTCGATCTTTCTCTCTAACGGAACCGGTTCCACCTGTTCCGCCGCAAAGCTTGGATCAAACTTATTGACCTCCCCCAACAAACTATCCGGTAACAAATCCCGAAAAGCTGCCTTCAACACATAACGATTGGTTCCGTGTCGTAAATACATACCTCTTTCTATGGAAACCGCAAAATCGATTACACGGTAATCCAAATACGGAAACATATATCTGACGCCGCAATACGCCCCATATACGGCAACACAATCCATTCTGTTTCTGGAACCGTTTCTTAAAATGTACTTCACCACATCATATCCGAACGTGAAAGGAATGTCCTTCATCTTCTTTCCCCGTTCTACAAAATCAGGATGGATGATCTGCCAAAACTTTTTATCATAATTTCGTGCTGCCATTAATTCTTCTTTCCGGTGTCTTAATGCCTTTTTAGACTGCACGTATGCTCTAAGCGCCCGCCTGATTCCTCTTAGCGTTCTGAAATTCCTGTTCTTGCGGACATCACAATAATAGTTTAAGTAATTCTTAATCTCCTTGTGGTAAATCAGTTCATACGGATTCGGTCTGTGACTCACTCCCTCATCTCCGCCATGCCCTGTAAATACGACCTTCGCGCCGTTCTTCCCAATATAAGCGGCAGAATTCAATAAATGTTGCGTATTTATCATAGGCCAAAGCGCATACTTTTCAAGCACACTTTCATCCGAAGTTACATCTAACACATCGGCACTTCGTTTATTGAACTCTGTAAATTTATTAAAATAAATATCCTTCGATAAAAATTTACATTTCATCGAATAACGTTCACAGATTTCCAGTATCGTTCGCCTTTCATCCTCCTCCACCAAAGGATAATCCTTGGGGTCATTGGACCAAGAGCAGTAAATGCACTCTCTTCCCAGCCTTTTTATCAGAATACTGATCAACGAAGAATCCAAGCCGCCCGAAAACTCCGCTCCGGCAATGCCGTCAAAGGCATTCAGACGGCGCTGTACCGAATCCTCAATAAGCTCTCTTAATTCACTGCAATACTCCTCTTCCGACTTATAGCGAATCTTCCTCTCACCTAAATGCCAATACTTTTTCTCGGATATACGAACTCTGTTTAGCGTTTTCCAATACACTCGCTGTCTGTCATCCACCTCATAATCATATTCCTTTGCATGCAATATTCTGCCCGGATACCTGTTACGGCATGATTTCTCCCGAAATTCAATCTTCAGGTAACTTGCAGGCCGAACACAGTAAATATACTTATATTCCGTGGAAGTGGATGTATACGGAATCAAATGAAAATAGGAGCGATACACCCATTCCTCGTTTATCGTCACCTTCACATTTTCAACCGACAATACCCCTCTTAAATCGGTGGAAAAGCAAACAAATTCATCCGAAACATAGTAATACAGCGGTCGAATTCCCATATGATCCCGAAAAAGCGTTAGAGAATTTGTCTCTGTATCATAAACAGCACCCGCAAAGTCTCCGTTTACCTCCGCAAGAGCATCCAAGCCCTTTCTCTCAATCAACTCAACCAGTAACTCTTCATCGGATTTTTTCACAAGCTCCGGTGCCTTCACATCACCGAGTAACTCATATATTTCATCTCTGTTATATAAAACAGCATCCATCATCCATCGTTTCTTATCGCGCCTTATAAGTTCCGAAGGACAGACCGCCTTGCTGCTCAACTTTTCAATGTAACACCCCAACAGATATGTCTCTTCCTGTTCTTCTAAATGCGCATCTTTTCCATAAGCTTTATTCCACATGCTTAATCTATCCGGCCTAGGAATCGTAGCTTCCCGAAAGCTCTCATTCTTAATATAACCGTAGATTCCGCTCATAGTATCTATCCTCTCTTATGCATTATATATATCCTGTTTCGCATCTCATTCAAACTCTTTTCTTTTATTATATCTTATCCCCCCTATATTAGCAATGAGATTTCACCCCCCGGGCGAATTCACATATTTTCTTTTTCATTTTTACTTTCCGCAAAAAAGAGACAGAATATCCTGCAAGCAAAATTCTGTCTCTTCCTACTATTCTATACCAAAACTTAATTTTCCGCCATCTTTGCCAGCTTTGCCGCCTGGTCTGCTGCGGTAAGTGCATCTACTACCTCAGTCAAATCGCCGTTTAAGATTTCGTTCAAACGGTGGGTGGTCAGCTTGATACGGTGGTCGGTTACACGTCCGTCCGGGAAGTTATAGGTACGAATCTTCTCGGAACGGTCGCCGGTACCTACCTGGCTGCGTCTAGCCTCTGCCTCGGCATCATGGGCCTTTTCAAGCTCTAATTCATATAACTTTGCACGAAGCACCTTTAATGCCTTGTCACGGTTTTTGAGCTGGGACTTTTCATCCTGACAGGAAATTACGATACCCGTCGGAATATGAGTCAAACGCACTGCGGAGTCGGTGGTGTTGACACACTGTCCGCCGTTACCGGATGCACGGAACACATCGAACTTACAGTCATTCATGTTGAGCTCTACATCTACTTCCTCTGCCTCCGGCATGATTGCTACCGTTGCAGTAGAGGTATGAATACGCCCGCCGGACTCGGTGACCGGCACACGCTGTACACGGTGCACGCCGCTCTCGTACTTTAACTTCGAGTAAGCGCCCTGTCCATTTACCATAAATACTGCTTCCTTAAAGCCACCGATACCGTTTTCATTGACGTTCATCAAATCAATCTTCCAACGGAAGGTCTCGGAATATTTCGCATACATGCGGTAAAGCTCCGCTGCAAATAACGCCGCCTCATCACCGCCTGCGCCCGCACGGATTTCTACGATAACGTTCTTCTCATCGTTCGGGTCCTTCGGAATGAGTAAAATCTTTAAATTCTGCTCGCACTCCTCTATGCGATTCTTTGCCTCGGCAAGCTCTTCCTTTGCCATTTCACGCATATCCTCATCGCTTTCCTCTTCCAGCATCATAAGGCTGTCCTCGATATCCTGCTTCGTCTGCTTGTAACGCTTATACTCCGCTACGATATCAGCCAAATCGTTCTGCTCTTTCATGAGCTTACGGAATCTCGCCTGATCATTTACCACGTTCGGGTCGCTTAATTCGTTCTGGAGCTCCTCGTAACGCTGTAACAAATCCTCTAACTTATCAAACATCTCTAATTCTCCTTATTATCACCCGGCCAAACCGCAAATACCATCCGGTCCAGTCCGGCATAATCTTTCTTCACTTCAACGGATCCATAGCCTTCTGCCGCCAGCAGGCCTGCCACTTCGTCTCCCTGGTCGTGACCGATTTCAAACATCAGTCTGCCCCCCGGGGTCAGATATCTCTTTGCCTCTGCCGTAATCCGTCGGTAGAAAAGCAACCCGTCTGCTGTCCCGTCAAGAGCCATCCGGGGTTCGAACTCCTTTACCTCCGGCATCAGTTCTTCAATGACCTTACTCTTAATATACGGCGGATTGGACACAATGATATCATACGCACCTTCTACATTTTCAAACAAATCTCCTTGAAAAAACGTCACATCCGCATTCAGAAGCTCCGCATTTTTCTTTGCCACGCAAAGCGCCTCCTCGGAATAATCCGACGCTGCCGTAAACGCCGGCGCTCCCAGCTTTGCTACGGTGACTGCAATACATCCGGAGCCGGTACACATATCCAGTACCCGTTTCCCTTTTGCATCCGTAAATACCGCCTCTGCCAAAAGCTCCGTCTCCGGGCGCGGAATCAGCACTCCCGGCTGTACAGAAAAGCTTAAACCGCAAAAGTCCTGCTCTCCCGTAATATACTGCACCGGAACATGTTCCATACGGCGGCTCAGCATCTCCGCAAACCGTCGTTCCTGCTCCGCCGGCACCTGCAACTCTCCGTCCCGTAAAAAGGACATGAAATCCAGACCGCATGCATGGAACAACAGCACTCTTACATCCGTACGTGCCTCGGGAAACCCGGCATCCGTAAGCTGTCTTACTCCATCTGCCATCAATTCGGAATAGGTCATAACATCCCGCCTTTTAATGCTCTTTGTCTCCGGAACGCTCCATGACCGTTCCCTCGCCTTCAAATACAAAAAACTTATCTAACGCACGAAGAATGTCATCTTCTTCCTCTTCATCCTCCGCATTGCGTGTATTCACAACAGCCTTTTGTGCCGCCTTTCCTGCTTTCTCCGCCTTGTCTGCCGCAGCCACCTTTTCAACGAGACGGCTTCTGCTTTCCTTTGCCGCAGCCTCGTCCGGCTCTTCCTTTTTTGCATCTTTCTTCGCAGACGGGAAGCTCCAGTCAAACTTCGCCGTAATATCCTCCGGCTCGGTCTTCTGCGAAACCGTTTCCTCTGTTACCACAGCCTCGGAAACGGTCTTAGCCGCCTTCTTCTCCGGTTCCGGCGCAGCTACTGCCTGCACCTCCGTAACCGGCTCTTCCTTCGTCTGTACTTCTTCCTTCGGAAGCTCGGTCTTCTTGACCGTCTTCTTCGTCTCCTTTGCCGGCTCTGTCTTTCCTGCCGGTGCCTTGATTATCTTACCGTTTTTCTTACGAAGCTTTTTCTCGAAATTCTCATCCAGATACGCCTGCCAGTCAAACACTGCCTCTACGGAAGCCACCGCCACGCGAATCATGTCATCATCCGGCTCTCTGGTCGTCAATCCCTGCAGCCACAAGCCCGGCTTACTTAAAAAGCCGATGAACTTGGAATCACTGTTGCCTGCCAGTCTGATAAACTCATAGGAAATACCCGCAATTACCGGCACAAACAAAACACGTACCACAAAACGAAGCCACAGCGTCTCCACACGTACAATCAGGAAGAATACCACACTGATTAACATAACAAACAACAGGAAGCTGGTACCGCAACGCTTGTGAAATCTGGAACATTCTCTGACATTCTGTACCGTCGGCGCCATACCGTGCTCGATACAATTAATGGTCTTATGCTCCGCACCGTGATACATAAATACTCTTTTAATATCCTTTAACCGGGAAATCAGTACCACATATCCCAGGAAAATTACCACTCGGATCAAACCTTCAATCAAGGTCTTCCACTCATAAGAAATCACATTTTCATCAATAAAGCTTACAATCAAAAGCGGAAGCAACATAAAAATCGCAATCGCCATTACCACGGAAAGGAACACGGTACCGCCCATAATAAACTTATCCGCCTTCTCGCCGAACTTCTTCCGAAGCCAAAGCTCGAACTTGCCCGGCTCTTCCACCACATCATCAAAATATTCCGCAGAAGAAGTAAGCATCTTTACGCCTAACACCAAAGATTCCACAAAATTCACTACGCCCCGGATTAACGGCAAACCAAGCACTTTATACTTCTCGGTAGCGCTGATCATTTCGCCCTTTTCTACAGCAATTTCGCCGTTCGGTTTTCTGACAGCGACCGCATAATCTCTTTTGTTTTTCATCATAACGCCTTCTAATACGGCCTGTCCTCCAATGCCTGATGACTTCATGTGTACCTCCTCCTCCGTGTGTGTCTTATAAGCAAAGCAGGTTGAGATTATCACAACCTCAACCTGATTTTTGTTCTTTTATGTTTTTTTAGTTCTGGCTTAAACCATATCTACGGTTGAACTTATCAATAGCACCACGTGCTGCTACAGCTTTCTGCTGACCGGTATAGAAGGAATGGCACTTGGAACAAACTTCCACATGGATTTCCTCTTTGGTAGAGCCGGTAACAAATTCATTACCACAGTTGCAGGTTACCTTTGCCTGATAGTATTTCGGCTGGATTGCTTCTTTCATGTCTTTCACCTCTTTATCTCCATAACTTAAAACAGCTTTCTCATTATAGCATGGTTTTTCGGAAAAATCAATAGCAATTTTAAAT
Organism: Lachnospiraceae bacterium; assembly: GCA_017556805.1. GTDB lineage: Bacteria > Bacillota > Clostridia > Lachnospirales > Lachnospiraceae > SIG307. The sequence goes on along the minus strand of JAFYMC010000036.1, from coordinate 12,101 downwards.
TAATTTTGAGATTCTGCGGAGTGGTCCAATTCAAACCAGAACTCCACGCCGGAAGCATGATTCTGTACTCCGTATGCCCGGTTATGAGCCTCCATAATTGCCTTTACAATCGACAAGCCGATTCCGGTGCCACCGTACTCTCTGGTACGTGCCTTATCAACCTTGTAGAACTTAATCCAGATATTCGACAAATCCTCCTCCGGAATCTGCGCTCCCGTATTAAAGACGGATACCCGGATACCGGTTCCCTTCGGCGTCAAACGAACCTCTATGAGCCGTTCTCCCTCCACATGATGAAAGGCATTGCTGATGTAGTTGGTCAATACCTCCTCCACCATATACTCATCCGCCCATACATACACCGGTTCCGTCTGTTCAAAGCGGACCGTAACATCCTTTTGTACCGCCAGCACCTCCACGGAAGTTAACACCGCACGGATTACCTCCGTCAAATCAAACCGGGCAAATTCCGGTGCTGTGGTTCCGTACTCCAACTGATTCAGCGTCAGAAGCTTTTTCACCATAGCATTCATCTTCGCCGCCTCATCCATAATGACATCACAATAAAACTCTCTGTCCTCCGGACTCTCACTGATATTGTCCTTTAGCCCTTCCGCATAGCCCTGAATCAACGCAATCGGCGTCTTCAGTTCATGGGTAACATTGGAAAGAAACTCCTTACGGACCTCCTCCGCCTGTATCTTTCGCTCAATGTCCACCTGTAACTCGTTATTGGCACTTTTCAGTTCGGAAATGGTGGACTCCAGCTTCTCCGATAGCACATTCATGCTATTGCCCAGCGTTCCGATTTCATCTCGGCGCTTTGCCTCGTATCTAACATCAAAATTCAGCTCCGACATTTCCTTGGAAATCTCCGCCAACTTTAAAATCGGCTTCGTAAACCGCCTACTGACAAAAAACATCACCACGGAAATCATCACTGCACTGGCAAGACCCGCATAAAGCAAAAACTTATTGGCCACCTTTACGCTTTCCTGCATACTCTCCACATTGGAGCGCAACAGTATAATCTCTCCGCTGTCCAGATATCCCACAAGTTCGATATACTTGGACTCCATCCGGGCATCATATAAGGAAAAAATACTGTAATCCTCTGTCTCCGTCTCCAGCTTTTTCTCCTTCAACCCTTCACCGTATCCCGGCAAAAAGTAATCGCCGATCAATTCCCGTATTACCGGCATATCCTGATCGTTTTTACCGCCGGTACCAAAGAAATAACTGACAATCGCTTGGGGTCTCTCCTTAAAAATAATGTCCTCTACGATTACCGTGGTAACATTTGACCTGGCACATAAAATATCCAGTTCCAAACGAAGGTCCTCCGAAATATCCCCCGTTTCCTCATAAAACTCCACGCCGCCTGCGTCCGATACCAGACGGTTGATTTCAACATACATCTCGCCCAGCATTTTCTGCTTGCTGTTTTCGTAGTACTTTACCAAAAGAGTTTCGTTCAGTACAATACACAGTGCCACCGTCGCAAAAATAGCCGCAAAGGTCAGAACGATCAATTTTACTCTTACGGAATGCTTTCCGTGCTTCATACACTACACCTCGAATTTGTAGCCCATCCCCCAGATGGTCTTGATATAATCGCCCTTATCCCCCATTTTGCTCCGTAGCTTCTTTACATGGGTATCAATGGTTCTGGCATCTCCGAAATAATCATAATTCCACACATTATTCAAAATCCGCTCTCTGGACAATGCCAATCCCTTATTATCGATAAAATAGGCCAGAAGCTCAAACTCCTTGACGCTCAGTTCAATCGGCTGTCCGTCCACAAACACCTGATGGGCCGACTTGTCAAGCACAATACCGCCCACCTCCGTTGTTTCCGCAGCTACGGTGCCGGCCCGCCGCAAAATCGCTTCCACTCTTGCAACTAAAATCTTCGGACTGAAAGGCTTTGAAATATACTCATCCACCCCCAGCTCAAAGCCCAAAAGCTCGTCTCTCTCATCGCTTTTGGCCGTCAGCATAATAATCGGCACGGTGGAATACTGGCGAATCTCCTTACACACCTGCCAACCGTCCATCTTCGGCATCATGACATCTAAAATAATCAGTTCGATATCCTTTTGTTCAAAGAAAATATCAACCGCTTCTTCTCCGTTCTCCGCTTCCACCACTTCATAATTATTCTTTACCAGAAAATCACGCACCAGCTTTCGCATGCGACCCTCATCATCTACTACCAAAATCCTCGTACGTTCCATAAAACCAGCCTCCTATGATAACGCTCTTTTTCTTATCCTATCACGGGATTATGGAAAATCTGTGTCCGAATCCGCAGGAAACTGTGAACGCTCTACTGTAATTCCTGTTCCCTTTGTACCAGTTCCTTCTCCCACTCCGTCAGGCTTTTTTCCCACTGATGAAGGGTTTCTTCCTTCTCCGTCAGTTCTTCCTTCCAGCCTGCGTACTCATTTAGCACCTTCTGTTCGTAATCCGTAAACGGCGATGCCGTACCGAACAGACGAATCACAAATAAAATGACAATCACAATGCATAGTACCGCCACCGTAAATGTCAGCCTTTTGGACTTTTCCTTATAATACTCCATCAACTTCTTATCCTTGGATAGCTTCGTCTCCGGCTGCTTCTCCGGCTTTGTCGGCTCCGGAAGCGCATGCAGACTGCTCTCTGCCACCAGCCCGGACTCCAGTGCCCGCGAACGAAGCTCCTGTAAAAAGGCAATTCCAAGCGGTGTTACCAGTGTTCCCTTCTCAATCAGGCGGTTATACAGCTTCACCACCGTTTTTACATTTCCGAGATCCGCCTGGGAACGAATATAGGTCACAACCTCCGCTTCCTTCTTTGCTTCCGCAAGCTCTGCCTCTGTATGAAAAGTAAACCCCTGATATGTATATGTCTTTTTCTTATCCATCGTATTCCTTCTTTCAAAAAAACGCTCTATCCTACACTAACCTGATATTAGTATAGCATAAAGCGTTTCTTTTGCAAAGTTATTTTATGTTACATTACTTCCTCGGAAGCATGCATGTTCTTCGTTACCACGGCCTTTAAAATTGCCAATAAAATCAGAAGTACACCGATACCGATCATCGTATAACCGAACTTGGACATTTCCGCAAAGAACGGTGCCATAATACCGGTAATCAAATCCGTCACAACAAACCCGAATTCTTCTACGCCCGGTTCCGTTGCCAGTTCTGCCTTCACAAGATCCATAATCGGAGTCTCCAGCAAGGTTACCAGTTTACACAGCAAACCACCGAGAATCAGTGCAGCGCTCGGAACCACAAAACCGGCGGTACCGAACCAGAAACAAATCAGAAGTAGCAATACTGCCGCCAATACAATACCGTATGCCACAAGCTTTACCTTGTCCTTATTTGCACTGATTTCGTTCAATACATCAAAGGTCTCGCGAATATCCGGATCCTGGGTAACATCCCACAGCGCCGTATTAATCTCCTGCTCCAACTCTTCCGCCATGGAATCAATTTCATTGTTCACCTCCAGGCTGAATTCGTCATTCCACTCCTTTTTAACAACTTCCATTTCCTCATCAAAGAGTTTCTCGAATGCCCCTGCACCGAACTGCGTATCATATGCCTCTTCCAAATCCTCCAAAGAATCCACCGGATACTCGGAATACTTCTCTAACAAATCGGTCTCGATATCAGTCTTTACGGACGTAATAAACTCCGACGAGAAGAATTTGGACTCTTCCCCTTCAAAGCATGCAGCGTAAATATCATCAAACCCATTCGCCGCAAGGTCATCCAGACCGCTGCGGAATCCGTCCACCACACTGTCTACATTGAGCTGCGGTTCTGTTCCGTTATACATGCAATCTACGCCTTCCGCAAGCAAGTCGTCAATAAACTCCACGGAAATACAATCCTCCAACAAACTGTTCCAGAACTCCGGATTCAGTTCATCGACCTGAGCTTCTTTTTCCAGCTCCTCCATCATAAGCGTGTGCAGATTCTCGGAAAGCTTTGCTTCCTTCACCATGGACTCAATTCCCTCCTGAGACGCTGCCTGGGATACACCCACCAAAGCACCGGCTCCCGGCCCCCATACAATCAGTCCCGGAACCAAAACCACGCTGAAAATAATACCGAAAATCATCAATACCAGCTTAAACGCACTATCTTTCTTTTTTCCTGCCATAGCTATCCCCTTTGTTTTCTTCCGTATTGAAGGCACTTACCACCCTCTGATTCCAGTATATCACAACTAACTTTTTTTGCAAGTCATTACGAACGAATACGGAAGGTTTTCGGTGCCACTTTATATACCAGCGCACATGCCACCACCGAGTACAATATACAAAATGCAATCGTACAAAGTCCGAATACAAACGTCGGCAATCGAAGCTTCATCATAACGAAGCAGGCAATGTAGGTTACCCACATAATAATCCCGTAGGTTCCGCTTTTCAGCTCCGTTCCCGCATTATACGGCTGTAACAGGTAGTACAGCATCAGATAATGTACCGAGAAAAAGATGCTCATGCACATAACGGAAACAATGATAATCACATAATTCAGCGGATTGGCCGTGCCTCCGGAAGCAAACAGCAAGAGCGCCAGTCCGCCGCCCACAACCCCTGCCGGCAAAAGATTTACTTTGATAAGCTCCCACAGCCGGATACGGAACAGCTTTAAAATCATTTTCGGCTGCTTATAAAAGGAGTAGGTAAGCAAACTGTGGTCACAATTCACAAACAACGCTCTCGTAAACTGTGTACCCCGGTTCAAGACGTACATAATAAACACGAAGTACGGCAGAAAGGTCATCACCAATTCGTTCAGTTCCGCCTTTTCCTCCGGCATAGCAACAGTCACCACCAATAACCCCGCAAACACAAGTGCCGCAATCACCGCAATCCGTATTGCGGAGGTCCACAGAATCTTCCGGTGACGCTTAATAAACAGCTCATTTAAGTACTCAAATCCCTTCTTATTACTGGAAATACCGGTATCCGCACTGATATTTTTCCGCTCCTGCTTCTGCTGGATTTCTCTCTGTGCCGACGGATCCATAAGAACCATGGCACCGAATAAAATCTCTTTGTACATGGCATGGTACTGTGTAAAAGCAAAAATCTTCCACCAAGACAATATCCCTGCAAAAATCACCGCTCCCATAATACCGATACTGATTGTTCGCGGAATCATAATCCCCAGCGCCGGCAGTCCGTATGCAAAAAGCAGTAACACTCCTGCCAGTATAAGACGCGCCACATTCTGACTAATTCCGCTTACCACCTTCCGGTTCTTTTCATAACGAACCAACTCCACTGCCGCATAAATAAACTTCACACCGGCCACAAACAACGGAATCAGCAGGCATTCCCAGACCTTAAGCCCTGCCAAGAGTCCGAACAACAAACCGAATGCCGTAAATCCCAGAAGTAACCGGATAATCTCGTAAAAATAGTTGACTAAGGTATACTCCTTGGCATTCATCCCCAGCAATATCATGGCATAATACTTATCCTTTGTAGGATCAAACATGTACGTATTCAAAAAAGCTCCGATGGCGGACAAAATCAACAGAAGATGCAAAAAGGCGGCCGGTTCCGTTCCCTCGGAAATCCCCAAAAAGCTCATAGGTAAAAAAAACATCAAAAGAAAATACACAAGCTTCCACAAAAACGTGGATAGTACCTCCCAAATCCAGAACAACACATTGGCAAACACCTTTAAGCCCCGGGACTGATAGGCCTTTCCGGGAATCAGCTTCTTAATGAGAGGAATCTGCTTTAACGCATAAATAATACTGTTCACCCGGTATGTATTCTTTAACGAAAAAGAAAGTCGCAAAGTCTTACTCATTTCCGTCCTCCCGAAGCGCCGTAATAATCTTCTCCTTAAACTCCCTGCTGTCCAGATCGGATTTGTCCACAACCTCCAATACTCCGTGATTTAACAGGACGATTTCATCACACAAATCCAACGCCAGATCCATAATGTGGGTGGAAAAAATCGTAATACAATCCTTCTTTAAGGAACGAAGCACCTGCTTCATCTCCTCTGCCACCACCACATCCAAAGAGGTCAGCGGCTCATCCAGCAGAAGCACCCTCGGCTCGGCAATGATATTAACCAACATCTGCATTTTGTTCTTCATACCGTGGGAATAGTCCTTTAAGAGCTTATCTCGGTCTTCCGGAGCAATGCTGACATACTCAAAATACTCGTCGATTGTCTTCTTGTTTTCAATGCGGTCCTCATGAATGTCCAGGAAAAACTTCAAAAACTCCCGTCCCGTCAAAAACTCCGGCACCGTCGGCGTAGAAAGTACATAACCGATATCCTGCGGCTCTGTTTTTCTTACCGTACCGTCTACCTCCAAAGAAAACTTGCCTCCGTCTGTTTTTATATCGCCGTTGATACAGTTAAACAACGTGGTTTTTCCGGCACCGTTTCTTCCCAAAAGTCCGTAAATTTTCCCATTTTCAAAGGTAAAATCAATATCCTTTAATACCTGCTTTTTCTCAAAGCTCTTTGACACATGCTCGATTGTAAACTTCATTTTGTGCTCCCTTCATATACTTCTTAAATTTATCACAATAACGTATTATGACAAAAAAAGCGGCACTACTGTCGTGCCGCTCCGGTCTCCATAAATGACTCTATTTCCTCATATATGTTCTCCCATCCCCAAACTAACACGCTAACGCAAATCTCCGTTTCGCCAAATCTCCCAAGGTGCCTTCATAACACAACTCCATCTCCGGAAGAGTAAGAAAATCCACCGGATGATACAACTCCGGCGACTTGGTGAGTTCCATTATCCCCACTTCGTTTAACGTCTCCGCTACAAACTGGGAACAAAAATACTTGTTCCGCCGCTTATACGCAATCCCGAAGAAACAAAGGAATGTCCCTAACACGCTGTACTGGAACCGCTTCTGCATCGGAAGCATCTTTTTGAACTTCCTGCGGATAGCCCGGTAGGACTGGGCCGGAACCTCCATGCGGTACAGCGCACACGGCGCATTCTTGCTCCTTGCCATCATCCCGGACTCGATACTTTCATGTACAAAGCCCGCCGGAAGCGGCAGTCTGGCATACCGTCTCGCAAAACTGTAAAACTGCGTACAATCTCCGGAAAATCCGATGGAGATATGTGTGTACGGTTCCTTCGTTGCTATATGAATTACTCTGGAGAGTAAGGATTGTGTACGTAATAATAAAATATAAAGCTCTCTGGTCCCCTGATCCTTTTTCGCCATTCTTAACATCACCTTCCCTAAGCACGGTCCCTTCACCGCAGTGACAACCATAGATAATAATATTATAATATATTATTCCGAGATGCGCAAGTGTTTCCGGAAAAACCGATGAATTCCGGCAGAAACACCGATGGTTTCCGTTTTCACCTCGCACAAAAAGGGACCGCCTCTTTCTCGGCTGTCCCTTACACGTTTACACAGTTTGCTGTACGTTTAAAAGCATCTCTCCTTATGCTCCTTCTTACAACTTCCGCTCTTTGCACACCGGTAACAAATCTCGTTCGGCAGTGCCTCTCCCCCAAAATACCGGCGCAGGTTTTCCAGAGTCGTCTCCGCAATGTTCTTTAACGCCTCATGGGTCAAAAAGGCCTGGTGAGAGGTGAGAAGTACGTTTGGCATGGAAATGATACGTGCCAGCTCATCATCCGGCATCACCGCACCGGAATAGTCCTCGTAGAAATAGTCACTCTCCTCCTCGTACACATCCAGACCCGCGGCACCGATTTTCCCTTCTTTCAGTCCTTCAATCAGTGCCGTGGAATCAATAAGGGCTCCACGGGAGGTATTGACTAACATAACACCGTCCTTCATCGTTTCGATTGCTTTCTCATCCACCAAATGATAGGACTCCTTGGTTAACGGACAATGCAACGATATCATATCCGAGTGCCGGCACAGTTCTTCAAAGGATACATAACGCACCCCCTCACGCTCTCTCGGATAAGGATCATAGGCCAATACCTTCATTCCGAAGCCCAGGCAAATATCGATAAACACTTGCCCGATTTTTCCGGTTCCTACCACACCCATGGTCTTTCCGTGAAAATCCGTACCCAAAAGCCCGATTAAGCTGAAATTATACTCCCTGATACGATTATAGGCCCGGTACAACTTCCGGTTCAGAGCAAGAAACATCCCCATGGTAAACTCTGCTACCGCATACGGGGAATAGGCCGGCACTCTCACAATGTGCACCTTGCCGTAAGCCTCCTTAAAATCTACATTGTTGTAGCCGGCACAACGCAGTGCCACAATGGAGATTCCCATCTCCGACAACGCACGAAGCACCTCGGCATTCACACGGTCGTTTACAAAGGCCACCACCGCGTCACAGCCCTGTGCAAACACCACACTCCGCTCATTGAGTTTCGACTCACAGTACAAAATCTCAAAATTATACTCCTTTGCAAACGGGTCAAAATATATCTTGTCGTAAGGTTTCGCATCAAAAAAACATAATTTCTTCATCACAGCCTCCGGTTTGTTCTCTCATTTATCCTTAGTATGGCTATCTTTTCCATCCTTATACATTGCCGTCCTACCATCCGCTTTGCCGGCACAGAGGTACTTTCCGTTGTATGTTTTTATAACTCCCGCAACAAATCAAGAAGTTCCTCTGTCCGTTCGGTAATAGCCTCAAAATCCACACATTTCTTATAAACCGCTTCTAACTCATCATGAATCTTCTTACATTCTTTAAAGCAATACATCGCCAAATCCTCCAAACGACGCGCCTCCTCCGCATACCGGGAGGCAATACCGGAGCAATCCTTTTTCAAAAGTTCCCCCGCCAAAAGCAGTGTCCCCTCCGTCCCCGGCTCTGTGGTAAAGAATACCTCCTGTTCCCGCAAGAGCATGTGATTCACACGGTTCGGACATAGCGGACTGCAAAACAGCTCCTTCCGGTCGTTTTGTATCGCTTTTACCAATACATCCGTCACCACATCCTTCTCCGCCCCCAGAACCCGGTATACCCGGTTCCCTTCGCAATGCTCTTTTGCAAAGCTGACTCTTCCTTTACAACTGATGGCATCCAGAAACAATCGTCTGCACTGCCTACCTTCTCCCGATCCGATACGCTCCGCAATCTCTCTTGCCAGCTTTTCTATCTTCTCCACATCCACGCAGTCCGCAATTTCCCGATAACGCTCCTCCTCCAAGGCCTTGGCTGCCCGTAAAAACGCATATCCCCTGCGGTAGCTTTCCTTATTCTTTTTGGTCAGCATTTCCACCTCATCCCGGTACTTCATAATCCGGTTTCTATCAATCTGTTCTCCCAGATTCACAATCTCCTCCACTGCCCCCGGATACTGCGGATCCATGGCATGAGGTGAGGTGGCATCCGCAAACACAATGCCACGCTTTACCAGACGTACCGCATCCAGACTGTCCGGATCTCCGGAACAGTAAAACCGCTCCACTTCTTCTCCCGCTTCCTCCGATTTGGCCGCCACTCGTTTCATTAAGGTACTTTTTCCCACTCCGGGGCCGCCCTTTATCATAAAGTACCGGGTCAGACGCTCCCACTCCGGTACTACTCCGTCAAAGTAGTTATGAAAACCTTCTCCGCTGTTACTGCCCGAGAAAAAACATTGTCCCATAGATACTCCAATCAAACACACTTCCCTTTACTTTATTCCTTATGTTTTTCTTTCGTGCACACACCAAACCTTTTTTCTCGAATACACTGTGGTATGAAACCAAAAGGAGTCGCTTATGAATTTTCTGATTTACGGAGAAGACTGTCGGCATGCCATTCTGACCGACCTCCTGCAACAGGCAGGTCATACCTTAAAGGCTCCCGCAGACCTTCTGATTTTATCCCCGAAAGAACGTATTTCGGCACACACCGATGTCATAACCGAGAATTGCCTTATCTGGGGCGGATTTCCGTCGGAAAACGCGGTTTTACAGACCTTGGGTTACCGCCGTATCAAGCAGAGTACCGCTTTCCGCACCAAAAATTCCGTGTATACCGCAGAGGGTGCGGTAGCCCTGGCAATACAGGAAACAAAGACCGCTTTATGTGAAAGCACTGTTTTTGTCCTTGGTTATGGGTTTCTCGGAAAGGAGTGCGCCCGTCTGTTTTCGTCACTGGGAGCTTCCGTAACGATATATACCGAAAATCAGTCGGAATTAGCTTCCGCCATACAAAAAGGGTTTTCCGCAAAGAAACTCACGGAGCTGTCTGCCCTTGACGGTACCCTGGTCATCAATACCATTCCGGCGGCCGTATTAGACCGTTTACCGTTTTCCTGCCGTACCGCCCCTGCATTGTTAATCGAACTGGCCAGCACGCCTTGTCTCACCAAGGACATTTCCGGTCTCCGGGTACTTCCGGCAGGCGCACTTCCGTCCCGTTTTTCCCCGGAATCTGCCGCAAAACTGATCTTTGACGAAATTATAGAACAAATCAAAAAGGAGTAATCATATGGATAATTTAAAAGGAATGCGCATCGGATTCGCCGTTACCGGCTCCTTTTGCACTTTTTCGAAAATATTAGATCCAATCAAGGAATTGGTTCGCCTCGGGGCGATTGTAACCCCGATTTTTTCTTTTTCTACAGCTCAGATTAACAGCCGTTTTTATAAAGCCGAGGATTTCCGCAACGATGTGGAAGCCATCACCGGCACTACCGTCATCGACACCATTCCGGCAGCGGAACCCATCGGTCCGAAGAAACTCTTCGACCTTATCATTGTGGCACCGTGCACCGGAAACACCATTGCGAAACTGGCCAATGCCATCACCGACACCCCGGTAACCATGGCGGTCAAAGCCCACCTGCGGAACAACCGCCCAGTGCTCCTCGCCATTTCCACCAACGACGGCCTCACCGGCAATGCCGCCAACATCGGAAAACTTCTGAACACCCGGAACTACTACTTTGTCCCGTTTAGGCAAGACGATTGCTCCGGCAAACCGAATTCCCTGGTTGCGGACATGGCACTGGTACCGGTGTCCGCTTCTAAGGCGGCAAACGGTGAACAAATACAGCCATTGCTAAGATAATATATAAAAAGGAGTACCGAAAGCGCTATCCTTTTGGTACCCCTACATATTATTCTACTTCATCCTCATCCATCCAGACACACTTCACATCCTCCGCCAGGATAGAATACTCGTTTGTACGAGTCAAAATGTTCAAACGTAGCTTTCCGTTCTCCCACAGAACCTCGGTAAACAAAATACGAGTCGGCATCTCCTCCTCCTCTTGCGCATACCACTCCGCTCCGAAAAAGGTCAAATCCATGATATTACAAAACTCATCACGCACCGTAGCAGTTATCTTGTCACCCTCAACGGCATGCAGGAAAAAAACACCGTCTTGCCACGCCAAATCAAACAACGGCAACCAATGCTCCGGCATTTTTAACCGGTCTTCCTGCTCCCTCTTTTCTATTTTTTCAAAAAGAAGTTTATACCGTATCTCCTGTTTTCTTGCCTCTTCCTTAAAATACTTCCAAACAGACGGCGCCATCGCTTTTAAGAAAAACACTCTGCAGTCCGCTATCTCTACACTCCCCGGCAAATCAGCCATCAATTTTGCCACTCCCGCGATGCATACACCGGAAAAAATCTCTCCGTCCTCAAAGTCCGAATATATTTTGCGATACTGCGCCCTTTTTTCTTCTAACACCTTCTGATAAAAATCCTCACTAAACCGCTCTGCTTCCTCGTGCACCGTAAACTCATCCAATAACTCATACGGAAGCAAACTCATATGAAAACTTCTTGTATAATACTGCATGCAATGTCCTCCCCTAATTTCCGATTATCCGTAATGCTGTGTCTATAAGGCTCTGCAAATTCGGATTTGTCGCTTCGACAAACTGAAAGTTTCATGTGTTCGACAAATTGAAGTTGTTAGTCACTTACTTTGATTGCACGTAGTGAATCATTTAATTCAATCAAAGCAATTTCTTTCGCATTTTCTAGATTGCCATCGCTTTCAAACATCAAGAAATTCCACAAATCATGTAATTGGTTTGCCACCACGGAATTATCGCAGAATTGATAGGCTGCATAAACATTAGAAATTAATGCTCTCATTGTACCTTGGTCTGCCAAGTCCCCATT